>NZ_JADOUS010000006.1:0-294804 GCF_015752045.1 Arthrobacter sp. CAN_A2
ACTTCACCAACTACAGACTCCGCTGCCTACTCGCTGCCGGCGGCCACCGCCCCTACCGCGCGAAACGAACCAACCACGCCTAAATGCGAAGGGCCCTATTACTTCGCCAAACCCCTGACCGCGGAAAACTGCGGGCCGTGGGTCGATTCATTTACCCCGCACCTGCATCGGTCGCCCATCCAAACGTCCTTGGGCGCCTTGGCGTATCACTGGCAGTTCGCCCGCCTCGCCGCCCCGCATCCGCTTGATGTCGAACAATGCCCGCTGACACGCTTCATCCGCCGCCCCGCCATCGACCCCGAAGCCAGTCGCGATGCTGGCTCTGAAGCCGCTTGGGAAATCGAGACCGCCCCGGAGATCGAGGCCGACACCGAAATCGAAGCATGGCATGCACTGCAACACGCGCCCCAAGGTATGCATGCTGTCTCCAGCCGCTTACTCATCGACTGGCTCACACATCAGATCTATCCCCCCACACAGCAGGACCTCCGGCCCCAAGCCCGCCTTCTACCCTTCTAAAAACCATGGACAAACATAATGTCGAGCGGGATATCGCCGCCGCGAAGCCCATCACCGCGCTGATGCTGCGACCCTAGGGGGCGTCGTCGCGACCGGCCGGGTCAGGCGCTGGCCGGGTGCTCGTGTTCGCCGGCGTCGCTCTGCAGCCACGCCACCGCGAGATGGCGGGAGGTGAAGAACCGCGTGGGGCACGGCGGGGAGTTCACCCCGAGGAAGAAGTTGGCGATCATCCTGTCGACGGGGGAGGAGCCCAGGAGCGCGATCCGCGATGCGGCGCAGGGGATGGCGAAGACCGCCCGCGCGTCGCGCGTCACCGTTCTCGTGGTCTCCATGTCCACCAGCATGGGGTGGCCTTGCGCCTCGGCGAGGGAGTCGACCGCCTGCATGGCCGCCTCGGCATCCGTGGCGGTGATGGTGCAGTCCCTGTCCCACGCCAGGTGGAGGATGCCGTTCGGCAGGAGTTCCAGGCTTGCTTTGTCGCCGTCGATTCGTCGTGCGGGCATGCGGGCCTCCTGAGCAGACCGCTGATACCTTCCGGGCCGGCCGGCCCTGGGTTCACCCCGTGAGACCGAGGATCAGCGAGCTCCCATCGTAGCGAAATATCCGGGGATGCCGGTGGTCCCTTCGCCGCCCATCGGCACGGCCTCGATGGTGACCGGCCCGTCGGCCAGCACCTTCCAGGCTTCCTCGGGGAACGCCGCCCGGCGTTCCCCCGGGCCGAAATGGCCGGGTACGGGGATGCCGCCGATGGCCTTGCGCAGCGGGAGCGGAATGCTGCCCCGTGTCGCGCCGAGGCTCTGCATGTAGGAGAGCGGGTTGCCGCGGTAGTTCGTCTCCGTGAGCAGGAGGCGCCCATGCCGGCCCACCACGGAGTGCAGGTTCTGCCCCAACTGCTCACGCTGCCGACCCCGCAGGACATGGAAGACGCCGCGGACGAACACGTTCATGTCGCCGTATTCCTCATGCAGCATATGACCGGTGCCGGGGTCGGTCAGGTCGAGCGTGCGGAAGGAGATGGCGCCGATACCGCCGGTCTCCTGTCGGGCCCGCTGCACGGCACTCTCCGCGATGTCCACGCCGACGGCGGTGGGGAACCCGGCCGCGAGCCAGCGTGTCCACCGTCCGTTCCCGCACCCGACGTCGAGGACCGGGAGCGTGAAGTCCATGGAGGCCTCCATGACGCGCGTGTACTGCTCCGCCTCCGGCCCGATGTCCGCGTCCCAGAGCACCTCGCCCTGTGTGCCGGTCGTGCGGACGCCGCTCCAGTAGCCCTCCCACGCCGTCGCCGGGTCCCGGGGAGTGCGCCGGGCCAGGCGCGCGACCTCGGGCACCATCAGGAGTTGACCGATGATTCGCAACATAGGTCGAGGGTACAGACGGTCCGTGGACAACAGGGTCAACCAAGGATTTCCACAGGACGCGCCCAATCGGCCCGCGGGTCGGGGTGGCCTGCCTATGCTGGCCGTTGCCATGACCGTCGTGGCAGTGTAGAGGATGGGGACTCCATGCGGCGCGACATGCTGCTCGCCGCCGACCGGCGCCGCGGTGAGCAGTGGGGCCCTACGCGGGTCCTGACCGCCCTGATGGTGGGCCTGCTCGTCGTCTATACCGTGGGCCTCCTGCTCGGGGATCCGACGACGTTCGAGCCGTTCACCGACGGCTGGCTGTGCATCCTCACCGAGCTCGCCGCCGTGGCCCTGTGCATCACTGCCGCGGTGCGGACCCGGTTCTCCGAGCCGCAGGTCCTGCTCGGTGCCGGAGCCGTCACTGCCTACACCGCCGGGGACGCCTACTACGTCGCCTCGCTCGACGGAGTCGATTCGCTCGGTTTCACCTCCCTCGCGGACGTTCCGTACCTCGCGTTCTACCCGCTCTTGCTCGGCGCGCTCGCGGTCGTGCTCGTGCGGAAGCTTCGTGGCCTGATGTGGCCGATCCTGCTGGACAGCCTCGTCGGGGCGCTCGCGGCGGCCTCGCTCATGGTGCTGCTGCTGGCCCCGATCCTGAAGACCGGCCCGGTCGGCGGGACGGCCTTCGAGGTGGCCGTCACCGTCGCCTACCCGCTCCTCGACCTGCTGCTGGTCACCGCCGTCGCCGGGGTCCTGGCGTCGAAGGGCCTCGACATCGGTCCGCGCTGGCCGGTGCTGATCGCCGGGCTGATCATGTTCTCCGCCGCCGACGTCGCCTATGCGCTGGGTCTCGAGGAGTACAGCGCGGGCTCGATCATCGACGCTGGCTGGGTGATCGGGGTGGTGGCCGTCGCAGCCTGGGTCGACGGCGCGGCGGGATCAGGTCGGGCCCGCAGGAGTCGAGGTGTCCCGGAGCTCGCGGCACCCCTGGTGTCCACGGCGTCGGCCCTCGCCGTGCTCGTGGTCGGCTCCCGGCTGGACATCCCGCTGCTCGCGGTGGTCCTGGCGGCCGCCTCGCTCGGCATGGCGTCCGTGCCCCTCGCGTTCCGGAACCGGATGCTCGTGGTCCTCGCCCGGACCGACGAGCTCACGGGACTGCCGAATCGCCGCGCGCTGCTGACCGATGTCCCCGACCGGCTCACCGGTGGCCGTGGCGCCCTGTTCCTCGTCGACCTCGACCGCTTCAAGCACGTGAACGACGCCCTCGGGCACGACGTGGGGGATGCACTCCTCGTGCAGGTGGGCCGGCGCTTCCGGCGGCAACTGCGCCCCGGTGACCTGCTCGCGCGCCTCGGCGGCGACGAGTTCGCCGTCTTCCTCGGCGGCGTCACGGAGACCGAGGCCGTCGCCGCGGCGAAGCGGCTGGGAGCCGAACTGGCCAGCCCCGTGGAGGTCGGCAGCGCGGCCCTGCAGGTGAGCGCCAGCATCGGGATCGCCCTGACGCCCCGGCACGGCACGGACATCACCCGGCTCATGCGGAAGGCCGACATCGCCATGTTCCGCGCGAAGGCGCAGCGCAGCGGCTGCCACGTGTACGACTCGACGGACGACGACGACGGCGAACTGCGGCTGCGGACCGTCCAGGAGATCCGCACGGCGCTCACCGAGGAGCAGTTCGAGCTGCACTACCAGCCGAAGGTCCGCCTGGCCGACCACGGGGTGACCGGAGTGGAGGCCCTCGTCCGCTGGAACCACCCCACCCGCGGCCAGCTGCCGCCGAGCGCCTTCCTGTCGCTCGTCGAGGACGCCGGCCTGATGCCGCAGCTGTCCTCGCTCGTCCTCCGACGGGCCGTGCGGCGCGTCGCCGGCTGGCGCGCGGACGGCCTGGACATCGTGGTCGCCGTGAACATGTCCGGCTCCTGCATCCTGCCGTGCCTCACGCAGGAGATCCTGACCCTGCTCGACCTGCACGGGCTGCCGGCGTCCTGCCTCATGCTCGAGATCACCGAGGACGTCCTGATGTCCACGCCCGCCGGGACCGCCGGGATCCTCGCGGAGCTGCGGGCCGCGGGCCTGCAGATCTCGATCGACGACTTCGGCACCGGGTACAGCTCCCTGGCCTACCTGCGGGACCTCCCCGTGGACGAACTGAAACTCGACCGCTCCTTCGTCACGGCGATGGGCGGCGACCCGCGTGCGGGCGCGCTCGTCGGGTCCATCATCGACATGGCGCACAGCCTGGGCCTCCGCGTGGTCGCCGAGGGCGTCAACGGTGAGGAGACCCGGGAGGAACTGCTGAGCCGAGGCTGCGATTTCGGGCAGGGCTTCCACCTCGCCATGCCGCTCCCCGCGTCCGGCGTCGGGCCGTGGCTGGCGGCCCGCGCCGTGGCAGCAGGCCGCTGATGGGAGCGATCATCGCGCCTCGGCCGAGGGATCGGACAGAAAGTGCGCAGCACGGTTCCGATGCACTCGGTGCCGGCACCGACATCTGGCAGGGTGATAGCCATGACTCCTGACCCCGACGCGCGTGTCGCGCTCATCATCGAAGACGACGCCGATGTGCGGCAGTTGCTGGTCATGACGCTCGGCATGAACGGCTTCATCACGATCGAGGCCGAGAACGGGCGCCAGGGCGTCGCGCTCGTCCGCGACCGGAAACCCGACCTCGTGACGCTGGACCTGAACCTCCCGGACATCGACGGCGTGGAGGTGTGCCGGCAGATCCGACCGCTGACGGACGCCTACGTCATCATGATCACGGCGCGGCAGGACGAGATCGACCGCCTCATCGGGCTCGAGATCGGAGCCGACGACTTCGTGGTGAAACCGTTCAGCCCCCGCGAGGTCGGCGCACGGGTGAATGCGATGTTCCGCCGCCCGCGGAGCACCGTGCGGAACGTCTCCCAGCCCCTGCTGGGCACGGGCACCCCCGAGCCGCAGCCCCCGGCGGCACCGGCGGTCGAGCCGGAGCCGGTGGCGGGCATGCTGACCCATGGCGCCCTCAGCATCGACACCGAGGGCCGGATCGCCATGCTCGACGGCGTCGAGCTCCCGCTCACGCGGATCGAGTTCGACCTGCTGGCCACGCTCGTCTCCGGACCCCGCCGGGTCTGGCAGCGGGAGACCCTGCTCTCGCGGATCTGGGGTGACGGGTGGGTCAACGACCAGCACCTCGTCGAAGTGCACATCCGGAACCTGCGGAAGAAGCTGGGCGAGGACACGAAGGCCCCCCGGTTCATCCGGACGGTGCGCGGCGTCGGCTACCGGATGATGCCGCCCAGCGCCGACTGAAAGTCCATCGCGAGGCCTCGCAGCCGCGCGATCGCGGGCCCCTGCTCGGTGGGCCTGCCCATGAGCTCCAGGGCCGTGGACGATTCCTCCGCGAGCCGGCACGCCCCCACCATGGAGGCGCTGGCGTGCAGGCTGAGCAGGGCCACGACGGTGTCGTCCGCGGCCCGAGCGGCGAAGGCCGCCTCCACGGCGCTGATCCGCTGCGGGAGCATCTGCCCGAACATCTGCGCGAACTCCAGGGCACCGGCCGGGTTGGAGAGTTCCTCCCCGAGGTTCTCGAGGGTCCGCGAGTCGAGCGCGGGAAGCTGTGACACGTCGGTCCTGTCGGTTGCTGGGCGGGAACACTCTCCGATCGAGGCTGCCCGCCGGCTCCGGTGGACGGACCGGAGCCGGTGGGACGATCGCGGAGAACTGTGCTCCTGCCCTCCACTGTGACCGTCGCCGCTCAAACACGCCGTGCCCGAAGTGCGAAAGAAGACCGAAGAAAAAGCGAAGGTCGGGCGATACCGCACGCCCACGACGCCGCTCCCGGCCCTGCCTGCCTGCCTGCCGGCCTGCCTACGCGAGCATCTCCCGGACCATCGGGATCACCTTGGTGCCGTAGAGCTCGATGCTGTGCATGAGCTTCGCGTGGGGCAGCGGCCCGGCGCTGTACTTCATGTCGAAGCGGTCGATCCCGAGGGTCTGCGCGGTCGCGGCGATCTTCCGTGCGACGGTCTCCGGCGACCCGACGTACAGGGAACCGGAGTCCGCCTCGTGCTCGAACTCCTCGCGCGTCGTCGGACCCCAGCCGCGTTCCCGGCCGATGCGGTCGCGCATGATCCGGTTGTCCGGCCACAGTTCCTCGCGGGCCTGCTCGTCGGAGTCGGCGATGTAGCCGGGCGAGTGGACGCCGATGGGCAGCGTGGGCCGGCCGAGCTGGTTCAGGGCACGGTGGTACAGGTCGACGTAGGGGACGAAGCGCGCGGGGTCGCCACCGATGATCGCGAGCATCATCGGCATGCCGTAGCGGGCTGCCCGCACCACGGATTCGGGACTGCCGCCGACACCGATCCAGGTCTTCAGGCGCCCGCCCTCGGTCTTCGGGTACACCTCGTGGTCCTTCAGGCCCGGGCGGGTGGAGCCGGACCAGGTGACGGGCCCTTCCTTGATGAGCTCGGAGAAGAGGTCGAGCTTCTCCTCGAACAGCCGCTCGTAGTCGGAGAGTTCGTAGCCGAACAGCGGGAAGGACTCGGTGAAGGAGCCCCGCCCGAGGATGACCTCGGCGCGGCCGTCGGAGGCGGCGTCGAGGGTGGCGAAGCGCTGGTAGACACGGACGGGGTCATCGGAGCTGAGCACCGTCACCGCCGAACCGAGCCGGATGCGCTCCGTCTGTCCGGCGATCGCCGCGAGGACGGTCTCCGGGGCGGAGATGGCGAAGTCGTCGCGGTGGTGCTCGCCGAGACCGATGAAGTCGACCCCCACCTGGTCGGCGAGGACCGCCTCGGCGATCACGTTGCGGATGACCTGCGGGTAGGGGACGGGCTTGCCGTCCTCACCGCGCGTGACGTCCCCGAAGGTGTCGAGTCCGAGTTCCAGTTCGCGTGCCATGGTGATGCTCCCGTGCTCAACGTTCGGCCCGCCCTGGGCCTGCTGGTAGAACGGGGCCCCCTCCGGCGTTATTCCATGCATATGTATCTAGTTGCGAGGGCCCAGGCTACCTCCGGCCGTCCTGCAGGGCCTCCGCGGCGCGGTCCGCCCGGGCGATGCTCGCCGGATCCGCGAGGTCGACGCCGGCACGTGCCGCAGCAGCCCGCGCGGCCGGGGACTTCAGGTCGGGGAGGGCGAACTGCTTGGGGGTGATCCGTGCATCCTGTGCTGCATGCGCGCGCTGGTCCCTGGCGAGCGCGGGGCCGGACAGCTCGGCGGCCTGCACCGTGGCCGTGGTCACCGCCACGGGGGCGCCCGTCAGTGCCGGGCCCATGACCGGGACGTAGCCGAGGGCGTGGCCCGCGCGGTTGGGATGGTACGAGTCGGAGATGGGGCTCGCCACGCCGTTCAGCCATTCGACGTCGTCGCACACCGCGTGCCCCGTGAACGCCGCGGACGGGTCCCGGAAGGTGAAGCCGGCCGCGGCGGCGGCCGCCGCCGTCGTCCGGTTGAGCAGGTCCGCCGTCGCGTTGAGGCGTGCCTCCTCCGTGGGGGAGAACCAGGTGGCCGCGTTGCAGTCCTCGCCGTTGAAGACCCGCGGGTAGCCGGCCACGGTGACGGACGCCTGGGGCGCCCGGGCGCGGATCTGCCCGTACAGCGAGCCGAGGCGGCCGGGGAGCTGCCCGGTGATGATGGCCTGGGCCCGGTCGATGGCCGCGGTGCAGTTGCTCATCCACGCCGGCTTCGCGCACTCCGTCAGGACGGCGGCGAACGCGGCGTCGTTGCCGCCGACGCTCACGGACACGTACGACGTCGCCGGCGTCAGCGCACCCAGCTGGCCGGCCGCCACGTCGGGGATGGTGGCGCCGGAGCACGCGCGGAAGTCCAGGGCGTACCCCCTGGCGCTCGCGATGAGGACGGGATACGCGTGGACGGAACGCTGGCAGCTCGTCCCGTCCGCCAGGTACGTGCGCGTCCCGGTCCCCGAGGAGTACGAATCGCCGAGGGCCACGTACGAGGCGGGCGCTGCGACGGCCGGCGGCGCGGGCACCAGGACGGCGGCCAGCAGGGCCAGGGCCGCGACGGCGGGACGGAGGCGGGGAATCGTCATTGATACTCCTGGTACGGGTGGGGCTGTTGTGGCAACGCTAGCCTCGTGTCGGCGCCTGCGGGAGGCCTCCGACGGCGCCGCGCGCACGACCCTTCCGCCGGACCGGGGCGGCGGGGTATGGTTCCGCCCGGCGTGCCGCACCCTTTGCCTCGGCTCCGGGGCGCGCGGTACGCTGTGGGACGGCTCACATGCCGCACGACCCAACTGAATACGCCATCGATCTGCAGCGGGAGAGTTCTGCCGTTGACCCACACACCGGCAGGCGCCGTAGGAGCAAATCCTCCCCAGGAATCTCTCAGGCGAAAGTACCGCTGCGGCTAGGCAACTCTGGAAAGCAGCCCCGGACGGCGTCCGGCGCTCACCGACGGTGCAAGCAGGCACGGAGCCCTGCGGAAACTCTCAGGTCCCCTACAGAGCGGGGAGGAACCCGACCAGGCTCGCGCACGCCCGCGCACCTCATCTGACGTACGGAGTTCCCATGACTGCCTCCCCCGACATCGCGTCGACCTTCGCCGACCGCCATATCGGTCCGCGCTCCTCGGACGCCGGGCACATGCTCGAGGTCCTCGGCTACCCGACCCTGGACAAGCTCGTGGACCTGGCCGTGCCTGCGAGTATCCGCCTCGACCGGGCGCTGAACCTCCCGGCGGCCTTGAGCGAGACCGAGGTCCTGGCTGAGCTCCGCCGGATGGCGGGTCGGAACAGGACCGCCGTGCAGATGATCGGTCAGGGCTACTACGACACCGTCACGCCGCCGGTCATCCGCCGCAATGTCCTCGAGTCGCCCGCCTGGTACACGGCCTACACGCCCTACCAGCCCGAGATCTCCCAGGGCCGCCTCGAGGCCCTCCTCAATTTCCAGACCATGGTGCAGGACCTCACGGCCCTCGACATCGCCAACGCCTCGCTGCTGGACGAGGCGTCCGCCGTCGCGGAGGCCGTCCTGCTCATGCGCCGCTCCGGGAAGAACAAGGGCCGCACGGTGATCGACGCCGACGCCCTCCCGCAGACCGTCGCCGTGGTCCGTGGCCGCGCGGAGGCGCTCGGGTTCGACGTCGAGGTCGTGGACCTCTCGGCCGGCCTGCCCGACGGCGACATCAACGGCGTCGTCCTCCAGCAGCCCGGCGCCTCCGGGGCCCTGCGCAACTACGCGGCCGTCATCGGGGCGGCCAAGGAGCGCGGTGCCCTCGTCACGGTCGCCGCCGACCTCCTGTCCCTGACGCTCATCACCGCGCCGGGCGAGCAGGGCGCCGACATCGCCGTCGGCTCCGCGCAGCGCTTCGGCGTCCCCCTCTTCTTCGGCGGTCCGCACGCCGCGTACCTGGCGGTCCGCAAGGGCCTCGAGCGCATGCTGCCCGGCCGCCTGGTGGGTGTCTCGAGGGATGCCGACGGCGCCCCAGCCTACCGCCTGGCGCTGCAGACCCGCGAGCAGCACATCCGCCGGGAGAAGGCCACGAGCAACATCTGCACCGCGCAGGCGCTGCTGGCGATCGTCGCCTCGATGTACGCCGTCTACCACGGCCCCGAGGGGCTCAGGGCCATCGCGCGCACAGCCCACCGCCGCGCCGTCGCCCTCGCGGCCGCCCTCCAGGGGTCCGAGGCGACCGTGGTGCACGACGCGTTCTTCGACACCCTCCTGGTCCGGGTTCCCGGCAGGGCCGCCGAGTTCGCGGACCGGGCCGAGGCCGCCGGCTACAACCTCCGCCGCATCGACGCCGACCACCTCGGCATCGCGTGCGACGAGACGACGACGCCGGAGCACGTCGCCGCCGTCGCCGCCGTCTTCGGCGGGACGCCGACCGAGGTCCCGGGGGACCGCATCCCCGCGGACCTGCAGCGCACGTCCGCGTTCCTGACGCACCCGGTGTTCTCCCTGCACCGCTCGGAGACCGCGATGCTGCGCTACCTGCGCCGGCTCTCGGACAAGGACCTGGCCCTGGACCGCACCATGATCCCGCTGGGCTCGTGCACCATGAAGCTCAACGCGACGGTCGAGATGGAGTCCATCTCCTGGCCCGAATTCGCGTCCATCCACCCGTTCGCCCCGGAGAGCCAGACCGAGGGGTGGCGTGAGCTGATCACGGACCTCGAGGAGCGGCTCGCCGAGATCACCGGGTACGACCGCGTGTCCCTCCAGCCCAACGCCGGCTCGCAGGGTGAGCTCGCGGGCCTCCTCGCCATCCGCGGCTACCACCGCTCGCGCGGCGACGAGAACCGCACCATCTGCCTCATCCCGTCCTCGGCCCACGGCACCAATGCCGCGTCCGCCGTGCTGGCGGGCATGAAGGTGGTGGTGGTCGGCACGGCCTCGAACGGCAACATCGACCACGACGACCTCCTCGCGAAGATCGAGCAGCACGCCGGGAACCTCTCCGCCATCATGATCACTTACCCCTCCACCCACGGGGTGTTCGAGGAGGACGTGCGCTGGGTCTGCGAGAAGGTGCACGAGGCCGGCGGCCAGGTCTACATCGACGGCGCCAACCTCAACGCGCTCGTCGGGCTCGCGCAGCCCGGTGAGTTCGGCGGCGACGTCTCCCACCTGAACCTGCACAAGACGTTCTGCATCCCGCACGGCGGCGGCGGGCCCGGCGTCGGCCCCGTGGCGGTCGCCGCGCACCTCGCGCCGTTCCTGCCCGGCGACGCGAACCGCGACATCGCCGACGACGGCGGGCCGGGCGCCGAGGGCGGCACGCCGGTCTCCGGATCGATGTACGGCTCCGCCGGCGTCCTGCCGATCTCCTGGGCGTACATCGCACTCATGGGCTCCGAGGGACTCACCAGCGCCACCGCGCACGCCCTCCTCGCCGCCAACTACGTCGCGGCACGCCTGACCGAGCACTTCCCCGTGCTCTACACCGGGGTGCAGGGCCTCGTGGCCCATGAGTGCATCCTGGACCTCCGCCCGCTCACGGCCGCCACCGGCGTCACCGCCGAGGACGTGGCCAAGCGGCTCATCGACTACGGGTTCCACGCCCCCACGCTGTCCTTCCCCGTGGCCGGGACGCTGATGGTGGAACCGACGGAGTCCGAGGACCTCGCCGAACTGGACCGCTTCGTCGAGGCCATGATCGCGATCAGGGGCGAGATCGACCGCGTGGCGGCCGGCGACTTCAGCATCGAGGAGAGCCCGCTCCGGCAGGCACCCCACACCGCGCGCGTCCTGGTCAGCGACGAGTGGACGCAGGCCTACCCGCGCGAACTCGCCGCTTACCCGCTGCGCTCCCTGCACCACGACAAGTACTTCCCGCCGGTGCGCAGGATCGACGGCGCCCACGGCGACCGCAACCTCGTGTGCTCCTGCCCGCCCATCGAAGCCTTCGAAGACTAGGACCACCGCCAACCATGAGCGAGCAGAGCAAGCACACGGCCCTGTACACCCAGCACGAGGCGCACGGGGCGTCCTTCACCGACTTCGGCGGGTGGCAGATGCCGCTGAAGTACCGGAGCGAACTCGAGGAGCACCACACGGTCCGCCGGGCCGCCGGCCTCTTCGACCTGTCCCACATGGGTGAGGTGCTCGTCAGCGGCCCCCAGGCCGCCGCGTTCCTCAACCACGCCCTGGTCAGCAACCTCGCGGTGATCGCCGTCGGCAAGGCCAAGTACTCCCTGATCTGCAACGCCGAGGGCGGGGTGATCGACGACCTCATCACGTACCGGCTCGCCGAGGACTCCTTCCTCGTGGTGCCCAACGCCTCCAACGCGGGCGTCGTCGCCGAACAGCTCCGCCGGCGCGCCGCGGGCTTCGACGTCGCCGTCGAGGACCAGTCCGACACCACGGCCCTCATCGCCGTGCAGGGCCCCACCGCCGAAGCGGTCCTCCTCGACCTGGCCCGCCCCGAGGACGCGGGGACCATCCGCGACCTGAAGTACTACGCGGCCGTGGAGCTCGAGCTGGCGGGCCTCCCGGTCCTGCTGGCCCGCACGGGCTACACCGGCGAGGACGGCTTCGAGATCTTCATCGGCAACAGCTTCGCGGTGCGCCTGTGGGACGCAGCCCTGCAGGCCGGGAGTGCCCACGGGCTCCTGCCCTGCGGCCTGGCCGCCCGCGACTCGCTCCGGCTGGAGGCGGGCATGCCGCTGTACGGGAATGAACTCGGCCTCGACACCAACCCCTTCGAGGCCGGCCTCGGCCCCGTGGTCAGCACCAAGAAGGCCGACGACTTCGTGGGCCGCGCCGTGCTCGAACCCTTCAAGGCCGTCGAGCCCGCGCGGCGCCTCGTGGGTCTGCGCGCCGTCGGACGCCGGTCCGCCCGTGCCGGGTACGACGTCGTCGTGGACGGGACCGCCGTCGGCACCGTCACGTCGGGGCTGCCCAGCCCCACCCTCGGCTACCCGATCGCCCTCGCCTACGTGGACGCCGCATTCGCCGCGATCGGCACCGAGGTGCAGGTGGACCTCCGTGGCCGCCCGGAACCCTTCACCGTGATCCCCACGCCCTTCTACCGGCGCGAGAAGCCCGCCGGTACCACGCCGTGACCATCAGCGCCTTCGACCTCTTCAAGATCGGCATCGGCCCCTCCAGCTCGCACACCGGCGGACCGATGACCGCCGCCTACCTCTTCACCGACCTGCTGGCCGCGAAGGGTGTGCGGGCCGATGTGCAGCGCGTCCAGGTGGACCTCTTCGGCTCCCTCGGCGTCACCGGCCACGGCCACGGCACGGTGAAGGCCGTGCTGCTGGGCCTGGAGGGGGACCAGCCGCACCTCGTGGACCCCACCTCGGCCGATGCCCGTGTGGCGTACATCGGCGAGTGCCGGTCGCTCAACCTCGGGGGGGAGCGCCGGATCGCTTTCGACCCGGAGACGGACGTGCTGCTGCACCGCGGCCAGCGCCTCGACTATCACACCAATGGCATGCGCTTCTCGGCATACACAGCCGACGGCGGACTCATCCTCACAAGAGAATATTTCTCGGTGGGGGGCGGGTTCGTCCTGGACGAGGACGAGATCGGCGCCGAGACGGCGGTCCTGCAGCCCGTCCCGGTGTCCCACCCGTTCGACACCGCCGACCAGCTCGTGGACCTCTGCCGGCGCACCGGCTGGTCCTTCTCCGACGTCGTCCTCGCCAATGAACTGTCCTGGCGCTCGGAGGCCGAGGTCCGGCAGGGACTGCTCGCCATCTGGGCGGTCATGCAGGACACCATCCGCCGGGGCACGACGACGGGCGGCATCCTGCCCGGCGGCCTGAGCGTCCGACGCCGGGCGGAGCGGCAGCGGCAGCTGCTCGAGAAGGCCGACGATCCGACCGACCGCCTCGGCACCATGGAATGGGTCACGCTCTTCGCGCTGGCCGTCAACGAGGAGAACGCAGCGGGCGGGCGCGTGGTCACCGCGCCGACCAACGGGGCCGCCGGCATCATCCCGGCGGTCCTGAAGTACTACGTGGACTTCGTCCCGGGGGCCGACGAGGACGGCGTGGTCCGCTTCCTGCTCGCGGCGACCGCCATCGGCACCCTGTTCAAGAAGAACGCGTCGATCTCCGGCGCGGAGGTGGGCTGCCAGGGCGAGGTCGGTTCGGCATGCGCCATGGCCGCCGGAGCGCTGGCCGAGGTGCTCGGCGGCACCCCGGAACAGGTGGAGAACGCCGCCGAGATCGGGATCGAGCACAACCTCGGGTTGACCTGCGACCCCGTGGGCGGGCTCGTGCAGATCCCGTGCATCGAACGGAACGCCGTCGGGGCGATGAAGGCCATCACGGCCGCACGGATGGCCGTGCGCGGGGACGGCCAGCACCACGTCTCGCTCGACGTCGCCATCAAGACCATGCGCGACACCGGCGCGGACATGATGGACAAGTACAAGGAGACAGCGCGCGGCGGCCTGGCCCTGAACGTCGTGGAGTGCTGAGTGCTCGCGCCTGACCTCCCGGTCCGCGTCGAGGTCATCCCCGGCGACGGCCTCGAGGAGCGGCTCCGGGTGCACCTGCCCGCACCCGCCGTCGTCACCGTGACCTGTCTGCCGCACCACGGCCCGGGCGAGGCCGTGGACACCGCCGCGCGGCTCGCGGAGGCGGGGTACACCGCCATCCCGCACCTGGCCGCACGCTCCGTGGCGAGTCGGCCCGAACTCGCCGGGCATGTCACGCGGTGCATGGATGCGGGCATCAGGGACGTCTTCGTGGTCGGCGGGGACGCTGCCGACGCCGCGGGACCCTATGCCTGGAGCGGTGCGCTCATGGAGGACATCGCGGAACTCTCCGGCGGCACGCTGCGCCTGGGCATCGCGGTCTACCCCGAGGGGCACCCGGCCACCACGGACCAGGAACTCACGAGGACGCTGCTCGCGAAGCAGGTCCTGGCGTCCTGGTGCGTCACCCAGCTCTGTTTCTCCCCGGACACCCTGCGCGCCTACGTGGCGCGCCTGCGGGGTGACGGGATCACCCTGCCGGTCTGGGCCGGTATCCCCGGGCCGGTCCGCATCAGCCGCCTGATCCGGCTGGCCGGCACGATCGGCGTCGGACAGTCGATCGGCTTCCTCAGGCGTTCCGCCGGTGGAGCGGACACCGGGTCCGTGGTCCGGCAGTTGCTGTCCTCAGCGTCCTACGATCCGGCGCCGCTGGTGGCCGCGCTCGACGGCGCAGGCTACGAGGGGGTGCACCTGTACAGCTTCAACGACTTCGCCCGGCTCTCGGGGTCAGGGATGGCGCGGCTCGGGTGAGCAGGCGTGATGGTCAGGGCCGAAGGGCCCTGACGGGTTCGTCGGCGCCAGGCAGTCCCGCCAGGTGAGCACGACGTCATGATCTGCCCGGTCAGGGTGGTCCCTCCCGATCGGTTGTGCCGGGGTCGGAGCGGCGATCCGTCCCGACACGCGACGAGCGACCGCCCGGTCGGGCGGTCGCTCTGGGAGGTGGCAGGTCCGACGTCGGTCGGGGTCAGACCGCGGCCGCGGCCGGCTTCTGCCGCTGCGGGGCGAGTTCGCCGATGATGCCGCGCAGGAGCCTGCGGAGTTCGAACGACTCCAGCCCCTCACCGATCATCAGCGTGCGCTCGATGTCCTCGGCCTTCGCGAGCGCCTCGACGCCGGCCTGGGTGATCGTGATGCGCTGGCTCCTGCGGTCGACGCTGTCACGGATGCGGGAGATGAACCCCTGCCGCTCGAGCTTCTCGATCGTCTTGCCGATCGTCTGCGCCTGGACATGGACGGCGAGCGCGAGCTTGGCACCCGTCATGGTGCCCATGCGGGACAGGACGCCGAGGGTGGTGTAGCCGGCATGGGTGATCCCGATGTCGAGCAGCCTCTCGTTCCACGCGTGGTCCACGAGACGGGCGGCGGTGGTGAGCAGGCGGCTGGTCGACCACTCTTCCAGTTCAGACATGCAATCTCCTCCCGAAGATCTGGGGACGCCCTGCCGGTGCTGATCGGCGCCGACCAGGCGTGGTGTCGTCGCAGCCGACCGGTGGTGGGGGACGGGATCGACTGCAGTAGCTCCACTATGCGCTTCGATCTTCAAGTTTTCCCGTCGCCCCGTCCGAAGCTTCCGGCAAGAAAGCCTAGGAAGGGAGGGCGGTGCGCCTGCTGAACGCCACGATCTCGGCCGCCACCCGGGCCGCAGCGGAGTGCTGCACCACGTGCGGCTGACCGGCGATCTCGACCAGGACGCCGTCCCGTGCGCGCGTCACGAGCTCCCTGCACCACCGGTCCCGCGCCACGAGGTCCCTGCTGCCCCGCACCACCAGGACCGGACACCGGAGGCGCTCGACGGCGCGCTCCAGGGGGTAGTCCATCATCGGCCGGAGCTGGCGGAGGTACCAGCGCGTCCCGGTCTGCAGGTAGTCGCCGAGGACGATCCGATTGGCGGACGCGCTCTCGCGGAGCATGTCATGGGCGAGGGAGACGGCCTGCTGGGGGACGGTGCGGCGCAGCCGGTCCACCACCGGCCCGATCAGGACGAGGCGCTCGGCCAGGGCCGGTGACTGCAGGGCGGCCTCCGTGACGAACTGCACCCCCATCGAGTGCCCCACCAGGGTGCAGGGCCCGGTCCCGAGCACCCCGAGCGCTTCGACCATCAGCGCGGCATGGTCCTCGACGGTGAGCTGGATCCGGGGCCGCGGACCCGGGCCGTAACCGGGAAGGTCCACGGTGTGCACCACGGCGTCGGCCGCCAGTCCGGCCCGCAGCCGGTCGAGGTAGCGGTGGGTCATGCCGAGTCCGTGCACGAGGACATAGGGGCTGCGCGGGGAGACGGCGGACCCTGGACCCGGGGTGGTGCGGAGGTGGAGGGTGAAGCCGCCCACCCGAACCGTACGGAGTGTCGGCTGCATCCGGGCAGTTTACGGGCACCCCTCAACTTCTCCTCATGTTTTACTCATGGGAGGATCAACTCCGCCGCCCGGGGAGCGGCATTGTGTGGAAGTCTTGTCCCATGTCCATCCCCACGTCGCAGCGCTCCGCGCTCATCGTCGAGGATGATCCGGATATCCGGGAATTGCTGGCCACGACCCTGCGCATGAACGGATTCACGGTCATCGAAGCGTCCACGGGGCTCGAGGGCCTGGCCGCCCTGAAGGAGCACCGCCCCGACCTCATCACCCTCGACCTGAACCTGCCGGACCTCGACGGCGTCGAGGTGTGCCGCCAGAGCCGGGCCGTCACCGATGCGTACATCGTGATGGTGACCGCCCGGCAGGACGAGATCGACCGGCTGATCGGCCTGGAGATCGGGGCTGACGACTTCATCGGGAAACCGTTCAGCCCCCGGGAGTTCTCTGCGCGCGTGTCGGCGATGTTCCGCCGCCCCCGCACCGCACAGCCGCAGCAGCCCGACGTGGCGGGTGACGACCTGCTGCGGCACGACGACCTCGTCATGGACGTGGAAGGGCGCATGGTGACCCTGGGCGGCCGGGAGCTGGCGCTGACCCGCATCGAGTTCGACCTGCTCGAGACGCTCCTCAGCGGCGCGCAGCGTGTCTGGACGCGGGAGGCGCTCCTCGACCGCGTGTGGGGGGACGGCTGGAGCCAGGACCACCACCTGGTCGAGGTGCACATCCGCAACCTGCGCAAGAAACTGGGCGAGGACACGACCAACCCCCGCTTCATCCGCACCGTCCGCGGCGTCGGGTACCGGATGATGCCTGCCTCCACGAACTGAGTCCCGGGCCGGGGGACGACGTGCGCATCATGCGCGGAGAGGGCGCGGGTCCTACGGGGCGAGCGGGCGTGCGGTTCGTACGGCGGAGACGACGTCGAGGATCCCTCGAGCGGCCGCAGCCGCGTCCTCCTGATCGGCGACGAACGACTGGTGCGTCGCCCCGTCGATGACGCGGTGCAGGCTATCGGTCGACAGTGAGGCGAGGGCATCCTGTGAAGCGGCCCAGCCCGGTGCGTTCCCAGTGCCCGCGGTCAGGACGATCAGCGGCCTGTCGTCGAACGTCCCCAGGGCCGCAGCCTCCTGCACCGATGATCCCGCCTGGACGTACTCGTCGACCGTGCTCCGGAAGTGGTCGGATGTCACGCCCAGCAACCCGCCGATACCGAGCCGTGCTGCGACCGAGCCCAGTGCGGAGACACGCTCCAGCGTGTCCCGGGACCCGGCGTCGGGAGTGTGATGTGCTGACTCCGTTCCCGTGGCAGACGCCGGCGCGGTCGAGTCCACCAGGACCAACCCGGCGACGTCCGCGGGGTACATGGCAGTGAACGTGAGCGCGTAGAGGCCGCCGAATGAGTGTCCTGCCAGGACGTACGGGCCGGGTTCGTCCCCGCGCTGCAGCAGGGTGTGGAGGTCGGTCGCGATCTGCGCAGCGTCCTGCGGCGTGTCCCCGGCATCCACCGGATCACTCGACCCACGACCTGCCCGGTCGTAGATGCACACCCGGGTGTCTCGGGCCACGGCCGGTGCCATCAATCCGAGGTCGGACCTCATCCCGCCTCCGCCCGGTTCGATCACCACGGTGGGACTGCCTGAGCCGGTGCGGTCCAGGTACAGGCGGTGTCCGCCGACATCGATCAACCGGCCCTCTCCTGCAGGGGCGACGGTGTCCGCGGCACCGCGCACCGTTTCGAAGCCGCTGCCCAGTGACGCCAGTACCAGCGTCGCGATGACCGGGTAGACCAGGACGCGCGTGCTGCGGCTGGGAAGCTGCCGATGGGCCCGGGCGGCCATCCGGACGGCTGATGCCAGTGCGGCTGGAGGCCACACCCAGGCGAGCACTTCCTGCATCGGGGAACCGAACGCCACCAGAAGGAATCCGCTCAGTCCCATGAAGACTGCTGGAGCTACAGCCCACCTCTGCGGCTGATCGGTGAAACGCACCGACAGGATAGCCACCATGGCCCATCCCAGGGCGAGTCCCATCAGGATGGCCCCGGTCACGCCGCTCTCGGTTGCCGGGATGAACGGGGCGGCGGTCAGCAGGAGTGCGGCCAGGACCCCGGTGACCCACGAACCGGCGATCAGCCATGTGAGATGCCCTTTCCGCGAAGGGCTCGCGCCGGGGGAGGCATCCTGGCCGTCGGGCGTACGGCTCGTGGGGGTGGCAGCCGTTGTCTTCCTGCCCGCCGGAAAGATTGTCATGCGCACATGCTGTCACCCGGCGGTAGCCGGATTGCATGGCAAAAAAGCCGTGGATGGAAAGGATCCTGCCCACCCGGCGGCTTGGTGAGTACAGTGGCCCCATGCACCGAGTGGTGGCCCTGGCACTGCCAGACGTGGTCGCTTTCGACCTCGCCATCCCAGCGCAGGTCTTCGGCCACGAAGATGAACGGAAACGGTACTCGTTCCGGGTGTGTGCGGCCGAGCCCGGCCTCGTGCCGTCGACCTCCGGGTATTCCATTGTGGCCGCTGACGGCCTGGACGCCCTGCGGTCCGCAGACACCGTCGTGGTGCCGGGCTACGCACCGCTCCACGATCCGCCCACCGAGGTCTGCGCGGCTCTGCGCCAGGCGGCGGTTCGCGGAACCCGCGTCGTGTCCGTGTGTACCGGCGCCTTCGCTCTTGCTGCCGCAGGTCTCCTGGACGGCAAGCGGGCAACCACGCACTGGAAGAACGCCGAACGCCTCCAGACCCTCTACCCGGGCATCACCGTCGACGCGGATGTCCTGTACATCGACCACGGCAGCGTCAGCACCAGCGCCGGGGTCGCAGCAGGCATCGACCTCTGCCTGCATCTGGTCCGCAAGGACTATGGAACCGAGGCGGCCAACAGCATTGCACGACGAATGGTCGTAGCCCCGCACCGGGAAGGGGGCCAGGCCCAGTTCATGGACCGTGCGGTCGCCGCACCCCTGGCCCTCTTCACCGACACCTGTATCTGGGCCACGCAGAACCTGGCCGAACCGCTCACCGTGGGCGACATGGCCGCCCACGCCGGATGGGCACCCGGAAGCTTCACCCGGAAATTCGCGGCCGAAGCCGGAATGACACCGCTGAGGTGGCTGAACGATCGACGTATCGCCGAAGCATGCCGACTCCTGGAGACCACGGACTTGACCGTGCAGGCGATCGCCTCCCGGACCGGCCTGGGGACGACGGCGAACTTCCGGCTGCACTTCACCCGGAAACTCGACACCACGCCGTCGAGCTACCGCCACCTCTACCAAGGCAGGAACCGGCAGGCCACGCAGGCCTGACCGGGTGCATCACGGTGAGTCGGCCGCCACCCGCGACAGCACCCGCTTGAGGGCGCGGGCGAGCGTCTCCCGGACGCCGACTTGTCGCCGGATGAAACACTTGGGACGTGGCACATCTCGACGTATCCGGTATCGAATACTTCCTCTCCGACGGCAGGCAGCTGCTCAACGGCGTCGCCTTCAAGGTCGGTGACGGGCACAAGACCGCCCTGATCGGCCCGAACGGCACGGGCAAGACGACCCTCCTACGCATCGTCTCCGGGGACCTGTCCTCCGACGAGGGATCGGTGAGCCGTTCGGGGACGATGGGCATCATGCGTCAGTTCGTCGGCCAGGTGCGCGACGACTCGACCGTCCGTGACCTCCTCGTCTCCGCCGCGCCGCCCATGCTCGCGACGGTCGCGCAACGGATCGACGACGCCGAACTCGCGATGATGGAGGCCGACGACGAGCCCACGCAGATGACGTACGCGCAGGCGATCGCCGACTGGGGTGACGCGGGCGGCTACGAGCTCGAGACCACGTGGGACGAGGTCACGATGGCCGCCCTCGGCGTCCCGTTCGACCGGGCCCAGTACCGTGCGGCGTCGTCGCTCTCGGGCGGAGAGCAGAAGCGGCTGGTGCTGGAGGCGCTGTTCTCGGGTCCCGACGAGCTCCTGCTCCTGGACGAACCCGACAACTACCTGGACGTACCCGGCAAGCGCTGGCTGGAGGCGAAGCTGCGCGAGTCGAAGAAGTCGGTGCTGTTCGTCAGCCACGACCGCGAGCTGCTCGCCAACGCGGCGACCCGCATCGTGACGCTGGAACCCGGCGCCCTCGGGGCGTCGTCGTGGACCCACGGCGGCGGCTTCGAGACCTACCTGAAGGCACGGGAGGACCGCAACGCGCGGTTCGAGGAGCTGCGCAAGCGCTGGGACGAGGAGCACCTCAAGCTCAAGGAACTCGTCAACATGTACAAGAACAAGGCGGCATTCCGCTCGGACATGGCGAACCGCTACCACGCGGCGCAGACCAGGCTGGCGAAGTTCCTCGAAGCCGGCCCGCCGGAGGCCATCCCCCTCGAGCAGAACGTGTCGATGCGGCTGGCCGGTGGGCGGACCGCCAAGCGCGCCGTCGTCGCGCAGAAACTCGAACTCACGGGCCTCATGAAGCCCTTCAGCACCGAGATCTGGTTCGGCGACCGGGTCGGCGTGCTGGGCTCCAACGGCTCGGGCAAGTCGCACTTCCTGCGGTTGCTGGCCGGCGGCGGGTCCGATCCGGACAAGGAGCACCAGCCCGTGTCCGACGTCGACATCGCTGCCGTGCCGCACGAGGGCTCCGTGAAGCTGGGTGCGCGGATCCGCCCCGGGTTCTTCGCGCAGACGCATTCCCGCCCGGATCTCCTCGGCCGGACCCTCGTGGACATCCTGCACCGCGGCGACGAGCACCGGTCGGGGCTGGGCCGGGAGGCCGCGTCCGCCGTGCTCGACCGTTACGGACTCGCCACCCAGGCGGAGCAGCCGTACGACTCCCTGTCCGGCGGGCAGCAGGCGCGGCTGCAGATCCTGCTGCTGGAACTCTCCGGCGCCACCCTCCTGCTGCTCGACGAGCCGACGGACAACCTCGACCTTCATTCGGCGGAGGCGCTGGAGCACGCCATCGACGCCTTCGAGGGGACGGTCATCGCCGTCACCCACGACCGCTGGTTCGCGCGGAGCTTCGACCGCTTCCTGGTCTTCGGTTCGGACGGGAAGGTGTACGAGACGGAGGAGCCCGTCTGGGACGAAAGCAGGGTCGTCCGTTCACGGTAGGACTCGTCGTCCACACGTCCTCCACACGCTTTCCACAGACTTATCCCCAACCGGTGGATAAGTAGCGGTTCCACGTCGCGCTCGGGCGGGGCGCTGTCCCGGCGCACCCGCGCCCTTGTAGGGTGGTCCGCGGCGCGCCGGAATGAGCACCGGGCGCCGCACCGACTCGGATGGGGGATTCATGGGGACGGAGAGGGGTGCCGGCCGGACCACCGTCGGCGACGCCCGGCCGGAGGGGCCGAAGGTGCCGGTGGAGACCGCCGACGCCGGCACGCCTGAGTCGCGTCGGCGGGCGTCACGGCTCCCGGGGGGCCGTCGTCCCGAGCGGGCCGGACTCCACGGAGTCCTCGCGCCCAGGGCTGCGCGGGTCGGCACGGCAGTCGTCCTCGCCCTGATCATCGGAGTCCTGGCGGTCCACCTGGTCAACCAGTCGTCCTTCGGCCCCCACAAGCCCGTCGAGGCGTACCTCGACGCCCTCGTGGCGGGCGACGCGGAGACCGCCGGTACCCTGATCGGGACCGGCGCGGGCCCGGCCGGCCTGCTGTCCGATGCGGTGTACGGGGCGGCGGAGAATCGGGTGTCCGGCTACGAGGTCCGCGACATCGCGGTCGAGGGGGACTCGGCGACGGTGGTGGCCGACCTGACCCAGGACGGAGCCGCCACCCCCCGCGAGTTCACCCTGACGCGCACCGGATCCACGGCCCTGATCTTCGACGAGTGGCGGCTCGACGGTCCCGCACCGGTCGGCGACGTCGGCGTGGTGGTCCCGCAGGGCTTCGCGACGCTCACGGTCAACGGAGCGGACGTGGCCCTGCCCGCCGGCGATGCCGATCTCTACGCGGGGCTCCGTTCGCTGACACTTCCGGCCCTTCCGGGCACCTACGTCGTCTCCCCGCCGCCGCCGTCGACCTACCTGTCCTACGGCGATGAACAGTCGATCGTCGTCCCGGCCGATCCGGAGTCGGCGCCGCCCGGGGTGCTGATCGAGGCCGCGCCGACGCCCGCCGTCGAGGACGACGCCGTCGCGCAGGTCACCGAGGCGCTCGCAGCGTGCATCGCATCCACCGACGATGCCCCGAGCGGGTGCCCCAACCGGTCCTACCTGTTCGGGGATCCCGAGGACGTGCGCGGACCGCGCTGGACCCTGGACCGCGACCCGACCTTCACCCTCGAGCCGTCCTACGAGCCCGGCGTCTACCGACTGCTGTCCGACGACGCCGAGGCCACCTTCTCGTACGAGCGGAATGCCGAGTTCGAGGACTCGTCGCCCCCGCGGTGGGAGCGGGAGGAGGATACGCAGACCCTTTTCATCAGTGCCACCGTGACCGTCACCGCCGAGGCGATCGAGGTGGACCTGGACTAGGGGACGCGCGGACGGCGCCCGTTTGAAGTGCGCGGCGGCGCCCCCTACGGTTGCAGGATGAATCCCTCCGTCCGAGCCGCCATGTTCGCCACGTACGCGATCTTCGGGCTCAACGGGCTCGTCTTCGCCAGCTGGGCCGCGCGGATCCCCGCCGCCTCGAGCACCCTGGACCTGGGCTCCGGCCAGACGGGGACCCTCCTGCTCATCGGAGCCGCCGGCTCGGTCCTGTCCCTGCCGCTGGCGGGCCTCGCCGCCGCCCGCTTCGGGACCGGCAACACGGTCCGCCTCGGGGGAACCGCGGCCGGCCTGGCTGCGGGCGCCGTCGCGCTCGGCCTCGTCACCGTCTCGGTACCGGTGGTCGCCGTCGGGCTGTTCCTCTTCGGGAGCGGCATCGCCCTCTGGGACGTGGGACAGAACATCGAGGGGGCCGACGTCGAGCGCCGGGTGGGGCGGACCATCATGCCGCGCTTCCATGCGGCCTTCAGCGGCGGAGCCTTCGTGGGTGCCCTGATCGGGGCGGGACTGTCGGCGCTCGACGTCCCGCTCTCCACGCACCTCGTCGCCGTCGCCGCCCTCAGCCTCACCGTGTCGCTGTGGACGCCGCGCTACTTCCTGCCGGACACAGCCGGCGGCGGGGCGGCATCCGGCACGGAGCCGCGCCGATCCCGCGGCAGGGGCCTCGGCGCGTGGGGTGAGCCCCGGACCCTGCTGATCGGCCTCGTGGTGCTGGGCGCCGCGCTGACCGAGGGTGCCGCGAACGACTGGGTGGCGAAGGCCACCGTGGACGGGCTGGGGACCTCGGAGAGCACCGGCGCCGTCATGTTCGCCGTCTTCGTCGCCGCCATGACGGCGCTGCGCTTCGTCGGCGGGCCCCTGATCGACCGGTTCGGCCGGGTCCGGATCCTCCAGGCCGGCCTGGGCTCCTCGCTCGCGGGACTCGTGCTGTTCGTCGTCGCTCCCACTGTGCCGCTGGCCGCCGTCGGTGCCGTCCTCTGGGGCGCGGGAGCGGCGCTCGGTTTCCCGATGGGCATGTCCGCCGCGGCGGACGACCCCGAGCATGCCGCGGCGCGGGTCTCGGTGGTCTCCACCATCGGGTACACGGCGTTCCTCGCCGGCCCGCCGCTCCTCGGTTTCCTCGGCGACGTCGTCGGGATCCGCACCGCCCTGCTCGCCGTGGGGGTCGCCGTCCTGGCGTCGTTCCTCGTCGCACCGGCCGCACGCGAGCGGACCGCCGACGCCACCGGAGCATTGCGGACAAGTCCTGACCGAATCCCCTAGGAATCGTCGGAGGCCGGGTCCTACCCTGTTTCCCATGGCGATTATCGAGGCAGAAGGTCTGAAGAAGACCTATTCGTCGAAGAGCGGGCCCGTGCATGCGCTCGACGGCATGAATCTCTCCGTTCCCCAGGGAACAGTCAAGGCCCTGCTGGGGCCGAACGGTGCGGGGAAGACCACCGTGGTCAAGATCCTCACCACCCTCATCCAGCCGACGGCGGGCACGGCCCACATCGACGGGATCGACGTCCGGCGGAACCCGAAGGCGGCGCGCCGCATCATCGGCGTCTCCGGCCAGTACGCAGCCGTGGACGAGAACCTCACCGGGCTCGAGAACCTCGAGATGGTGGGCCGTCTGTACCATCTGGGCGGCCGGGAGGCGCGACGCCGGGCGCAGGAGCTGATCGACCAGTTCGAACTGACGGAGGCCGGAAACCGCCCCGTCAAGGGGTTCTCCGGCGGCATGCGACGCCGGATCGACCTCGCCGGCGCCCTGGTCATCAACCCCAAGATCCTCTTCCTGGACGAACCGACCACGGGGCTCGATCCCCGGAGCAGGATCTCGCTGTGGGGCATCATCCAGGACCTCGTCAAGGACGGCACCACGCTGCTGCTGACCACGCAGTACCTCGAGGAGGCGGACCAGCTCTCGGACGACATCGCGGTGATCGACGGCGGGCGGACCATCGCCGAGGGCACCTCGGACCAGCTGAAGGCGCAGATCGGCGGGCATCGCGTGGTGGTGTCGCTCGTGGACGCAGCCGACGCCGGGGCCGCGACGGAGATCCTCGCGCGCCACGGGGAGGGCGTGCCCGTGGTCGGCGCCGACGGCCGCGGCATCGAGGTCGCGGTCACCGAGGGCCCGCGGGCCCTCCAGTACATCCTGTCCGACCTCGGGGAGGGCGGGATCCACCTGCACGACGCCGGCATGCGGCGCCCGAGCCTCGACGACGTGTTCCTCCAGCTCACGGGGCACCGCGCGGAGGACACCGAGCAGTCAGCACCCCAGAAGGAGACAGCAGCATGAGCGTCCTGGCGCCCGAGGACCGGCAGCCGGAGAACCAGGGACCGGATCGGACGCCGCGGGGCACCGCTCCCGCCCGGTCGTCCGACCTGGCCATGTGGTTCTCCGACGGGTGGACCGTCACCAAGCGGAACCTCATCAAACTGAAGCGCTCGCCGGACATGCTGGTCTTCGCCGTCCTGCAGCCCATCATGTTCGTGCTGCTGTTCAGCCAGATCTACGGCGGCTCCATCCAGGTGGAGGGCAGCGACTACACCCAGTACCTGATGGCCGGCATCTTCGCGCAGACGGTGATCTTCGGATCCACGTTCTCCGGCTCCGCGATGGCCCAGGACCTCAAGGACGGCATCATCGACCGCTTCCGCACCCTGCCCATGAGCTCGTCGGCCGTCCTCATCGGACGGACCAACAGCGACCTCGTGCTCAACACGCTCTCCGTGACGATCATGATGGGCACGGGCTTCCTGGTCGGCTGGCGCGTCAACACCCCGCTGACCAGCGTGCTCGCCGGCATCGGCCTGCTGCTGCTCTTCTCCTACGCCTTCAGCTGGGTCATGGCGCTGCTGGGCATGTCGGTGAAGAGCCCGGAGGTCATCAACAACGCCTCCTTCATGATCCTGTTCCCGCTCACGTTCATCTCGATCGCCTTCGTCCAGTCCCAGAACCTCCCGGGGCCGCTGGAGACCTTCGCGAACTGGAACCCGGTCTCCGCGCTGGTCCAGGCGGTCCGTGAACTGTTCGGCAACACCGGGACCGTTCCCACTCCCGATGTGTGGCCCATGCAGAACGCCCTCCTGACCGTGCTGATCGGGGCAACGCTCATGCTCGTGGTCTTCGTACCGCTCTGCGTCCGGAAGTTCGCGTCCATCAGCAGCCGCTAGCCGCACCGGCCCGGTCGGCGTCGTCGCGTCGTCGCGTCGTCCGAAAGAGGTACTGGAGCGACCCCTCGATCATCCCTGGGGCCGGTGACCCGCGCCGGCCCCAGGCCTAATGTTGATAGGGGAGCCGCACCTGCGGCATCCCGGACGTGGAACCACGCAAAGGACGCAGCCATGATCGAGGCACAGGCCCTCTCGAAGCGGTACGGCGCCAAGGCGGCGGTCGACGCCGTCTCCTTCACCGTCCAGCCCGGCAAGGTGACCGGCTTCCTCGGCCCGAACGGTGCCGGCAAGTCCACTACGATGCGCATGATCGTCGGGCTCGACAACCCGTCAGGCGGTCGCGTCACCGTCAATGGACGGCCCTACGCCCAGCACAGGGCCCCGCTCCGGGAAGTGGGTGCGCTCCTCGACGCGAAGGCCGTCCACACCAAGCGCTCCGCCTACAACCACCTCCGGGCCATGGCGGCGACCCATGGCATCCCGAACAGCCGGGTCAGGGAGGTCATCGAACTCACCGGTCTCGGCCCCGTGGCGAAGAAGCGGGTCGGCGGTTTCTCCCTCGGCATGGGCCAGCGCCTCGGTATCGCGGCCGCCCTCCTCGGCGATCCCCACACGGTCATCCTGGACGAGCCCGTGAACGGCCTCGACCCGGAGGGCGTGCAGTGGGTCCGCCATCTCGCGAAGGGTCTCGCGTCCGAGGGGCGTACGGTCTTCCTGTCCTCGCACCTCATGTCGGAGATGGCGATGACGGCGGACCACCTCATCGTGATCGGCCGCGGCCGCATCATCGCCGACGCCCCTATCCAGTCGATCATCGACGGGCAGGGCAAGGCCCGGGTCAGGGTGCGGGCGGACCGCCCCCAGGACCTGCTCGGCAGCCTTGCCGGGGAGGGTGTCACCTCCCAGGTGCTCGAGCCCGAACTGGTCGAGATCACCGGGGTGGAGCCCCGCCGCATCGCGGAGGTCGCCCTCCGGGAGCACGTCCTCGTGTACGAGCTCACGCCCCTGCAGGTGTCCCTCGAGGACGCCTACATGCAGCTCACCCAGACCGAGGTCGAGTACCACTCGCACGCCCTGCCCGCCGCCGGCGAGGCCCCTGCTCCCGTGGAAGGACGCTGATCATGGCAACCTCGACCTCTCCCGCCCCCTCCCACCAACAGCCGCGTCGGCAGGGCGAGCCCGGACCCGGCGTGAACTTCGGCCGTGTCCTGAAGTCCGAGTGGATCAAGGTGACCACCGTCCCCTCGACCGTCATCCTGATCGTCTCGACCGTCGTCGTGATGGTGGGACTGGCAGCCCTCGCCGCGTGGGCCATCTCGATCACCCAGCAGGACCTCGGGTCCTCCGGCGCACCCCAGGGCGGCCCCGGTGGCCCGGGCGGGCCCGGCAGCGACTTCGATCCGGCCAGCCAGGCGTGGGAGATCCCGTCCTCCGGGCTGATCTTCGGGCAGCTGCTGATCGCCTCGCTCGCCGTGGTCCTCATCGCCTCCGAGTGGGCCACCGGCATGATCCGGTCCACGATGGTCGCCGTCCCGAAGCGCACCCCGGCCCTGCTGGCGAAGAACGTGATCATCGCGATCATCGCCTTCGTCGTCGGCGCCGTGTCCGCCTTCCTCTCCTACGTCGTGGCCCAGCCGATCCTCGCCGGAGAGGACCTGGACTTCGCCATCACCACCGAGGGCGTCCTGCCCAGCATCCTGAACTCGGGCAGCTACCTGGCGTTCATCGCGGTCATCTCGATGGGCATCGGGACCCTGCTGCGCAATACGGCGGGCGGCGTGGTCACCGCGGTCGCCCTGTTCTTCGTGGTTCCGGTGATCATCGTGAACCTGCTCTCCGGCCTGGCCGACTGGATCCCCGACGCCGCCCGCTTCCTCCCGACGAACGCCGGCAACCAGCTGATCGCCATCTCGACCGGCAGCGACGAGCTGACCCAGTTCCAGGGGGGCCTCGTCATGGCGGCCTGGGCGCTCGTGCTCCTGGTGGCCTCCCTGGTCGTCACCAGGAAGCGGGATGTCTAGGACCCCGCGACCGGCGCCCGTGATGCGAAGCCATGACTGACAGACCCTTGGTGGGGGAGGCCGCGGAGCGAACGGCCGCGGTCTCCTTCACCGAGCTCAACGCCCGCCGGCTGGGCCCCTTCCGGCGGTTCTTCCGCAGCCACCCGCGTGCCATGGACGCCGTGGTCATCCTGGTGTTCGTCCTGTTCGCCTTCCCCAACGCCCTGTTCGCCGTGCTCGATGACGACAACTGGCTCGGCGTGGCCGGGGTGGCGCTGGCCGCTGCAGCGCTGGCCTTCCGCCGTGATCGGCCGCTGCTCGTGCTCGCATTCGTCGCGGTCCTCGACGTCCCCGTCAGCATCCTGACCGAGGGCGCAGGGAGCAGCGGCGTCGCGACGATGTTCGCCCTCTACACGGTGGCCGTGGCCTACCCGTTGCGGCAGGCACTCCTCGCCGCCGCGGTGGCGACGGTCTTCTCCGTGAGCGCCCTGTTCCTCATCCCCGTCAGCACCTTCGGCAGCGCACCGGGCGTGATCTGGCTCCTCAGCGGTTTCATCGTGATGTTCCTGGCCGTCGCCGTCGGCGTCGGCGTCACGGTGCGTCGGGATCGCGAACACGAGAGCGTGCTGCGCGAGTGGGCGGCGCGCAACGCCGAGCTCGCGTCCGCCGGCGAACGCAACCGGATCGCGCGGGAGATGCACGACGTCGTCGCGCATTCGCTGACCGTCATGGTGGCGCTGTCCGACGGCGCCGCCGTCGTCATGAAGCGCGACCCGGAGCGCGCGGCCGCGGTGCTCGGCGAGCTGTCGGGGACGGGCCGCACGGCCATCGCCGACATGCGCCGCGTCCTCGGCGTCCTGCGCGCGGAGGCCGTGAGCGGGTCCCTCGAGCCGTTGCCGGCGTCGAGTTCGCTGGCGCAACTGCTGGACGGCTTCCGCGCGGCCGGCCTGCCGCTCAGGGTGACGACGACGGGGCCGAGCCTGCCGCACGATCCGGCGTTCCAGCTGACCGTGTACCGGATCCTGCAGGAGTCCCTGACCAACGTCCTGCGCTACGGCAAGGGCGTTACGCTGGTCGACGTCGCGATCGTCCGGACCGGGGACGAGGTGGAGCTCCGGGTGGCTGACGACGGCCGGGGCGCCATGGGGCCCGTCGCGTCCCTCGGCTCCGGTCAGGGCATCGCCGGTATGCGGGAGCGCGCCGCCATCTACGCAGGCACCGTCGAGTGCGGCGGCCGTCCGTCGGGCGGCTGGCTCGTCGAGGTCTGGCTGACAGTTCCCGACGCCACCGGCGGTACGGGCAACCAACGGGGGAAAGAGAAAGATGACCACGCAGCACAGCACACCGGCCACACCCATCAGGGTTCTGCTCGCTGACGACCAGCCGCTCCTGCGGATGGGCTTCCGGCTCATCCTCGAGGGCGAACCCGACCTGGAGATCGTCGGGGAGGCATCCACCGGGGCCGAGGCCGTCCGGCTCGCCGCCGACCTGTCGCCCGACGTCGTGCTGATGGACGTACGGATGCCGCAGGGGGACGGGATCGAGGCGACACGCCGGATCACCTCCTCCGGGTCCTCGGCGCGCATCATCATCCTGACGACCTTCGACCTGGACGAGTACGCCTTCGCCGGCCTGCAGGCGGGCGCCTCGGCGTTCCTGCTCAAGGACGTGGCCCCCGAGGGCCTGGTGCAGGCGGTGCGAGTCGTGGCGAGCGGGGACGCCGTCGTCGCGCCGCGCGTCACGCAGCGGCTCCTGGAGACCTACGTGCGCTCGCTCCCGCCGGTGCAGAGGACGGCGGCCGCACCTGACCGTCGCCTGGTCGAGCTGACGCCGCGTGAACGCGAAGTGCTCGAGGCGATCGCCGAAGGCCTGTCCAACGCAGAACTCGCGGCCCGGTTCTTCCTGTCGGAGGCGACCATCAAGACGCACGTGCGGCGGATCCTGACGAAACTGGATCTGCGGGACCGGGTGCAGGCCGTGGTGTACGCGTACGAGAACGCGATCGTGGTGCCGGGCCCGGCGCACTGAGGGTGACCGCCTCCCGGTCGGGGTCCTGCGCCCCGGGCCGCGCCGGGTGAGGACGGCATCTGGTTGAATCGGGGGATGAGCCCAGCACCCGCGCACATCCAGGACCTCGGAGCCTATGTCTCGGCGTCGCCGTCGAGCTTCCACGCCGTGGCAGAGGCCGGCCGGCGGCTGTCGGCCGCAGGATTCCGGCAGCTGCAGGAGCGGGACCCGTGGGAGGGCGCTGCGGGCAGCTTCTTCGTCATCCGGGACGGCGCCCTGATCGCATGGACCGTCCCGACGGCGGCCGGTCCGACCACCGGATTCCACATCCTCGGCGCGCACACCGATTCGCCGTCGTTCAAGCTCAAGCCCCGACCCACCATCGGGAAGCACGGCTGGCTGCAGGCCGGCGTGGAAGTGTACGGCGGACCGCTCCTGAACTCCTGGCTGGACCGCGAGCTCGCTCTCGCCGGCCGCCTCACCCTCCACGACGGCAGCGAACACCTGGTGTCCACGGGGCCGATCCTGCGCTTCCCGCAGCTCGCGATCCACCTCGACCGCGCCGTCAACGACGGCCTGGCCCTCGACAAGCAGCGCCACATGAACCCGGTGTGGGGCCTCGGAGAGCCCGCGGGCGCGGACCTCCTCGGACTCCTCGCCGCAGGTGCAGGCGTCGACCCGCGCGAGGTCGGAGGGTTCGACGTCGTCGTCGCCGATACGCAGGACCCCCGCGTCTTCGGGGCGCAGGGGGAGTTCTTCGCCTCCGGGCGGCTCGACAACCTCTCCTCCGTGCACGCCGGGCTCACGGCGATCATCGACGCCGCATCGGGCGGACTCGCGGACGGGCCGATCGCCGTCCTCGCGGCGTTCGACCACGAGGAGGTGGGCAGCGGTTCCCGGTCCGGTGCCAGCGGTCCCTTCCTCGAGGACATGCTCCTGCGGATCTCCCTGGGGCTCGGCGCCGGGACGGAAGAGCGACTCCGGGCCCTCGCGGCGTCGTTCTGCGTGTCCGCCGACGCCGGCCACGCCGTGCACCCCAACTACGCGGAGCGGCACGACCCGGCCAACCTGCCGATCCTCAACGGTGGTCCGCTGCTGAAGATCAACGCCAACCAGCGGTACACCACCGATGCCCCCGGTGCGGCGTACTGGGCCGCGCTGTGCCGTGCCGCCGGCGTGCCGTACCAGGAGTTCGTGTCCAACAACGTGATGCCGTGCGGCTCCACGATCGGACCGCTCACCGCCACCCGGCTCGGGATCCGCACGGTCGACGTCGGGACGCCGCTGCTGTCCATGCACTCGGCCCGTGAGCTCTGCGGCGTCGATGATCCCGGGTATCTCGCGCAGGTCAGCGGCGCGTTCTTCCGCGGCGGACAGTAGGGGTTCTCCCCAGGAGTTCGCCCCCGCCGGTCCGTCCGGTAGCATTGGGACGTCTGTGCCACGGCCGTTCGTCGGTCAGTACCGAGGACGGCGGCCGGACCAACGCTAAAGAACCTCCTGTTGCGGAAAGACCGCGACCGCTCAGCCCAGAGGAGGTGGGTTCACACATGCGTGCATATGAATTGATGGTAATCATCGACCCCGACGTCGAGGAACGCTCCATCGACCCAACACTCGAGAAGTTCCTGAATGTCGTCCGCAACGGCGGCGGCACCGTGGACAAGGTGGATATCTGGGGACGCCGGCGCCTTGCGTACGAGATCCAGAAGAAGACCGAGGGCATCTACGCCGTCGTCAACTTCACCGCGACCCCGGCCGTGGCTTCCGAGCTCGACCGCCAGCTGAGCCTCAACGAGACGATCATGCGTACCAAGATCATCCGCCCCGAGGAGCAGAAGGTTTCCGCCGAGTAATCTCGGTAGATCCCTCATCCATCCATCCCGCCCCGGCGGGAAGTGACTCAAGGAGGCACCATGGCAGGCGAAACAGTCATCACGGTGGTCGGCAACCTCACCAATGATCCCGAGCTGCGGTTCACACCGTCGGGGTCGGCGGTAGCCAACTTCACCATCGCGTCCACTCCTCGCACCTTCGACCGCCAGAGCAACGACTGGAAGGACGGCGAAACGCTGTTCCTCCGGGCGTCGGTGTGGCGTGAGGCCGCGGAGAACGTCGCTGAGACCCTGACCAAGGGAACCCGCGTGGTTGCCCAGGGCCGACTCAAGTCACGTTCGTACGACACCAAAGAGGGCGAGAAGCGCACCGTCATGGAGCTGGAGGTGGACGAGATCGGTCCATCCCTGCGCTATGCGTCCGCGAAGGTCACCCGTACCCAGCGCTCCGGCGGCGGGAACAGTGGGGGCTTCGGTAATTCGAGCAACTCCGGGGGTAACTCCGGCGGTTCGAACTCCGGTTCCGGCTGGGGTGGCGGCCAGCAGGCGCAGCCGGCTCAGCAGCCGGCGGATGACCCGTGGGGTGCCCCTTCGGGCGCTCCCTCGGGCGGGAACTCGCAGGGCTGGGGCAACGGCCCCGACTCCGAGCCTCCCTTCTAGGCACCCTCCAGGCAGCGGTTCCGTACCCGGAGCTCCTGCCGCAGTCACGGAAGTGACTGGCACGTCCCATCCCGCAGAATCGTTCTGCGGGCTCCACCATACAAAGGAGCACCACGATGGCTAAGGCTGAACTCCGTAAGCCCAAACCAAAGTCCAACCCCTTGAAGGCCGCTGACGTCACCGTCATCGACTACAAGGACGTAGCCCTGCTGCGTAAGTTCATTTCCGATCGCGGAAAGATCCGTGCCCGTCGCGTCACCGGTGTGACCGTCCAGGAGCAGCGCAAGATCGCTCAGGCAATCAAGAACGCCCGCGAAGTCGCCCTCCTGCCGTACTCCGGCGCCGGCCGCGGCTAGGGAAAGGGACACACTATGTCGAAGCTCATTCTGACCCAGGAAGTCACCGGACTCGGTGCCGCAGGTGACGTCGTCGAGGTGAAGAACGGTTACGCACGTAACTACCTTCTGCCCCGCGGCTTCGCCCTGATGTGGAGCAAGGGTGGCGAGAAGCAGGTCGAGTCGATCAAGGCTGCCCGCTCCGCCCGCGAGCACGCATCGCTCGAGGACGCCCAGCGCCAGGCCGCCGCACTGTCGGCGAAGCCCGTCACCCTGACCGTCAAGGCGGGTGGCTCCGGCCGCCTGTTCGGTACGGTCAAGGCCGACGACGTCGCGAAGGCCGTCGAGGCCGCAGGCCTCGGCAAGATCGACAAGCGCAAGGTCGAACTCCCGGCCCACATCAAGTCGGTCGGCTCGTACCAGGCCAACGTCCGTCTCCACGAGGACGTAGCAGCAGTCATCGATCTGGACGTCGTCGCCAGCTAGTTCGAGGTTGGACGCCTGGCGCCGGCCAGGCGTCCTCCGATTCAGCAGGGAGCCTCCGCGTAACAGCGGGGGCTCCCTGCTGTTTGACAGGGCCGTACCGGCCATCCACGGGGCGGCATGCTTCCCGACCCGGTCCCCGGATCCATACCCGGCTGCGACTCCATCCCGTCGATTCGGCGCGGCCCCGTAGGTGCACTCCGGGGTATATGCCTGCAGTCGGCGCGGATCTCCCCGGACTGGTGCACCCGGCAGGGTCACGGTGCGGGCATATATGCCCTCCTGCACCACGAAAAGTACCGGCGGCGGTCTTGTCAACAGTGGTCCTGTGGATGACCGACGTCTCAAAACTAGTTTGAGTCCACAGGCCGGGGATAGCGTACCCGCAGGTCAGAGCACTGTTTTCGCTCGAACGGATTATTTGTCCACAGGGTTGTCCCCATCCTGTGCACAAGATACGCCGTGTAATCCACAGCTTATTCACACTTACCCACAGCCCCTGTTGGCACCGCGCTTTGCGGTGTACCGAGAGGGGGCTAGCGTTGCGAAAGATTCCCGAAAGTGAGGGTGTCGGGTGATAGGTCTGTCCCTGTCGGACCCGCCCTGGGTGTCCGGTTGACGCCCCGGCGCAACCGCTTCGACAGTAGGAGAAAGGCCCTTCAGTGTCCCTGGCACATGCAGACTCATCATCGGACACTCGGAGCCCCGAATTTTCGCGCACTCCGCCGCAGGACCTCGTCGCCGAGCAGTCCGTGCTCGGCGGCATGATGCTGTCCAAGGATGCGATCGCCGACTGCGTCGAGGTCCTTCGCGGCCTGGACTTCTACCGGCCCGCCCACGAGAGCATCTACGAGGCCATCATCGACCTCTACGGGCGTGGTGAGCCGGCCGATGCCGTCACGGTGTCCGACGAGCTGACCAAGCGTGGGGAGATCTCACGCATCGGCGGCCCGGCTTATCTCCACACGCTGATCCAGTCGGTGCCGACGGCCGCCAACGCGGGCTTCTATGCCGAGATCGTGAGGGAGCGCGCCGTGCTCCGCAGGCTGGTCGACGCGGGCACCAAGATCGTGCAGCTCGGCTACTCCAACGACGGCGAGGTGGACGACCTCGTCAATGCCGCGCAGGCCGAGGTGTACGCGGTGGCGGAACGTCGCACGGCCGAGGACTACGTGGCGCTCAAGGACATCATCGAGGGCACGGTCGACGAGATCGAGTCCGCGGGGCACAAGGGTGAGGGCATGACGGGTGTGCCCACCGGATTCTACGAACTCGACGAACTCACCCAGGGACTCCACGGCGGCCAGATGATCGTCATCGCCGCGCGCCCCGCCATGGGTAAGTCGACCTTCGCCCTGGACTGGGCGCGGTCGGCCGCCATCAAGCACAACATGACTACGGTCTTCTTCTCCCTCGAGATGGGCCGCAACGAGATCGCGATGCGCCTCCTCTCCGCCGAGGCCACCATCGGGCTGCAGGATCTGCGCAAGGGCACGATCAAGGACGAGCAGTGGGGGAAGATCGCCACGACCATGGGGCGCATGAATGATGCCCCACTGTTCATCGATGACAGCCCCAACATGTCGCTCATGGAGATCAGGGCCAAGTGCAGGCGGCTGAAGCAGCGTCACGGGCTCAAGCTCGTGGTGCTGGACTACCTGCAGCTCATGTCCTCCGGCAAGCGCGTGGAATCGCGTCAGCAGGAGGTCTCCGAGTTCTCACGAGCACTGAAGCTGCTGGCGAAGGAGCTCAACGTCCCGGTGGTCGCCCTGTCGCAGCTGAACCGTGGATCCGAGCAGCGGACGGACAAGCGGCCGCAGGTCTCGGACCTGCGCGAGTCCGGATCGATCGAGCAGGACGCCGATATGGTCATCCTGCTGCACCGTGATGATGTGTACGACAAGGAGTCGGCGCGTGCGGGCGAGGCCGACGTCATCGTGGCCAAGCACCGTAACGGACCCACCAAGACGCTCGTCGTGGGGTTCCAGGGTCATTACTCGCGCTTCAACAACATGGCCGCGGACGGCGGGGGCTACTAGTCCTTCTTGGGCCCGAGCTCCAGGATGACCGTCTTGAGTCGGTCGCGCAGGTCTTCGGAAGCGAGGCCGTCCTCGGCCATCAGCTCGTTCTCGATGTTCTTCGCCCGCTCGAGGGCCTTCAGGCCCGCCGACGTGACTGTGATGCGCTGGCTGCGCCGGTCGGCCGTGTTACGGAGTCGTGTCACGAGGCCCCGCTTCTCGAGGCGGTCGAGGGTGCGCCCCACGGTCTGCGCCTGAACGTGGACGAGCTGGGCGAGCCGGACACCGGTGAGGGTGCCTTCGCGCTCGAGCACTCCCAGCGTGGTGAGTCCCGCGTGGGTGATGCCGATGCTCAGGAGCTTCTCGTTCCAGGAGTGCTCGACAATGCGGGCCGCGGTCGTCAACAGGCGGCTGGTCGACCAATCGTTCAATTCAGGCACGATAGCGTGTCCTTCCCCTCGGTCGTCAGCGGTGAATCCGCTCGTTCCTGCTACTTACTCCGGATAACAATACCCGAAGTAGACAGCAGGCTTATGATAATTCCTGCACTGTGGGCAAGATCTGTATGCGCTCTCCGGACGAGCGGGCGGATCATGGCCCCGAAAACGGCAGGAGGGCCCGGGGCGATGCCCCGGGCCCTCCTCGATCAGCACATGCTAGAGGTTGTTGCCTCGGCGGGTGCCTTCTTCGCCTTCGATTTCGATCTGCTCCTTGCGAACTTCTTCGCTGACCGTCTCGTTGGTGGTGACGGTCTCCTTGTCGAGGCGCACGCGCTCGACGGGGACAGCTTCCTTCTCGACGACCGGGCGCTCGGCGTGGAGAGTCACTTCGTGCTCTTCCTCGCTGATGGCCGGTCCGCCGAGTGCGTCGCCGCGGTTGGCGTCCGTGATGGGCTCGCGCTCCACGCGGACTTCCTCATGGCTGACGGGGACGGTCTTCGTCACGTTCTCGGTGACGACGTACTTGCGCATGCGGGCACGGCCCGCTTCGCGCTCTTCCGTTCCGACGTGCAGCTGCTCCTCGGAACGAGTCATCGCATCGTCGGTGGTGGGCCCCGAGGTGTCGTGGCCCACGGTCTCGCGGTCCGTGTCGGTCACGCCTGCGTGTCCGCGGTCCGTGTCGGTGACGCCCGCGTGGCGGCTCGTGGTGTCGATGTCGACGTCGCGGTCGTTCTGGCCGGCGTGCCCGGTCGTGGTGCGGGTCGTGTCGGCGTGATTGCCGGTGCCGCCGCCGATCTCGTAGTGGCGGTAGAGGCGATCCTCTTCCTCCGGGCTGAGATTGCCGTCGGACTCGATGCGCGGGGCATCCTTCACCTGGTGCTTGCTGTAGGGGACCCGGACGTCATGGCCTTCGACGTCGGCGCCCTGGAGCGGGATGAACGACTCGGAGGTGCCGAACAGGCCCGTCTTCGCCGTGACCCAGCTGGGCTCACCGGTCTGGTCATCGAGGTAGACCTGGCCGATCGAGCCGATCTTCTCCCCGTCCGAACCGAGTACGTTGCCGCCATTGCCAAGCATGGTGTCGATGTTGTCCTGAGTAATCATTTCCTTCTCCTTCTGAGTAATCTCACTGTGAGGGGTATGGATTTCTCGGCTGTACGTTCCACCGGGAGGTACCACCGGGAGCAAGAGCCCCCGAGACCACCGGCCTCTAGAGTAAGCATACTTAGTACCTAATGGGAAGCAGGCTTATCGTTTTGTCGGGATCCGCCCGTGTCGAGAGCCGGTAGCCCGCCGGTGAGGCCCGGCGGGTTTCACGCATGCGGGGACGCGGCAGATCGCCGATCGGTCGGAGAAAGAGCTGCGACGCGTCGCGGAGGCTCCTGCCTGGACACCCGAGGTGCCCGGCGGAGCGGCGTCACCGGTGCAGTCCGTCCGCCCAGGCCCCGTAGGACGCTCCGGAGTGAGGTGAGGCGTGATGCAGGAAGATCAGGATCCTGATGGAACGACGGCGGTGGCCACCGGAAACAGCCCGGCGGCCACCTCAGTCAGCGCGGTGTCGATCTAGCGCTGCTGGACGTTCGACTTGGCATCCTGCGCACTGCCCTTGACGTCGCTGGCGGCCTGCTGGCCCTCGCCCTTGACGTCGTCGACGGCGTGCTGGCCCTGGTCCTTGACGGTCTGCACCGAGTCGGCGGCAGATTCCTTGACGGACTGCATCGCCTCCTGGGCTGGCTCGCGGACTTCCTCGACAACATGCTTCGCTGCCTCGGTGACCTTCTCCTTCAGGGGTGCCACCTGCTCCTTGAGCTGTGCAGCGGCCTCCTGCTCCTTCTGGCTGGCAGGGATGAGCGAACCCAGCAGGAGCCCGGCGCCGAAGGCGATCAGGCCTGCGGCAAGCGGGTTGCCCGCTGCCTTGTTCGTCAGCTGCCCGGGTGCTCCCTGGACGGTCTGGCCGGCGTGCTGGAGCTTGTCCCGGGCGGAATCGGCGGCTGAGTGCGCGCTGCCGAGGCCGCTGTCGAAACCGCTACCGGTCTTGTCCCGGGCGTGGCCGGCCCTGTCCTTGACGGAGCCGGTCACATCCTCGGCCTTGCCGAGCACGGAATCCCTGACGTCTTCGGCCTTGCCCATGACGGTCTCCTTCACGTTGCTGAAGCTGTGCTTGACCTTGTCGGTCTGGCGCTGCGCGATGTTCGCGGGGTTCACCTTGTCGGCGATGGCGTCGACGTCCGTCCCCAACTCCAAGCGGGTGCGTTCGATATCTGCACGGATTTCATCTGGCGTCTGGCTCATCGTGTCTGCTCACCTGGTTTCAGTGTCGGCGGGATCTCTTGGAGGGTCTCCGCCGTCTGGGGAAGACCCTTGACCTGCTGCATTTCCTTCTTGCCCTTGGACGCCAGCACCGCGGCGATGATGCCCCAGATGACGGCCACGATGACGGCTGCCCACCCGAGGGGCATGAACGCACCCAGTCCCCACATGAGGGCCAGTGACAGGAACAGGAGGACGAAATGGCCACCGACGGCTGCGCCGGCGTACATGCCTGCGCCCTTGCCGGCCTTCTTCGCCGACTCGGTGGCCTCGGCCTTCGCCAGGGCCACTTCCTGGCGCATCAGCTTGGAGAGGTCCTTCGTCACCTCCCCGAGCAGTTCTCCGACCGACGAGCCGGCGGAGCGCTGCTCGGCCTCCGTCGGCAGGGGTGCGGCGGCCTGGTGGGCGCCGCTGGTGTATGCCTCACTCATCAGCGAAGACCCCCGTCATTCGGCCGGGTGCCCACGGGAGGGGTGCCGGGCGCGATCGTGGGGTAGTCGTCCGTCGGGTCGACGAAGGCGGGGTTGGAGCCTGCGACGTGCTGTCCGCGGGTCGTCTCGCCGAAGCCCGCGGAGGCGGGGGTGCCACTGTAGGCATCGGAGCCGACCTCGGTGTACCCGGAGTACCGACCCGTCGGGGTCGTGCCGGTCGAGGAGAGGTCCTGGCCGCGACCGGAGGTGCCGGACGAGTCGTTGTTGCCCTTGGCCCCGCGGCTCAGGCGGCCGACGACGAGGCCGGTGGCCGCCGCGATGGCGAGGAAGGTCCCCGGCTTGCGACGCGCGAATGCCTTGACGTCCTCGAGGATGTCGGTGGCGTCGCGGCCCTCGAGCCAGCTCGCTGCCGATCCGGTGCGCTGGGAGGCCTGCTCGACGAGGCCCGAAACGAACTGGTTGTCCGACTTGTCGGCCATCGAACGCAGTTCGTCGGAGACGCCGCGGATGCCTTCGGTGATCTTCTGCTGCTGCGTACCGGCCTGGCTCTTGACCTCGGAGGTCACCGTGCCGAAGAGGTCCTTCGCGTGCGAGCCGACCTCGGCCGCGACGTTCTTCGCTTCAGCGGCTGCCGTGCCGGCAACGTCCTTCGCGTCGGCTGCTGCGGTGCCGGCGACGTTCTTCGCCGCTTCCTTGCCGTCCTGGCCGACCTTCTTGGCCTGGTCCTTGGCCGCGGACTTCTTGGAGTCACCGGAACCGGTGGTGCCGCCGGTGCCGCCGGAGAATTCCGTGGTGCCGAGCTCGTGGGTGCTGAGGTCCGCCGTGGACGACTCAGGCCCGGTGGTGGAGGGAACCAGGGGATCCTGCGGCCAATTCTGCGTAGTCATGGTTGTTCCTAACGTTGATATTGCCGTTAAAGCGGATGCTCCATCGTGTTCTCGATGCGATGGTCCGGCAGTTCGTGCTGGACTTGTCCCTGAAGCTAAGCATGCTTAGCTTCAGGGACGCAAGCTCTTTCTACAGAAACCGCAAGATACAACAAGTAGACTTAGTACCTTACGCAGACCGCGGGCGCGCCGCCAGTGTCGACACGGGAAGACCTGCCGCGACGGCCCGACGACGAGCGCTCCCTCGCCCCCGGCCACCCACCCCGGGCGGGGTCCGCGGGACCATCGAGTTCCCGAACACCGCCAGGATCGGCGGGTGCCCGTGGGTGCCGGCCGGGCCGGCGTCGTCGTACGGCGGTGTGTGCCGCTGATGCATCACCCCCACTGAAGCAAAGTATGCTTACTATTACCGGCCCCGGCCCAGCGGGGCGTGTCTGCCCCTAGAAGAGGTCCTTGATGAAGCAGCCCTCCCCGCGCGGAGAACTCAGCGCCCTCGTCCTGTCCGTGATCGCCGGGTCCTCGGAATCCGCGCAGGATTCCCTCGTCCGGCTCGACGCGCTCGCCGCGGAGGCGATCGCCCGGACGCCGGACATCCTGCAGGACGACGACCTCCAGCTCGCGCTCTTCTGCCTGTACGAACTGCATTACAGCGGAATCGACGGGGCGGGTGACGACTGGGAGTGGGATCCGGATCTCCTGCGGGTCCGGCACCGCATCGAGGCCGCCTTCGAGCGGAGGGTCCGCGACGAGACCGTCGTCGGAGCCTCCCCCGAGCCCACGAGTGAAGCGGTCTGCGCGGAGCTCTTCCGGATGACCGGCGAGGACGGCGGGCCCAGCATGTCCCGGTTCGTGGCGAAGTCCGCCACGGATGAGCAGCTGAGGGAGTTCCTCGTGCACAAGTCCGTCAACCAGCTGCGGGAAGCCGATTCGCACACCTTTGCGATCCCGCGACTGACCGGCCGCTCGAAGGCCGCGATGGTGGAGATCCAGGCGGATGAATACGGCAACGGACTGCCGACGCGGATGCACTCCGCCCTCTACGCCCGGACGATGCGCGAACTCGGCATGGACGACACCTACGGGGGGTACCTCGACGCCGTGCCGGCGATCACGCTGGCCGTCAACAACCTGATGTCGCTGTTCGGACTCCACCGTCGCCTCCGGGGTGCGATCGTGGGCCACCTCGCCGCCTACGAGATGACCTCCTCCCAGCCCAACCGCCTGTACTCCCGGGGCTTCAAGCGCCACGGGTACGGCCCGGATGTCACGGAATACTTCGACGAGCACGTCGAGGCCGACGCCGTCCACGAGCAGATCGCCGGGCGGGACATGGCCGGCGGCCTCGTCGAGTCCCACCCCCGCCTGCTCGAGGACGTGCTCTTCGGGGCTGCCGCCGGTCTGGCGATCGATACCCTCATGACGGTGCACATCATGGAGGCCTGGAAATCCGGGCGGTCCTCGCTGCGTGCCTCGGAGGTGGCCGCCTGATGGACGCGGACAGCGTCCCGGATGCCCCGGACGCCCAGGGTGACCACCCGCTGAACTCCGGTACCGCTGCGCCCGTGTCCGTCGTCGCGTGCCCGAACGGGCCGCTGCTCGTCCGGGGCGACTTCACGCTTCTCGGCGCGGACGGGGAGGAGCTGCCCCGGACGCGGCGCACCGTGGCGCTCTGCCGGTGCGGCGCCTCCGTGATCAAGCCGTACTGCGACGGCTCCCACAAGCTGACGGGCTTCCGCTCCGAGCCCTGACGTGCGCCGACCCCGCTCGCCCCTGCTGGTGGTCGCGGGCGGTCACCCGTGAGCGGCGCCGTCGGCCCTGGCGACTCGGACCGTCTGCGCAGCTCCCGCCGGGACCCGACCGCGCACATGGAATTTCTCTGATCGAAATCCTGCCGAAACTGCCGCCCCGTAGCGTTGGAGAGCACACCACTTCCACGGGAGGCTGCCGTGCCGACGTTGAGGGTCAGACAGGTCCCCTGGAGCAACCCCGTGGGTCGGGGTCTGCGGGAGGCGCTACGCGCGGAGACCGACCGCGGCCGGCCGGCCTCCGCCGCGGGGACGGAGGACGACGGCGTGGACGTGGTGGTCTTCCTGATCGTCTACGAACTGGCCACCGGACAGCCGGTCGGCTGCGGCGGACTGCACCTGCGTGCCGACGGGAACGCCGACGTCGCCCACCTCTACGTGCTGCCGTACGCCCGGTGGTCGGGGGTGTCCTCCGCCATCACGAAGGAGCTGGCCTCCTGGGCGCAGGCGCACGGCCTCGCGGTCGTCGGTCCGGACGGTGCCCTCGCGCGGACGGCCGCACTGCGCCTGTAGCCGCGATCACCACGCCTGTCTGTGGAGGGAACCACGGGCCGGCGCCTCCGTGTCCTCGTGGAAGCACCTCTGTCCTGGTGGCACGGGGACGGCGGCACCGAGGGAGTGGGCTCCGTTGCGGGGCCCACTCCCTCGGCATTCCGCGTCGTGCGCCGGCCATGTGCGATGACCGTGTGCGACGACTACTTGCGTGGGGCGCCCAGATCCACGGGATCCTCATCCGTCAGGTAGGCGAACTCGGAGTGCGCGGCGAGGTCGATGCCGCGCAGTTCGTCTGCCTCCTCGATCCGCAGCCCGATGGTGCGCTGCAGGACCTGGGCGATCATCCAGGTGACGACGAAGGAGTAGGCCAGCACCGCGACGGTCGCCAGCGCCTGGACGCCCAGCAGCTCGAAGCCGCCGCCGTAGAACAGGCCCGAGACGCCGTTGGGGGCATCCGCCGTCGCGAACAGGCCGATCAGCAGCGTCCCGAGGACGCCACCGACGAGGTGCACGCCGACGACGTCGAGCGAATCGTCGAATCCCAGGCGGAACTTCAGTTCGATTGCGAGGGAGCAGACCGCGCCGGCGATCGCACCGATGGCGAGGGCGCCCATGGGGCTGACCGCGCCGCAGGCGGGAGTGATGGCGACCAGCGCGGAGACCAGGCCCGAAGCGGCGCCCATGCTGGTCGCGGCGCCGTTGCGGAGCCGCTCGACGGCGGCCCAGGCCAGCAGGCCCGCGGACGCGGCGACGGCGGTGTTGAGGAAGACCACCGACGCGGACTGTCCCGCGGAGAGCGCGGAGCCCGCATTGAAGCCGAACCACCCGACCCACAGCAGGCCGGCGCCCACGAGGACGAGCGGGCGGCTGTGCGGCCTGGCGTGGTCCACCTTCGGCCAGCCGTGGCTGCGGCCGAGGACCATCGACAGGGCGAGGGCGGCGATCCCGGCGTTCATGTGGACGGCGAGGCCACCGGCGAAGTCGATCGCGCCGAGGTTGTTCGCGATCCAACCGCCCACCACCGAGCCGTCCTCGGAGCTGAAGGCGAAGACCCAGTGGGCGATCGGGAAGTACACCAGCGTGGCCCAGGTGCCTGCGAAGATCATCCAGGCGCCGAACTTCATGCGGCCGGCCGCCGCGCCGGCGACCAGCGCCGTCGTCACGCAGGCGAAGAACAGCTGGAAGGCCGCGAACAGGATCGGGGGGATGGGCGCGGAGGGGTCCTCGGCCAGCAGCTGGCCCAGCCCGGCGTATTCCGTGACGTCCCCGATGAGGCCCAGTCCGCCGATCGAGTTGCCGAAGGCCATCGAGTAGCCGAACAGGGCCCACAGCACGGCGACGAGGCTCGCCCCGCCGAAGCACATCATCATCATGTTGAGGATGCGGCGGGACCCCACCATTCCTCCGTAGAACAGGGCCAGGGCCGGGATCATCAGGCAGACGAGCGCGGTGCTGGCGAGAATCCAAGCGACGTTTCCAGAATCCATGGGGAGTCCTTTCCGTGACAGCGCCTGGGCGTGCCGGACGGGACTGGGCCCGGCATCACACTGCGGGTGCATACGGAACCGGGACGGCACGCCGCGCTGAGCAATGGTAGGCAGCGCCAGGTTTCAGCCTCGGGCGGGTCCCATTAACTCTGGGTTACGCCGAGTCCCACCCCTAGCCGCCGGCCACGGACTGCATGATCATGACCGTGGCACCCGCGGGAACGGCTGTGGCCAGGCCGTCCAGGCGGCGCACGTCCTCGCCGTCGACGTAGATGTTCACGTAGCGCCTCAACGCCCCGGTCTCCTCGCGGATCCGCTGGTCGAGCAGGGGGCGTCCCTCGCCCAGTCCGTCGAGCAGCGAGGCCACGTCGCCGTCGTCGGCCACGCTCATGCGGACCGCGCTGCGCCCGTCCACGTACTGGCGCAGGGGCGTGGGGATCAGGACGATCACCGAGGGCATCGGGGATGTCGCGGGCATGGTGGCCACCGCTCAGGCGGGCAGGACCGCGGCACGGACGGAGAGCACGTCCGGCAGGTGGCTCGCCACTTCCTGGAAGGTGCGTCCCTCGTCCGCGCTCGCATAGACGAACCCGCCGCGCGTCCCGAAGTAGACCCCGGGGACCTCGGCCGTGTCGACGCACGCGGCATCGCGCAGCACCGCGTTGTACTCGGCCTCCGGCAGTCCGGCGCCGCTGCCCTCCCACGTGGCCCCGCCGTCGTCCGTCCGGTGCACCTGGAGACGCCCCTCGGGCGGGATGCGCTCGCCGTCGGCCTTGAGGGGGATCACCCACGCCGTGCCGCTGCGGTGCGGGTGCGTGAGCATGACGAAGCCGAAGTCGGCCGGAAGGCCCTCGGCGATGGACTGCCAGGAATCACCGCGGTCGCTGCTCGCATAGACGCCGTGGTGGTTCTGGGCGAACAGGCGGTCGGGGTCGACGGCGTCGCGGGCCACCTTGTGAACGCACTGGCCGAACTCCGGATCGGGATCCGGCATGAAATACGCGCTGATGCCCTTGTTGCGTGGTTCCCAGGACGCTCCGCCGTCGTCGGAGCGATAGACGCCGCCCGTGCTCATCGCGACGTGGAGCGTGTCGTCGGCGGGGCTCGGAAGAACGGTGTGGGCGGCTGCGCCCCCGAAGCCCGCACCCCATTCGCTGCGGTGCGGGTGGTCCCAGAGGCCGCGGTTCAGGGTGAACGTCTCACCGTGGTCGGTGGATTTCCACACGGAGATCGGTTGGCAGCCGGCCCAGACCACGCCGGGGCGGTCCTCCGCGTCCGGCTGGATCTGCCAGATCCGCTCGAGGGCGGCGCCGTCGTCGGCCCCGAACCGGATCCCGCCCTCCTGGGGTTCCGCCCAGGTCTCGCCGAGGTCGTCGGAGTGGGCGATGCACGGGCCGAAGTGCCACGACATCCGCCCCGCGAACAGGCGGGTACGTCCGCCCCGGGTGTCGATCCCGACGCTCGGTATCTCCTCCATCAGGAATTTCGGTCCGGAGAGTGTCCACTCCCGCCGGTCGATGCTCGACGCGAGCCACAGCCCTTTCTTGGTGCCGATGGCAAGGAGCGTTGTTCCTGGTGCTGGCATGTGTTCCCCCGTGCATGGGAGCGGCCGAGAAACCGCGCGTGTGATGCATGTCACTTGGGACCCTGCCACCGGCCACTCGTTTTGTACAGGGCCGGCTACCCCCTTTTGTCCGAATTCGGAGAATGGACCCGGGCGCTGTGCCAGAGTGGATTGATGCGGTCGCTGGGGAGCGGATATCACGTTCACCTGGAGGCACCGTTGCGTCAGATCGACCTCGGGAACCCCGCGCCGTCGCGGCTGTGTCCCGGTCCTAGGCATGCACCCCGCGCGCGTCGGCACTGCGTGGGCAAGCACTGCGTCGAAGTGCGCGACGGGTTGCTCGTTCTCTGGTGGGCACGCGGTTCGGTACTGAGCCTCGCGGACGTCCTGGCCGCTTACGAGGGGGTCCGCGGACTGTCGGACGGCTACGTCCTGCCGCTCGTCGTCCATCTGCAGGGTCTGGGCGGGATCGCGCCGGCCGGCCGGATGGTCATCCTCGAGGGGTCCCTGACCTCATGCATCGCCTTCGTCGGCACGGGGCCCGTGGACCAGGTCATCGCGGCTTTCCTCGCGCATGCGCGGTCGGAGACGCGCTATTTCGAGAGCGCCTCCGACGCAGAGGCCTGGGCTCACGGCATATCGCCCGGGACGTCGATGTCGCCGTGAATCACCCTGTTCTCCGGCACCCGGGAAAAGGCGGGCAGTCCGCCGCCCGGGACCGGGTGGAAAGTGTGCGCCCCGGGTGACCGTAACGGTTCTACCCGGGGCGAGGACTACCTCAACGGCTCTCGTTGTAGGCGTCGATGATGGACTGCGTGATCCGCCCACGCGAACTCGGATTGAATCCGTGCTCCTCGGCCCACTTGCGGATCTGCTGCGTGTCCTCGCGCTTCGCGCGGGAGGATGACGCTTTCTGGCCGGCGGACTGCTGCTTGCCGGAAGTCGCCTTACGCCCCTTGTCCACATAGGCGGACAAAGCGCTACGCAATGATTCTGCATTCTGCGTTGTGAGGTCTATCTCATAATCGGTGCCGTCGAGGGCGAATCGCACAGTCTCCTGTGCTTCTTCGCCGCTGAGGTCATCGACCAATTGCACCTGTACCCGCTGGGCCATCATTTTCTCCTGTGTCATCCGAAGTCCACATTGTCAGCCCCATTGTTCCGACTCTATCCCGAAGAGCAGTGCGGGCGGGAGGAATCCCGAAATTCGTGCCATTCGTCGGGAATACGCGAATGGCAATTTCGACCCACGGGTGTCGGTGTGTTATCCACCGGTCGGGTCACGTGGCTGCGGCGCCGTCGGCCTTGAACGCACGGACCACCGCATCGTGCGGCACCCGCTCGTGGAGCCGGGTCACGCCGCCCATGTCCTGGATGCGTTCGGCCAGCCGTCGCGCCCAACGGTGCTCCAGGACGAGCAGGAGGCCCACCTCGCCGTTGGCGACGGACGAGGAGGCGAGGGCTACGTCCCGGTCGCTGAGCAGGGTCATCGGCGACGGATGTGCCAGCAGGTCCTGCAGCGATGCCGGCAGGCCGTCGTCGACGTCCGCGAAGGACAGGGTGCCGTCGCTCCCGCGGGCGATGAGCACGATGTCGATCAGCGCCACGGCTCCGCTGTCCAGGGCTTCGTGGAGGGCGTCCACCATGCCGGGATCGCCGTCGAGGGTCGGCGCGGAGAGGACCAGGACGTCCACGGAGCCAACCCTCATGACACCCCTCCCCGCCCGGCCGTTTCCTGCCTGTCGCTGTGATAGACGCTGCAATTGTGCATCGGTGCGGCGGGCGGATCGTCACCCGCGCGGGGTGACGATCCGGCAGACCGGGGACTTTGGACTCAGGCCTGAATCAGTTCGGGGGTGAATTCTTGGAGGTGGGCGCCATCAAGCCGGCGATGCCTCACCCGCTTCCCCGGGTGAGAACGCGGCAGGAAGTGCGACGCCGGACAGGTGGCAGGCATGAACAGCATCACCAGGGCCAAGACGACCATCCCCCCGACCGGCGCGCACGAGTTGGACCGGCCCCGGCTGACCACACGCCTCGACGCATTCAGGGAGGACGGGTGCCGCGCCATCACCATCGGCGCTGCTGCCGGCTCCGGGAAGACGACCCTTGCCGCCCAGTGGGCGCGGAGGCGGGTGGCGTCGGGGGATCACGTGGCCTGGGTCTCCCTCGATCCCTCCGACAACGCGTCGGGGCGCTTCTGGGACCTCGTGACCGAAGCGCTGGAACCCTCCGACGGACTGGCGCCGGGCCGTTGGCCTCCACCCCCGCCGACAGCAGCGGCGCGGATCGGGTGGCTCGATGGCCTTCTCGATCATGCAGGCGGAGGCACCGTGAATTCCGTGCTGGTGCTCGACAACTGTGAGCACCTGCGCGACACCGGGCTGCTCCTCGAGGTGGACTACGCGATCCAGCGCGCGCCCCAGGGATTCATGGTGGTCCTCTGCGGCCGGCAGCTGCCGGAGTTGCCCTCGTTCTACCGGCTGGACCTCGACGGCGCCCTCGGGCGGATAGGGCAGGAGGACCTGATGCTGCGGCGGCGGGAGATCGCCCGGTTGTTCTCGGCCGCATGCCCCGACGTGGACCCGCTCCTCGAAGCGACCGAGGGCTGGCCCGCCGCCGTCGTCCTCGCCCACGTGATGGCGGAGGGCGACGCTCCCGCCGCTGCGGACACGGCCGGGGCGTCCTACCTCGACCGGCTGTGCGGGCAGCTGTTCCCCTCCTTCCCCGAGGACGTCCGCGCCGCCCTCGCCGTCATGGCGTTGATCGAACCCTTCACGGTGGACGACCTGTGCACGGCGCTCGCCAGCACGGACGCACCGCGGGTGTTCGACGCTGCGGTCCGGGCCTCCGGTCTCGTCGTCCCGGCGGACACCCCGGGGTCCTTCCGGCTGCATCGCCTGCTGTCCAGGTGGCTCCTCAGCGGAGGATCGGGTGCTGCAGCGATCGACCGTCCCCTGGTGCACGCCCGGATGGCGCGCCGTCGCCTCCGCCAGGCGCGCCACGCGGAGGCGCTCGCCCATGCGGGCAAGGCCGGCGACGCCCGGTTGCTGCGTGACGTCGCCGCCGTCTCGGGGCTGCACCTGCTATGGAGCAACGACCTCACCGCCCTGGAGTCGATCCTGCGCGACCTGACATCCGTCGAATCGGTGGAGCTCGGCCTGCTCGACAGCCTCCTTTCCCTCGCGAACGGCGACCCGGCCGGCGCCCGCCTCAAGCTCGAGCACATCGACCACGCAGATCCCGAGGGTGGCCTCACGGTGCCGTTCAGTGCGCTGCGGACCGGGCTCGAGGCGCAACTCCTGCTCGCCCGGGGGCGCCCGGAGGAGGCCCTCCAGCATCTCCGGGGAGTGTGCGTGGCGGATCTGCCACCCGACGTCGGGCTCTTCGTGTCGAATGTCCTCTCGGCCGCGCTGATCGCGACCGCACGCCTGGACGAGGCCGTCGCCGCTGTGAGGGCCTGCGTGGCAGCCGCCGATGAGCGGGACAACCCGGGCGCCCGGATCGACGCCCACATCACCCGTGCGGCGCTCGCCGCAGCCCTGGAGGACTTCACGCCCGCGACACGCGACGCCTGGACCGCCATCAGGGAAGGGGAGCTGCACCGGCTGCGCTACAGCCCGCGGCTCCGGCCCGCCCACCTCACGATCGCCTGGGGCGCCTACCACCAGCTCGACGACGACGCCGCGCGGTTCCACAACGCGTTCGTGTTCAGGGGTACGGCGACCCCGCCGATGGTGGCTCACTCCGCGTCGAAGCTCGGCCTCATGCTCTCCTTCGCCTCCTCGGCGAGACCCGTCGAGGTGGCCGTGGCTCTGCTGGACAGGATCCGCTTCGACCTCGCGCACGGCGCACAGCCGCAGGAACTCGCCGTGTGCTCGCTGCAGGTCGCCGAGATGATGCTGTCCCTGCGCCGCGTGGACGACCTGACGATGCTGAAGGTGGATCTGCGCAGATACCAGGGCATCAGCGGGGAGCTGCAGGTCATCTCGGTGTGGGAGCACCTGCTGGCCGGACAGCTGAACCGCTCGCGGCAGCTGTTGACCCCGGTGACCTCCGAGTACGTGAAGTGCCACAGCAGGATCGGGATGACGACTGCCCTTGCGATGCTCGCCCGCCTGGAGCTGCTCGAGAACCGTCCGTTCAAGGCCAGGGAAGCCCTGGACCGCGCCCTCACCCTGGCCGCTGAGCGGGGATCCGTGCGGGGGATCGGCTTCGCCGGTGAGACCGTGCGGAGTGCCCTCGAGAAGGACCGGCACCACTACCCCCGCTTCACCCGGGAGGTGGACCTCCTGGTGAATCACCGGCGCCGACCGGTCCAGGAGATCGCCGGTCCACCCCTCACCCCGCGGGAGATCGAACTGGTGGCTCTCCTGCCGACCTTCGCGACCGTCGACGAACTGGCGCTGGACCTGCAGATCTCCACGAACACGGTCAAGACGCACCTGCGCGGCATCTATCGGAAACTGGGGGTCGGGACACGGCGGGAGGCCATCGCGGCGGCCGACAAGCTCGGCCTGCTCGCACCCACCCCGGCGCCGCTGCGCGTCCTGCGGAGCGCGGCGGCGCATTAGGGGTCGTCACCCTTCCGGGGTGAGCGCCGGTGGAGAACCGCCACGCCGGGTGAGGCCCTGCATACCATGCTGGGACATCGGGGGCCGAGGACAGGACGTGCCGTGGACATCAACCTCTGGGAGATCGTGTGGGTGGTGTTCGCCACCGCCCTGTTCGCCGCCTATCTGGCCTTCCTCTTCATCGTCCTCATCGACATCTTCAGGAACGAGTCGCTCTCCGGCGGGTCGCGCGCGGTCTGGGTGGTCCTGCTGGTGCTCATCCCGTTCCTCGCCTCCCTCGCCTACCTGTTCGCCCACGGCCAGACCATGGCCCTCCGCAGCGCCCGGGGATCCCGCCCTGATCCCGGCGCCGCAACGGTCCAGGAATCCCACGATCCGACGGCACAGGTCGCCTCGGCCCACGAACTGCTGCGCCAGGGCGCCATCACCCAGGAAGAATACGAGCGTCTCAAGCAACACTCGCTCCGGCAGGCATCCGGGACCTCCTCGACCGATGCCGCGCCACGCACGCCGGCCGGCTGATCGCCGGCCGGGAGGGGGAGACGCTGTGGACCTCGACGGCGCTTCACCTGATGGATCGGCCCCCACGGCTCCTGCCCGCCCGGCGGAGGTGACGTCGTCCGATCCCGTGCGGGCGCGGATCCCGACCCTTTTCGGGGTGGGCCTCCGGGTGACGGGCGGGGTCCTTACGGCAGTCTTCGTGGCCTCCGTGCTGTTCTCCCTGCGCTCGGTGATCATGTCCGTCTGCGCCGCCCTGTTCCTCGCGCTCGGCCTCAACCCACTGGTTCGCAGGCTCCGCCGCTCCGGCATGCGCCGGGGCGGTGCGGTCGCCGTGATCGGCGTCGCCGTCGCCCTCCTCGCCGCAGGCCTCGTCGCCCTCGTCCTCCCCTTCGTCGTCACGCAGGTGACAGCCTTCGTCCAGGTGCTGCCTGCGGCGATCCGCAGTGTCACCGAGGACGAGTGGTTCCAGCGGATCAACGAGCTGACGGGCGGTGCCCTGGTAGATGCGATGGAGTCCGTGGGGCAGGCGCTCGTCAGCCCCGAAGCCCTGACCAACATCGCCAACGGGGTGGTGGGGGCCGGCGTTGGAGCCGCGAGCGTCGTCTCGTCGGTGATCTTCATCGCCATCCTCACCCTCTACTTCCTGGCAGGACTGCCGCGCATCAAGCACGGCTTCTACGCCCTCCTCCCGGCGTCCCGGCGCAGGACCTCGGTGTACCTCACCGAGCGGATCGCCGAATCCGTCGGAAAGTACCTGAGCGGCATGGTGCTGCTGGCGCTCCTCAACGCCACCTACAGCTTCATCCTCCTGACCCTCACCGGGGTGCCGTTCGCCGCGCTCATCTCGATCGCGGCGTTCTTCGTCACGCTGATCCCCCTCATCGGCACCATCCTCACGACCATCGTGATGACCCTCGCGGCTCTGCTGTACTCGTTGCCCGCCGCCATCATCGTCCTGGTCGCCATGCTCATCTACATGCAGGTGGAGGCATACATCCTGACCCCGCGTGTGATGAGCAAGGCCGTCCAGGTACCCGGCGCGTGGGTGCTGATCGCGGCGACGGCAGGAGGCGCGCTGCTGGGCCTGCCCGGAGCCCTCGTCGCCATCCCGACCGCCGCGGCCTGCCTGCTGCTCGTCGACAACCTCGTCGTCCCGCTCCGCCGGATCCAGTAGCGCGGTCATCCCGCGCGGCCCGGTGCCCGGCCTGTCCTCCGCGACCGGCCGCTCGTCGATGACCGCTGGGGTGATCTCGAGCAGGGCGGACCGGCCGTCGAAGGAATCCTGCATGCCCCGAGCCTGGCCGCGGTGATGCACGAGCGGGAGGTGGTGGCGCGGAATTGCTCACGGCATCGATGGGTACGGGCCCCCCGCACCGTCTACTGTGTGGAAACGTCACCGCGAATCCCGGATCAGGAGCATCTCATGCGCAGACTCACAGCAGGCCTCTTCTCCTCCGTCGACGGCGTCGTCGAATCTCCGCACCTGTGGCAGTTCGACAGCTTCGACCCGGAACTCGGCGCCGGCATGGGCGCGATGATCGAGCGGGTGGACACCGTGCTGCTGGGCCGGCAGGGCTACGAGGAGTGGGCGGCCTACTGGCCGCAGGCCGGGGGGGCCGACCCGTTCGGCAGCTTCATCACGCCGGTGGAGAAGTTCGTGGCGTCACGTACCCTCAGCGGCGAGCTCGGCTGGACGAACGCCTCGCTCATGACAGCGCCCCTCGAGGAATTCGTCGCACGCCTGAAGGAGACCGACGGTGGGGACATCGCCGTCTGCGCCAGCATCTCCCTGGTCAGGCAGCTCCTGTTCGCCGGGTTGCTGGACTCGCTGATGCTGATGACGCACCCGGTCGTCGCGGGCGCCGGCCGCCGCCTCTTCGAACCGTCGGATCCCGTCACCAGACTGGAGCTGCAGGAGACGAGCGTCACCAGCAAGGGCAATGTCCTGACCTCCTACGGCCTCCGCACCCGCGAGGCGGCGGCAGGACACGCCTAGACTGCTGGTCATGGCCGTCCTGATCGATCCACCGACCTGGCCCGCGCACGGAACCGTGTTCTCCCATCTGGTCTCGACGGCGTCACTCGAGGAACTCCACGCGTTCGCAGCGGCCGCGGGCATCCCCCGCCGTGCCTTCGACGAGGACCATTACGACGTCCCGGCCCGGCGGTACCGCGACCTCGTGGTGCAGGGTGCGCAGGAGGTCACGGGGGCCGACCTCGTGCGCTCGCTGATCGCCAGTGGACTCAGGGTCCCGGCCCGACGGCGGGCTCCGAAACTCCGCGCCGCACTGATGTCACGCTGGGAGGTGCTGATGCCGGGCGTTCCCGGCCTCGGCGGGGAACTGCTCGACCGCTGGTCCGAAGCGCACCGCGAGTACCACACGCCCACCCACCTGCTGGGGGTCCTTGAAGGGCTGGACCTGCTGCTGGAGCCGACCGATGAACCCCTGCGCCGCGTCGTGATCCTGGCGGCCTGGTTCCACGATGCCGTGTACGAGGGGATCGCCGGCCAGGACGAACGTGCGTCCGCTTCCCTCGCCGTACAGCACCTCGAGGGCTCCATGCCCGACGCCGTCGTCCGGGACGTCGAGCGCCTCGTCCTCCTGACCGCGGCGCATGATCCGGCACCGGGGGACCGCGCGGGCCATCTCCTGTGCGACGCCGACCTCGCGGTGCTCGCCGGTACCCCGGAGGCCTACACGCGCTACGCCGCAGCGATCCGCGGCGAGTACCGGCATCTTCCCCAGGATGCATTCACCGCTGGTCGGCGTGCTGTCCTGCAGCGGCTCCTGACACTCGAGCCGCTGTATCGGACGGCGATCGCGCAGGCGGAGTGGACCGGGCCGGCGCGCAGGAACCTGGCGCAGGAGCTTGCATCGCTGTGACCCCGGTCGCGTGGCCCTGTCCGGGCTCCGGCGATGCCCCTACGATCACGTCATGGGATCCGTGGATGACGCCCTCGCGGCGCTGGAAGAACCCGCACGGGAGTGCCTGCGCACCGTGGTGGCCACTGCCCGGGGTGCCCGGCCGGACGCCGTCGACGGGGTGAGCTATGGCATGCCGGCTCTCATCCTCGCCGGGAGGCCGCTGCTTGCGGTGGCCGCCACCGCCAGGCATCTCTCGCTGTATCCGTTCTCCCCGCGGGTGATCGATGCGGTGGAGCCGCGGCTCGAGGGGTTTTCCCGGTCGAAGGGGACCATCCGATTCACGGCGGACCATCCGCTCCCGGAGGGCCTGGTCCGGGAGATCGTCCGCCTGCGGAGCCTCGAGATCGCCGGCTCGTAGCAGGGCTCCGATTCGTGGCGCAACCCCGCACCGACGGGAGGAAACAGCTTCCCCGGCCGCATGGCCGGGTGCCACGATGAGTGATCGAGGATGGCCGGCACACACGCCGGCCGCCTTCCGGGCGGTCAGGAAGCCGGCCGCCGGAGCACCCTGTCGCATCGCCGTCCGGGCGGCGGCAGTCGATCGGCTTCCAGCCCCCGTCCGGGCCATCCGAAGGAATCTGCCAATGCAAGGTCTGCACACCCATACCGCGATGAGACACGCGGATCTCCCCCTGCCGCTCGTCTGGGACCATCTCCAGAACCTGGGCGGCTCCACCGGCCGGCTCGAGGTCGACGCCTACCTCCACGGGATCATGACCCTCCCGTGTGACGATCGCAACATGGTGGCGCAGGCCGTGAACGAACTGCTCGACGATCTGGCGGCGACGGGCCGCAGGGCCTGTTGCCGGGCCCCCTACTGTGCCGACGACGACGACGACACGACAGGTCGCGGCGCGCGGGCCTACCCCTCGTGCAAGGTCTCCGTCCGCGGCCGCTGGGGACGCCTGGTCACCACGCCGGGCCGCCCCGCCGCGCCTGCCGGGCGCCGGCCCCAGGGGCTGTCATCACTGCCGCCGCTCCGCCGGGACCGCTGACGGCGCCTGCCCCACCACGACGGTCGTGCCGATCTCATCGAGGCTTCGGGACCAGGACCGGAAGCCCGCGTCCTCCAGGAGTCGGACGCACTGCACCTCCTGGTCCTCGGCCACCTCGAACAGGAGATGGCCACCGGGCACCATCCAGTCCCGCGCGTCGCGTGCCACCCGCCGCTGGATGTCGAGCCCGTCCGGCCCGCCGTCGAGGCTCGACCGCGGCTCATGCACCCTCGCCTCGTAGGGCAGCAACCGGAGGCGATGGGCGGGCACGTACGGCGTATTGCACAGGATCGTGTCGATCGTGCCCCTGAGCGCCGTGGGCAGCGGGTCGAAGAGGTCGCCCTCGTAGCACTCGGCCTGCACGCGGGCCAGATTGCGTCGCGCGAACCCGACCGCGGCGCCCGAGATGTCGGAGGCATGCAGGCGGAGGTCTTCGACGGCGTCGGCCAGTGCAGCGGCGAGCGCGCCGCATCCGCAGCAGAGATCCAGGACGGTGGCGCCGGGGAGGGTCAGCTCTGCCGCCCACCGCACGAGCAGGGCGGACCGCTGTCGGGGGATGAACACACCGGGTCCCACGTCCAGCTTCAGTCCGCAGAACTCCACCCAGCCCAGGATGTGCTCGAGGGGATGGCCGGCCATGCGCCGTTCGAGCATGATCGCAAGGGCTTCGTCGGATGCCCCGCTGCGGGCAAGCAGGCGTGCCTCGTCCTCGGCGAACACGCAACCCGCTGCCCGGAGGCGTGCCGCGAGTTCTTCCTCGTCAGGGCGGGTCGGGGTGGAGCGGCCGTTCGACGGATGCATGGGACGGCCCTTCGGAGATCTGACCGGCACCACGAGGATAGCGGTGATCAGGGGTCCGTGTCGCCGGCCGACCGCGCGGGGGATCGATCCGACATCGATGGGGCGCGTCGGCCTGCTCGACGGCACGGCGCCACGGGTGCTTGGCCGGGCGCCGGCTGCTTGACCCCCTGCTGCTGCCCCACGTCCGTGCAGGCACGTCCATGTGTTCAGCGTCCGTCCACGGACTCGGTCCGGGTTGTCCGCTGCGTGTTCCTAGTGTGCGCCGCGCCCCTCGAGGATGCCGCGAGGGGGATCACATCCCTCCTCCTTGACATCGAGGGCAGGCTGTCTGTCGATGACGAGGTCCTGTGCGGCGTCGCCGCCTCCATCCTGCAGTCCCCGGGTCAGGGGCCGGCGACGATGCATTTCCAGTAGCCGCTCAGCGCTCCGCCGGGCGGTCCGCGAGGGTCACGTCCACCGTCTGCGTCTCCGCGCCCCGTCGGATCCGGACCTGGACCGTCTCACCCGGATCGTACTGGCGCAGCGCTGACAGGAGATCTTCCGGTGCGGAGATCTCCTCGTCCCCGATCCTGGTGATGATGTCCCCCGGGCGGATGCCGGCGTCGTCGGCGGGCCCGCCCTGCGACACGGACAGGACCGCCACTCCCGTGGTGTCCTCGAGGTTCAGCTGCTCGGCGATCTGGGGCGTGATGGGCCCGGGCGCCAGTCCCATGAACGCGTGCTCCGCCGTGCCGTCCTTGCGGAGTTCCTCCGCCACCTCCGTGGCGACGGAGGCGGGGATCGCAAAACCGAGGGCGACGGCGCCCTGCGAGGGCGGGATGTAGGCCTCGCTGATGCCCATGATCTCGCCCTGACCGTTCACGACGGCGCCGCCGGAGTTGCCGGGGCTGATGGCCGCGTCCGTCTGGATGAGGTCCACCAGCGACTGGCTCGTCGCGGCCGAGCCGGGGATCTCCCGATGCAGGCCCGAGACGATGCCCGATGTCGCGGTGTTCTCGAAGCCGAGCGGGGACCCGATGACGACGGCGAGCTCACCGATGCGCGGCAGTTCCGGCTGGAACGTGGCGGCCGGGAGGTCGCTCCGGTCCGCCTGCACGAGGGCGAGGTCGGACACGGTGTCCGCGGCTTCGACCGTCCCGGATACCCGCTGGCCGTCGGCGAAGGCCACTTCGACCTCCTCGTTGCCGCGGATCACGTGCTCGTTGGTGAGGATGAGTCCGTCCTCCGTGTAGATCACGCCGCTGCCGAGTCCCTCCCTGGTGAAGATGGTGACGACCGAGGGCTGCACGGCGTCGACGATGTCGGGGATGCCCATCTCCTCCGGGGCTCCCGATCCGCTGGAGCCGGAGTTGGAGCTGGAGGTGGAGCCGGAGCGGGCGCTGGAGGAGGCGGTGCCGCCCGTGCCCGGTGACGGGGTGCTTGCGCCGCCCTCGCTCTGCGCCGGCGACGGGCTGTCGGAGCCCCCGCCGGTATCCGTGCAGCCGGTCACGGCCAGCAGGAGGGAGCAGGTCAGGGCGAGCAGGGGAGCGCGGGTTCCGGCGTTCCGAGTCATCAGTGGTCCTCTCTGCGGTGGGCGGTCGCCCGGCAGGCCCCCGCCCGGTCGCTGCCTGAAACGCTACGAAGCGCCGCAGCCCGTGACAAGGGCCCAAAGGGCCAGGCGGCGGCCCGGTGCGGCAGCGCGGGAGTGGGGTGCCCCCGCGGACGGGTCAGAAGCGCCCGTCGGTGTCCTGGTCGCGTCGGCGGAGCGGATTCTCGCGCCAGTCCTGGCGGTCGGAGGGGTCCGGGCCGTAGCCGGGGCGCAGCAGAGGTTCGTCGGGATCGTCCTCGGGGTGCGGCTTGCGGGGTGCGCCCGTGCGATGGGTGAGCCAGTATCCCCACCCGATGCAGGCCGCCGCGACGAGGATGATCAGCAGCCCGATGGCCAGGAGGAGTGGCGCCTCTTCGGGCGCCGGCGTGCCCGTCGACGCGGCCCGGGCGAAGTCCGAGACCGCCTGCGGGACGAAGAGCGTGCTGACGAACAACAGGACGAGGCCTGTCAGGTACTGCTTGACGCCGAGTTTCATGACTTCCCTGGGTGTCCTCGCGGTCGGTTCGGGGCTCCTCCCAGCTTAGGCCCTGGCGCCCGCACCCCTACGCTGGACTGGTGCGTCAATCCCTGCCCAGCAACCGCCGGCTCAGCCGCAGTATCCTGCGGCTCGCCGTCCCGGCCCTGGGTGCGCTGATCGCGGAGCCGCTCTTCCTGCTCGCCGACTCGGCGATCGTGGGTCACCTGGGCGTGGAGGAGCTCGCCGGCGTGGGCCTTGCGTCCACGGTGCTGCAGACCGCCGTCGGTCTGATGGTCTTCCTCGCCTACTCCACCACGCCCGCCGTCGCCCGTCTGCTCGGTGCCGGGCGCCTGCCCGAGGCGCTCGCGGCAGGGCGCGACGGCGTGGGCCTCGCCGTCGTGCTCGGGGTCCTCCTGTCCGCCCTCGGCTGGGCCTCCGCTCCGCAGTTGGCGTCGCTGATGGGCGCCGAGGGGGCGGTGCACGCCTTCGCCGTCGACTACCTCCGCTGGTCGATGCCGGGACTGACAGCCATGCTGGTGGTGCTCGCGGCGACCGGCATGCTGCGCGGGTTGCAGGACACGCGGACGCCGCTGATCGTCGCGGGGGCCGGGTTCGGCGTGAACATCGTGCTCAACTACCTGCTCGTCTACGGCGCCGGGATGTCGGTGGCCGGGTCCGCGCTCGGGACGAGCATCGCCCAGTGCGGCATGGCGACCGTCTACCTCGTGATGATCGTCCGCGCGTCGAGGGGGCAGCGGGTGCCACTGGCGCCGTCGCTCCGCGGCATCCGGCGAACCGCCGGCGTCGGGTCCTGGCTCATGCTGCGCACGCTGTCGCTGCGCGTCGCGATCCTCGCGACCGTGTTCGTCGCGACCGCGCAGGGGCCCCTCAGCCTCGCCTCCCACCAGCTCGTGATGACCGTCTTCACCTTCCTCGCCTTCGCCCTCGACGCCCTCGCGATCGCCGCGCAGGCCCTGATCGGCAAGGAGCTCGGTGGAGGGAACCGGCCGCTCGCGGCGGCCCTCACGGGGCGCATGATCACATGGGGCGTGGGGTTCGGCGTTCTCACCGGCTGCCTGCTGGCGGCCGTGGCGCCCTTCATCGGATGGATCTTCACCCCGGATCCGTCGGTCCAGGCCGCGTTCACGGCCGGTCTGTGGGTGCTGGCCGCGTTCCAGCCGGTCTGCGGTCTCGTCTTCGTCCTCGACGGCGTCCTGATCGGGGCGGGCGACGCGCGCTACCTGGCGATCGCCGGCGTCGTGAACCTGGCGGTGTACCTGCCGTTGCTGGGTCTCGTCGGGATGGCGGACCTGACCGGCGGGGCGGGCATCGTCTGGCTGTGGCTCGCCTTCGGCGGGGGCTACATGCTGGCGCGCGCGGCGACGCTGGGGTGGCGGGTCCGGGATGATCGCTGGATGGTGACAGGGGCGACGCGGAGCGTGGTTCGGGAGGCCTAGCCAGGACGAATCCGGATCAGCCTGGCTGCTGCAGTCCTTCAGCGGTACCGACCTGCTCCATGAGGTGCTCCTTGATCGTCCTGTCGAGTGGTGATGCGTCGACGGCGATCCGTGCGCGGTCCAGTTGGGCGCGGAGGGTCCGGGTATGCGTGCCGAGGCTCTCGGCGTAGCCCGCACTGAGGGTGATCTCGGTGAGCATGTCGATGGTCCGGCTTGCCGTCCGGGGGTCCGTGAACGCGTAGGTGATGACCTGGTCCATGACCAGCTCGAGCAGCTGTGCGAAGGTCGGGAAGACCAGCCGGGCCCGCGCTTGCCCGGCTTCGTCGCAGAGCGTCGCCGGCCCTGTATCCCTGGTGGTGAGGGAGCAGAGGAGCGCGGAGATGTGGCTGAGTGCATGGACGGCGGTCGTGGGGTCGTTGATGCCGGGTGAGAGCGCCTTGTCGGTCACATCGAGGAGTTGTTGCAGGCCGAAGGACGGATCCTGCGTGGACGTGCGTTCGAATCCCGTCCTCAACGCCCGGGACGCTGCCTGCTCCAGGCCGGTCAGCCGATCGCCGGACAGCGGGGTCCCATTCGTGCTCCACAGCTGCGCGACGGGTATCCCCGCCACGAGCGACGTGCCGGGTACCGCATCCATGGCGATGAAGGCGTCGTGTTCCACGGCTGCTGCCACGAGGTCCGCGTCCTTGACCCGGATGAGGAAGCCGGAGGACGGAGCCTTCAACGGCGACGGCGTGGTCCGCGGCGACGGTGCCTCCTGGGTGCGTGGTCCCTGATCGGGGAACACCCGGTCCAGGGTGCCCTCGGCCTCCCGATGGACGTCCCGCAACATGGTCTCGACGCGGATCTGTCGTGCAAGGTGGGCCAGGAAGAGCACCAGTGCGACGACGGTCGCGATCGACAGGGCGAACGCGGTGGTCACGGCGATCTCCGGGACGAAAGCGTCGCCGGCGCTGGTCTCCACCCGGATGCTCCGAAGCACGGTGAGAGCGAAGACGAACGTCGCCAGGAACAGGGCGAGGGTCCAGTGGACAAAACGGTCACGCGTGAAGGTGCGCAGGAGCCGGGGGGAGAACTGGCTGCTCGCGAGCTGCAAGGTGACGACGGTCAGGGAGAAGGTCAGCGACGTCACGGTGATGGTCGAGCCGGCGATCGTCTCGAGCAGGGACCGCGCAGCTTCAGGGCCTCCACCGAACAGGACGCCCGAGACTGCCGGCGGCATGCGGTCGTCGAACTGCCCGTCGAGGAAAGGGAGAGCCTGTCCGAGCCCGAGAGCGATGACCGTCGCGGCGAGCGGCACGGGCCAGAGCTGGGAACGCAGGGACTCCCGTATGGACTCTCTATCCAGGTTCATGCTGCCCAGTCTGGTTCATGGAGGCCATGTCCCGTTCTCCCCCCTCTCCGTGTGCGCTCAGCCCGTCACCGGTGGTGTCCGGTGCAGTACCCGCCCACCTGCGTTCCCGACCACACAATCCTGACCGTTCCACCCCCGAGATCGGCGGGGTAACAGGGTAGTTGCGATTGCGCAACGGTAGCCGAAGAAGGGTCACGATGCCATAACGCCGGTTGTCTCGCAGTGAGAAGCATGCTTACGGTCTATGAGGGAGCGGCATCACCCAACCCCGGAAAGGCCGACCACACGGACAGGAACGGCCCAGGTCCCGGGGTCGTCCGAAGCATCCTCGAAGACGTCCGAATGTCGTCGTCGAGGGTCCGGTCGGAGGACACGGTGACGACCTCCCATCAGCACCTGCACACCGATCTCCGCACGTCCCCCGATCCCGCAAAGGAAACCTTCATGCTTCCGCGCCGCCAGCAGAGCTCGACCACCTACCGGCACCACCAGCCTCCGGCAGGGCGGCCAGGCGTGTCCGCCGCCATCCTGGTCGCCGGTCTCATCGCCCTGACAGGATGCGCCACCGGCGGCGAGGACAACTGGAACTCGACGGCTGTCGGCGATGACAAAAGCGTCGGAGCACTGGACCTGCGCAGTGTCCTGCTGGTCGCCGCCGAAGACGGGGGACCAGCCAGGCTTCTGGGTACTTTGGAGAACAACACCGACCAGCCCATCGAGGTCACCATCAGCGATGAGGACGAGGAGACAACGCTGACCGTCCCCGGTGACGGCAGCATCGGCCTGGACACGGATGAGACCCTCCTGCAGAGTGCCGGAGACGCGCCCGGCGCTCGCACGACTCTCACCGCGACCACTGACGAGGGTGACGTCGAGCTCCTGGTCCCGGTCGTCGACGGGACTCTCGACCCCTACGAGCCATACCTGCCCGAATAACCGGTCCGCGGTTGCTCCTGGTCCTCTTTCATCGATGAAGCGGGGCGACGGATACTGGTGGCCATGACCGATCACGGGACATCCGACCGCGAGATCGACGCGGTGATGCGCGCTTCACGCGCCCTGATTGCCGTGGTTGCGACGTCCCTGGCCGACGTGGAGCAGCAGGTCACCCCGGCCCAGTTACGGGTTCTGGTGCTCATTGCCAGTAGGGGACCCCAGACCCTGGGGTCTGTGGCGGAGGATCTGAAGGTGCATGCTTCCAATGCGAGCCGCACCTGCGACCGTCTGGTCGCCGCCAGGATGATCGAACGCGGCGAAATCCCGACCGACCGGCGGTTCCTCCAGCTCCGCCTCACCGACACCGGGACCCACTTCCTGGCCGGTCTCATGGCGCATCGCCGGGGAGCCCTCGCAGAGATCGTCGCAAGGATGCCCGCCGAGGACCGGCGCGAACTGGGAACCGTCATGGAGTCGTTCGCTGAAGCGGCAGGAGAACCCTCCGATGAAGCGTTACCCGCGGTCCTCGGACTCGGTTTCCCCTGACGTCGAGGACCGCCGGGCGGTCATCGCCGGGACCCGGTCACGTTCTCCGTGAGGTCCTCGAGGCGGTCGAGCCCCAGAGCTTCGATGATGAGGTGGACGTGGCCCTCGATCGTGCGAAGGGGCAGGTGCAACGCCCGGGACATGTCCTGGCAGGTCAGGCCGCGGACGATCATCGCCGCGATCGACTCCTGCCGGTCTGTGAGAACGCGGTGCTGCACGGATTGCTCGTGCCGGGCACCGCTCTCCGATCCCGTCGAGCCGGGTTCCGACCACAGGGGACGTGGAGTGAAGGCAGGCAACATGACGCGACTCCTCAGGGGCAGGTGAATACCAGTGCCACCGGGGTCTGGGTGCCAGCCTCAACCCTCCGTCATGCGCGTCCGCCCGTCAATTAGGGTGTGGTGGTGGACGCGGTGATGCGGTTGGAGGGACTCTGGGCTGGGGTCTTGAACATTTGGGTCTTTCGAACGGAGGTCGGGCTATGGTGGAGTCAGTTCTTGGTGAAATTCAGTGACCATCGGCGGATCACCGAAGGGCTTTCAGAGCGATGAATGCCTGCGGCCGTAGGGCCGAAGCCAACGACCCGAGAGCCACCATGCAGAACGCACCCCTATCCCCAGCCCTGCCTACCTGTGTCCGGTGTTCTGTCGTCGCGGGGGCGGGTGGTTGGGTGTGTTGAGTGTTGAGGGTAGTGCTGATTTGTGTGCGGTGTTCCTGACGGAGTTGCCGGTGACCGGTGCTGCGATGTCGATTTTCATGGGGACCGCGAATGAGACGCGGGTGGGTGCCACGGATGAGCGTGCGATCGCGTTGGATGAGGCGCAGTTCTCTGTGGGGGAGGGTCCGCGGTGGGATGCGATGCGGACCCGGGCGCCGGTGATGGTCCCGGATACGCATGCGGCTCATCTGACGTGGCCCGTGCTGGGTACTGCGTTGGCGGATGCGGGGGCGGCGGCGGTGTTCGTGCTGCCGATGCTTGTCGGTGCAGTGAATATCGGTGTCGTGGAGCTGTATCACACCCGTCCCGGGCCGTTGAGTCGGTCGAAGCTCCTGCATGCGGTGGCGTTGACGGGTAAAGCGTCGTGGTCGCTGATGCATTCGATCCTGGACGAGGGCCGCCACGGTCCGGGGATGATGGAGTCCGAGCCGTTGGCGCGGCGGGAGATCCACCAGGCCACGGGGATGATCCTGGTGCAGGCGGATGTGTCGGCCGCTGAGGCCCTGATGCTGTTGCGGGCGCACGCGTTCGCGCATGAGCAGTCCCTGGAGGACGCGGCGCGGGCGGTGATCGGCAGGAAGCTGACCTTCTCGGGGGAGCCGGATGCTGTGTCCGATAGTGCCGATGGTGAGGAACACTAGTGGAAGTACTTCTATATCCCCGCCATCAGGGCGACGATACGAAGCGGTGCCGGAGGGCAGAGCAATGGTGACCCGATCACGACCCGAGAAAGTCAGCACCGCATTCGTCCGGCTCGCCGATACCCTGGTCGCCGATTACGACGTCCTGGATCTGCTGCATACCCTCGCGGAGGAGTGCGTGGATCTTCTGCAGGTCGATCAGGTGGGCATCCTCCTGGCGAGCCCGCTGGGGGATTTGCAGGTGGTGGCGTCGACGAGTGAACAGTCGGAGCTCGTCGAGATCCTCCATTTGCAGGCGGGGGAGGGCCCGTGCATCGAGTGTTATCACTCCGGGGCGGTCGTGTCGATCGCCGATATCGCTGCGCTCGGTAAGTGGCCGGCGTTCCGGGAGGCTGCGCTCCGGCAGGGGTTCGCGTCGGTGCATGTGGTTCCGTTGCGGATCCATGACCGGGTCATCGGTGCGATGGGTCTGTTCTGTTCGGAGATCGGGGATCTGGCGCGGGAGGATGCCATGATCGCCCAGGCCCTGGCGTCCGTGGCCACGATCAGCCTCTTGCAGGAGCGGACGATCCGGGAGAGCCAGATCGTCAATGATCAGCTGCAGAGGGCGTTGAACAGCAGGATCATGATCGAGCAGGCCAAGGGCGTCATCGCCCAGATCTCCACCGTCACCATGGACGAGGCGTTCAATCGCCTGCGCAATCATGCCCGCTCCACTCACCAGACGCTGAACGACACCAGCCAGAAAGTCATCGACCGGACACTGCTCCTCTGAACCACCCCCTCGGCCCGACCGCTCCCCGGGACCGGTCGGGGGAAGACGGGCCCTCCGCGGTCAGGGACGGGTCCACGAGGCGCCCGTCGACGAGGTGGACCGATCCGTGCATGCTGGGCAGGTGCACGAGGTCGTGGGTGACGAGCAGCGTGGACGTGTTCAGTGTGTCGGTGAGACGCAGGATGAGCTCGATGATGTGGGCGCCGCGTTCCTGGTCGAGGGCGCTGGTGGGTTCATCGACCAGGAGCACGCTGGGATCGTTCATGAGTGCCCGCGCGATATTGACGCGCTGGCGCTGCCCGCCGGAGAGCTGATGAGGGCGCTTGCCAGCATGGTCGGCGAGGCCTACTGCATCCAGGAGTTCAGCGGCACGACCCGCGGCCTGTGCACGGTTGGTCCTGCTGTGTCTGCCTCCGAGTTCGTTCATGACGACGAGCTGTTCCTGCGCGGTGAGGGACGGAACGAGGTTGGATTGCTGGAACACGATGCCGATGCTGGTGCGCCGTAGCTCGGTTGCCTCGTCCCGGGTCAGTCGTGTGGCGTCGATGCCGTTGATGAGGACCTGCCCCGAGGTCGGCCGCATGAGGGTTGCCGCGACCGCGAGGAGGCTGGACTTCCCGGATCCGCTGGGGCCCGTGATGCCGGTGACCGTGCCGGGATGGCAGGTGAGGGACACGTCGTCGACGGCGGTGACGGTGCTGTCTCCGTCGGGAAAGGTCAGGGTGATGTTGTCCAGGCGGATCATCGGTTACTTCCCAGGGCGGTGAGCGGGTCGGCGGAGGTGACGGAGCGCAGGGCGAATGCTGCCCCGGCCAGGCCGAGCACGACCATGATGATGCCCGGAAGGGCCGTTGTGAGTGGGCTGAGGAGGAAGGGAAGTGCTGAACCTGCGAGAGCGCCCAGCAGCGCGACTACTCCCAGTCCGATGCCGATACCCAGGAACAGCACGATGAGAGCCTGGCCGAGGGCGTCCGTGATGAGGGATCGGGTACTGGCTCCGAGGGCCTTGAGGACCGCGACGTCGGCCTTCCTCTGCATGGTCCAGACGGTGAAGAACGCCCCGATGACCAATCCGGAAATGCCGAACAGCATGCCGATCATCAGCAGGAGGGATCCGATCTCGGACCGGAATGCGCCCAGTGCGGTGAGGGAGCCGAGAGTGGTCTTCGAGATCGTGGCCTGGGCGCTGTCGGCAGCGGCCCAGTCCGGGTCACCGGTCACGGTGAGGACGGTGGCGTAGGCATCGGCAGTGCCGGTGGCTGCCGAGTAGGACTGCCAGTCGTGCAGGGTCATGCGGACCACGGGGGTATGGCTGTACCAGCCGTCCCCGTCGATCGACTCCACGAGGTACGGGGTGCCCGCAATCGTGACGCTGTCACCGACGACCACCTCGAGGTCCTTCGCGGCTGATTCGGACAGTGACAGCAGCCCGTCGTCGGTGGGAGCGGTGGGATCGACGTCCGGTTGGACCCCGAACACGGCTACCGCCACACGGGTAGCGCCGGTCTCGGCGCGGGTCTGGCTGATCCCCACGGGCCGGGCTGTGGCGACACCGTCTGCGGCGGCCCAGGAGCGAGCCTGCTCCTCGGTGATCGTGGAGTCGGAGAACGACGGTTCAGCAGCACCACCCGGGGTGCCGGCCGGTGCCGAGAACACGATCCTGTCCGCCGGGAGGGCGAGGACGGCAGAGATGTTCTGGGTGGCCAGACCCCCGGTCAGGCCACTGAGGAAGCCGACGAGGACGGTGATGAGTGCAACAACGGACCCGATGAGGACGAATCGTCCCCGGGCGAAGCGGAGATCGCGTAACGCGACGAACATGGCGTCTACCTTTCCTGTCACCGGAAGTGGTGACAGGTTCAACTCTGCCGCTGCAGGACGGTTCATTCATCGGTCCCGAGATGGCTTCCTGCCGGTCGAAGGAATGGATCCGCGATCCTACTTTCGGACGATGAGCCGGATCTGTTGCACGCGTAGCATTCAGATCATGGCCCATACTGCTCTGACCCCGGTCTTCCTGGGGCTGCGTACCGGCCTGCACGCCCTGTTCGTCGTCCTCGCCGCCGTCGTCCTCGCCCGGGCTGTCCTCGTCCCGACCGACGCCAGTGGGGTCGTCGTCGTCCTGACGGTCCTCCTGGCAGTGGTGTACTGCCTGGGTGCGGTGGTCCTTCGACCTGCGCGCCCGATACCGAACGCGCGGGCGTCCGCCTGGTTGGGCGCGCTGTCGGTGCTGTGGCTGATCCTGCTGGCGCTCGGCCCTGACGCTGCGTACCTGGTCTTCCCCCTGTTCTTCCTCTACCTCCATCTCCTGGGCCGGTGGTGGGGATCAGCGGCGATCGTGGTGTCGACGTCCGTCGCCGTCGGCGCGCTGGGCATCCACAGCGGGTGGACCGTGGGCGGTGTCGTCGGTCCCTTCGTCGGGGCGGGCGTCGCCCTCCTGATCGGACTCGGCTATCAGGCCCTTGCCCGTGAGGCAGGGCAGCGGGAAGCGCTCGTCCGGGAACTGCTGGAGACGCAGGGCCGGCTCGCGGCGACCGAGCACGAAGCAGGAGTCCTCGCAGAACGAGCCCGCCTGGCGCGGGAGATCCACGACACCGTGGCGCAGGGACTCTCCAGTATCCAGATGCTGCTCCACGCGGCCGAACGCCTGGATCCGGACCGGCCAGGGATGGAACACGTCCGGTTGGCACGCGAAACCGCTGCCGCCGGCCTCGCCGACACGCGCCGGTTCATCCGTGAACTGACCCCACCCGACCTCGACGACGACGGGCTGGGCGGTGCCCTGCGCAGGCTCGCGACCACCCAGTGGGCCACACAGGGACTCGACGTCCGGGTACGCGTCTCCGACACGGTCGTCCTGCCGATGCACCTGCAGACCGCGCTGCTGCGCATCGCCCAGGGAGCCATTGCGAACGTCCTGCAACACGCGAACGCCACTACTGCCACCATCACCCTCGCTGTCGACGACGGTGTCCTGCGGTTCGCCGTCGTCGATGACGGAACCGGATTCGACCCCGGGGAACTCACCCGGGACACCGCACGCACGTCGGACTCGTTCGGGCTCCAGTCCACCCGTGAACGCGTACAACAGCTCGGGGGCACCCTCCTCCTCGATGCCGCCACCGGGCACGGGACATCCCTCACGGTCGAACTCCCACGTGAGGACGCGGCGTGATCAGGATCGTCATCGCCGATGACCACCCCATCGTGCGCGCAGGCCTGATCGCCCTGTTCAGCCTCGAGGACGACCTCCGCGTCATCGCCGAGGCGGCCACTCCCGACGAGGCCGTCCGTGCCGCCGAACGCGAATGTCCCGACGTCGTACTCATGGACCTGCAGTTCGGTACGCGGGCAACGTCCACCGGCGCTGATGCCACTCGGCGCATCAGATCCCTCGAAGCCGCCCCCTACGTTCTCGTCCTGACGAACTACGACTCCGACGCCGACATCCTCGGCGCCGTCGAGGCCGGCGCCAGCGGCTACCTCCTCAAGGACGCCCCGCCCCATGAACTGGTGGCAGCGGTCAGGGCCGCGGCCGCCGGCGAGAGCGCCCTCGCTCCGATCATCACCTCCCGGCTCCTCGACCGCCTCCGTGCGCCGGGCATCAGTCTCAGCGCACGCGAGATCGAGGTGCTCCAGCGTGTGGCTACAGGACACTCGAACAGTGACATCGCTGCGATCCTCCACATCAGCGAACCCACCGTGAAATCCCACCTCTCCCACATCTTCTCCAAACTCGACGTCACCTCCCGTACAGGCGCCGTCGCCACCGCCCGCTCCAAAGGGATCCTCCGGTAGCTCATCCCCATCGCTCCGCGTTTGTCCACCGCGGACGGGAGGGGGCGCGTGATGTCTGCGGATTAGTTGCACAAGGTAACGTGATCGATGGGTCGGCGTCTGTCGGGCTGATTCAGGCACTACATGGGGTTCCAGGAAGCGGCATCATGATCAGCCAGGACGTGCAGCAGTGGGTGGCTGTCCAGACTCTACGGACGGCGAATTTCGATGCGTCGTCCGTGTGGCTCACCTACGCGAGCCTCGGTGGCAAGCGCGACGTGCGCGAGGTGATCTCCTACCTCGAGGGTGGGGGGACCCTGCCGGTCCTCGATCGGGATCTCGTCGCGCACGCGTTCAACGAGATGATCGATGACTGCGATCTCCCGGTGGACGGAGCCCATTACAGCACCGACGAGGTCGCGGACGGGTCCGGTTTCGGGGACAACCTCCGTGTGCTGGTCCTGGACCCCGACGAGCACAGGTTCGACCTGCCCGCGGCGACGGCGCCCTACGGGATCTCCGCCGATGGCGAGGAGATCGATGCCACTGCAGAGCAGGATGAGGATGCCGAGTACCGGCGGTGCCATGCCCTCCATGAGACGGGACTGCTGGACACAGGAGCGGAGGACCGTTTCGACCGCTACACGAAGAGGGCCCGCGAGCATTTCGGGGTGAGCTCTGCGTCGATCGCCCTGATCACCGAGGACCGGCAGGTCATCAAGTCCGTCGTCGGCCCGATCGGGCAGGACCTCCCACGCGACGTCGCCCTCTGTTCGCGCACCATCGAAGCCTCCCGGGTACTGGTCATCACGGATGCCAGGACCGATCCCGAGTACTGTGATCACCCGCTCGTCGTCGCCGGCCCTCACGTCCGCTTCTATGCCGGCTTCCCGATCACGACCGCCGACGGCTGGCGGATCGGAACGCTGTGCCTCATCGATGACCGCCCGCGCTCCTTCAGCGACGACGACGCGCTGGACCTCCAGCGTATGGCGCTTGATCTCGAGATCGAGATCTGGGTCGGCGACACCGCCTAGGAACGAGGGTGCTTCACCGCTACCGTCCGATGGTCGATCAACGCCGTGGTTCTATTGGGGTGCGGAGCGGTAGCTCGCCGGACTCACGGGGGAAGAATGGCACATCGCCGAAAAGCACTGAAACAGTCCACGCCCACTGACGCATCACTGTGGGCCAGGCCATTCGGCTATGCACTGTGCGCCGTTGTCTGGCTGGTGCTCTTCCTCGTCGTGGCGGGGATGTCGCTGGGCGCCCTGCCACTCGCGTTCTCGGACATGGGACCACTGCGGGCGAGCGACGGTCTGGCGAGAGCGCTGGCCGATCCGGCGGAGGGCCTCGCCTTGATCGCCGTCCTGGTCCTGATGCCCCTCATATGGGGCGGCGTCTTCGCGTGGCTCCTCGTTGCGACCGGAGCAATGGCCGCGCTGAGCGTGGTGTTCGTTGCGCGTGCACTGAACAAGGACTTCTCGAGTGAGAAGCTGAGCTTTTCGACGATGGACGATGCGGTGATGGGCGGACCGAGCCCTGATGGAGTGGCGATGTCGCTGCAACCGGTCCGGTCGACACCCGTCTCCGACGTCCTGATCCCCGCCTACTGGGCCGGCTGGAAGCCGGGCGTGAACCTCTACCTCTCGGCCACCATCCTGGGCGCCGCGTATCTCTTCACTGTGATCTGGGTCTTCTGGCCTGTGGATGGATGGCTGTGGCAGCTTCTCTGTGCCGTGATCACGGTGACGCTGGCGGTCTGGGGGGCGTGGCGCTACCGGCGCGCCCTCCTCGAACGTCCGTTGCCCGGCTACTTCGAGCGCTGATGCGCAGGTGGTGTTCGGCGGTGCCGAGACGGACTCTGCCGGTCATGGGTCGTCGGGGAAGAGTGGGCGGTCTGCCCTGGGCGCCCCCGGAGGACCGAAGGGGCGCCCACCGCTGCGGGCACCCCTTCTACGCGTCCCGGGATGGGGGCGCTACTTCCCGACCGGGCCGAACATGGCGTCGATGTCCGCCATCTCCATGTCGGCGGTGTCCTGGATGAGCTGGAGCAACTCGGGATCCAGCCCCGGCGCGAACTCCTCCAGGCGCTCGGGTGCGATCTCCGACGGCACGCCCTCGGGTGCCTGCTCACTGGCATCGAGGGTGGTGCCGTCCTTCGACGGCGACAGGCCCTGGTAGATCTTGCCGGCCTCCGACTGGCCCTTGAGGTCGAAGGTGTACTGCTTGCTCTGCAGCCCGAGGTCGAGGAGCTTCTTGACCTCGGGGAACTGCTCGGCGTTGGTCTTCGGGATGGGCAGCAGCGACTTCCAGTTCACCCCGAGGGTTTCGAGGGCCTTGGCGTACCCGTTCTCGTGGGCCTGGTCGCGGACGATCAGGTAGGAGATCGTGGAGCGCGCCGTCTTGTTGTCCGTCATCTCGTACATGCGGCACTTCTGCAGGCGGCCGGTGGCCTCGAGCATCAGGTTGTACAGCAGGTCCAGCGGGAGGTTGCCCGAGTTGTAGACATAGCTGCCGCTCCACGGGTTGCCGGCCGAGTCCACCGGCAGGGCGCCTTGTGCGCCCACGAGGTAATGATGGATGTTGCCCGCGGACAGGGCGAGGTCGAGGGGGATCGCCCCGCCGGCGCCGGGGGTGTCCAGCGGGTCGTCGATCTTGCCCTGGTAGCGGGGTGAGCCGTCGAGGAGCCGGGAGATGGTGGTGCCGATCAGCTCGACATGGCTGATCTCCTCGGTGCCGATGCCCTGGATCAGGTCGCGGTAGGGCTTGGCCGCCGCACCTCGGAAGTTCATGGCCTGGAACAGGTACTGCATCATGGTGCGCATCTCGCCGAACTGCCCGCCCAGGCCCTCCTGCAGGGCGTTGGCCGCAGCGGGATCCGGCTCGTCGGGAATGATCTCGTTGATGAGTTGCTGGACGTGGAAGAACATGGGACCTCCTAAGGGGCGGCGACACACCACCGCTTCTCACACTTCTCCAGAAGAGCCGTCCCTACAACATCGCTCGTCCTCCGGGCGCAGGGGTTGCCAAGAACGGCTGACTGCGACTACATCGATGCCAGGCGGATGTGCCCGGACCGTCGGAATGGATGGACCATGAAGAGATGAGCACGGCAATCCCTCTGCCGAAGGTCGGCGCCCCGGCAGTGAGGGCCCTGGCGCGGATCGGCATCCACACGGTCGACGACCTGGAAGGTGCCGACTTCGGCGAGCTCGCGACTCTTCATGGGGTCGGCCCGAAAGCCGTTCGGCTCCTCCGCGCGGCTCTCGACGAGAAGCACAGGCTCGGAACCGATCCCGAGCAGGAGGGCACCTGACGGCAGGACCTGATCAGCTGAAATGCGTCCGGGTGCGCCCACGGAGGTCGCGGACGAAGGCGCCCACGGCACCCACGTCAGCCACCTGCGACGGGGGCGGTACGCTGCGATTCCCCTCCGGTAGCCGGCTGCTTGACGACCGGAGGGACTCCCACGTTCGTGCACGAGGCTCGTCGGTGTGTTCCGGCTGAGTCCCGCGGACGAATCCGGGGACATCGTTAGGGGTAAGCCCAGTATGCGCCCCTGATGAGCGGCCTCGTCCCCCGGGCCCATCGGGATCAGCTGTGTTCATCCCCTGCGGGAACTGGTACGGGGTCCTGGTGCCCGTGCCGGCCGAGGGTCGGCGTTGTGCCGGACTAAACTGGGCACACCGGAGATCGCCCGGCACCGCACTCTTCGAGAGAGGCCTTTGATGGCTGCAGCACCGCCTGCCCCGGGCGCCGGCCCCGACCTCGCCGAATTCACGGTGTGGAAGCCGTTCCTCGTACGTGCCGTCGTCAGCTTGGTGTTCGGCTTCGTGACCATCTTCTGGCGTGAACCCTCCACCCTCGTGCTGTCCCTCGTCGGCGGACTGTATCTCCTGCTGACCGGCGCCGCGTATCTCTGGACGCACCGCATGGCGCACTGGGGTCCGGGGTCGAGGGTGCTCACCGATATGGGCGGTGGACTGCTGCTCGGAGCCGGTCTGGCAAGCCTCGTCCTCCGGACCGATACCGTCTTCGCATTCGCCGGCGCCGTCGCGCTCGTCGCGGCGGGATCCGCCGAGCTGGTCCGCGGGCTCGCCGCCCGTCGACACGCCGCGGCGCGGGACCTCGTCGTCGTCGGCGTCGTCAGCATCGTCACGGGCGTCATCCTGCCGTTCGTCGAGCCGCTCGGCGCGCATGCGCTGCTGGGAGTCACGGGCGGCGGCGCGCTGCTCACCGCCGTCGTGCTCGGCATCGCGGCCCTGAGCTACCGGCACGATTCAGCGCTCAGCGCACCCCGGGGGTCCGGCTCCCACGGCGAGCCGGACCCCGTAAACTAGAGGCTCTACGCCTCGTAGAACATTCGCATCACCGGAAGGAGTGCCCGTGGCCAAGCGCCAGCCGGGGAAACCCACCCAGGGACGGTTCCGTCACGGCATCAAGGCGCCCCTCGTCTTCTCGGCAGTCCTGGCCGTGGTGGCCGGAGTCGCGACGTCGATCTTCGCCACCGGCGGCGGAACCAAGGTGCTGCGCATCGATCTGGGCCTGACCGCAGCAGGGATCGCCTTCATCGTCTCCCTCGTGATCTGCGCGATGCTCATGATGGCGGAGACCCCGAACGCCGAGCACCTCAGCAAGGGATCCGGCGTCAACCGGTCCTCGGCGAAGCCTGACCCCAAGGGTCCGTCCGCGCAGGATCCCGCCGCGCAGGGTCCGTCCACGCCGGCGTCGGCTGCTCCCGAGCGTGGTGACCAGCCCCGCTACGGCGAGCGCCTGCCGAACCAGGACTCCTGACGAAAGCGCCCCACGCGCCTGCTTGACGGCGCTGTTAGCCTGCCCCCATGGGCGACGATCTGCGGGCATTCATCAGGGACTTCGGCACGATGGTGCGCCTCGCGCAGGACGCGCAGCCGCACCACGCCCGCGGCAGGGAACTCGTCGAGACCCTTGCCGCGCACCTCGATGCGGACCCGGGAAGCCTCCCTGTGGTGGTCGAGGACGTCCCGGCCCACCGTTTCGTGGACGCCGACATCATCCTCGCGTCACTGGCCCGGAAGGGGCGGTGCGTGGGGATAGGCGGCGGTGACCAGCGGCACCACATGTCCCTCGGCGACATGATCCAGCAGTCCGAGCTGTACCCGAACTTCCCGCTGTCGCAGCCGGACTACGTAAACCTGCCCGTCGGCCCGGACGAGCAACGGCAGGCGATCGCGCTCGGCCTCCACCTGTTCCACCGCGGCGGCGTTCCACTCGCCCTCCTGCAGCGCCAGGCCGAGCCGCGCTTCGGCCGGCAGGTCGCGTCCCTTGAGGTCCTGTGCTCGGATGCCGACGTCGTCGCCGGTCTCCTGGCGGAGTTCCGACGGCGGATGCAGCGCGAGAGCGTGATGAAGGGGCAGGTCCTGTCGCTGACCACCGAGGACTTCGGACCGAGCGCCGCGGGCGTCACCTTCCATCGTCGGCCCACGCTGGAGGCTGCGGACGTCATCCTTCCCGGCGGCCTGCTGGAACGCGTCAGCGAGCACGCGCTCGGCATCGCGTCACACCGGGAGGCGCTCGTCGCGGCCGGCCAGCATCTCAAGCGCGGCATCCTGCTGTACGGTCCGCCGGGCACCGGCAAGACCCACACGGTCCGATACCTGCTGAGCGCAAGCGAGGGCACCACGGCGATCCTCCTGTCCGGCGGAACCCTCGCGCACATCGCGGAGGCGGCGCGGATGGCGCGCGCGTTGCAGCCGTCGATCGTCGTCCTCGAGGACTGCGACCTCATCGCCGAGGATCGCAGCTTCGGCCACGGGCCGCAGCCCCTCCTGTTCGAGGTGCTCGATGCGATGGACGGGCTCGACGACGACGCCGACGTCACGTTCGTCCTGACCACGAACCGCGTGGACATGCTGGAACGGGCGCTCGCGCAGCGGCCCGGGCGCGTCGACCTCGCCGTCGAGGTGCCCCTCCCGGCCGAGCACGAACGGGCCGACCTGTTGCGGCTCTACGCGCGGGACCTGCCCTTCGGTGCGGACGCCATCGGATCCGCCGCGGGCAGCACCGCCGGAACCACGGCGTCCTTCACGCGGGAGCTGGTGCGCCGGGCCGTCCTCGCGGCCGCGCTGCAGGACGTCCCCGTCGCGGACGCGCATCTGCTCGCCGCGGTGGACGAGCTGATGGCCGATGACGCGTCCCTGACCCGGAGCCTGCTCGGCAGCAGCGGCCCGGAGTCGGAGGCCGGGGCCGCGGAGCCCGGCACGGCGTCGTTCGGGTGGGGCCCGGGATCGGCGATCTCCGCAGCCGATCACTCCCCGGTGCAGGGCCCGGGCTTCGCCGACGGCGGCTACTCGGAGGACGGGTTCCCGGATGACGGCGTCGAGGACATCGGCGGCATCGGCGGCGGCGAGGGCCGGGCGTGACGGCTGGGACGTGAAAACGGGGAGATGACCGTCCGGCGAGGAACCCCGGTCAGGCGCTCCGGGCCTTCCTGGCGCGGTACGCCTTCACGTGCGTCCGATTCGCGCAGTTGCCGGTGTCGCAGAAGCGCTTCGAGCGGTTGCGGGTGAGGTCGAGCACCACGTCGTCGCAGTCCTCGGCCGCGCAGGAGTGCAGGCGGTCCAGTTCATGCGCCCGGATGACGTCGGCGAGGGCCATGGCCGCCTCGGTCGCCATCCGCGCCTCGAGTGGAGCTTCCGGCCCGGTGGCGTGGAGATGCCAGTCCCACTCGTCGTGGCGGACCAGCTGCGGGAGTGCGTTCGCCCGGCGGAGGATCGCATTGACGAGCCCGACGGCGTCGTCCTCCTCCGCGAACCAGATCACCTCGAGTTCGGTGCGCAGCGCGCGGACGGACCGCAGTTCGGCGTCGGTGTGGGTGCGGGAGCCGCTGAAGCGCTGCTCAGCGAGGAAGCGGTCGAGCCCCTCGGGCGTCGCCAGGGGGTCGAGAGGATCCTTCCCGGTGTTGATCAGCGCCGCCACGGTCGAGAGTGCCACCTCCGTGTCATAGGTGAAAGACATGTTGACTCCTGACATCGCGCTGATCTAATGTCACGACCATAGCCACTTGTCACCCCTGACACCAAGCATCGATCCGAAGGGAGAGGCCGTGACCCTGCGCCCTACCGCCGGTCTATGGATAGCGCTCGTCTCGGCCGCGACCTTCGGCGTCTCGGGTCCGTTCGCGAAGTCCCTGCTCGAGATCGGCTGGAGCCCCGGCGCCGCCGTCGGGCTGCGCATCGGGGGCGCCGCCGTCGTGCTGCTCGTCCCGGTGCTGATCGCCCTGCGCGGCCGCTGGTCCACCCTGCGGGGCAACGCGCTGACGATCGCGATCTACGGGACGACGGCGATCGCCCTCTGCCAGCTCTTCTACTTCAACGCCGTGCAGCGCATGTCCGTGGGAGTGTCCCTGCTGCTCGAGTACCTGGCACCCGTCCTGCTCGTGGGGTTCCTCTGGCTGCGCTCGCGGACGGCCCCGAACGCGCTGACGATCATCGGGTCCGTGACCGCGATCCTCGGGCTGCTGCTGGTCCTCGACCTGGCGGGCGACGCCCGGCTCGATCCCGTCGGCGTGCTGTTCGGTCTCGCCGCCGCCGTCTGCCTCGTGGTGTTCTTCCTGATGTCTGCGCGGGTGGACGAGACACTGCCGCCGATCGTGATGGCCGGCGGGGGCATGGTGGTGGCGGCCGGCACCATCCTGGTCCTCGGCCTGACGAACATCATGCCGTTCCGGTTCGTGTTCTCGGACGTGCGCCTGGCCGGAGGCACCTACAGCTGGATCGTCCCGGTGGCCGTCCTCGTCCTCGTCGCGACGGTCGCCGCCTACGTGACGGGCATCCTCGCCGCGCGGCGCCTCGGCTCGAAGGTGGCGAGTTTCGTGGCCCTCACCGAGGTGATGTTCGCGGTGCTCGCGGCCTGGCTGATCCTCGGCGAGCTGCCCGGTCCCGTCCAGCTGCTCGGCGGGCTGCTGATCGTGGCCGGCGTCGTGTGCGTCAGGGTGGACGAACTGCGGTCCGCGCCCGACGGCGACCTCGAGGAGGCGCTCGACCAGCCCGATCCCGTGGAGCCGTTGCCGCGCCCGTGAGATCGGGGACGGGAACTTCCGCCCTCCCGTGATCGGTTGAACCTTCAGCAGTGCCGTCTCTTCCGGGCGCTGCCATCCAACGGGAGGACACGCACCACGTGAACAGCGTCACCGGGCAAGACCGAGGGCACCGGAGCCGGCCGGATCGGCTGCTCCTGGGTCTTCTCCTGATCGGCGTGCTCGCCTCCACGCTCGTGCTCCTCGGCCCCGGTCTGCTGAGTGGCCTGCGGGCCGCGGGCGGCCCGGTGCTCGGGACTTCGGAGTGCACGGTGGGGACGTCCGAGGGGGAGGTCGGACTCACCCGGACCGAGGCGAAGCAGGCGACGACGGCGGTGGCGCTCAGGGCCCGCGGATTGCCGGCCCCGGACACGGCCGGGATCGATGCGGCGGTCCTGCAGCGGGTGGCGGAGGGACCGGCCGGGGATGCCGGGCCCGGTCTGGCCTGCCGCGGCTCGGCTGCCGACGACCTCCAGGTCCAGGAGCTGACGGCCACCGGCCTGACGCCTCGCGCCCAGACGGTCCGCGAGGCCATGGGCGAGGTCTTCGGTGACCAGAGCCTGGGCGGGTTCGTCCCGGGAGGGGTGGGACAGGGACACGGGGCGGAGTCCACGCACTACGACGGCCGGGCCGTCGATGTCTTCTTCCGTCCCGTGACGGAGGAGAACCGACGCGCCGGATGGCTGGTGGCCCACTGGCTCGTCGCCCACGCCGAGGACCTGGATATCCAGTACGTGATCTTCGATGACCGCTTCTGGAGCGCCCACAGTTCCAGGGCACAGTGGGGCGACTACGACGCGCCTGATCCGGGCAACGAGATCCTGCGTCATCTCGACCACGTGCACGTCGACGTGCTGCGCGGCGGCACCTGACCGGGTAGGTGGCGTGCGGCCCTCAGACACCCTTGAGGCGAGCGCCGACCCCCAGTACACTGGTGCGCATGACCGGGCAGGAGCCGGCCCCTCCGGGGGTCGCTGCGGTTCCCCAGGGCGGTGCGGTACCTCGCGAGGACACGGCCGGTCGCTCGCTGCAGGCTCCGTCCCCCCGCAGTGCGACGGAGCGCAGCCGCACCTTCCTCGGCATCCTGGTGAACACCGGGCTCGCGAACATCACCACCAGCTACCTCTGGTTCGCCTTGACGTTCTGGGCCTACCTGGAGACGCGCAACGTGATCGCCACCGGCGTGATCGGCGGCGTGTACATGCTGCTGATCGCCCTGTCCAGCATCAGCTTCGGCACCTTCGTGGACCGCTACCGCAAGCTCTCCGTCATGCGCGTCGCGGCCGGCTTCACCCTGGTGATGTTCGTGCTGGCCGGCGTCATGTTCCTGGTGACGCCCGCCGCCAGTCTCCTGGACCTGCAACGGCCGTGGTTCTGGGTCTTCACCCTGATCATCCTCGTCGGTGGCGTCGTGGAGAACCTGCGTAACATCGCGCTGTCCACGACCGTGACCATCCTCATCGAACCGGACCGGAGAGCCAACGCCAACGGACTGGTCGGCATGGTCCAGGGGCTGATGTTCGTCATCACGTCGGTGCTCTCCGGGCTGTCGATCGGGCTGATCGGCATGGGCTGGACGATCGCTGTCGCCCTGGTGCTGACGGCCCTCACCTTCGCGCACCTGCTCACGCTGCGCATGCCCGAGGAGGCGCGCGCGGCGGCCACGGATGCACGGGGCGGGTTCGACCTGCGCGGTTCCCTCGCCACGGTCCTCGCCATCTCGGGGCTGTTCGCGCTCATCCTGTTCTCCACGTTCAACAACTTCGTGGCCGGCGTCTACACGGCGTTGCTGGATCCGTACGGCCTCGAACTGTTCACCGTGGAGCAGTGGGGGATCCTCTTCGCCCTCGGTGCCACCGGGTTCATCGTGGGCGGCGCCCTGATCGGCAGGTTCGGCCTCGGCTCGAACCCCCTGCGCACCATGCTCATCGCGGTGATCGTGATGGGGGTCGTCGGGGCGGTGTTCACGCTCCGGGCATGGGCGTGGCTGTACATCGTCGGCATCTGGCTCTATGCGGTCCTGGTGCCGTTCGTCGAGGCGGCCGAACAGACCGTCATCCAGCGGGTGGTACCCCTGCCCCGGCAGGGGCGCGTCTTCGGCTTCGCCATGGCGTTCGAGTCCGCGGCGGCACCGGTCACCGCCTTCGTCATCGCGCCGATCGCGCAGTTCTGGATCATCCCGTACGCGCGGTCGACGGAGGGCGCCGCCCGGTTGGCCCCGCTGCTCGGGGAGGGCGCCTCCCGCGGCATCGCGCTCATGTTCCTGGTGGCGGGGATCGCCACGATCGCGGCCGCCGTCCTGGCCTTCCTCGCGCCGGTCTATCGTCGCGTGTCGGCGTCCTACGCCGGCGCGGAGGCCCCGGCGGCCGCGCCGGCACAGTGACCGCGAGGTCCTGCCGGGCCGCAACCAGCCGGGCCCGGGGCGGCTACCGTCCGAAGCTCCGCAGCCGCAGCGAGTTCGCCACCACGAGCACCGAACTGGCCGCCATCGCCGCTCCCGCCAGCATCGGATTGAGCAGGCCGAGTGCGGCGACGGGGATGCCGACCGCGTTGTAGAAGAACGCCCAGAACAGGTTCCCCTTGATGGTGCCGAGGGTGCGGCGGGACAGTTCGATGGCCTGCGCCACCTGCTCCAGGCTGTTCCCCATCACGGTGAGGTCCGCTGCCTCGATCGCGACGTCCGTGCCCGACCCCATGGCGATGCCGAGGTCCGCCTGCGCGAGCGCCGCGGCGTCGTTGACGCCGTCGCCCGCCATGGCCACGGTCGCCCCGGCGGCCTGCAGTTCCCGGATGGCGTCCACCTTGCCCTCGGGGGTGACCCCGGCGCGGACATCGGCGGCGTCGATCCCGACGACGGCGGCCACCTGCAGGGCGACGGCCCGGTTGTCGCCGGTGAGCAGGACGGGCCGCAGCCCGAGGCGGCGCAGCCGCGCGATCGCCGCTGCCGAGCCGTCCTTGACGGTGTCGGAGAGCGTGATGAGGCCTGCGACGTCGTCGCCGATCGCCACCCAGATGGCTGTCCTCCCGGCGTCCTCCGCGGCCGTGAACGTGGCCGTCTGTCCCTCGTCGGGCCGGATCCCGTTGCGCTCCAGCCAGCCGGCCCGCCCCACGGTGACGACGACGCCGTCGACCTCCCCGCGCACGCCGCCCCCGGGCGCGCTCGAGAAGTCGTGGGCCACGGGCAGCCGCCCGGCGGCGGCGGCGTGCTCCGCGATGGCCTGCGCGATGGGGTGCTCGCTCGCGGCCTCCACGGCGCCCGCGAGGCGCAGCAGGTCGGGTGCCGGAACGGCGGCGAGCGGGACGACGTCGTCCACGGACATGGTGCCCGTGGTGACGGTGCCGGTCTTGTCCAGCACGATGGTGTCCACGGTGCGGGTGTCCTCGAGGACCTGGGGGCCGCGGATGAGGATACCCAGCTGGGCGCCGCGGCCGGTGCCGGTCAGGAGTGCGGTGGGCGTGGCGAGGCCGAGGGCGCACGGGCAGGCGATCACCAGCACGGTCACGGACGCCGTGAAGGCCGCGTCGAGGTCCCCGACCAGCACGAGCCACAGCACGAAGGTCAGGACCGCGAGCACGAGGACCACGGGGACGAAGACCGCGCTGATGCGGTCGGCGAGGCGCGCGATGCGGGCCTTCCCGCTCTGTGCCTGGCTGACGAGGCGGCCCATCTGGGACAGCACGGTGTCGGAGCCCACGCGCGTCGCCCGCACCACGAGCCGGCCGGACGTGTTGATGGTCGCACCCGTCACGGTGTCGCCGGGGCCCACCTCGACGGGCATGCTCTCGCCGGTCAGCAGGGCGGTGTCCACGGCGCTGTGGCCCTCCGTGACCGTGCCGTCGGTCGCGATCTTCTCGCCCGGGCGGACGACGAACGCGTCCCCGGGGATCAGCGCATCGGCGGGCAGCGTGACCTCGGTGCGCTCGCCGTCGACGGTACGCAGCACGCGGGCCTCCTTTGCGCCGAGGCTCAGCAGGGATTTCAGGGCGTCGCCGGCGCGCTGCTTCGCCGACGCCTCGAGGAAGCGGCCGAGCAGGAGGAAGGTGACGACGACGGCGGCCACCTCGAAGTAGTGGGAGTGCTCCGTCATGTCCATGCCCGCCATGCCGGCATGCTGGGTGAGGGCGGGATCGGCGAACAACTGCCCGGCCGAGAACAGGAAGGCCGCGGTGACGCCGATGGAGACGAGCGTGTCCATGGTGGAGGACAGGTGGCGCGCATTGATGGCCGCCGCACGGTGGAACGGCCACGCGGACCACGTCACCACCGGCAGGGACAGCCCGAAGACCACCCAGCCCCAGTTCGGGAACTGGAGACCGGGCACCATCGAGATCAGCAGCACCGGCACGGCCAGGACGGCAGCGAGGACCAGGCGCGCCCCGAGGAGCGACGGCGTGTGGTCGTGGCCGCCGTCGTCCGGGTGTTCGGGGTGCACGACGCGGGCGCCGTAACCGGTCGCCACCACGGTGTCGATCAGGTCCTGGTCGCTGACAGTGGCCGGCACCCGGACGACGGCGCTCTCCAGCGGCAGGTTGACGCTGGCCTCGACGCCGTCGAGCTTGCCGAGCTTCCGCTCCACCCGGCCGACGCACGACGCGCAGGTCATGCCCTGGATCGAGAGTTCGACGACGCGGTGCTCCTGCTCCGTACCCTGCACCGGGGCCTGCTGGGCGGCCATCTCAGGAACCGGCAGGCACCACGGTGTAGCCGGCCTCGGCGACGGCGCCGTCGATCGAGGCGGCATCCAGCGGTGCGGAGGAGGAGATGGTGGCGGTGGAGGTGCCGCCGTTCACGAGCTCGACGTCGACGGTCTCGACGCCGGGGAGTTCCGACAGTTCGCTCTTGACCGCGCTGACACAGTGGCCGCAGGTCATGCCGGTGATGTTGATGGTGGTGGTGCTCATGGTGTTCTCCTCGGTGGGTGGATCGGTGGGTGGATCGGTGGGTGGATCAGGCGCTGGATCAGGCGGTGGGGCGTGTGGCTCGGTGCTGATGGGCGTCCTCTGCTGCCACCGCAGGACGCGGCTGTCAGCGCAGAAGGCGTCCGATCGCGGCGGTGGCTTCCTGGACCTTCTCCTGCACGGCGTCGCAGTTGCCGGAGACCTGGGAGTCCTGGGCGGCTCCGACGACGCAGTGCGAGATGTGCTCCTCGAGCAGTCCCATCGAGACGGCGTGGAGGGCCTTGTTGACGGCCGCGACCTGCGTGAGGATATCGATGCAGTACTTGTCCTCCTCGACCATCCGTGCGATGCCGCGGACCTGGCCCTCGATGCGCCGCAGCCGTTTGAGGTAGGCGTCCTTGTCGTCCGTGTAGCCGTGCTGCACGGTGTTCTCCGCATCGGTCCCGGTGGTCATGAATTAGCTCCTCGCATACGGTCCACGATACCCTTGGGGGGTATAACCGCCAAGCCCTCCTGGTATTCCCGCGTGGAGGGAACACCCAGCAGGATGCCGTACGTTGGCTAACCGGCACACTCTCGACCCAAGGACGTTCATGACCCTCTCGCTGTCGGGCTGGCAGAAGCGAGTCCTCGTGATCCTCGCTGCGATCGCCGTCGTCGCGCTGTTCGCCCTCGCGTTCACCGCGGGCCGCGTCTCCGCCGGACCCTCCTACCCCGACGCCGGCAGTGCTGATGCGGGGTTCGCCAGGGACATGCAGGTCCACCACAACCAGGCCGTGGAGATGTCCATGATCGTGCGCGACACCGTGGAGGACGAGACCCTCCGGTCCATCGCCTATGACATTGCCCTGACCCAGCAGCAGCAGGCGGGGCAGATGTACGCGTGGCTCGAGGAATGGGGGCTGCCGCAGAGCGACTCACAGCCGCGCATGGAGTGGATGGCGGGCTCGGGTGACCACGGCGGGATGGACATGGGGTCGGGTGCGGACGGTGGATCCATGCTCATGCCGGACGGTCTCATGCCCGGCATGGCCACAGAAGCCCAGCTCGACGAGCTGCGTGCCGCGCGCGGCGAGGACGCCGAGAGGCTGTACCTGACGCTGATGATCAGCCATCACCGGGCGGGCGTGGACATGGCCGCAGCCGGTGCCGACCTTGCGGAGACGGAGCAGGTCCGCACGCTGTCCACGAAGATCCAGTCCGGCCAGCAGGCCGAGATTGCCCTCATGCAGACCATGCTCGACGCCCTGTAGTGCCGCGCTGTCCCGCTGCCGCCCCGCCGGGCGGTTCGGGGACAGGCGGCCCCCGCCGGTACATTTGGTTCCGGCGCTAACCGAACCGCGGCGACCGCCGCAGCCACCCCAGCACCGAAGGACACCTCGTTGAACAAGAAACGGTCTCAGGAGAACCAGGACCGCCAAGCGCGCCTGGCCGCCATCCAAGCCCAGCAGCGGGCCGGTGAACGCAAGCGCAACGCCCTCATCTTCGGCGGGATCGGCGCCGTCATCCTGGCGATCATCATCGCGGTGACCCTGGTCATCGTGAACCAGGTGCAGGACAACCGGGAGCGCGACGCCCAGGCGTCCCAGCCCATCGAGGGCGTCCAGGAATACCCCGACGTGACGTTCGAGCACGTGGACGGTCCGGTGGAGTACGAGCAGTCGCCGCCCGTCGGAGGCAACCACAGCCCCGTCTGGACCAACTGCGGTGTCTACACGGAACCCCTCCCGAACGAGAACTCCGTCCACTCGCTGGAACACGGCGCTGTCTGGATCGCCTACAACCCGGACATCGGCCAGGCGGAGATCGACAAGCTGACCGAGCTCGTGGGGAAGCGCTCCTACGTGCTGCTCAGCCCCTACCCCGGCCTCGAGTCGCCCGTCGCCGCCAGCGCCTGGGGTATCCAGCTCACGGTCGACTCCGCCGACGACCCCCGTTTGGACACGTTCCTCACCAAGTACATCCAGGGCGAGCAGACCCGCGAACCGGGCGCGGCCTGCTCCGGTGGCGTCACGCCCGCGGGCCTCGCCTCCTAGGAACCCCGCATCGCCGACGGCGCGGCAGGACCCACCACGGTCCTGTCGCGTCGTCGGCGTCCCCCCTCGACGAGCCGTCGTCATCCCCGCATTCGTTGTCTCCGCGTGCGAACACTTCGGTAGCGTAGCCAGTCGGGGCTGCGTATCGGCGGCCCGGATGATCGGAAGGTACCCCGTCGTGACGGACGAGAAGAACCTCGGAGAACTGTCCCTGCCCGGGATGCTGCAGGACATGGTCCTGGACAGCTCGGACATCAACGAGTTCCTCGACGGGCTTGCCAGGCTCGCGGCGGACACCCTCTCGACCCGGGGCGCCGAGATGATGTGCGGTGTCACGCTCCTGCGGCACGGATCCATGGGGACGGTCGCCAGCAGCAGCGAGCAGGCGAAGCTCATGGACGAGGTCCAGTACGCCTTCGACGACGGACCGTGCATCAGGGCCGCCCGGGACGGTCAGGTCTACCGCGTGGACGATTTCCTCGAGGAGAAACGCTTCGGAAACTACACGGCTGCCATCGCGGAGCACGGGATGCGCTCCGCCATCGGCGTGCCGATCCCGCTCGAAGGCCTCGCGGCCGCCGGCCTGAATGTGTATTCACCCCAGCCCCACGCCTTCGGCGACGAATCCATCGCCGAAGCCGTGCAGCTCGCCACGGAGGCCTCGAAGTTCCTCCGCGTCGCAGTCCGGGTGGCCCACCTCACCGACACGGGCGAGCACCTACAGGCTGCGATGAGCTCTCGGACCACGATCGACGTGGCGGCGGGCATCATCATGGGCCAGAACCGGTGCAGCCACGAAGCAGCCATCACCATCCTCAAAGCCGCATCCAGTGGACGGAACATCAAGCTGGCGGACATCGCCGCCGCCGTGGTCACCTCGATCGGCCAGCAGCTCCCCGAGACGCACTTCGTCCCCTGACCATCCTCAGGTCCCCGCTGTAGCTCATGACCTCATCCCCTGCGGGGGATGCAGGGGGAGCCCGGACGGGTAATGGTGGCGTCCTACGCCATCCACAGCGAGGAAGAGGTGCACCATGACTACAAGCGCGGACAAGGAACAGCAAGCCGTCATCGTCTCGGGTGACCACGGGCACGGGAAGCACCATGCCGAGGTCCTGATCATGAGCAGGGACCCGGAAGGACCCGGAGGGGCGGGCAACTACTACAACTCCCTCGGGGTGGTCGATGACGTCTCCGACGAGGACTTCGACGCGCGATTCCTGGCACTCGATCCGGAGATGCTGAGGAAGGAACACGGCGGAGACGGGATCCGCTTCAACGGTCCGCGCCGTTTCCTCGCCGACCGCTTCGAAGGGGAGGCCTTCGACGGGGGCAAGCCCAGCATGATGGGCCCCCTCCCCATGTACCTGTACGGCACGTTCGTCGTCCCGGATTTCGACGCGTTCATCGCCGGCAAGCAGACCCCCTACCGGGAGACGGTCTCCAAGCGCTCCACCACATGGTTCTTCGAGGCCGGCTCGGAGGTGTACGAGCTGGTGTCCCCTGAGGGAACCGTGTTCGTCATGCAGAGCGCCTCGTTGAGGGTGGACCCCGGCAACACCGTCGACAGGCTACCGACCCTCGGAGAACGCCTGGCGTTGCCGGAGGGGTGGGCCTACCGGGCCAGGACCCTCGAGGACGAACTCGTCATGCGGGCCACCTATGACAGCGACCCGCCGAACACGGTCGTCCTCGACGAGCTCGAGAACAACTACCAGCGCCTCCGTTAGCACCCACCCCGTTCCGCGGGGGCCGCCTCCGGTCGACACACCCGACCACGCGATGCGCGGGCACCTGATCCAGGGGCGTGAGGTCACCCCGCGCGGGTGACGCGCCGCAGGTCTACCGTGTTCAGGATGAGTACGGACGTCCCCAGCATCGCCGGGACGGCCATGAGGGCCGGCGGACTGGCTCCGGCCCCGTCTGGAAATCCGGCCCGATCCGAAGGAGACGACATGTGTCGTTGGCTAGCGTATTCAGGTTCCCCCGTGCGATTGGACGACCTTCTCTACAAACCCGTGAACTCCCTCGTCATGCAGAGCAAGCACTCACGCATGGGCGTCGAGACCACCAACGGCGACGGGTTCGGCGTCGGCTGGTACGGGACCGGGCCGACTCCCGGGGTCTACCACAGCACCGAGCCTGCCTGGCACGACCGCAACCTGCGCGAGCTCGCAGGGCATGCCTCGGCCGGCCACGTGTTCGCACATATCCGTGCCACCACCGGCACGGCCGTCCAACAGACGAACTGCCACCCGTTCCGCCACGGCCAGTGGCTCTGGATGCACAACGGGGTCCTCACGGACTTCCACAAGGTGAAGCGTGATCTGGCCATGGCGGTCGAGCCCGACCTCTACCCCGAGATCGAAGGGTCGACGGACTCGGAACTGTTCTTCTACCTCGCCCTCACCTTCGGGCTGGAACGGGACCCGCAAGCGGCGGTCGCGGAGGCGGTGGGACTCATCGAGGAGACCGGACGGCGCCACGGCATCGACTACCCCCTCCAGATGACGGTCGCAACCACCGACGGCGACACCACCTGGGCCTTCCGCTACTCCAGCGAGGGCAACTCGCGATCACTCTTCCACAGCAATGACATCGCGACCCTCCGTGCCCAGTACCCGGACAACCCCCTGATCCATGAACTCTCGGACGATACGCGGCTGGTGGTCTCCGAGCCGCTCGGGGACCTCCGCGGGGCGTGGCGGGAAGTGCCGGACGCCACGTGCGTCGTCGTGCACGGAGGCGAGCAGGAACTGTACCCGTTCTCGCCCTCGACCCCGGTCGCTGCGGCAGTCTGAGCCATCCTCGGTCTCCATCCGTCCGACGCCAGGACCCGGCGTGAGGTCACCCCGCGTGGGTGACGCGCCGCATGCCACCGGCCCACAGGATGAGACTGCGGCGGCCCGTCGGACCGCCCGTCACAATGAGAAACGGAGGTCTTCAGCATGGCTGAGACGATGGATGAACCAGGGCCGGTGGATTGGCTCGTCGTGGAGTTCCCCGGGCCGGACTTCGGCAAGGGCCAGATCGCCCCGTTCCTGGAGGACCTGGTCAATCGTGAACTCATCAGGGTCCTCGATATGGCGTTCCTGCGGAAGAACGCGGACGGCGCGCTCGAGACGGCGGAGATCTCCGACCTCGACGAGACCGAGCTCGGCGGGATCCGCATGGCTGAGACCGAGCTCGCGATGGTGCTGTCCGAGCAGGACATCATGGACCTCGCCGAGACGATCGAGCCCGGCCACTCCGCCGCGGTGCTCGTCTGGGAGAACCAGTGGGCGGCCCCGTTCGGTGCGGCCGTCCGCAAGGCCGGCGGCCAGCTCGTGGCCAGCGGCCGTATCCCCACCCAGGCCGTCATCGCCGCCTTCCAGGCCGACGAGGCCGACACCCGGTCGGCCGAAGCAATGAAGGAAGGAGTCTGACATGCCACTCGCAGCACGCCGCAGGCGCAGGACCGCCGCCGCCGTCGGCGGGGCCATCGTCGTCGCCCACGGGATCAACCGTCGCGGAGACCGCCGGGAGGACCGGCGGGACGACCGTGGGGACCGGCGCGAGGATCGCCGGGATCGCCGCGACTGACACCGTAGAAGACACGTCGATCGTCACATCACGGAATCCTTGTTCGCCGGTGCGCATGACTTCGCGGTCATGCGCACCGGCGCGCATCGTCATCGACGGGTACGAGGACGACTTCCGGCGCATCGACAAGATGCAGGCATCTGCCGGGACCGCCGGCTGCATCGGCCGGTTCCGTTCCTACGACGAAGGACGAAGACCATGTCACTGTCCGTGAAGCTGCCGAAGGACGACGCCGAGGTGACCCTCATGCGGTTCGAGGGAGTACGGGCGCAGCGCTACACCGAGATCTTCCTGATCGCACCCGCCGAGACCGGCGAGATGATCGGCAGCATCTACAACACCATCGGCCTGAACGATCCCGACGGTTCCGGCGACACCTGCCCCCAGCCTGTTCTGGATCGCCTCGACATGCAGGCCCTCGCGGAGGAATACGGCACCCCTGCCGCTTTCAAGAACGGCCCCCGCCTGTGGTGCCTGGACTGGATCGATGCCAAGGTCGGCAGTGAGCGTGACTTCCACGGGTTGAAGGCCCGCTGGGTCATGTGGCTGGACGTCCCCAAGGGGATAGGCGGCCGTCAGGAGGAACTGGCGTACAAACCCATCACGGGCAAGCGTGACACCGAGTTCGGCATCGACAAGGGATCTCCCGCCTTCATCCTGGACGACCCGGACGGCAATACGTGGGTGATGAAGTCGGTCAGCCTCATCATCGACCCGCACCAGACGTACGCCGCCATGACGCAGCTGGGTGAGCGTCTGCGCCTCCCCGAGGGGTGGTCGTACCGAGCCGTGACATTGGACCAGGACCTCGTCCTCACCCCCGAGAACGGGACCGCACACATCCTCCAGGACGACCTCGGGAACACCTACGACCGTGTGGGCGGACCGTTCAGCAACTTCACGCCCTGAGCGTCGGCTCGTCCACCCGGCACTGTCCCGAGATCGGCCGGACATCACTGCGAGGAGCGCACCATGGCAGAGACCTCGACCGCCGGCCCGGAGGCGTCGCCCGCCCCACCGGTCGGCATGCTCGACTGGCGCGACGAATACGCCTACACGGCGGGGGTACAGGCCTTCATCTACGGATTCGCCTACATCTACAACGCCAAGCTCCGGCATGACTGGGCGACGAGCACGCAGGACCCCGCGGTCATCCCGGCTGCGGCTGTCAACGAGTTCTGGCATGCCAGCCGGATCCTGGATGCGACCTACCGGGCGGGCGGCTGCCCGAGTACGGACTCGCTGTACTCCCTGGCCTGGTTGGACCTCCGTGACGGGCCGTTGATCCTGTCCCACCCGGACATGGGTGAGCGGTACTTCGCCTTCCAGCTCGCCTCGTTCACCTCGGACAATTTCGGTTACGCGGGTCAGCGCACCACCGGGCCGGGCGCTGGAGACTTCGCCGTCGCTACTCGGTCGGTGACCACGCGTCCGAGCTGCGGATGGACGACGACGGGGGGGGCTGATGCTGTACCTGCAGCCGGACCCGCCGGCCGACGAGCGGCAGCAGAACTGGCTGCCGTCCTCATCCGAGAGCCAGTGGTTCGTCCTACTCAGGATGTACCGGCCGAGGCCCCCGGCCCTCGACGGCTCCTGGCGGTGCCCGGGAATCAGCCGGACGGACTGAGCCCACCCGCGCGCGACGATGAAGGGAACGAGATGATCTGGGCGTTATTGGCGTTCCTGGGGGTGCCGCTCTGGTTGTGTGCCCTCGGACTGTTCACCGTCATCTACCGCAACCGGGCGCTGCGCCGGCGACGCGGCAACATCCCGGTCAGGGTACTCCGGTCCGGGAAGACCCGCTGGGTGAGGGGGCACGCCGTGTGGATCTCGGACGTGTTCGCCTGGCGGGGCAGCCCCGCCGCCTGGACCGAGGGCCTGGTGCAGGTTCTCACCGTCAGCGTCGCGCCCGCGGATCCCGAGCAGCGCAAGCACCTGCGGGGGCTCGGCGGGGACCCCCTGATCGCGACGATGACGGTCGCCTCCGCGGCCTCGGACGAGCCGGCCACTCTGATGGTCGCCGTGGCCGATGTTGACCGCGCCGCTGTCCTCGGACCGTTCCATCCGGCCCCGGATCAGAAGCAGTCGGGCCGCTGACCGTCCTCACCGCGTAGGCCGGGGCGGCCGCCGTGCTACTGGTCGACCGCGGCGCCGATCGGTTCGAGGACCACCTCGGGATGGTCCTTCTTGAAGTGCCCCACCTTCCACTTGTCCCCGAACACGGCCACGATCTCGCCGTCGGACCGGAAGAGGATCTCGCCGCCGCGGAAGGTCTGGGGAACCCCCTGGCTCTCCGGCGCCACGCGCATCGCGAGCGTGTAGGAGAGGTTGTCCAGCGAGGTCGGCGCGTTGAACTCGGTGCCGAGCCGCTCGGCGGCGACCTCGAACTGCAGGGCCCCGACGGCCGCGAGCACGGGCGCCTGGTCGCCGCGGAGGTCCGAGCGCAGCACCTGCACCACGCCCTCGTGCTCGAGCTGTTCGATGCCGCGCCGGAACTGCTTGTACCGTCCCGGATCCTTGGCGCGCGCGACGGCGAACAGTTCGGGGGAGAAGCGCGGGATGTCGGGGAACTGCACGGGCTCCTCGGCGAACAGGCTGTCACCGACGCGGAGGCTCGTCGCGTTCACGAGTCCGACGACGTCACCTGGCCAGGCGGTGTCCACCACCTCGCGGCTGCGTCCGAGGACGCGGTGCGCGTACTTGGTGGCGAAGGGCTTCCCTGTGCGCTGGTTGGTGATGACCATGCCGCGCTCGAACGTGCCGGAGCAGATGCGCAGGTACGCGATGTGGTCGCGGTGGGCGCTGTCCTGGCCGGCCTGCACCTTGAACACGAAGCCGGACATCGGCGCGTCGATCGGGCGCGGCTCGTCCTCCTTCGAGGGGCGGGGGCTGGGGGAGGGCGCCACGTCCACGAGGATGTCGAGGAGCTGGGAGACACCGAAGTTCTTGGCTGCGGCGGCGAAGAGGACGGGCGTCTGCCGGGCCGCCTCGAACTCCTCGCGGTCGAAGGAGCCGTGTGAGGATTCGACGAGGCCCGACTCCTCGCGGGCGTCGAGCCAGGCGCCGGCGTCGCGCGGGTCGAGGGCGTCGATGTCCACCTCGGTCTCCGTGGCGGCCTGGGCGCCGGCCTCCACCGCCGTCAGAGCGATCGCCCGCTCCGCCCGGAGGTCGAGGAGCCCCTGGAACTCTCCGGCGATCCCGGCCGGCCAGGTGAGCGGGACCGGCGTCATCCCGGTGCGCTCCCCGACGTCGTCGATCAGGCCGAGGGCGTCGAGGCCCGGCCTGTCCCATTTGTTGATGACCGTGATGATCGGGATGTTCCGTGCCTTGCACACCGCGAGCAGCTTGACGGTCTGCGGCTCGAAGCCCTTGGCGGCGTCGATCAGCATCACCGCGGAGTCGACGGCGGCGAGGACGCGGTACGTGTCCTCGGAGAAGTCCGCGTGGCCCGGGGTGTCGACGACGTTGAGGATCGTGTCGCGGTAGGTCAGTTGGAGGGCGGCGGAGCTGATCGAGATGCCGCGTTCCTGCTCGATGCCCATCCAGTCCGAGACCGTCGCGTGGCGGCTCGACTTGCCGTGCGTGACGCCGGCGTCCTGGATGGCCCGGGCGAGCAGCGCCAGCGCCTCCGTGAGGGTCGACTTCCCGGCATCGGGGTGCGAGATGACGGCGAAGGTGCGACGGCGTCCGGCCTCGCGGCGGACGGCGTCGGCGTCGAGGACGGGGGATTCGGTTAGCAGGGCCACCCTCCCATTGTCCCCGATACCGGCGGGGCGCCCGTCGGCGGGGGCCCCTGTTCGCTGTCCGCGTGGGTGCGGGCGGCCCGGGAGGGTCCGGAGCGGCGGATCCCGACGGCGCCGTCGGCGTCAGTGCAGCTCTCGCCGCATGAGGATCCGTGGGAACCCGCTCACCACCGATGTGGTGTCAGCCGCCCGGGTGAATCCTGCCGCCTCGAAGAGCCGGCGCGTGCCGACGTAGGCCATCGTGGTGTCGACCTTCAGCCCTTTGTTGTCGACCGGGTACCCCTCGATCGCCGGGGCGCCGTGACTGTCCGCGAAGTCCACCGCGCCTGCGAGCAGCCGATGCGAGATGCCCTTGCCGCGATGCCCCGGCCGCACCCGGATGCACCACACCGACCACACGTCGGCGTCGTCGACGCGGGGGATCGTGCGGCTGCGGGCGAAGGCCGTGTCGGCGCGCGGGTGGACGGCCGCCCAGCCGACGACGTCGTCGCCGTCGTACGCGAGCACCCCGGGCGGCGGATCCTGGTGGCACAGGCGCTGCACGAGGTCACCGCGCCCCTGCCCTGTCAGTGCGGCATTCTGTTTCGACGGGAGGCGGTAGCTGAGGCACCAGCAGGCCTTCGCATCCGCGCGCCTCGGTCCCACCATCGTCGCGACGTCCTCGAACGCCGTTGCCGGACGCACCTCGATCACCATGACCCCACTGTTCCACCCGCACCCCCGGCGGACAACGGGTGCGGGTGACCGGCCTCGGAGGAGGGGGTCGGCTACCTCACGGCTCCCGTGTCTGGCAAGCAGTTCCGGGACCCATGTCGACGGGATCGGCGACCAGATGCTAAGTAGGCTGATCAATGGAGTCCCAGCAGGGTCCCTTCCCCCCAATCCAAGGAGCGCCATGATTCGCAAGACCGCAGCTACCGCAGCCCTCTCCCTCGTCATCCTGACGGGAATGGCAGCCCCCTCCATCGCCTCCGAAGAGCCGGCTTCCACCACCCAGACCCAGGAGAGCGACGACAACGGCGACAACGGCCTGTGGGGCCTTCTCGGCCTTCTCGGCCTCGCGGGTCTGTTGAAGAAGAACAAGAAGGAGCACGTCGACCACCGCGCCAACGGCGCCTCGGGCGTGAACGACCCGAACCGCGCCGGACACTAGGTCCCGGCTCCCGGCGGGCCCGAAGCCTGGGCGCGCCCGGCATGACAGGGGTCCATTCCTTCCGGAAGGGACCCTTGTGGTGTTCCCGGGGGTTGCCGCCTAGTGGTCGACGCGCTGCGCCGTCGTGCCTCGCAGGCTCCAGGCAGCAAGGATGGACGCGCCGGCCATGAGCAGCGCCGCGATGCCGGATGTCAGTGTGACGCCGCTGTCGAAGGCCTGGAACGCCGATTCGCGGAGGAGCGACGCATCGGCGGGGCCGAGCTGGGCCGCGATCTCGACCGCTCCACCGAGGGTCTCGGTGGACGTCTCCGCCTGGCCGCTGCTGAGCGCTGCCGGGAGGACCAGGTCCCGCTGGTAGGACGCGAGGAGGATGCTGCCGAGCACGGCGGTGCCGAGGACCGAGCCGACCTCGTAGGCCGTCTCGGAGACGGCGGACGCCGCGCCTGCCTTGGCGGCCGGGACGGAGGACAGGATCAGGTCGTTGGACACGGTCTCGGACGCGCCGACGCCGATCCCGAGGATCACGAAGGCGGTCATGAGGAAGCCCGCGGACCCGCCCTCACCCAGCAGGGCGATCATCGCGTAGGCGACGGCCGAGAACAGCAGGGCGATCGAGACGACGACGTGCGGCGGGCACCGGCGGGCCAGCGGCACGACGGCGAGGCCGGCGATGATCGTCACGAGGAGGCCCGGCAGCAGGACCAGCCCGGCGTCGAGCGGGCTGAACCCGAGCACCAGCTGGAGGTGCTGCGAGACGAAGAACAGGAACCCGACGAGCGAGAAGATCGCGAACAGGTTCACGAGGACGGCGCCGCTGAATGCGCGCACCGTGAACAGGCGGACGTCGAGCATGGGGTTGCGGCGTTGCAGCTGGCGGGCGACGAAGGCGGTGCCCGCGGCGATCCCGATGAAGGCCACGGTCACCGAGACGAGCAGCGGGCCTCCCTTCGCCAGGTTCTTGATGGCGTAGACGATCGGCAGCATGGTGCCGATGGACAGGACGATGCTGGCGTAGTCCACGAGGCCCGGGTGGGCATCCCTCGATTCGGGCACGAGGGCCGGGGTCAGCGCGAGCATGAGCACCAGCACGGGCACCGCGAGGAGGAAGACGGAGCCCCACCAGAAGTGCTCGAGCAGGATGCCGCCGAGAAGGGGGCCGAGTGCGGCGCCCGCCGAGAAGCCCGCGGCCCAAACCGCGATGGCGATCCGGCGCTGGTTCCGGTCCAGGAAGATGTTGCGAATGAGCGAGAGGGTCGAGGGCATGAGCATGGCGCCGAAGACGCCGAGACCCACGCGGGCGGCGACCAGGAACCCGGCCGTCGGGGCGAACGCCGCGACCACCGAGAACACGGCGAAGCCCACCGCGCCGATCATGAGCAGGCGGCGGCGGCCGAAGCGGTCGCCGAAGCTGCCCATCGCGACCAGCAGGCCGGCGAGCACGAGGGGATAGCTGTCGACGATCCAGAGCAGTGTGGTCCCGCTCGTTGCGAAGTAGCGGGAGATCTCGGGCAGGGCGAAGCTCAGCACCGTGTTGTCCACCGAGACCAGCAGCACCGGCAGCATCAGCACGGCGAGGGCGAACCACTCGCGGCGGCCGGCCAGGGGGTCGGGGGACTGAACGGCACGCGGGTTCACCCCGGATACACGTGCGGAGGAGGAAGGTGTCGTGGTCATCCATTCAAGCTATACCGTCCAGCCGGTACAGTACAACTATCGTGACCGGTATCATCAGGGAGTGTCCAGTTCCCGCGAGCGCATCCTCGACAGCTTCGAGAAAGCCCTGATCCGCGACGGAGAGAGGGCCGCGACCATGGAAGCGGTGGCTGCGGCCGCCGATGTCTCCAAGGGCGGACTGCTCTACCACTTCCCCTCCAAGGAGGCGCTCGTCGACGGCCTGGCCGACCGCCTCCGCGGTCTCGCCGACAAGGACCGCGAGATGATGACGGCCGCGCCGGACGGGGCGGCCCGCTACTACGTCCGGACGTCCGTGTTCGAGGACAGCCCCCTCGACCGCGCGCTCGTGTCCATGGCCCGCCTCGCCCAGCAGGGGCACCCGACGGCGAAGGCCTCCCTCGCCGACATCCAGGAACGGTGGCTCGACGCGCTCGACGCCCAACTCGGCGACCGCACGACGGCGCACGCCGTCAAGCTCCTCGGCGACGGCCTCTACTACGACGCCGCCTTCTTCGCCTCGGCCGGGACCGGCCGCACGAGCGGCGCGGAGATCGACGAGCTGCTCGGCGTGGTGGACCTCATCGTCAGCCGGAGCGGGCGCAGCGGCGCCGCACCCTGACGAACCCCGTCACCCGGCGCCGTCATCCGGTGGTCATCGGGTGCGGTCATCCTGTGCCGGGACGGGTCCGCAGGAAGAACGCCTCACCGGAGTGAGGCGTGCGAGCAGGATTCGCCCGGACAAGCGGTTCGGGTACTGAGGAGGGGATGGACGGATGATCAAGGGTTTCAGGGACTTCATTCTGCGCGGCAATGTGATCGAACTGGCGATCGCCGTCGTCATCGGCAGCGCCTTCACGGCCCTCGTGGGCGCCTTCACGGCGAACATCATCAGCCCGGTCATCGCCTCCGCCGGCAGGATCGATACGGCGGGGTACGGCTTCTGGATCCGGCCGGGAAACGACGCCACGTTCGTCGACGTGGGTGCCGTCCTCACGGCCGTGGTCACCTTTCTCATCACGGCGGCCGTGGTCTACTTCCTGTTCGTCGTGCCCATGAACCGTGCCCGGGCCCGGCTGCGTGCGCTCGCCGCGCCGCAGGACCACGAGGAGGCCCCGCTCTCCGTCGACACGGCCCTCCTCACGGAGATGCGGGACCTGCTGAAGGACATGGCGTCCCGGGGCGTCCGGCCGTGACCGGCCCGGCCGGTCCGCCTGCGGGGTTGGGCTCCCTCCGCCCGCAGAGCCTGCCGCTCCGCGCCGGCGTCCGCCTGGTGGTGGCGGCGGTCGTGGTCCTGGCGGTCCTGTCCACCTTCCTGGACACCGCGTCCCGGGGCGCCGTGAACCCGTTCAACTTCTTCGGGTTCTTTACGATCCAGAGCAACCTCATGGCCGCAGCGGTCCTGCTCGCCGCCGCCGTGCTCCAGGTCCGCGGAGCAACCGCACCCGAATGGCTCCTGCCCGTACGGGCAGCCGTCACCACCTACATGTTCGTCGTCGGCGTCGTCTACAACCTGCTGCTGTCGGGACTCCCGGGCGGCGTGGAACTCGCCTGGGCCAACTGGGTCATGCACGTCGGCTTCCCCGTCTACGCGGTGCTGGACTGGATCGTGACCACGGACCGGCGTGCGCTCTCCTACCGCGTGCTCCGCCTCGTCCTCGTCTACCCGCTGGTCTGGGTGACGGTGGTCCTCGTGCGGGGTGCCACCGACGGCTGGGTGCCCTACCCGTTCCTCGACCCGGCGTCCGGCTACGCCTCGGTGGTTTTGTACGTCGTCGTCATCGCGGCGGCCGTCCTGGCTTTCGGTGCCGTCGTGATCCTCGTCAGCCGCCGCGTCCGACCTGTCGCCCAACTCGTCGGCGAGGCCCGGCGCGGAGCCGACTGACCGGCGGCCGCCCTTCCTGCTCGGCTGAGCCCGGGCGCGCGTCGCCCTACCGACGGGTGTCCGCGAGGTCCGACGTCGACGGCCCCTCGAGCAGCTTCCCGTCAGCCGTGAAGCGCGACCCGTGGAGCGGGCAGTCCCAGGACCGCTCGACGTCGTTCCAGGACAAGACTCCCTTCAGGTGGGGGCAGACGGCCGAGACGCGGTGCTGCACGCCGTCGACCGTGCAGACCCCGATGGGGCGCGCGCCCTCGCGGATCACACGGCCCTCACCCTCGCCGGGCGTGGAGGAGGAGGACCTCGCGAGGCCGCCCAGCCAGCCGGTGACCATCTCCATGCCCACGACGGCGTTCGCCTGCGCTGTCTGGAGCGCGTCGGCCGGGCTGACCCTGGTGCGGTACAGCGTCTCCGCCCAGGGCATGTTGCCGCCGAGGATCTCGCCCGCGAGGGCCAGCGATGCGGCGACCGCGTTGGTCATGCCCCACCTGTTGTAGCCGGTGGCCGCATAGATGTGCCCGCCGCCGGCCGGTACCTGGCCCACGTAGGGGACGGCGGCGGCCGGCGTGTAGTCCTGGGCGGACCAGGCGTACGCGGGACGCGCCGTCGGGAAGTACTCGCGTGCCCACCGCGTGAGGCCGTCCACCCTCGCCTGGGTGTTCAGGCTGTGGCCCACCTTGTGGCCGTTGCCCCCGACGATCAGGTACCTGGTGCCGTCGACGACGGCGGTGCGCAGCGACCGGGTGGGGGAGTCCGCGCCGAGGTACATGTCCTCCGGGACGTCGCCCTCCACGGCCAGGGCCACGCAGTACGAGCGCATGGGCTGCAGCACGGCGAAGTAGCCGCCGCGGTCGAGGATGGGGATGCCCGTGGCGAGGACGACGTTCGCCGCCGTCACCGGGCCCGCGTCGGTCTTCAGCTCCACGCCGTCCGCGCCCACGCGAGCCCTCTCGAGCCCCTCGACGCGGACGCCTTCGACCAGCGTGCCGCCGTGCCGCCTGAACCCGGAGGCCAGCCCGGCCAGCACCTCGAGCGGGTGGAACTGGGCCTGGTCCTTCAGGCGGAGCGTCTTCCGCACGCGGAAGGGCAGGGCGGCGTCGCTGCCGAGCTCGGTGGCGAGCCCGGCAGCGACGCACGCCTCGTGCTCGGCGCTCAGCGTCCGCGCCCCGGTGTCCGTGGTGGCGTACCCGATGGCGTCCCGGGTCTGATAGGCGATGCCGTTCTCGCCGCAGAAGCGCAGCAGCCAGCTCTGGCCCTCGCGGTTCCCGAGGACGTAGGCGCGGGCGAGCTCGACGTCGTGGTGCTTCAGGATCGCCGAGATGCTCGTCCCCTGCAGGAGCGAGAGCTTCGCCGTGGTGTTCCCCGTGGTCACCGCCCCGACGGTCCGCGCCTCGAGGACCGCCACCCGGTGGCCGGCCCGGGCCAGCAGGAGCGCCGTCGTCAGCCCGGTCAGTCCGGCCCCGACGACGACCGAATCGTAGGCGGCGCCCGTCGGCAGGGTGTCGGCCGGGATGGGCGGAGCGGTATCGAGCCAGAGCGATCTCATGCTGGTTCCTTCCGGAGCCGGTTCGGTGGTCCCCACCGAACCACCACGCCTGGCCACGGTCAAGCATCCGGGCCTGTCGGCAGCGGGCGCTAGGGTTACCGGACGACCGTCCCCTGCAGGAAGGCACCTTCGTGCACGTCCAGCTCGTCCTTCCGCACCAGCTGTTCGAGGAGCACCTCGAGGCGTCCCCGGACACGCACTTCATCTTCCTCGAGGACGACCTGATGTTCCGCAGCCTGCGGTTCCACCAGCAGAAACTCGTCCTGCACCGCGCGGCCATGACCATCTTCGCGCGGCGGATCCGGGACGCGGGCTACGGCGTCGACTATGTGGAGACCTCCGCGGAGGCCACCAGCCAGGAGAGGCTGTCGGCCGCGCTCGCGGCCCGCGGCGCCACGCAGGCGACCTACTACGACGTCGTCGACGACTGGCTGGACCGCAGGCTCACGCGGACCCTCGCGGACGCCGGCGTGGCGGCCCGCGTCCTCGAGACCCCGCAGTTCCTCACGCCGCGCGACGTCCTCGGCACCTACTTCTCCTCGCACACCTGGCGCATGCAGACCTTCTACGAGTGGCAGCGCAAGCGGCTCGGCATCATGGTGGAGCCCGGCGGCTCCCCGACGGGCGGGAGGTGGAGCTTCGACGCGGACAACCGCAAGAAGCTGCCGAAGAAGATCGACCTGCCCCACCTGCCGCAGTTCCAGCGGCCGCCGGAGGTCGAGGACGCCATCCTCTGGGTGCAGGGCGCGTTCCCCGACAACCCCGGCGCCGCGGAGTCCTTCAACTGGCCCGTCACGCACCGGCAGGCCTCCGATGCCCTCGAGGCGTTCCTCACCGAGCGCTTCGAGCTGTTCGGCCCCTACGAGGACTCCATCGCGGAGGGCAAGACCTACCTCTTCCACTCGGCGCTGAGCTCCAGCATGAACACCGGTCTCCTCAGTCCCGCCGAGGTGGTGGACCTCGCCCTGGACTTCGCCGACCGCCACCACACACCGATCGCCAGCGTCGAGGGCTTCATCCGCCAGGTCATCGGCTGGCGCGAGTACATCCGGGCGTCCTACGTGGTCCGCGGGCGGGAGATGCGGACCGGCAACACGCTCGGCCTCACGGCGGACCTCGACGAGGGCTGGTGGACCGGGCACACGGGCCTCGCTCCCGTGGACTCCGTGATCACCCGCGTCCTCGACACCGCGTACGCCCACCACATCGAGCGGCTCATGGTGCTGGGCAACGCGGCCCTGCTGATGCGGGCGAAGCCGGACGCCGTCTACGAGTGGTTCATGGAGATGTTCATCGACGCCTACGACTGGGTGATGGTGCCCAACGTCTACGCGATGAGCCAGTTCGCGGCCGGGACCATGATCACCACCAAGCCGTACGTCAGCGGCAGCAACTACATCAAGAAGATGAGCGACTTCAAGGACGGCCCGTGGCGCTTCAGCTGGGACGCGCTTTACTGGGAGTTCGTGGGCGACCATCGCGAGCTGTTCGCCCGCAACCCCCGATCCAACATGAGCGTGGTGCTCCTCGACCGCATGGACGACGAGCGGCGGGCGGCCCTGCGCCACGAGGCCGCGCGGTGGCTCCGGGGCGAGGGGTCGACGACGGGCAGCCCGGGCCCGGCCGCGCCGCCGCCGGCGACGGAGGCCACGCTCCCCGGCCTATAGTCGGAATCATGGAACAGAGAACCCTTGGAAGAACCGGCCGTCCCGTCTCCGTCGTCGGCCTCGGCACCTGGCAGCTCGGCGCGGACTGGGGCGAGGTCGAGGACAAGGACGCCGTCGCCGTCCTCGAGGCCGCCGTCGATGCCGGCGTGACCTTCTTCGACACCGCCGACGTCTATGGCGACGGGCGCAGCGAATCGACCATCGGGGCCTTCCTCAAGGACAACCCGGGCCTCGACATCCTCGTCGGCACGAAGATGGGCCGCCGCGTCGACCAGGTCCCCGAGAACTACACGCTGTCCAACTTCCGCCAGTGGATCGACCGGTCGCGGACCAACCTCGGCGTCGAGGTGCTGGACCTCGTCCAGCTCCACTGCCCGCCGACCGCCGTGTACAGCTCCGACGAGGTCTACGACGCGCTCGACACCCTCGTGGGCGACGGCGTCATCAGGAACTACGGTGTCAGCGTAGAGCGCACCGACGAGGCGCTGGCCGCCATCGCCCGGGGCAATACCGCCAGCGTGCAGATCATCCTGAACGCGTTCCGCCTCAAGCCGCTCGACGAGGTCCTGCCCGCGGCGCAGGCCGCCGGCGTCGGGATCATCGCCCGCGTCCCCCTGGCCTCCGGGCTGCTGTCCGGCAAGTACACGAAGGACACCGCCTTCGCCGAGGACGACCACCGCAACTACAACCGGAACGGCGCCGCCTTCGACGTCGGAGAGACCTTCTCGGGCGTCGACTACGCCACCGGCGTCGAGGCGGCCCGCGAATTCGCGGACCTGGTGCCCGACGGCGTCACGACCGCCCAGGCGGCCCTCGCCTGGATCATCGCGCAGGAGGGCGTCAGCACCGTCATCCCCGGCGCCCGCAATCCCGACCAGGCCAGGGCCAACGCCGCAGCGGCCGATCACGTGGGCCTCGGCGCGGAGATGAGTGCCGCCGTCGCCGACATCTACGACCGCCATTTCCGGGCCGTCGTGCACCCGCGATGGTGATCCGCTGACCGGAACCCGCCCGCCCCGCGGGCGGGTTCCGCAGGGCCGGACGCTCCGCTATGGTGGGCACTACCAGGTCAGACGGAGTTAGAGGACGTCTGTCATTGTTGGATCACCGACGAAGGAATCGACATGACTGAAAACACCTCAGGCGTCACCACGGGCGAGTCGCACACCATCCGCGACTGGACGGACCTCGCCGAAGAGATGTGGTCCTACCTGACCGGTCGCGGCGCCGCGATCAACTACACGCTCCAGGACATGACCGTCGAGGTCCCGCGTGACATCGGCCCCGATGCCCCGCGCGCCACCTGGAAGTTCAACGGCACCCTGCGGATCACGACCAGCGACAACGTGGCCAGCGGCTCCGATTCGCACGCGGGCTGATCCGCCGTAACCGTCATGGCCTCCTCACTCAGGCTCGACATTGACATCGATTTCTCGCTTGGGGAGCCGGCCATCGACGGCAAGCCGGAAGCAGGGCTCTCCGGCACCGTGAAGGCGGCCGGCACCACCGTCGAGATCTTCGTCGACGACCCCGGCTCCTTCCGCGGGAACAACCTCCCCGGCCTCGGGCAGGTGCGGGACGTCGCCCGGCAACTGGCGGAGCGCGGACTCGCGGTCTCGGTCTCCGGGCCCAAGGGGCTGCTGGTGAGCATCGGCGCCGTGGAGTCCTCCGTGGCGCAGCGGCTCATCACGCGGTCCCCCCACATCCGCCTCGGCTCGCCCGGAACGCTCGCGCCCCTGCTCGGGATCGGGCGGCGCGCACTCGCCAAGGGCGATGCGCCGTCGCTCATCCCGCCCTCCACGCCGTTCCCGCTCGTCCCGACGGTCAACCGCCGGATCCGGCGGACCATCACGACGACGCACTACCTGCGGGGAGCCGGGCGTCCGCGCCTCATCTTCGTGCAGAACTCCTCGACGTGGACCGGCCAGGTGCCGCGCGAATTCGAGCTGGTCGCCGATCGCACCACGATCGGCAGCGGCGAGGACGCGATGCTCAACCTCACCGGTCTCGACGCCCTGCACGCGGAGGTGCTCCACACGGAGGACGACGAGTACGTGCTGGTGCCGCACGGCGTCATCACCGGCAGCGTCAGCGGCAGGGAGCCGTCCGTCCTCCGCACCGGTGCGCGCATCCAGTTCGGGGCGTGGGCGCTGGCGTTCTTCCGCGAGGAGTACGCGGACCACGGACGGCCGTTCGGAGGCCGCAGCGGTGGCGAACTCGCCTACCAGCGTCCGCAGCGCAATCCGCGGACGGGCGTCACCGAGGTGGACGGCTCCGCCGGCGTCGGAGACTTCCGACGGCGGCGGCCCTGACCCCGGTGCAGCCCGGAGACCGACGGGCGGGACAGGGAGCAGGACGGGTGCGGCATGGCCGATAGCGTCGAACTCCTGCTGGACCCGCTGTCGGAACTCTTCCTGCTCGAGGACTGGGCTGCGCTCGAAGCCGCGGGCCTGCCGAACCAGTCACGCCACCAGTCCTTCAGCAACAGCCCGCATGTCACCCTCGCGGCCGCCGGGCGGATCGACGACAGCTTCGACGCCCGACTCGCGATCGCGGGGCAGGGCGGTCCGGCGGAGCTGGTGACTGCGGGATTCCTCGTCTTCCCGACCCGGCGGAAGTACGTCCTCGCCCGGCCGGTCATCGCCGGCGACGCGCTGACCGGACTGCACCGGCGGATCTGGGCCGCCCTGGACGGTGTCGCTGATCCGGTGCCCACGACCGTCCCGGGGGCCTGGACCCCGCACATCACGCTCGGTCACGGGCTGACGGCCGACCAGCTTGCTGCCGCCATCGGCATCCTGCGGGACCGCGCGCCCGAACGGCTCCGTGCCGGAGCCGTCCGCCGGTGGGATGCGCAGGAGAAACGGCTGATCCTGCTGGCCGGTGGCGGGGATGCCGGGCTTACGGGGTCAGGGGACGTCGGCGCGCAGTGACGCCGGGTGGACCAGGACACCCTGCGGCTCGCGGATCCACCACAGGCCGGTGGCGCGCTTCTCCTCCCGGGTGGAGAACCGGTAGGCGAACATCCGGGCCCGGATGTAGCGGGGCCGTTCGCCGTCGAAGGGGTCGCGGCGCAGCAGCTTCAGGACCAGCGGGTCGGCCTGGAGGAGCTTGACCAGGAACGGGGTGAACCAGCCGCGCTCCGAGCCCAGGGCGAGGAACCACATCATCCAGTCCAGCCGCAGGTGGTACGGCGCGAACTGGCGCGGCATCCGCGACGGGTCACCGGGCTTGCCCTTGAACTCGTACTCCCGCCAGTGCGCGCCAGGGCCCACGTCGTCGAGCGTTCCCTCCACGATCACCTCGTACCGCACCTTCGTCACGCTCCCGAACGCCCCGTAGGCGTTGCCGAGGTGCCACCGGTTGAAGCTCGCGTTCATGAGCTGCCGACGGGCGAACAGGTTCAGCAGGGCAGGCCGGCTCAGGTAGGCGAGGAAAAGCATCGCGAGGACGACGACGGCGGTGACGTACAGCGGCGTCGGCTGGTAGGCGCCGGGTACGTCGAGGGCCGGAAACACCGCCTCGTAGAAGGAATCGGGCACCGTGGCGAATGTCAGGATGATCGTCAGGGTGTTGAGCCAGGCGAAGTTGCCGGAGAGCACGAGCCAGCCCTGCGTGAGGATCACGACGAGCGCGGCGAAGCCCGCCACCGGCTGCGGCGTGAAGAGCAGGAACGGGACGGCCAGCTGCGTGACGTGGTTGCCCGCCACCTCTAGGCGGTGCAGCGGTTTCGGCAGCAGGTGGAAGAACCGGCTGGCCGGGTTCGGCATGGGCTGGGTCTCGTGGTGGTAGTACAGGGCGGTCAGGTCGCGCCAGGAGCGGTCGCCGCGCCTCTTGATCATCCCGGCCCCGAATTCGAGCCGGAAGACGAGCCAGCGGATCATCAGCAGCACCAGGAACGGCGGCGTGATCTCCGTGGAGCCCAGGAACGCGACGATGAATCCTGCCTCCAGCAGGAGGCTCTCCCAGCCGAAGCCGTAGAAGGCCTGACCCACGTTCACGATCGACGTGTACAGCCACCAGATCAGGAGGAACGCGACCAGGGGGACCCACGGCGGTCCGGCCTGGGGGAGGCCGAGGACGAGCACCGCGGAGACGGCCGCGCCGGTCCACGCGACGACGCGCAATCTGCGGTCCGTGTAGCCGCGATGGAAGAGGGACGGGCCGGCCCGCCTGCCGGCCCGTTCGAGGAACACGGGGACCGGCATGAGACCCTTCTCGCCGAGGAGGGCCGGGAACTGCGCGACGGCGGACAGGAACGCGATGAGGTACACGGCGGCGACCCCGCGCTGTGCGATCTGCCGCCCCACCTCGTAGTCCTCGGCGGTGAGGACGCCGGCGATCCACTCCATCCCCTCAGCGTCCGGTCACCGGGGAGGGGCGTCAAGGGCGTTTCGACCTGCAAGCCCGCGGCGCTGCGGGCTAGTGGACGGGCGCCGGATCGCCCGGCGTGTGGCGTCGGCGCGGGAGGTCGACGAGTGCCTGCACGGCGGCATGGTCGCTCGCGTACCTGCCGTCCAGGGTGGAGGTGTTCACCGCCACCTGGCGGACCAGCACGTCGGGTGTGGTGAGGATCCAGTCGATCCGCGCTCCGCCGTCCACGGGACGACCGTAGCGGGGGTAGGTGCCGTAGGCGGGGGTGAGGTGCTCGTCCGCCCGGGTCCAGGTATCGACGAGGACCTCCGAGTCGAGGAACCGCCGGTACGCGGAGGAGGATCCGGCGTCGGAATTGAAGTCGCCCATCACGATGGTGGGCAGCCTGGGGCGGAAGAAGCGCACGAGGTCGAGCACCGCGGCGGCACTGCGGACCCTCGCGTACTCGGACTCGTGGTCGAAGTGCGTATTCACGAGCAGGATCTCCCGGTCCGTCGCGCTGTCGTGGAAACGGCCCCACGTCACGATGCGCGTCACGCCGTTGCCCCAGGTGGACGAGCCGACGAGCTTCGGGCTGTCCGACAGCCAGAACTGGTCCCATTCGATGAGCCGGAGGCGCCGGGCGTCGTAGAAGATGGCCGAGTACTCGCCGCGGCTGCCGCCGTCCCTGCCCGCACCGATCATGCGGTACCTCGACGGCAGGGCCGCCTCGACCACCACCAGCTGGTGGTGGAGGGCCTCCTGCACCCCGAGCACGGCCGGGACCTCCCGGCGCAGCAGGTCCTGCAGGGGTGCGATCCTGTCCGGCCAATAGTCCACGTCGTCGGGCTGCGCAGCCGGGCGGTCGTACCTGATGTTGAAGCTCATGACGTGGAGGGAGGAACGGCTGGCGCTGATCAGGGCGGGCGACGGCGGTGGTGCGGGTGTTCGTGGCATGGGGCCCTTCCGGTGCGGCACGTGCATTGCGGCTGCTGCCCGGCACTACGCCGGCACCCGGTCTAGTGGAGGTGGTCCACCAGGTCCGCCGCGATGCCCGTGTACCGCGCGGGCGTCAGGGCGAGGAGCCGCTGCTCGGCCTCCGCGCTGAGGCCGAGGCCGCTGACGAACTCGCGCATGCGTCCGGCGTCCACGCGGTGTCCGCGGGTCAGGTCCTTGAGGCGCTCGTACGGGTCGTCGAGGCCGGGCACGCCGGCGATCGCCTCAGCGCGCATGACCATCTGCACCGCTTCCCCGAGGACCTCCCAGTTGCCGTCGAGGTCCGCCGCGAGGACGTCCTCGGCGACGTCGAGCCGAGCGAGGCCCTTCGCGACGTTCGAGACGGCCAGCAGCGAGTGCCCCAGCGCGACCCCGATGTTGCGCTGGCTCGACGAGTCGGTCAGGTCCCGCTGCCAGCGGGAGGTCACCAGCGTCGACGCGAGGACGTCGAGCAGGCCGGAGGAGATCTCCAGGTTGGCTTCCGCGTTCTCGAAGCGGATCGGGTTGACCTTGTGCGGCATCGTCGAGGATCCGGTGGCGCCCGCCACCGGGATCTGGGCGAAGTACCCGATCGAGATGTAGCTCCACACGTCCGTGCAGAAGTTGTGGAGGATCCGGTTGAAGCGCGCGACGTCGGAATACAGCTCCGCCTGCCAGTCATGCGATTCGATCTGCGTGGTGAGCGGGTTCCAGGCCAGGCCGAGGCCTTCCACGAAGGACCGCGCGACGTCCTGCCAGTCCGCCTGCGGGACGGACGCGTAATGGGCGGCGTACGTGCCGGTGGCCCCGTTGATCTTCCCGAGGAACTCCGTGGCAGCGATGCGGTCGAGCTGCCGCGTCAACCGGTGCGCGAGGACGGCCATCTCCTTGCCGAGGGTGGTGGGGGTGGCGGGCTGGCCGTGGGTGCGCGAGAGCATAGGGGTGTCCCGTGACGTGCGCGCTAGGTCCGCGATCGACGCGACGAGCGCCCGGGCGGCCGGCAGCCAGACGTCCAGGACGGCGCCCTTCACTCCGAGCGCGTAGGAGAGATTGTTGATGTCCTCCGACGTGCAGCCGAAGTGGACCAGGGGCTTCAGGCGGCCGATGCCGATCCCGTCCAGCCGCCGCCCGATGAAGTACTCCACGGCCTTCACATCGTGCACCGTGACGGCCTCGATCTCGCCGAGTTCCGCCACGGACTCTGCGTCGAAGGACGTGACGATGGCGCGCAGCCGCGCCTCCTGGTCAGCGCCCAGCGGTTCGGTCCCGGGCAGGACCGAGTGCCGTGTCAGGTGGATCAGCCATTCCACCTCGACGTGGACGCGGTCCCGGTTCAATGCCGCCTCCGAGAGGAAGTCGACGAGCGGGGCGACGGCCTCGCGATACCGGCCGTCGAGTGGGCCGAGCGTCAGGGACGTCCCCTCCCCTCTGGACAGAGCAGCGAATTCAACCCGGGGGAGCACGGAGTCAGCCATTCCCCCATCCTTCCACGGTACCGACGGCGGGTGTCACCCCGTGCCGTAACCTCCCGCGCCCAGGAGCCGGTCCGGTCACTGTCCACATACCGGCCCGACCGTCCGGACGCCCGTGTTCCGCTCCTAGCGTTGAGGGACGAGCGGACGAGCGGACGAGCGGACGAGCGGACGAGGGGAGGGGCCATGGACGGCGGGATGGACGGCGGAGCGCCATGCGAGGCGTGGGCGGTCGTGAGCTCCGAGGTGGCCGCGATGGCCGCCCGGCTCCACTGGCATGCAGGGCAGATGGGGGACATCCGCAGGCATGCCCTGTCGGTCGGCCTGCTCTCCTGGGAGTCTCCCGCGGGCGGCAACTTCCGGGCCTATCTGGCGGAGCGCTGCGAGGACTTGGGTCGAACCATGGACCTGCTCGAGCGCGCCGCGCAGGAACTGGGCACCTTCGCCCGCCTGGTCCGGGACGCCGAGGAACGGCAGCGCGGAGCGGGACCGTGACGGACCGGCTGCGCCCCGTCGTGGGCGACGACGGCCCGATGGCCGTCCGCGGAGGCATCGGCGGGATCCGGTTCCAGTGGGAGGAGCTGGAGGAGGCCGCCCGGGTGCTGGCGCTCCTCGCCGCGGACGCGGGGGATGTCGCCGTCGGCCTCGGGTTTCTCGGCCACGACGTCGGGGAGCTCCCGTGGCGGATCATGCACCTCCACCTCCCGGGGGGCGTCGCCGGGCCGCAGTACCAGGCGGCCCTCGCTCAGATCGACGGGGCGTGGAGCTCCTGCCTGGAGAACGCCCGCGCGCTGGCCTCGGCGGAGGCACGGCTGCGCGCAGGCCTGCGCGCCTACCGTCTGGCCGACGACGTCGCGCTCGCCGTGACCGAGGCCGCGCGCCAGGCATCCGGAGGGGCGGCCCGGAACCTCGCGCGTGCGGCGATCGACCACGGCGCCCTGACCGTCGGCCCCATCGCGCTGCAGGGCGGGGACGCAGGGGCGCCCGTGCGGTTCGAGGGGACGGTAGGGGGCGTGCTGGAGCGGCTGGCCGCGGTCGAGGGGGACGCCCCCGGGACCTTCGAGGTGCTGCGGGCAGGGTCCGACGACGAGCCCGTCTACGTCGTCGTCCTGCCGGGCACCCAGGCGGGGAGCCCCGCGGGGGCGGCGGGAAGCAATCCCTTCGACGTGGCCGGGATCGCCGAGGCCCTCGCGGAGGACAGCCGCTTCACGGAGGAGGCCGTCCTGCGGGCACTCGAGCGGGCCGGGGCGCGGGAGGGGGACGCCCTCGTGGTCGCGGGTTACAGCCAGGGCGGCCTGCACGCCGTCAACCTCGCGGAATCCGACCACCTGGGCGGTCGCTACGACGTCCGACTCGTGCTGACCGTCGGGTCCCCCACGGGGTGGTCCGCGACCGGCGACACGGAGTACCTGCACCTGGAGCACGTGGCGGACACGGTCCCCGAGGTCGACTCGTCCCCGAACGGTGACGACCGCCACCGGACCACCGTCTCCTTCGCCACCCCGGTGCCGCCGCTGGGTGAACGGGCCGACGGCTCCGACGAACCCTGGGGCCTCGGCCCGGCCCACAAACTCGAGAACTATGCGCGGGGAGCGCGTCTCCTCGACGCCGGCGACGCACCGTCGCTCGCCCCTGCGGCCACCCTGCTGGCCACCGCCGGAGCCGGCGGCGTGGCGCGCCGGTACTCCTTCACGGCGACGCGTCGACTACCGGCCGGCAGTGCTCCACCGTCCGGGAGCAGGCGCCGTGAGGCGGACGGCCGGTCTAGGCTATGGCCATGACATCGATCGAGGACCGTCCGGCACCATCCTCAGGCCCTGCGGCCGCGGATCCCGAGGCGGCCGGCATCCGCCCGCGCGGTGTCCTGGGACGGCTTCCGCGCTACGCGGCCGGTAAACCGCCCGTGGTGGTCGAGGGGCTGGAGAGCTTCAAGCTGTCGTCGAACGAGAACCCGCTGCCGCCCCTGCCCGCAGTCCTCGCCGCGATCGCCTCCGAGACGTCCATCAACCGCTACCCGGATCCGCTGACGACAGCGCTCCGGACCGAACTCGCCGGCCATCTCGGCGTTCCCGCGACCGACATCGTCACGGGTGCGGGCAGTCTCGGCGCCCTGAACCAGATCCTCGCCACCTTCGCCGGACAGAACGATTTCGACGCACCCGACGAGGTGATCTACGCGTGGCGCTCGTTCGAGGCCTACCCGATCAGCGTGGGCCTCGCGGGGGCTGCGGGCGTGCAGGTCCCGGTGCGCGAGGACGGCACGCATGACCTGGAGGCGATGGCGGCGGCCATCACCGACCGCACGCGCGTCATCATGCTCTGCACCCCCAACAATCCCACCGGGCCCATCCTCACGCGGGACCAGGTGGTCGGCTTCCTGGCGAAGTTGCCGCCGCAGGTGGTGGTCGTCATCGACGAGGCGTACCAGGAGTTCGTGCGGCGGCCGGACGCCGTCGACGGCATCGAGCTGTACCGGGAGCACGAGAACGTGATCGTGCTGCGGACCTTCTCCAAGGCCCACGGCCTGGCGGGCCTCCGGGTGGGCTACTCGGTTTCCCAGCAGGCCCTCACCGAGCACCTGCGGGTCAGCGCCGTCCCCTTCGCCGTATCGCAGATCGCCGAGCACGCCGCCGTGACGTCGCTCCGGCACATCGCGGACGTCGAAGCCCGCGTCCAGTCGATCGTCGACGAGCGGATCCGCGTCGTCGAGGGGCTCCGCGAACTGGGCTGGCGCATCCCGGAGGCCGAGGGGAACTTCGTCTGGCTCGCGCTCGGCGAGCACACCCAGGACTTCGCAGTGAAGGCCGGCGAGCGGGCGCTGTCCGTGCGGGCCTTCGGATCGGAGGGTGTACGCGTCTCCATCGGTGAGCCGGCCGCCAACACGCGCTTCCTCGAGCTGTGCGGAGAGTACATCCACCGGCCCCGGACCGGGCCGGCCGAACTCAAATAGGCCCTCGGGGCCGCTCTGACTAGTCTTGATCAGGATGTCCCGGGAACATATGTTCTCCGGTGTATGACCTACGACATACATTCCCTGAACAGAATGTATTGCGTCATGTGAGGAGTGGTTATGAGCGGCAGTCGTGTGCCTGCAGCGGAGTTCGAGGTCGAGGAGGTCCTGCGCGCCGCCCGCTCCGCGGTCGGTGAGCGCGAAGGCGCCGCGGCGGACATGCTGCAGGTCCTCGCGCCCGACGGGACGATGGCCCGCGGCATGACCGCGGAGATCGACGGTGAGATCGTCGACTTCTTGCCCTACCTTGCAGCGACGGACGCCTCCCACCTGCGCGCGCTGTACCGGGACATGTTCCTGCTCCGGCGCTTCGACCAGGAATCCACGGCCCTCCAACGGCAGGGCCAGTTAGCGCTCTGGGTGCCTTTGACGGGCCAGGAAGCCGCGCAGATCGGATCCGGACGCGCCCAGCAGCCCCAGGACTACGCCTTCCCGACGTACCGGGAGCACGGCGTCGCCCTCACCCGTGGCGTCGAGCCGGCCGAGATCCTCCGCCTCTTCAGGGGAGTGACGAACGGCGGGTGGGATCCCCGCGCGCGGAACTTCCACCTCTACACGCTCGTCCTCGCGGCGCAGTCCCTGCACGCCGTCGGCTACGCGATGGGCATCCAGCGGGACCAGCTCGCCGATCCCTCACTGCCGGAGGCTGCCTCGGTCGCCTACTTCGGCGACGGCGCGAGCTCCGAGGGCGACATCCATGAGTCCATGGTGTTCGCCGCATCCTTCAACGCGCCCGTGGTGTTCTTCTGCCAGAACAACCAGTGGGCCATCTCCGTCCCCGCCGCCGTCCAGACCAGGGTCCCGCTCGCGCGTCGCGCCGAGGGCTACGGATTCCCGGGCGTCCGTGTGGACGGCAACGACGTCGTCGCCGTCGAAGCCGTCACGCGGTGGGCCCTCGACCACGCCCGGTCCGGGAAGGGACCCGTCCTGGTCGAGGCCTACACCTACCGGATGAGTGCGCACACCACGGCCGACGACCCCACGAAGTACCGGCTGTCCTGCGACGAGCAGGAATGGAAGCCGCGGGACCCGCTGGTCCGCCTGGAGGCCCACCTGCGCTCGCAGGAACTGGCCGATGACGCGTTCTTCGACGAGCTCGCCGTCGAGGCCCGGTCCATGGCCACCGCCCTCCGCGAGGCCGTGCTGTCCATGACGGTGCCGGACATGGAGAGCCGCTTCGCGAGCGTCTATGCCGAGCCGCACCCGCTCGTGCAGGAGGAACTCCGCTTCTTCCAGCAGTACGAGGCCGGGTTCGTCGATGAAGGGAAGCACGCCTGATGGCGACGATGACCATCGCGAAGGCGATCAACGAGGGGCTCCGCGCCTCCCTCACGCAGGATCCGAAGACCCTGCTGATGGGCGAGGACATCGGCGAGCTCGGCGGCGTCTACCGTGTCACCGACGGCCTGAAGAGGGATTTCGGGGCGATGCGCGTCGTCGACTCCCCACTCGCCGAGTCCGGCATCATCGGCACCGCGATCGGACTCGCCCTGCGCGGCTACCGGCCCATCTGCGAGATCCAGTTCGACGGCTTCGTGTTCCCCGGGTTCAACCAGATCACCACCCAGCTTGCCAAGCTGCGCACGCGCAGCGACGGCATGTTGAGCGCACCCGTGGTGATCCGCATCCCCTACGGGGGCGGCATCGGCAGCGTCGAGCACCACTCGGAGTCCCCCGAGGCGCTCTTCGCGCACACCGCAGGGCTACGGATCATCACGCCGTCCAACCCGCAGGACGCCTACTGGATGATCCAGCAGGCCGTCAGCTGCGAGGACCCCGTCATCGTGTTCGAGCCGAAGCGCCGCTACTGGCTCAAGGGCGAGGTGGACACCACGGCGCCCGCCGGTGACCCGTTCTCCGCGCACGTCCTGCGCACGGGCACGGACGCGACCATCGTCGCCTACGGCCCGCTCGTGCCCGTCGCCCTCGCCGCGGCCGCTGCCGCGGAGGAGGACGGACGCAGCGTCGAGGTGATCGACCTGCGCTCCATCTCGCCCATCGACTTCGACACCGTCACCGAATCGGTGACCCGTACCGGCCGCCTGATCGTCGCCCACGAGGCGCCGACCTTCGGTGGCATCGGCGGGGAGATCGCCGCACGGATCTCCGAACGCGCGTTCCTGTCCCTCGAGGCCCCCGTCATCCGCGTCGGCGGGTTCCACATGCCCTACCCCGTCGCCCGCGTGGAGGAGCACTACCTGCCGGACATCGACCGCATCCTCGAGGCACTCGACCGTGCCTTCGCATACTGAAGGACCATCATGACGCTCAAGACGTTCAACCTGCCCGACGTCGGTGAAGGCCTCACCGAGGCGGAGATCGTGCAGTGGAAGGTGGCGCCCGGGGCGACGGTGGCGATCAACGACATCATCTGCGAGATCGAGACCGCCAAGTCCCTCGTCGAACTCTCCTCGCCCTACTCGGGAACCGTGTCCGAGCTGCTCGTCGCGGAGGGCGAGACCATCGAGGTCGGCACGCCGATCATCGCCGTCGACGATGCCGACACCCGCGACGGGGATGGTGACGGGTCAGGCACCTCGACCGCGACCGGCGGCACCAGCGCCTCCGCGCGTGCGGAGGGGGGACAGCACGACGGCGGCGCGGCCGGTACTCGAGGCCCGGCGCAGTCGGGCCCCGGCGTCGACGACACGGACGGTGCCGATCGCGCGGATCACGCCGTGGATCGCGCGGCCCGCGGCGCTGCCGCCGATGGGTCCGCCGCTCAGACCGGCGACGCCGCGGTCCCCGTACCCGACATGCCCGGCGAGTTCGCCGGCGCCCGGCAGGACGGGGCCGATGCCACAGGTCCGGGGGCAGCCGATCCCGAGCCCACGCCGGGCCCGTTGGTCGGCACCGGGCCGAAGGCCGACGCCGTGAAGCGCAGGCCGCGCAGGACGCCGCCCGCCGAGGCGCTGTCCGCCGCGCCGTCGCCGCCGTCGCCGCCCGCGCCGACCCCGCGCCCACATACTGAAGCGCGCACCGCGCCCGGCGCCCCGCCGTCCCCCGCCCCGGCGGCGCCCAGCGCACCGGCGGGCACGCGACCCGAACGGCCTGCCGAGGCACCGGGGCGGACCAGCCCGCTGAACCAGCTCATCAACCGTGTCCTCGCGAAGCCGCCGGTACGCAAGGCCGCGCGGGACCTCGGCATCAATCTCGCGGACGTCCCGGCCACCGGGTCCGCGGGCGAGGTCACCAAGCAGGACCTCATGAGCTACCAGTCCCAGCGTGACGCCGAGCAGGACGGCGCGGACTCCTTCTGGTCGGACCCTCTCGGGGGCGGCCGCATCGAACGCATCCCGGTCAAGGGTGTCCGTAGGGCGACGGCGAAGGCCATGGTGCAGAGCGCGTTCACGGCACCGCACGTGAGCATCTTCGTGGACGTCGACGCCTCCCGGACCATGGAGTTCGTGAAGCGGCTCAAGGCGTCCCGGGACTTCGAGGGCATCCGGGTCTCGCCCCTGCTGATCCTGGCGAAGGCAGTCATCTGGGCGGCGGCGCGGAATCCGTCGGTCAACGCGACCTGGGCGGAGGACGAGATCCTCGTCAAGCACTTCATGAACCTGGGCATCGCCGCGGCGACACCGCGGGGGCTCATGGTCCCGAACATCAAGGACGCGCAGGACCTCTCGCTGAAGGAGCTGGCCCTCGCCCTCAACGAGCTGGCGACGACGGCCCGGGCCGGCAGGACGCAACCGGCCCAGATGCAGGGGGGCACGCTGACGATCACCAACATCGGGGCGCTGGGGATCGATACGGGCACACCCATCATCAATCCGGGCGAAGTGGCGATCGTGGCCTTCGGCACGATCAAGCAGAAGCCCTGGGTGCTCGACGGGGAGGTGATCCCCCGCTGGATCACCACGCTCGGGGGATCGTTCGACCACCGTGTGGTCGACGGCGACCTGAGTGCACGCTTCATGGCCGACGTCGCCTCGATCCTCGAGGAGCCCGCACTCCTGCTCGACTAGGGTGGGGCCATGGACCAGCAGCTACCCGGCGGGAGGCCGGGCCGGAGCCCACGACCGCGCTACCCCCTGAGCAGGCTCCTGCTCGTGGTGGTGATCGGTTTCCTCGCGTCGAGCGTCCTGCAGCTGGCCTTCCCGGACCTCGGCGCGGTGGCACGGCTGTCGATCCTCGTGATCGTCGCCGCACTCATCTCGATCGCGGTGACGCTGCGTCAGCAGAAGCGCCCGCCGCGGTAGGCGCCGGGCGAGGCGGACTACCGGTTCTGCTCGATCGCTCCGCGCAGGATCGGCGCGAGCCGGCGGACGCCCTCCACGATGTCCTCGGGCGAGACGGCGCTGAAGGCCAGCCGGAGCTTGTTCGACGGCTCGTCGGACGGAGTGAAGGCGGCGCCGGGGATGAACACGACACCGGCGTCGATCGCGGTGTAGAGCAGCGGATACGTGTCGATGCCCTCCGGGAGGGTGACCCACACGAAGAAGCCGCCGTCGGGGGTGGTCCAGTGGACGCCCTCCGGGAACTCCTCGGCGAGGGCGCCGAGCATGGCATCGCACCGCTCGCGGTAGAGGCTGCGCATGGAGCTCAGGTGCCCGCGCCAGTCGTACTCGGTGAGGTAGGCGCTCACGAGCATCTGCGTGAGCGGGGACGGGCACAGCACCACGGCCTCGCAGGCCAGGTAGAACCGGCGGTGGAGGTGCCTGGGAACCAGCGCCCAGCCGAGCCGGACGCCGGGCGCGAAGATCTTCGAGAAGGAGCCGAGATAGATGACGTCGTCGGGGTTGTCCGCGCGCATGGGCTTCAGCGGCTCACCGTCGAACCGCAGCATGCCGTACGGGTTGTCCTCGAGGACCAGGATGTTGTGGTCGCGGCAGATGTCGACGACCCGCTGGCGTCGATCGGCGGCCATCGTGATGCCGCTCGGGTTGTTGAAGCTGGGGATCGTGTACAGGAGCTTGATCGAGCGGCCCTGCGCCTGCAGTTCGGTGATGACACGTTCGAGCTCGTCGGGGATGAGCCCGGCGTCGTCCATCGGGATCGTGACGACGTCGACCTCGTACGCCTCGAACGTGTTGAGGGCCCCTACGTAGGTGGGGTCCTCGCACAGGATCACGTCGCCCGGATCGCAGAAGACCTTCGCCGCGACGTCCTGCGCCGACTGCGAGCCGGTGGTGATCACGATGTCATCGGGGCTCGCGCCCTGGATGCCCTCGGCAGCCATCACGTCGCAGACGAGCCGCCGCAGCTCGTCCATGCCCTGGCCGCCGCCGTACTGCAGGGCCTCGAGCCCGTGCTCGGCGATGATCTTCTGGGCGGTCCGGCCGAGGTCCTCGAGCGGCAGGGACTTCAGGTACGGGCTCCCGCCTGCGAGGGACACGAGGCCCGGGCGGATGGAGATGTCGAAGACATCGCGCACCGCCGACTGCTTGATGTTGGCCGCGCGCAGGGAGAAGAGCTGGTCGTGGCGCGCGGCGGAGTCGACGGCGCGTTCGAGAGCTGCTTCGGTCTCGGCGGGCAGGAGATCGGTGGGGGTTTCGCTGGAGGACGTCACGCCCAGAGTCTAGGCGGGGGTTCACCATCAGGCAACAGGTGTTGCCCAGCAGTGCAACCCGCTCAGATCCATCCCGCGTCGCGCGCCTTGAGGGCTGCCTGGAAGCGGCTGTCCGCCCGAAGGGTCTCCAGCATCCAGGCGATGTGCCGTCGGCAGGTCCTCACGTTGATGTCCAGGCGCCGCGCGATCGACTCGTCGGACAGTCCGTTCGCGAGGCCCTGGAGGATGGAGCGCTGCATCGAATTCAAGGGCGATCCGACCTGCTGCGGGGAGAGGAAGGACTCGCTGAGCTCCCACGCGATGTCGAACAGGTGCGTGAAGATATGGATCAGGCTGTGGTCCCTGATGACGAGGGCGGCCTTGTCGTCGCGCGTGAGCCGGCGACCCACCAGGGCCAGTTTCTCGTCGAAGATGAGCATGCGCAGGGGGATGAACGGGAGGACGCCGAACTGCCCGCCGCCCGCGGCGATCGCCTCGACGGCCTTGCGGGTCGGCACGTGGTCGCGCGTACTCGTGTCGTAGAGGGTCCGCCGTCGCACCCCGTTCCCCAGGAGCTCGAGATCCTTCCGGACGCTCTCCTCGTGGACGTCCGCCGTCGAGCCCTGGCCGGGCTGCGCGATGTACACCTTCTCGGTGACGTCTCGTCCGTAGTCGATGAGGACCCGGTGGATGAGGTGCGGGTCCTCGAGGGTCTCCACCGATGTGCTGGCGAGGGCGTGCTTGCGGGCGTCGAGGAAAGTGGGCAGGAGGCTGGACAGTTCGCGCCGCTGGGCGCTGATGCGCGCCTTGAGCTCCTGCATCTCGCGTTCGTCCGCGTCGACGAGGTCGGCGAGGGCGACGTCGGGCGAGACCGCGACGAGCCCGTCCGCGCTGCCGGCCTGCGGGCTGAGCAGCCGGCGGTCGGACAGCTCGCCGACGGCCTCGTCGATGCGCCGCAACGTCAGGCCGAGGGCGTCGGAAGCCTCGGAGCGCGTCCAGCCGGGGTGTCCGACGGCGTACCGGTAGACCTCGAGTGACGTCGCACCCAGCATGTGAGCTCCTTGTCCCGGCCACTGGTACCAGCGGCGGATCGCGTGCGAAAAAGATGACATGTCCAGTTAATGACACACCGGGGAAGCTGGCAATCCAGTCGTGCCGGGAACGCCGAGATCCCCGCCGTTCCGCGGAGGCGGGGCCGGGGCGCCCCTGTCTCCGATGTCCACCCAGCGCCGCCGCGTCCTGTTCGCGCCATGTCCACAAACGGCCACCCCTACTGCTGGACACTACCTGCCGCCGACGGACATTCTGATGAAGCCGGTTCAGCGGAAAGTCCCGAGGGGGGCCTTCCCGCAACGGACCGGGCACTGCCGATCGGCAGTGCGGGGACAGCTCGACCACCCGTGACACGGGCAAGGAAGGATCGCCATGAAGAAAGTACTCGGCGCAACTGCAGGCCTGATGATCGTGGCGGGAGCTGTCCTGCCGGCAGGCCAGTCCATCAGCGCGGCTAGCTGGGACTGGCCCAAGGGTCAGCCCACAGCGAGCAGCTGGGACTGGCCGAAGTAACAGGTGCCTCCGGACTAGAGCCCGGAGGGCACCCCAGAGCCCGCCCCAGCGGGGGTGATCACAGACCCTGAAGGAGAGAGCCATGAGCCAGTTGACCGCCGTTCGAACCGCCTCACGGACGGCCGTCAGCACTCAGTGGTGGCATCTCTCCCTCTCGACGGGTGGCTTCGATGCAGCGGACGGCATCATCGAAGAGCTGGTTACCCCGCTGGTGGCGCAGGCCCAGGCGCTCGGCGCGAAGCGCTGGTACTTCACCCGGTGCGAGGACCCGTCGACGGGCATCGTGGGACAGGTCAAACTCAGCATCCACGCGCACCCCCGGGTCCTCGAACCCCTGCGCACCTTCCAGCGGGCGCTGCAGACCCGCAGTGCGAGGAGCATGCCCCTGCTGGTGGTCCGCCAGCATTTCACGGCTCCCGCGAGCAACACCTACTACTCCGGCGGCCGGGAGATGGCCGATCCGCAGCTCGAGGCCAACCTCGTCAAGTACGGCGGGGTCGAGGGCCTGCAGCTCGCCGAGGAGGTCTTCGAACTCGGCTCCGAACTCGCCCTCTGGGGCACTCAGCGTTTCCCCCGCATGCAGAGCCGGTCGGCGCTCGGGGCGTTGATCCTCTTCGACTCCGCGCAGAGCATGATGCGCGGCCCTCGGTCCGCGGGATGGCCGGACCGCCGGCGACTCTCGTGGGACTTCTACTGGGACAGCCACCTGCGCACGTGCACGGCCGACGTCGGTCCGCGCGCCTCGGGGGTCCGTGAGGCGATGACCGCGCAGGTCGCCGCGAAGGCGCCCGGGTTCCACGCGCTCATGGCGGCTACAGCCTCCGAGTCCGCGGTCCAGAACTGGCGGCGGCGCTGGTTCCGTGCACTCGACACCTACCTGTACCGGGCGGACAAGGTCCGCGTCAGCCGCAGCGCCCAGCACCTGACCGTGTACCAGGCACACATGGCGCTGAACCGCCTCGGTTTCGTCGCCCGCGAGGAGGCGGCACTGGGGTTGTACGCGCGGAGCTGGAAGCCGCTGGCCGTTCCGGCCCGCACGATGCGTCCTGCTCTGCAGCCCGGCCCACCCATCGACCGAAGGACTGCACCATGAATGCAAGGAACACCATCGTGCTGGCCATGGACGACACCGACCTCTCCGAGGCCCTCGGCTGCTCGTCGGAGGAGGTCGAGTCGATGCAGAACGACGGCGTCCTCGCCTCGCAGGGCCAGCTCTGGGAGATCGGCCCGGCGCGTGACTACCTGCGGGATGCCGCCTGGGCGGACAGCCTCTGGCACTGAGGTCGGTCGGCATGCCGACCACGAACGACGGGACGCCGGCGCGATGAGCGCCGGCGTCCCGTGCTGTTACCCGTGCACCTGCTCGCGGTGGGTGGGGATCAGGCCGCGACGGGCGTGGCCGCCCCGGCGAGGGCCATCAGCACTCCGGTGACCAGCCCGGAGACCTCGGCGTCGTCCTTCGGGTGCAGCTCCGCGAAGCGCGTGATGGAGCTGCCGATGGAGAGCTTGGCGTCCTCGAGCACCGTGGCGCCCGCGACACCGAGGGCGCGGCGGGCTTCATCGTGCGCCCACACCCCGCCGTACTGGCCGAACGCCGACCCGATGACGGCTGCGGGCTTGCTCGCGAGCGCACTGTCGCCGTAAGGGCGGGAGAGCCAGTCGATGGCGTTCTTCAGCACTGCCGGCATACTGCCGTTGTATTCGGGGGAGACGAGCAGGACGGCGTCCGCATCGGCTGCCGCGGCACGGAGGGCATCGGCGGCCTGGGGGCGATCGGCGTCGTTGTCGATGTCCTCGTTGTAGAACGGGACATCGTTCAGCGCATCGAACGTGACGACGTCGACGGTCTCGGGGGCGTGTGCGGCGGCCGCTTCCGCGAGCTGGCGGTTGATGGAACCCTCGCGCAGGCTTCCGACGAGGGTCAGGATCGTGGTGGACATGATTTCTCCAAGGCTGTGGGGCCGTGCGGCCGGGTGTTCGGTACTGCGACAGATGCGTCCCCCTCTTCAAGCGGACTGCGGTCCGTTTTATTCCGCCGCTATAGTTGCGGCATGCAGGGCGAGGAATTGCTCCGGGTCACGGGCGACGACGGAGAGCGGACCGATGCGGCACGCAACCGCCGCCTGATTCTCGACGCCGCTACGGAGCTCGTCGCCACCTGCGGTCCCGAACGGCTGACCACGGACGCGGTGGCGCGCCGCGCAGGAGTGGGCAAGGGCACCGTCTTCCGCAGGTTCGGCAACCGCGCGGGCCTCCTGCACGCGCTCGCGGACGAGGCGGGGCGCTCCTTCCAGCACGCCTTCATGGCCGGCCCTCCGCCCCTGGGGCCGGGCGCGCCGCCGCTCGAGCGGCTGATCGCCTTCGGCGAGGCGAGCATCGAGCGGATGCGCTTCGACGGGCAGATCCTCCGGGCGGCCGAGCAGCAGGGCGGGCCGGACCTCGAACACCCCACGCAGCAGCTCACGCGGCTGCACCTGTCGATACTGCTGCGGGGTCTGCACGTGCCGGATCCCGACCTGGCCGCCTACCAGCTGTCGGCCTTCCTCAACGCGGGACTCCTCCTGCACCTGCAGGAGCACCGGGGCATGTCGAACGCCCGCCTCGCCGCGTCCTGGCGCGTCCTCGTCTCCGCCCTCGCAGCGGACGCAGGTAGCAGCCGGAGTTCCGCGGGGCCCTTGTAGACTGTCAAGCGCCGGCGCCCTGCCGGCCGTCAGGTGAGGTTGGTGAAGCGTGGAGGAGATACCCGAGCAGATGTCCGACTCCCGTGAGGCAGTCCAGGATGAGGCCGTGACAGGCCGGCTCCTCCATGTCGTGGCCGACGAGGTCGACGCACTTCCCCCCGAGAGAGCAGCCGCGCGGCTCCAGGACCTGCTGGTGGACCACCCGGACGTGCAGGCCTTCCTGCAGGAGCTGGCCGAGTTCACCGCCGAGACGCTCGGCACCCGGGGCGACACCTACTGCGGCATCACCCTGCAGCGTTCGGTCCACGAGCAGCTCACCGTCGGCAGCAGCGGGGAGAAGGCCCGGGCCATGGACGAGGTGCAGTACGAGCACGACGACGGCCCGTGCCTGCACGCCCTGCGCGTGCACGACGAGGTGTTCATCGCCGACGCCCGCAGCGAGGCGCGCTGGCCCGGGTTCATGGAACACATCACGCGGAACGGTGTCGGCGCCATGTTCTGCCTCCCCCTGGACCTCGAGGGGTCGGCACGTGCGGCCCTCAATCTGTACGCCGAGGAAGTGTCCGTGTTCAGCGAGGACTACCGGCGGGTCGCCCGTGCCTTCACGGTGCAGGCGTCGCAGGCGCTGAAGCTGGCCGTACGCGTGGCGCAGCACGCTGCGACGGCGGAGGATCTCCACGCCGTACTGCAGACCCGTACCGAGATCGACCTCGCGGTCGGGATCATCATGGGGCAGGACAACTGCTCGCAGAAGGACGCGTTCGACAAGATGCGTCGGGCCTCCAACTCCCGCAACGTGAAGCTCCGGGTGCTCGCCGCGGGCATGGTCGCAGGGCTGAACGGCACCGTTCCCCGCGCCCACTTCGAGCCTTCCTGACGCTCGTGGCTCCGATCCAGCACCGGCCCCTGCGGACGGTGCTGGTCGGCTTCGGCCACGGCGGCAGCGTCTTCCATGCACCGCTGATCCAGCATGATCCCGGATTGGACCTCGCCGTCGTCGTCACGTCGAGCCCCGACCGGCGGCAGGCCGCACGGGCCGCCTACCCGACCGCCCGGGTGGCCGCGAGTCTCGACGACGCGCTCCTAACCGTCCCGGACCTCGATCTGGCCGTCATCGCCACCCCTCACGCCACGCACGCGCCGCTGGCCGCCGTGGCGCTCGGGCGGGGCCTGCACGTGGTCGTCGACAAGCCCTTCGTGGTGCACGCCGACGACGGCGAGCGGCTCATCGACGCCGCACGCGCGGCGGACAGGCTCCTCGTGCCGTTCCACAACCGACGGTGGGACGGGGACTTCCTGACGGTGCGGTCGGCGGTCGCTTCGGGGGCCCTGGGTGGAGTGCGCACCTTCGAATCGGCGATGGAGTCGTGGAAACCGTCGATCAGGAAACCCTGGAAGCGCGACGCCGGGCCGGCGGACGGCGGGGGCGTGCTCTACGATCTCGGCTCGCACCTGGTCGACCAGGCGCTCACCCTCTTCGGACCGGCGGTTCCCGTGTACGCGGAGCTGCGCAACGACCGCGGGGGCGCGGCCGAGGACTCCGCGTTCCTCGTCCTGCGGCACGACGGCGGAGTCACCAGCCACCTCCATGCGGGGACCCTGGTGCCGCTCGTCCGGCCCCGCTTCCGCGTCGCCGGGGCGCAGCGCGGATTGACGATCATGGGTACGGACCCGCAGGAGGCCCTGCTCGCGGCGGGCGTTCGGCCCGACGGCGTCGCGGGCGCGGCCGAAGCCCTCGCGGTGCCGCCCCGGGGCCTGCTGGGCCGCGACGGGGACGCCGAACCGTTCGCCGTCGGCCCCGGCCGGTACCCGGACTTCTATTCGGGGCTCGTCGCCGCCATCCATGGGGGCGGACCGCCGCCGGTGACGGCGGCGGAGGCCCTCGACGTCGTGCGGCTGATCGAACAGGTCCACGCCACCTACCCGCCGGGGCCCCCGGGTATTTGAGCGGGCAGGGCCGCCCGATCAGGTACCCCGCACCACTAGACCAGTGCCGACCAGTCCTTCGCCAGCTCCAGGCCGTGAGCCTCGGACACCGAGTGGTGTGCGACCCGGCCCGACGCGACGTTCAGCCCGCGCGCCAGGGACGGATCGGCGTCGAAGGCCGCGCGGACGCCCCGGTCGGCGAGCGCCACGGCGTACCGGAGCGTCACATTGGTCAGGGCGTAGGTCGAGGTGTTCGGGACGGCGCCGGGCATGTTGCCCACGCAGTAGAACAGCGATCCGTGCACCATGAAGGTGGGGTCCTCGTGCGTGGTGACGCGGGAGTCCTCGAAGCATCCGCCCTGGTCCACCGCGATGTCCACGAGGACGCTGCCCGGCTTCATCCGGGAGACGAGTTCGTTGGTGACGAGCTTCGGGGCCCGGGCGCCGGGGATCAGGACGGACCCGATCACCAGGTCCGCATCGAGGACGGACGTCTCGATCTCCAGGGAGTTCGACGCGATCGTCTTGACGCGTCCGGCATACAGGGCGTCGATCTCCCGCAGCCGGGCGATGTTGATGTCGAGGATGGTGACCTCGGCTCCCGTGCCGACGGCCATCGCCGTCGCATTGGTGCCCGCGACACCGGCCCCGAGGACCACCACCTTGGCGGGCCGGACCCCGGCGACGCCGCCGAGCAGCAGGCCGGGGCCGCCGGCGGGTGCCGTCATGACCTGCGCGCCGACCTGGACGGACAGGCGTCCGGCCACCTCGGACATCGGGGCGAGGAGGGGCAGGGAGCGGCCGTCCTGGACGGTCTCGTAGGCGATGGCGGTGACGCCGGCGTCCACGAGAGCCCGGGTCAGTTCGGGTTCCGCCGCGAGGTGGAGGTAGGTGAAGAGGATGAGGCCCTTGCGGAAGCGGTGGTACTCGGCGGCGACCGGCTCCTTGACCTTCAGGACCATGTCCGCGCGCGCCCACACGTCGTCCGCGGCGTCGACGAGCTCGGCGCCGGCAGCCTCGTATGCTGCATCCGTGATGTTCGACCCGACGCCCGCTCCGCGTTCCACGAGCACGGTGTGCCCGTGGGCCCGGAACTCGTGCACACCGGACGCGGTGATGGCGACGCGGAATTCGTTGTTCTTCACTTCTCTGGGGACGCCGATGATCATTGGGTTCTCCACGGGTTCGATCGGGCGGACGGGGTAGCTCCAGAATAGGGAACGGTTCAGGGCGCGAACGGAGGCCCTTCCCGGCGATCAGGCGATGCCCTGCAGGGCGGACCGTGCCGCGCGGTGATCGATACCCGTGATACCGCCCCTCGCGCCGGATGTGAGCTGGACCACTACCAGATCCGCGCCGGAGCGGCCATCGACAGATGTCGAGTCCGCGAGCGGCAAGTGTCGCCCAGGGTGGCCGGCTCCGCCTACTGTTGGGCTGTGCAGAACCAGCAGATCGAGGATCTCGTCGAGTCGCTCGCGCAGACGCTGGGTCGTGGCCTGTCCCTCGAGGATCCCGACGGCGTCCTCCTCGCGTACAGCAGCCACCAGACCACCGCCGACCGCGTCCGGGTCAACTTCCTGCTGAGCAAGAAGGTTCCGGCGGACGTGAGCGAGTGGCAGCTCCGCCACGGGATCGCGCAGGCCGTCCGCGCGGTCGCCGTCCCGGCGAACGAGGACCTCGGGATGCTGGGACGGGTGTGCGTCCCCCTCCTCGTCCGGGGCTTCCGTGTGGGCTACCTGTGGGTGCAGCAGCACTCGAGCGAGGATCCCGCCCCGGGCATCCTCGCTGCCCTGCCGGCGGTCCGGCCGACGATCGACCGCCTCGCCGAACTGCTGCTCGAGACGGACACGGCGTCCTCCGAGCGGCGCACCCGGCGGGAGGCCACGTTCCTCGCCGCCTGCCGCGGCGTCGCCGCCGCGGTGGAGGACCTGCGCGGCTGGCGTGAGCTGGGCGGGCACGGGCCGTGGCGCGTGGCCCTCGTCCATGAGCTGTCCGAGTCATCGGCCGGTGCCGGGACGGAGGACCCGCATGAGGCCGCCCTGCTCCAGCGCACCATCGCCCTGCAGGCGACGGTCGGCGTCGAGCCCGTCCTGTTCAGCGCCGGGGCGTCCACGCACTCCGTCCTCCTGTGCGAGGCGAGAGTGGGCCGCAGCGCCCTCCAGCATGTGGTGGACCGGTGCCGGATCGAGGTGGCCAAGCGGGCGGGCCGTCCCGCGGGGCGGTTCGTCCTCGGCCTCAGCGAGCCCGCGGCCGATCCGCGTGACCTCGCGGATGCGTTCCGTCAGGCCCAGCACGCAGCCCAGGCGGATGCGGTCGATCTCCAGCTCGGCGGGGTGTCGACGTTCGCCGAGATCGGGGTCTACCAGTTCCTCGGCGCGGTCGGCTGGCAGGCTCCCGCGCACGGCAGCGTGCGGTTCGACGAGCTGTGCGAGGCGGACCGCCTCGGCGAACTCCTGCCGGTCCTCGAACTGCTGTATGACAAGAACGGCTCGGTGCAGGACGTGGCCGCGCAACTCCACCTGCACCGCAGCAGCGTCTACAACCGGCTGACGAGGATCCGCTCGATCATCGGCGCGGACCCGCTCGCCGGGATGGTGCGGCTGGAACTGCACCTTGCGCTCAAGGCCCGCAGGTGGCGCTCCCGCCCCCGCTTCGAGCAGTCCTAGCATCGCCGATGCCGATGCCGATGCCGCTACGCTTCGCCGCGCTCCGCCGTCGAGGATTCCGACGCCGCCGGCTCCGCGGCTGAGGGGTCCGAGCGGCGCAGCTGGCTGCGCAGCCAGTCCTCGACGTCGGCCCGGCGGAGGCGCCGGTGCGATCCGCGGTACTCCACCGGGAGCGTGCCGGCGTCGGTGAGCTTGCGCAGATAGCTGTTCGAGATGCCGGCGAGCTCGGCCGCCTGCGAGGTGGTCAGCAGCTCTGCCACCGAGGTCACCTGGACGGCGTCGCCGTCGGACAGGCGGGCGAGGAGGTCGACGACGGCGGCCTGGGCCTCCCCGGGAAGCCGGTGCGCGGTGCCGTCGACGAACACGGTGACGTCGGCGCTGCCGCTGAGCGCACGGCGCAGGGGCGCGGCCTGTTCGGGCGGAAGCGCAGCCGCGGATCTGGGGGCCCTGATGTTCATGGGGCTATTGTGCCAGTCGTTGCCCCGGATCGACGCAATTACGTGGTAATGAACGCTTCCGCATTGAGTAGTAGAGGTCTATCCTCGCCGTATACGTACCCCAAGTACCTGCACCCAGCGTCGGTTGCAGGTACGGAAACGGTGAACCTCATGACAACAATCGATCACGGGCGGAGCCTGCGTACCAGTAGCTCCGCCGTAGCAGTCCCGCCCACCGAAGAAGCCCCCTCCTGCCCCCTGTGCCGCACGGACGACTACCTGATCTTCGAGGAGTTCGTGCCCGCGCGCCAGGCCGACCATTCCACCGACCTCCTCCCCGCGAGCGCGAGCTATACCTGCTCCGAATGCGGGACCTTCAACGCACACGCCGTCCCGGCGTCGTGGCGTCCGCCGCAGTGGTTCTGGTACAACTGACCGGCTCGCTTCCCTCCCGCCGCGTGCTGGCCGCGAGAGGGCCCGCTTGACCTTTCCGCAGCGTCAATTCCTACTGTTGGATCCTCCCGGCGTACCGTGCGGCGGGAGGAGGAGGACGACGTGGACTACCCGATCACCACCGTGGCTCGGCTTGCCGGCACCACGAGCCGGACCCTGCGCCACTACGCTGATGTCGGCCTGCTGGAACCGTCCCGCGTGGGCGCCAACGGCTACCGGTTCTATGACGCCATGGCTCTCGTCAGGCTCCAGCGCATCCTGCTGCTGCGATCCCTCGGATTGCCGATACCGGCCATCCGGGCGCTGCTCGATGACGACGCGGCCGCCCCGGCAGCCGCCCTGCGGGCCCACCTCGACCACCTCCGCGGTGAGCAGCAACGGCTCGACCGCCAGATCACAGCGGTCCTCACGACGGTTGAGGCCCTCGAGCGGGGAGAGGAACCCATGCCTGAGAAGATGTTCGACGGATTCGACCACGCGCGCTACCGGGAGGAGGTCGAGGAGCGGTGGGGCATTGATGCCTACGCCCACGGCGATGCCTGGTGGCGCGGGCGGAGCGACGCGGAGAAGGACGCGTTCGGCAGGGAGGCCGCGGAGCTCGGTGCAGGCTGGATCGACGCCGCAACCCGGGGTGTGCCACCCACCGACGGCGGAGCCCAGGAGCTGGCCGGGCGCCACGTCGCCTGGCTCTCCTCCGTCCCGGGCGTGCCGCGCGACGAGGACGGGGAACTCCTGCCCGAGTACGTACGGGGGCTTGGAGCGATGTACGTCCAGGATCCGCGGTTCGCGGTGAACTACGGGGGCCTGGGCGGCGCGGAGTTCGTCCGGGCAGCGCTCGAGGCCTGGCTCTCGCGTTCCGGACGATAGGCCCGGTCGGCTGATTCCATGTTCACCGCGCGAGCGCCTGTCGACCCAGCAGGAGGACCACCATGAAGATCCGCTTCCCGCACCGCAGGGCCTTCGCCGTCGTCGTTCTCGGCGCCGCGGCGCTCATCACCTCCTGCAGCGGAGCCGGCCCCGCGACCCAGCCGGCCCCGCAGGGCGCAACGCCGTCGCAGGGTCGAGCGGACGCGATTGCCGAGCCCGTCACCGTCGTCTCGGGTCTGGGAGCGCCGTGGTCGGTAGTCTTCGTCGACGGGGCGACACTCGTCAGTGAGCGGGACAGCGCCAGGATCCTCGAAGTCCTCGAGGACGGTTCGACCCGTGTCGCCGGAACCGTCGAGGGCGTCGCCGGAGCGGGAGAAGGGGGCCTGCTCGGGTTGGCGGTCGACGACGAGCAGCGGCTCTATGTCTATTCCACGGCCTCGGACGGCAACCGCATCCAGCGCTTCGCTCTCGCCGGGAATCCAGGCGGCCTCGCGCTGGGGGACGCCGAGACACTGCTCGACGGTATTCCTTCGGCGAACTATCACAATGGCGGTCGTCTGGCCTTCGGCCCGGATGGGATGTTGTACGCCACAACCGGCGACGCCGGCCAACGCGACACGGCCCAGGACCGCGCCTCTCTCGCAGGGAAGATCCTCCGCATGACGCCGGACGGAGACGCCCCGGACGACAACCCGTTCCCCGGCTCCCTCACCTACAGCTACGGGCATCGCAACCCCCAGGGCCTGACCTGGTCGGACGACGGCACGATGTTCGCCGCGGAGTTCGGGCAGAACGCCTGGGACGAACTGAACATCATCACGGCCGGCACCAATTACGGCTGGCCCGCCGTCGAAGGCATCGTCGGAGAAGAAGACTTCACCGACCCCGTCCAGCAATGGGACCCCGGGACGGCCAGCCCCAGTGGCATGACCTACCTGGACGGCACCCTCTACATCGCCAACCTCCGCGGCGAGGTGCTGCGCGCCGTTCCCGTCGCCGATCCCGGCTCGTTCACCGACCTCTACGCGGGCGCCTACGGAAGACTCCGGGACGTCGCCGCGGGCCCGGACGGTGATCTCTTAATTCTCACGAGCAACACCGACGGACGAGGGGAGCCTTCGTCCACGGACGATCGGCTCCTGCGCGTTCCTCTGCAAGCTCCCTAACACCCCCATTCCGCCAGCGCCGGTCCCGGGACGACTACTGCTGCCTGCCAACTTCACGAAAGATCGGCATGAACACCACGAGCGTCCTGCCAACACCTGCACAGGCTGACACGCCGCAACGCCTTCCACTGCTGGCCCTGATCGTCCTCGCGGTCATCGGGTTCGTCCTCGTGGCGATGGAGACTATGCCGGCCGGAGCCCTCCGCCTCCGGACCGTATCCGGCGCGGCTGCTCTGATGGTCACTGCAGCACTCACCGGATGCACCGACGATTCCGGAGCGACCTCGGATGCGACATCGGACTCAGCAGCTTCTCCGACAACCCAGGACACTCTCATGGCACCCTCACCCGACTCCACTCCCGGCCGAACCACCGGGGATCCTGATTCCTCGAGCGCTGCTTCCGCCGGCAGCACGCCCATCGTGCTCGAACTCGACGGGACGACCGTCACCGGCAGGCTGAGCGACGGAGCGGCCTCGGTATCGCTTATGGAGCAGCTCCCGCTCACCGTGTCCCTGAGTGACTTTGGCGGCCAGGAGAAAGTTGCGGAGCTCCCCGAGCCCCTCGACCTTGACGGCGCACCCGCCGGCAGTGGCGCCGAACCCGGTATGATCGGCTATTACGTCCCGGACCAGCGACTGATCCTCTACTACGACCAAGTCGGCTACTACGCAGGCATCGTCCCCCTCGGAACCTTCGACGACGTGCCAGCCGTGGAGAGCCCGGCCGATGCGTCCACGGTCACCCTCCGTCCAGGCGGCTGATCCCGCATCTCATGCTCCTCAAGACCGCGGCCACCGACCGACACCGAAACACCCCCCGTCACCATGACACCCCGATGCCCTAGCCACACGCTCACAGCGTGACCACACCACACCGTTCTCAAGGAGAATCATGCGCACCGTCAACGCCATCGCGGCACCGTCCGCCACCGAACCGCTGATCAGGACCACCATCGAGCGCCGCGACGTGGGCCCGAAAGACATCCTGATCGACATCGCCTATTCCGGCGTCTGCCATTCCGACATCCACACCGTCCGTGGCGAGTGGGGTGACATCCAGTACCCGCAGGTCGTCGGCCACGAGATCGTCGGCACCGTGAGCGAGATCGGTTCCGAGGTCACCAAGCACAAGGTCGGCGACCGCGTCGGCGTCGGCTGCATGGTCAACTCCTGCGGCGAGTGCGAGTACTGCGTCCGCGGCGACGAGCAGTACTGCACCAAGGGGAACGTCCAGACGTACGGCGGCGTCGACCCCGCGGACGGCACCGTCACGCAGGGCGGCTACTCGCAGGCCGTCGTCGTCACCGAGGACTTCGTTCTCCGCGTCCCCGAGAGCCTCGACTTCGAGAAGGTCGCCCCGCTGCTTTGCGCCGGGATCACGCTCTACTCGCCACTGCACCACTGGCAGGCGGGCCCGGGCACAAAAGTGGCCATCGTGGGCCTCGGCGGGCTCGGCCACATGGGCGTGAAGATCGCCGCGGCCCTCGGCGCCGATGTCACCGTGCTCTCGCAGACGACCTCCAAGAAGGAGGACTCCCTCCGGTTCGGTGCGTCGGCACACTATGCGACGAAGGACCCGGAGACCTTCACGGAGCTCGCGAACTCGTTCGATCTGATCATCAACACGGTCTCGGCGAAGGTCGACATGGGCGCCTACCTCGGCCTCCTCAAGGTCGATGGGACCCTCGTCAACGTCGGGGCTCCTTCCGAACCCCTCGGGGTCCCCGCGTTCGCCCTCATCCCGGCACGCCGCAGCTGGGCAGGCTCCATGATCGGCGGTATCCGCGAGACGCAGGAGATGCTGGACTTCTGCGCCGAGCACGGTATCCACCCCGAGACCGAGCTCATCAGCGCCGACGGCATCAACGACGCCTACGAGCGAGTGCTCAACTCCGACGTCCGATACCGCTTCGTCATCGACGCCGCCACCTTCGCCTGACCCGTAGAGCGTAGAGCGTAGAGCAGGTCACCTCCGCCAGGTCCGGTGGAGGTGACCTACTGGGTCCTACACACCCGCTCGGGCCTGCCCAGGTACCTGCAGCACCCATACGAGGGTCAAAGGCTTCGGTGCTAACAACCGTTTCGATCAGATGTTCAGATGTCTCAAGAATGATTCGCCGATAATCCATCCTTCGTCAGATGCCTGACGACCTCAGGACGAGGCGCCGACCCGGTAGCCATGGCCTGGCGGCCCGGTAGGTGCGCCCCCCGTTCACCTCGGCCTGACCCGGTTCCGATCCCGTACTCAGCGAGCCGGGCGATCTCCGTAAGCAGGTGGCTATGTCAACCAGTCATGCGGTGACGCTCACCTGCAGGCGCGCACTGGGTCGGCACGGCACAGACTGACAGAGTCACAGAGTTACAGCGCGCCAGGAGATTCGGCAGGAGTGATCAGCCGGTACTGATGCAAAGATCCGCAGCACCTCCGCTTCCAGACGCGGATCCGTGTAAGACCAGACTGGGACATCTTGCTTAGTCCGCCTGCGTCACGAGGCACCAACTACAGTGAGTCGTCACTCACTGGTGGGCCGGCGGCGTTGCCGCTTGGTTTCGGATCGCTGCTGCTTGTACGCGGAACGGCGACGTTCCGAGCCGCGCGTGGGTCGCGTCGCGCGGCGCAGAGGGGGCGAAGGGGTGAGTGCGGCGGCCACAATTTCGCGGAGCGCCCCGAGAGCGATTTCGCGGTTACGCAACTGGGACCGCTGCTCAGACACCGTCACCGTGATCGCCCCCGAGACATGCCTTCGGGCGAGTTGGTCAACGATTCGCATCCGCTGCTCATCGCTTAGAGCCGACGACTCCGATGGTACCCAGGTGAGTTGCACCCGACTGTCAGAAGTGTTGACGTGCTGCCCGCCAGGCCCGGATGACCTGGAGAACTTCCATTGTAATTCGGTTGCCGGAATAATTAAGTCCGATGTCACTTCAAGATCCACGCAGTAAGCGTGGCACGCCAGGTGTGTCTGGTGGCAAGCGTCAACAACTGGAGGTCGTTCCGTCGACGACGTGACCGTGACCGTGCGCAGCAGCGACCGTGCCGCTCTGGGCGCCGCGGTTGTGCCCTCGCGCGGAAGAGCTTCCACCGGAATTCGTCATCGGATGCACCGATAACCCACCTTCCGTCAGATGCCTGACGACCTCAGGACGAGCCGCCGACCCGGTAGCCGTGGCCTGGCGGCCCGGTTGGTGCGCCCCCCGTTCACCTCGGCCTGACCCGGTTCCGATCTTGTGCTCAGCGAGCCGGGCGAGCTCCGTAAGCAGGTGAAGTGAGAACGTAGTTGTCCAACAGCCTGTTGGGCAACTACGTAGGGCGGCCCACCCTGAGGTGGACAGGCTCGACGCCTGCAGTTGATACGCCTCGGCGCCCGCTGAGCAGGGATGCCCATTGTTCAGCGTTCGCCGCGTGCATCAGTTCGTGAACTCGCCGAAACGACGTCGGCCCTGTGGCCGTCGTCGCCGCGCCCGGCGCCCCGCGCTCTGGAAGGATCGCTCAACTAGGGTGTGGGAGGTGACTGACCTCGAACCTGATCTTCCTCCAAGTTATGCAGAAACGCTGACCGAACTGGCCAATGCCGTACGAGCCGCAAAGGCGAGAGCTCAGCGCGTCGTCAATGCTTCCATGATCGAGCTCTACTGGAACATCGGCCGAACCATCCTGCAGCAGCAACAGGCCGAGCCGTGGGGGAGCGAGGTGCTCGGTCGTCTGGCTGAGGATCTCCGCGCCCAGTTCCCGCACATGAAGGGGTTCTCGCGGAGGAACCTTTACTACCTGAGAGCCCTGGCCAACGCGTAGCAGGGAGGGGCGCATCTGTGCAGACAGTGTCTGCACAAATCAGCTGGAGTCATAACATCACCCTGCACGTGCAACTCCAGGATCAGGACCTGCACGAGTGGTACGCGGCGCGGAGTGTCCGCCACGGGTGGTCACTGGCCGTCCTTGAACACCAGATCGCATCCAGGCTTCACGAGCGGGAAGGATCAGCTCCGAACAACCTCAAGGCGCGACTGCCCGAGGAGGGGACGGGACTCGCCCGGGAAGTCATAGCTGCGCGCGAGGACCTGGGGCGTTGGGTCCGACCACATGCGTTGCAAGCGCCCCGGACCTGTCAGGGGCCGACCGACCTGTCCCGCCCGGCCCGCTTCGCGCTGTACAGGTTGCGGTCGGCCTCCTGCAGCAGGTCGGCCGTCGTCGCCCCCGGTTCGCAGCCGGCGAAGCCGATGCTCACCGTGAGGCGCAGATCGCCGTCGATCTCGGGCCACCGGAGCTCCCGGATGGCGGACAGCACCCACCCTGCCACCTGCCCCTGGTCGGCGTCCTGATGCAGGACCAGCAGGAACTCCTCCCCTCCGATCCGGGCGACGTGGTGGACGCCTTCGCACGTCGACAGGGCCGCGGCGACGGCCACCAGCACGTCGTCGCCCGCGGCGTGCCCGTAGCGGTCGTTGACCAGCTTGAAGTGGTCGAGGTCGAGGATGGCCAGGGAACCGGTCCACGGTCCACCGGCCTGCCAGGTCCGGACGACGTCGGGCAGTGTGTCCTCCACCCAGCGCCGGTTGCGCACCTTCGTCAGGGGGTCGATGGCGACGGCCGCCTCCGCCTGCTCCGCGCGTTCGAGCGCCTCGGTGACATTCTGCTCGGCGAACAGGTGGTCCACCTGGGAGCGGCGGGCCTCGATCCACCGGCTCCGCGCCGCCTGATGGAACTGCCGGTGGAGTTCGTAGGCGAGCCGGAAGTCGGCCGCGGACGCCGCGATGGCGGCGCGCTCCTCCAGGACGGTGGAGGCGACCTCCTCGAGCGCATGCTGCACGGTGATCCGCTCGGCCCGGTCGAGGGCACGCCGCGCCGCGGGGAGGTTGCCGACCCCGTGGTGGGCCTGCGCGAGCAGGAGCATCCGGGTGGCCCGGGTCTCCGGCTGCGACGTCGCGGCGTCGTCGTCCCCGGCCCGCTCCAGCACGTCGAGCGCGTCCCAGGGGCGGTTGTCCGCCAGGTGGCCGCGTGCGAGGACGTCCGACAGCTCGGCTTCGAGGTCGGGGGACGCGGCGATCACGGCCTCCAGCCGCCGCATCCAGAAGCGCGCCTCGTCCGGCATCGACTCGTCCAGCGCGGAGTGGAACGCGTTCGAGGCGATCTGGGCCAGGAGTTCGGGGTCGGCCAGTTGGTCCGCGAGGGCGAGCGCCCTGCGGGACACGTCGAAACCGTGCTGGAGGAGCCCTGCGACCAGGAGGCCGACCGCCTGGCGCGTCAGGAGCTTCGCGCGGAGTCGGGGCAGTTCGGTGCCGTCCAGCAGAGTGACGGCGATCGTCGCCTGCTCGGCGCCGGAGCCCGAATGGCCCGCGATGAGGTCCATCATCGCGATGAGGGCGTGGCACCGGCTGGCGAGCCGCGCGTCGCCCTGCTCGGTGGCCCATTCGAGGATCTCCTGACCCCGTGTCCGCGCGCCGGGTGCGCCGTCGGTGCGGGCCAGCGCGTCGAGCCCGGTCACCTCGGCCCAGAAGGCCACGTCGAGCCGCCCGAGCGTCTCCGCAAAGGCCCTGATCTCGGCGGCCTCCCCCACGGCGCGGGGGAGATCGGCGCTGATCTCGACGGCTTCGAGGGTGGCGATGAGGTCCTTCTCCTGCGCGAGGCGCAGGGACCCGCTTTCGATGACGGTGTCATTCATGGTGTGGCTCCAGATGGTCGGGGCAGCGCTTTCCTGCTGACCGTGGAGCGTGAACGAGACCATGGTGTGCGCTGACGTGCCGGGTGAGACTGGCGTGTGTTCAGTCTGCCGTGTCGAGGGCATCGCCTCAAGGGTTCCGGCTCATTGATTTCGTCGCGCCGGACAGCGCCGGACAAGGCGAGGCAGCGCCGGGCGGCTCCGGCGGTACCGGGCACAGCAGCGTCTCCTATGCTTGATGCACCACGGAGCCGCAGTCCTTCCCCGCGTCGGCCCGCCGCAGGAGCCGCAGGGATGACAGGAAGGACCGCCGTGACCACGGACAGCAGTGCGGACGAGGAGGGCGTGGTGAGCCGGGCCGCCCACGCCGTCGACCAGGCCTCCGACATACGCCCCCCGGACGCCCCGGTGCGGCCCGGCTGCGCCATCTTCCGCGCTGCGTCCGGACACCTATGACGCCGCGGACGAGGCCCCCCGCGCGGGGGCAGGCGGGCCCCGGCGCTCCGCCCGACCCGAAGTACTGCAGGTCGTGCGGCCGCCGCATGGAGTGGCGGAAGAAATGGGAGCGGACCTGGGACACGGTGCTCTACTGCAGCGACGCCTGCCGGGCGCGCAAGGTGAGGCCGATCGACGCGGACCTCGAAGAATGGCTCCTGACGCGTCTCCGGAGCCTGCCCCGCGGGCAGGGCATCGACCCGGCGGACGCCGCCCGGGCCCTCGACGAGGAGGGCGGGACCCTCCTGCACGAGCCCGCCCGCAGCGCGGCACGCCGCCTCGTGAACCGGGGCCTCGCGGAGATGGTGCAACGCGGTGCCGTCGTGGACCCGTCGACGGCGAAAGGGCCCGTGGCCCTGCGGTCACCGCGCTGACGCGACCCGCTCGGTCGCAGCCACGCGCTCCGCAGGCTCGTAGCGGACGGTCCGGGCCGATCGGCGGGCGGCCGCGCGGATGCCCGCGAGGGGAGAGCCGGGGGATCCGGGACCGGAGTCCAGCAGGCCGGCGGCCCGCGCCTGGACGAGGATGTTCCCGAGCGCCGTCGCCTCGACCGGGCCGGCGAGGACCGGCAGCCCCGTGCGGTCGGCGGTCAGTTGGCAGAGCAGTGCGTTCTGCGACCCTCCGCCCACCACGTGGATGACGTCGATGCGGTGTCCGGACAGGCGGACGGCGTCCTGCAGCGTGCGCGCATAGGCCGCGGCGAGGCTGTCCAGGATGCATCGGGCCATGGCCTCCCGCGTCGGTAGGACGTCCGGCCCCGCCCCGGCCGCGCGGCGGATGCGCGCGGGCATGGCGTCCGGCGCGAGGAAGTCCGTGCTGTCCGCGTCGATGGTCGGGCCGCCGGCCGGCAGGGCTGCGGCGGCCGCCAGCAGCGCGGGGAGATCGGGCTCCGGTCCCTCGATGCTCCACTCACGCAGGCACTCCTGCAGCAGCCAGAGTCCGCCGGTGTTGCGCAGGTAGCGGATGGTCCCGTCCACGCCGCGCTCGTTGGTGAAGTTCGCGGCGCGGCTCTCCCCGGTCAGGATGGGGGCGTCGAGTTCGACCCCGACGAGCGACCACGTACCCGAGGAGATGTACGCGAAGTGCGGCGAGTCGGCCGGGACGGCGGCGACGGCGGAGGCGGTGTCGTGCGACCCGACGGCGACGACGGCGGTGGCCGCCGGGAGGCCCGTCGCCGATGCGATGGCCGGCAGCAGGCGGCCGATCGCCGTGCCGGGCTCGATGAGCGGGGGGAAGAGTTCCGGGGACAGGCCGAGCGGACCGAAGAGGTCCTCCGCCCACGTACCGGTGGCGGCGTCGAGCAGTCCCGTGGTGGAGGCGTTCGTCGCCTCGGTGCGGCGCTCACCGGTCAGCCGGTAGGCGAGCAGATCGGGGATGAGCAGCGCCTGGAAACCCTCGAGCGACCGCTCGGCGGCGAGCTGGTACACCGTGTTGAACGGCAGGAACTGCAGCCCGGTGCGCGCGTAGAGCTGCGCGGGCGGCACGGCACCATGGATGACGTCGATGCTCGCCGCGGTGCGTTCGTCCCGGTAGCTGAACGGCAGGTGCCGGAGCGTCCCGGCGTCGTCGACGAGCCCGTAGTCCACGGCCCAGGTGTCGATGCCGATGCTCGTGACGGTGGCACCCGTCCGGGCCGCGGCCTCGCCTGCCCGGCGCAGTCCCACCAGCACCTCCGCGAGGAGCGCCTCGACGTCCCACCGCAGGGCGCCGCCGAGGAAATGCGCGCCGTTGGGGAAGCGGTGGATGATGTCGAGCTCCGGACCGGCGGCCGTGAGCCTCCCGAGGATCACCCGGCCGGAGGACGCCCCGATGTCCACGGCGATGAACACCGCTTTCGAGCCGGCGGCCATGTCAGCGCAGGAACGCCGCGGCCACGCCCGCATCCACAGGGATGTGCAGCCCCGTGGTGTGGGAGAGCTCGGCGGAGGTCAGCACCGCGACGGCGTTGGCGACGTTCTCGGGCAGCACCTCGCGCTTCAGGAGAGTGCGCTGGGCGTAGTACTCGCCCAGCTTCTCCTCCTCCACGCCGTACACCGCGGCCCGCTTGGCACCCCAGCCGCCGGCGAAGATCCCCGAACCGCGGACCACGCCGTCGGGGTTGATGCCGTTCACCCGCACCCCGTAGCCGCCGAGCTCGGCTGCGAGGAGCCGCACCTGATGCGCCTGGTCCGCCTTCGCGGCGCTGTAGGCGATGTTGTTGGGCCCGGCGAACACCGAGTTCTTGGACGAGATGTAGATGATGTCCCCGCCCATGTCCTGCTCGATGAGCACCCTTGCGGCGGCCTGCGACATGAGGAAGGACCCCTTGGCCATCACGTTGTGCTGCAGGTCCCAGTCCTTCTCCGTAGTCTCGAGCAGGGGCTTGGAGATGGACAGGCCGGCGTTGTTGACCACGAGGTCCAGCCCGCCGAACGCCAGCACGGCGGCCGTCACGGCCTGGAGCACCTGCGCCGGATCGGTCACGTCGGCCTGCACGCCGATGGCGACGTCGGGCCCTCCGAGTGCTTCGGCGACGCCATTCGCGCTGTCGATGTTGAGGTCCGCGATGACCACGCAGGCGCCCTCCGCGGCGAGGCGCGTCGCGATGGCCTTGCCGATGCCCGACGCCGCTCCCGTCACCAGGGCGATGCGTCCCGCGTGGGATTTCGGTTGCGGCATCCGCGCGAGCTTGGCCTCCTCGAGGGCCCAGTACTCGATGCGGAACTTCTCGGTCTCCTCGATCGGCGCGTAGGTCGAGATGGCTTCGGCGCCCCGCATGACGTTGATGGCGTTGAGGTAGAACTCCCCGGCGACGCGCGCGGTCTGCTTGGTGGCGCCGTAGGAGAACATGCCGACGCCGGGCACCAGCACGATCGCCGGGTCGGCGCCGCGCATGGCAGGGGAATCCGGCGTCGCGTGGCGGTCGTAGTAGGCGGCGTAGTCCGCGCGGTACGCCGTATGCAGTTCGCGCAGGCGCAGCAGGCAACTCTCGACGTCGGCGTCCGCAGGGAGGTCGAGGATGAGCGGCTTGATCTTGGTGCGGAGGAAGTGGTCCGGGCAGCTCGTCCCGAGCGCACCGAGGCGCGGGTGCTCGGTGGAGGCGAGGAAGTCGAGGACGCGGGGGTCGTCGGTGAAGTGGCCCACCTGCGCCCTGTCGGTGGAGGAGAGCCCGCGGATGGTCGGCGCGAGGGCCGCGGCCTTGGCGCGGCGCTCCTCCTCGGGCAGCGCGGCATACCCTTCGAGCAGGGGACCGAAGGGTTCGGTCCGGCCGTGTTCGGCGATGTACCGCTCCGCCGTCTCGATGATCCAGAGCGAGTTCGCCTCCGCCTCCTCGGACGTGTCCCCCCAGGCGGTGATGCCATGGCCGCCGAGGATGGTGCCGATGGCTTCGGGGTTCGCCTCCCGGAGGGCGGCGATGTCGAGCCCCAGCTGGAAACCGGGCCGCCGCCAGGGCGCCCAGGCCACCTTCGGCCCGAAGATCGCCGTCGTCAGGGCCTCGCCGTCCGCCGCGGTCGCGACGGCGATCCCGGAGTCGGGGTGGAGGTGGTCCACGTGGGCGGCGTCGACGAGGCCGTGCATCGCGGTGTCGATGGACGGTGTGGCGCCGCCCTTGCCGTGCAGCGTGTAGTCGAAGGCGGTGACCATCTCGTCCTCGCGCTCCACGCCCGGGTACACGGAGCGCAGCGCCTGCAGCCGGTCGAGCCGCAGGACGGCGAGCCCGGACTCCGTGAGCGTGCCGAGGTCCCCGCCGGATCCCTTGACCCAGAGCAGTTCGACGTCCCCGCCCGTGACGGGATCGACGCCCGTGCCCTTGGCGGACGTGTTGCCGCCGGCGTAGTTCGTGGTGCGCTTGTCGGCGCCGAGCCGGTTGGAGCGCCCGATGAGGTCGCTGACGGTCCGGTTGGTCGTGCTGTTGTCAGAGGTGGCCGTCGTCGGCTGCGTCGTCGTCACTGTCATGCTCCCCATCCGGCCTGCCGGCCGCCCTGCCGTTCGGTGTTGATCCGGTCCTGGTAGCCGCTCTCCCGGTACGCGGCCGTCGGGTCCGCGGGGAGTCCCTTCGATGCGCGCCACGCGGCGAGTCCCGGGCGGACGTCGGTGTAGAAGGCGTCCATCATGAGGGCGTTCGCGCCGAGCACGTCGCCGGCCTCCTGCGCCGCGGTCAGGGCGGATCGGTCGATGAGCAGGGCGCGCGCGGTCATCTCCTGCACGTTCAGCACCGAGCGGATCTGTCCGGGGATCTTCTCCTCGAGGTTGTGGCACTGGTCGAGCATGAGGGCGATCCCGCTGGACGGATCCAGGCCGCCGCCGCGGATCACCTCGGCCATGATGCGGAACAGCTGGAACGGGTCCGCCGCTCCGACGATCAGATCGTCGTCCGCGTAGAAACGGGAGTTGAAGTCGAAGGAGCCGAGCTTCCCGAGGCGGATCAGCTGCGCCACGATGAACTCGATGTTGGTCCCGGGGGCGTGGTGGCCCGTGTCGAGGCAGACCAGGGCCTTGTCGCCGAGCTGCTGGCAATGGGCGTAGGAGGTACCCCAGTCGGGGACGTCCGTGTGATAGAACGCCGGCTCGAAGAACTTGTACTCGAGCACCAGCCGCTGGCCCTCGCCGAGGCGGTCGTACACCTTCCGGAGGGAGTCCTGCAGCCAGTCCTGCCGGGACCGCATATCGGCCTGCCCCGGGTAGTTCGAGCCGTCCGCCAGCCAGATCTTCAGGTCCCGGGAACCGGTGACGTTCATGACCTCGATGCACTCGTACATGTGGTCGATCGCCTTGTTCCGGACCGCGGCGTCGCTGTGCGTCAGGCTGCCGAACTTGTAGTCGTCGTCCTGGAACGTGTTGCTGTTGATCGTGCCGAGCCGCACGCCGTGCTCCCCGGCGTGGGTGGCGAGGCTCCCGTAGTCGTCGACCCTGTCCCAGGGGATGTGGACGGCCACGCTCGGCGCGAGGCCGGTCAGCCGGTGGACCATGCCGGCGTCGGCGATCTTCTCGTGGACGGTGCGCGGCGTGCCGGGGGTCGCGAAGACCTTGAACCGGGTCCCGGAATTGCCGTACGCCCAGGAGGGCACCTCGATGGCGAGCTGGTCCAGCTGTGCCGCGATGTCGTCGATGACAGTCATGTACTCTCTCCAGCGTGCGGGCCGGGTGCTTCACTCCACCGGCGGCGATTCTCGGGTTCTTCCACCCGTCCGGGAGGGCCCGGACGAGGAAGTAGATGGGCCGTGCTTTTGAATCGTTTCATTAGCACGTTTCAAAGCTATCCTTGCTGGAGACCGAGTGTCAACCGTTCCGTCGGCGCCCCGCCGGCGCGCGACGCGACCTCCGAGACAGCCGGAGTCCCATGAGCAGCCGACCAGTCAGTATCAAGGACGTCGCGGATACGGCCGGGGTGGCGGTCGGGACGGTCTCGAACGTGCTGAACCATCCCTCGCGCGTCTCCGCTGCCACCCGCGAGCGGGTGCAGGCCGCCATCGACGCGCTCGGCTTCGTGCGGAACGACGCCGCCCGGCAGCTGAGGGCGGGCCAGAGCCGCACCATCGGACTGGTCGTGCTCGACGTCGCCAATCCCTTCTTCGCCTCCCTCGCACGTGCGGCCGAGGACTGCGCTGCCGAGAACGGGAGCACCGTGGTGCTCGGCGACAGCGGGCAGGACGCCGAGCGTGAGGCCCGGTACATCGACGTTTTCGAGCAGCAGCGCGTGCAGGGCATGCTCATCTCGCCGGTCGGGGATGTGGGCCCGCGCGTCGAGGCGCTTCGTCAGCGCGGCATGCCCGTGGTGCTGGTGGACCGCGTGGATCCGCAGCGACGCTGCAGCTCGGTCTCCGTGGACGACGTCGCCGGCGGCTACATCGCCGTCCGGCACCTGCTCGAGGCGGGCCGGCGGCGCATCGCATTCGTGGGGACCAGGGCCGACTACCGCCAGGTCGCGGATCGCCTGGCGGGAGCCCGCCAGGCGATCGAGGAGCACGACGGCGCCGTGCTCGAGGTCCTCGAAGCCGATGCCATGACGGTCCTGGCCGGCCGGGACATCGGGGAGACGATCGCACGGCGCGGGCACCGGGAACTGCCGGACGGCATCTTCTGCGCCAACGACCTCCTCGCGATCGGCGTGATGCAGGCGGTACTGCTGATCCGCGGACTCCGGATCCCCGAGGACCTCGCCCTCATCGGGTATGACGACATCGATTTCTCCGCCTCCACCGTCGTCCCGCTGACGAGCGTCCGGAAGCCGACCGAACTCATGGGGCGCACCGCCGTCGAGCTGCTCCTCGAGGAGATCGAGGGGCCCGCCGCCCGCCGCCGCCAGGTGATCTTCGACCCCGAACTCGTGGAGCGCCGCAGCACGCAGGCCGGGGTCCACGCCGTCGGCTGACCGGTCGACCCCGGCACGGCGGTGCGGTCACAGTCCGATCTCGGGCTGTTGACGGTGATGGAGGTCGCGCCTACTATTCGAGGAAGCCGAATCTGAAACGATTCATTTCTTCCCGAGGAGTTGCATTGACGCATCCTGATGGCCGTGGCAGCGACGCCACGGATCCGTCCGCACCGGGGCGGACCCCCGTGCTGGCACTCCGGGGGGCACTGAAGACCTTCGGCCCGGTCGTCGCCCTCGCCGACGGCACCATCGACCTGGTTGCGGGCGAGATCCACGCGCTGGTGGGCGAGAACGGCGCGGGAAAATCCACCCTCGTGAAGATCCTTGCGGGGGTCCACCACCCGGATGCGGGGGAGTTCCTCGTGGGCGGGCAGGACGTCACTTTCCGCAACGTCGCCGACAGCAAGGCCGCCGGGATCTCCGTCATCTACCAGGAGCCCACACTCTTCCCCGATCTCACGGTCGCCGAGAACATCTTCATCGGGCGCCAGCCCCGGGGCCGCTTCGGCCTCATCAGCCGCGTCGAGATGCGGCGCCGCGCGAGGGAGCTGTTCGGCCAGCTCGGTGTCCCGATCGACCCCGACCGCGTGGCCGAGGGACTGTCCATCGCGGATCAGCAGATCATCGAGATCGCCAAGGCCATCTCCCTCGACGCGCGCATCCTCGTCATGGACGAGCCCACGGCGGCGCTCAGCGGCGTCGAGGTGGACCGCCTGTTCGCCGTCGCCCGCCGCCTGCGCGACGCAGGCAGCGGCATCCTGTTCATCTCCCACCGCTTCGACGAGGTCTTCGGCCTGTGCGACCGCATCACGGTGATGCGGGACGGCGCCTACATCGCGACGCACGAGACGCGGGCGACCTCGGTCGAGGCCATCGTCCGGGAGATGGTGGGACGCGACATCGACGCACTGTTCCCGAAGACCGAGACGGAGGCCGGCGACGTCGTCCTGAAGGTCGAGGGGCTGACCCGGCCGGGTGTCTTCCATGACATCGACTTCGAGGTGCGGGCGGGCGAGATCGTGGCCCTGTCGGGACTGGTGGGAGCCGGGCGCACCGAGGTGGCGCGTGCCGTGTTCGGGATCGACCGCTACGAGTCGGGCACCGTCCGGATGTTCGGCACGCCGCTGCGCCGCAAGGACCCGCGTGCCGCGATCGACGCCGGGATCGGCTTCGTCCCTGAGGACCGCCGCAAGCAGGGACTCGTCATGGACCTGTCGGTCGAGCGCAACACGGCCCTGACGCTCCGCCACTCCCTTGCGCGGTTCGGTATCATCAGGGCGCGCGCCGAGCGTGAGGCCGCCGAGACGTGGGGCAAGAGGCTCCAGGTGAAGGCCGGCTCGCCCGAACACGCCGTCTCCACCCTTTCCGGCGGCAACCAGCAGAAGGTCGTCCTCGCCAAATGGCTCGCCACGGACCCGAAGCTCCTGATCATCGACGAGCCGACGCGCGGCATCGACGTCGGCACCAAGGCCGAGGTGCACCGCCTGATCTCGGAGCTGGCGGGACGGGGCATCGCGATCCTCATGATCTCCTCCGAACTGCCCGAGGTGCTGGGCATGGCCGACCGCGTGCTGGTCATGCGGGAGGGGCGGATCACCGGCCGCCTCGACCGCGCCGAGGCCACCGCCGAAACCGTCATGCACGCCGCCACCGCATCCCTGGAGTCCTCGCGATGAGCCTCGACAGCAAGAGCGCGCCCGCCCACCCCGCCTCCGGACACGAGAAGACCTCGGTCCTCGCGTCGATCCTGAAGCTCCGCGAACTCCCGGTGATCCTCGCCCTCGTGCTGCTCGTCGCCGTGACCGCCGCGCTGAACCCGCTGTTCCTCAGCGAGCAGGGCATCAAGGACCTGCTGCTCAACGCGACCATCCTGATGATCCTGGCCGTCGGCCAGACCCTCGTCATCATCACCCGGAACATCGACCTGTCCGTCGGATCCATCCTCGGGCTCGTCGCCTTCGGGACCGGCAGCATGTTCGCCGCCGCCCCCGATCTGCCGATCGCCGTGGTCTTCGTCCTCGGGATGCTCCTCGGCGCGGTACTCGGCGCGTTCAACGGCCTCCTCATCACCATCGCGAAGGTGCCTGCCCTCGTCATCACGCTCGGCACGCTCTACATCTTCCGGGGCATCAACAACGCGTGGGCCGGCGGCACCCAGTACTTCGCCGGCGACCGGCCCCAGGCCTTCGGCGACCTGTCCGTGGACACCTTCCTAGGATTCCCCCTGATCACGCTCATCGCGGTGGGCGTCGTCGCGATCGTCGCGGTGTACATGTTCGGCACCCGCCAGGGACGCGACCTGTACGCCATCGGATCCGACCCCGACGCCGCCCGCCTGTTCGGCATCCCCGTCACCCGCCGCGTCCTGCTCGCCTTCGTGGTCAACGGCCTGCTGGCCGGCCTGGCCGGCGTCCTGTACGCCAGCCGCTTCAACTCGGTGGGCGCGACGACGGGAGCGGGCCTCGAGCTCGACGTCGTCGCCGCCGCGGTGGTGGGCGGCGTCGCGATCTTCGGCGGCAGCGGCACCGTGCTCGGCGCAGCGATCGGAGCACTCCTCCTGACCACCATCACCAGCGCCCTGACGGCGCTGCGCGTGGACAAGTTCTGGCAGCAGGCCATCGTCGGCGTCCTGATCCTCGCCGCCGTCGTCATCGACCGCATCGCCAGTGTCCGGTCCGCCCGCAAGCTCCGGATCGCCGAGGCCCGCAATGTCTGACCGCCTCGACGCCCAGCCCGGTCCGCAGGACACCACCCCGCCCGAAGGGCACCAGCCGGAGAACGGCACCCCAGCGAAAGGCAGGCGCATGTCCGCCCCAGGCACCAGGACCCCGGAGGAGAAGCGGCCGAAGCAGGCCCGCCCGGCGGGGCGGACGGCCGACTCCACGAAGGTGCTCGCCATCCCGAAGGGCCGCACGGGCGCCGCGAGGATCCTCCTCGGGCGCGACGCCGTCATGATCTACGTGCTGATCGTCGTCGTGCTTTTCGCCTGCCTCACGATCCCGCGGTTCGCGTCGCCGGTCACCGTGGGGTTCCTGCTCCTCGACGTCATCCCGACCCTGCTCATCGCGCTGCCGATGACGCTCGTCATCATCTCGGGGGAGATCGACCTCTCGGTCGCGAGCATCGCAGGGCTGACCAGCGCCCTCATGGGTGTCCTCTGGCAGGGCGGCATGCCGATCGCACTCGTCCTGGTGGTGTGCCTGCTGGCGGGACTCGTCGCGGGAGCCTTCAACGGGGTGCTCATCGCCTATCTCGGGCTGCCGTCCCTGGCGGTCACCATCGGCACGCTGGCGCTCTTCCGCGGCCTCGCGCTCGTGGTCATCGGCGACAACGCGGTGGCGAACTTCCCACCCGGGCTCACCGCCTTCTTCACGTCGAAGATCGGAGGGACCGGCATCCCCACGGTCATGATCGGCGTCGTCGTGCTCATCGTCGCGTTCACCGTCGTCCTGCACTTCACGCCCTTCGGCCGGGGGCTCTTCGCCCTCGGCTACAGCAGGGAGGCCGCGACGTTCGTCGGCATCGACGTCGCCCGGTCCAAGTTCCTGCTGTACCTGGCCACCGGCACGGTGTCCGCGCTCGCCGGCATCTACTGGACGCTCCGCTACTCCAGCGCCCGGAGCGACAACGCGAGCGGCCTGGAACTCGCGGTGATCGCGGCGGTGCTGCTCGGTGGAGTCTCGATCTTCGGCGGCAAGGGGTCCATCCCCGGCGTCTTGGCCGGGGTACTGCTGATCGGCACCATCAACTACGCGCTCAAACTGGACCGCGTCTCCGAGGTGGTCCTCATCATCGTCACGGGCTCCCTGCTCATCATCTCGGTCGTGGCGCCGAACATCGCGTCCGCCATCCGTGAGGCACGCCACGCCAGGCGTGTCCGCACCGCACCACTTCCCTAGGCCGTCCCCCTGGGGTTGCACCCGGCGACTGGTTTCCAGCGCACATCGAAAGGAAGAAACAATGAGGTTCATCCACTCCGGATCCACCCGACGACGGGTGGCCGTCGCGGCCCTCGCCACGAGCGCCGCGCTCGTCCTCAGCGCCTGCGGCGGCGACACCGGCTCCGACAGCGGCGGCGAGGGCGGCAACGGGTCGCAAGGCGAGCAGACCATCACCTTCATCCCCAAGCAGCTCAACAACCCCTACACCGACGTGGTGCTGGGCGGCGGCGAGGCCGGCGCATCGGAGGCCGGCTTCGCGTCCTCCGAGGTGGTCGGCCCGCTGGACGCCAGTGCGTCGAGCCAGGTGTCGTTCATCAACGCCGAGACACAGCGCGGCACCAACGTGATCGTCATCGCCGCCAACGACCCCGACGCCGTCGGCCCCGCGCTCGAGGAGGCCCGCGCCGCCGGCGCGAAGATCGTGGCCTTCGACTCAGACACCAACCCCGACTACCGCGACCTCTTCGTCAGCCAGGTGGACGCCAAGGACGTCGCCCTGATCCAGCTCGAGCTCATCTCCGAGCAGATCGGCGGCGCGGGCGAGATCGCCATCCTCTCCGCCACCGCGAACGCCACGAACCAGAACGAATGGATCAAGTTCATGGAGGAGGAACTGGCGTCCAACCCCGACTACGCGGACATCGAGCTCGTGGCGAAGGTCTACGGCGACGACGACGACACGAAGTCCTTCCAGGAGGCGCAGGGACTCCTGCAGGCCTACCCGGACCTGAAGGGCATCATCTCGCCCACCACGGTCGGCATCGCCGCGACCGCCCGGTACCTCTCCACCTCCGAGTACAAGGGCAAGGTCGCGCTGACCGGCCTCGGCCTGCCGAACGAGATGCGGCCGTTCGTGAAGGACGGCACCGTCACCGAGTTCGCGCTCTGGGATCCGGCGCAGCTCGGCTATGTCGCGGCCTTCGCGGGCAAGGCACTGGCCGACGGCGACATCACGGGGGAAGTCGGCGACACGTTCGAGGCCGGCGAGCTCGGCGAGCGCGAGGTCGGTGACGGCGGGATCGTGCTCGTCGGTCCGCCCACGCAGTTCAACGCGGACAACATCGACGACTACGACTTCTAGCCGCCGAGCAGGGCGGGGTGTCCTCCACGGATGCCCCGCCCTTCCCACGGGATTCCGACCCTCCAGTTGAGGAGCACACCCATGACCACCGATTCCGCGCCAGCACCCGGCACGCCCCCGGCGCGGCTCGAGCCGATCCGCCGCCGCCCCACCCGCCTGGGCCTCGTCTCTGGGGGCCTCGGAGCGTACTGGCCGCAGTTCCCCGACCTCCTGCCGCAGCTGCGGGAGTCGGTGCGGTATGTCACCTCCCGTTTCGAGGCGCTCGACGCCGACGTGACCGACGTCGGCTTCGTGTCCGATGCGCGGGAGGCGGCCACGGCGGCCGAGGAGCTCCGGCGCGCAGACTGCGATCTGATTGTCATCTTCCTCACCACCTACCTCACGTCGTCCATGGTGCTGCCCATCGCGCAGCGCGCGCAGACCCCGGTCCTCGTGATCGACCTGCAGCCCACCGAGGCCATGGACCACGCGAACTTCGACACCGGCAAGTGGCTCGCCTACTGCGGGCAGTGCCCCGTCCCCGAGGTCGCGAACGTCTTCGGGCGTGCGGGCATCCCCTTCCGATCGGTGTCCGGGTACCTGACGCAGGAGTCCGCGTGGGAGCGCATCGACCGGTGGGTCCACGCGGCGGGTGTGCGCGGCCGGCTCCGGCACGCGCGTCACGGGCTGATGGGCCACGTGTACCCGGGCATGCTGGACGTCTCGACGGATCTCACCACGGTCTCTACGACGTTCGGCTCCCACGTGGAGGTGGTCGAGTTCGACGACCTCCGCGAATTCGTCGGCGAGGTGACGGACGACCAGGTCCAGGAGCGCATGGACCTCGCCCGCAGCCTGTTCACCATGGACGGATCCGTGGACGAGGACGACTTCGCCTGGGGCGCGAAGGTCTCGGTGGGGCTCGACCGGCTCGTCACCGAGTTCGACCTCGACTCGCTCGCCTACTACCACCGCGGCCTCGCGGGGGAGCAGCACGAACGCCTCGGGGCGGGCATGATCCTCGGCGCGTCCATCCTCACGGCCCGCGGCGTCCCCATGGCGGGGGAGTACGAGCTGCGGACCTCGATCGCGATGCTCGCGGCGCAGGCGATGGGCGCCGGCGGGTCCTTCACGGAGATCCAGGCACTGAACTTCTTCGACGGCGTGGTGGAGATGGGGCACGACGGTCCGGCGCACCTCGCGGTCAGTGCAGCCCAGCCGCTGCTGCGCGGGCTCGGCGTCTATCACGGCAAGCGGGGATGGGGCGTCTCCGTGGAGTTCGACGTGCGGCAGGGCCCGGTGACGACGTTCGGTATCGGGCAGGACCCGGACGGCTCCTACGTCTTCGTCACCTCCGAAGGGACCGTGGTCCCCGGCCCGCTGCTCGCCATCGGGAACACGACGTCCCGCGTGGACTTCGGAGGAGACCCCGGGCTCTGGGTGGACGAGTGGAGCCGGACCGGCGTCGGCCACCACTGGGCGCTCTGCGTGGGCCACCGTGCCGCCGATGTGAGAGCCGCGGCGTCACTGCTCGGCGTCGAGCACCGCCACGTCGCCCTCTGATCCTTCCCACCCCGCGAGATCCACGACGACGAACGGAGACCCATGGAACGCGTATGCTTCCAGCTGCAGGTCCGGCCCGGGCGCATCCCCGAGTACCGGGAGCGCCACGCGGCGATCTGGCCGGACATGGCACGGGCACTGAAGGACACCGGGTGGAACAACTACTCCCTGTTCCTGCGCCCTGACGGGCTGCTGATCGGGTACGTGGAGTGCGAGGACTTCGCCGCGTCGCAGGCCGCCATGGCCGCGACCGGGGTCAACGCCCGCTGGCAGGCGGAGATGGGGCCGTTCTTCGAGGCGCTCGAGGGCCGCCCGGATGAGGGCTTCCTCCGTTTCGAGGAGGTCTTCCACCTGGAGGACCAGCTGTAGGTCCACGGGCGGCGGTTCCGTCGGGCCCGGACCGGGGAGGAGGGTCCGAGCTAGACGATGGCGAGGATGGTGAGGGTGACGAGCGCGTTGTTGGCGGCGTGGAGGAGTATCGGTGCCCAGAGGTTGCGGTGGAACCGTCGGAGGAGGGCCAGCGCGATGCCGAGGGTGAAGAGGTAGACGAAGCCCAGCAGGACGAGGTGGGCGGCCGCGAAGAGGGCGGCGGACAGGACGATCGCCACACCCGGCCGGAAGCGCCGGGTGAAGCCGTCCAGGAATGCGCCCCTGAACAGGATCTCCTCCCAGAGCGGTGTGAGGACCGCGATGACCACGAAGCAGACGACGATCCACGGGCCGGAGAGGGCGGTGATCTCCGCGAGGGGGTCATCGGCTGTCCCGGCCGACGCTGTGTCCACACCGAGGGAGGTCAGGGCGACGAGGAAGATGCCCTGCAGGCTGCCACAGACGACGATGATGACCGGTATCTGCCAGAGCAGGTGGAACAACCGGGGTGAGGGCCGCCGGAAGCCGAGATCGGCCGGGCTGAGGCGGTTCCGGCGGACGAGATGGACGTAGAGGGCGAGGATCGCGGCCGCGGTGACCGTCACGAGGAAGACCGGCAGCAGGGACGCGACGGTGAAGTCGACGATGCCGGAGAACCCGACGGCGACGATCGTGCCGGCGACGACGGCGATGTAGGCGACCACGAACATCAACGCCCAGGCCGCCTGACCGAGAGTGGTCGGCGTCACCTGCCGACCCGCGGGTCCTCGTTCGCTGCTTGGCATGGCTGTCATAGGAGGGCCCCCGGGTCATGATGTGGCTGTGCGGTGAGCTTCCACGCTATCCGCGACCCGCTCGAACACCTCGGTGCCTCTCGGAGGGCAGTGATGGGAATGGTCGGCTCGAGCATGCCGACGGCGGATGCCGGGGACCCCGTCCGCGGGATCAGGCCGGTCGTCAGGAGTGGCGGCTTCTCTGCCACGGTGGCTCCATCGTCATTGGGGGCGGCCGGCCGAGTGGCCCCGTCGGGAGCCCGGGTGATGGAGCATGTGGCCGTGGGTGGCCGTGCTGAACCGTGCGGCCCTGCGCGCGATGTGGTGGGTCCGGCCGCGGCGCCGGAGCCCTTCGGACGGGGGCAGGACGGGCTGCTGCGCGGCGCGGGAGTAGAACCAGAGTTTGGCGAACTCCACCAGCACCAGGTAGATCGCGGCCATCCCGAGCAGGGCGAGGAAGAACGGCACGGGCAGCGGATCGAAGCCGAGGACCCCGGCCAGGGGCGAGAACGGAAGATAGACGCCGAGGGCCACGACGGCCAGGGAGGCGCCGATGAGGCCCGCGGACGGACGGCTGCGGTAGAAGGGCACCCGCCGGGTCCGGATGACGAAGATGATCAGCGTCTGCGTGACGATGGACTCGATGAACCAGCCGGCCCGGAACTCGCCCGGCACGGCATCGAACACGTAGAGCATCAGGGCGAACGTGGCGAAATCGAACAGGGAACTGATCGGGCCGAAAAGGAACATGAAGCGCCGGATGAAGCCGATGTCCCAGTGCGACGGCGCGAGCAGCTGTTCCTTGTCCACGCGGTCCCCCGGGATGGCGAGCTGGCCGGCGTCGTAGAGCAGGTTGTTGAGCAGGATCTGCCCCGGCAGCATCGGCAGGAAGCTCAGCGCCACGGAGGCCGTGGCCGCGCTGAACATGTTGCCGAAGTTGCTGGAGGTCCCCATCAGGACGTACTTGATGGTGTTGGCGAAAATCCGGCGGCCCTCCATCACACCCTCGGCGAGGACCCCCAGATCCTTGTCCAGGAGCACGACGTCGGCGGCATCCTTGGCGACATCGGTCGCGCTGTCGACGGAGATGCCGATGTCCGCGGCGTGCAGTGCCAGCGCATCGTTGACGCCGTCTCCCATGAAGCCGACGGACCCTCCGCTCTGCCGTAGCAGCCTGATGATCCGGGCCTTCTGCTCGGGAGACACCCGGGCGAAGATGCTGGCCTCCCGCGCCGCAGCGGCCAGCTCCGGATCGGACATGGTCTCGACCGCGGTGCCGGTCAGCGTTCCGCCGGAGAAGACCCCGAGCTCGTCGCAGACCTTTTCGGCCACCCGGGCATTGTCTCCGGTGGCGATCTTGACGGTGATGCCGAGGTCCGCGAGCCGGTCGAGGGAGGTGCGGGCGGTGGATTTGGGTCGGTCCAGGAAGATCAGGAAACCGGCGAGGACCAGGTCCTTCTCGTCGGCGGGCCCGATCTCGGTCAGGCCATCGGCGTCCCGGGTGGCGACGGCGACCACCCGGGATCCGGCGTCGAACTGTTCGTCCAGCATCGCCTGCACGCCGGCGGCGATGGTGTCTCCGCAGAGCGCCAGGACGTCTTCCGGTGACCCCTTGGTGATCAGGCGGGCGGCGGCACCGGCGTCGCTGACCAGCACGCTGGTCCGGCGGCGCAGATGGTCGAAGTCGATGACGTCGAGCCGGTTGTACCGTGCGGGCTGGAAGGCGGCGGCGCCGGCGGAGGTCCACAGTGCGGCGTCCAGCGGGTTCAGACCCACGAGGGAGCGCTGGGACTCCGCGTAGTCGGCTTCTGTGGCGAGCAACCCCAGGGTGAGCAGCTGGGGTGCCGAGATGCCGGGGGCGGCGGGCAGGGCGGCGGTGAAGCTGATCCGGCCCTCGGTCAGCGTCCCGGTCTTGTCGGTCACGAGGATGTCCATGTCGCCGAGGTCCTCGATGCAGACCAGCCGTTTGACGAGGACCTTGCGCTTGGCCAGTTGACGGGTTCCGGTGGCCAGGCTCGAGCTGACGATGGCGGGCAGCAGCTGCGGCGTGATCCCGACGGCGATGGCGAGTGAGAACAGCAGCGACTCGATCACCGGCCGCTGCAGCACCAGGTTGGCGATGAAGATCAGCGAGGTGAGGCCGATCGCCACCTGGAGCAGGAGGTAGGAGAAGCGTTGGAGTCCCAGCTGGAATTCGGTCTGGGGCTGACGCTCGCCGAGGCCGAGGGCGATCCGTCCGAATTCCGCCCTTCCGCCGGTGGCCACCACCATGCCGACGCAGTTGCCGGCCTGGACGACCGTTCCCATGAACAGGCACGACGTCAGGTCCCCGAGGGCGGCGGCGGCGGGGGCGGGCGCGGGATCCTTGCCGACCGGCATCGATTCCCCGGTAAGGATGCTTTCGTCGCAGAGCAGGTCCTTCGCCGTCAGGAGCCGCATATCGGCGGGGATGATCGCGCCGATGGCCAGGTGCACGACGTCACCGGGCACCAGCGCGGTGACGTCGGCTTCCCCGGGGTTCCCGTCGCGGACCACGACGGCGCGGTGGGTGACCCGGGAGTGCAGTGCCTCGGCGGCGCGTTCGGCCCGGAATTCGTTGCTGAAGCCCAGCCCTACACTGACCAGCAGGATCACGCCGATCACGATCGCATTCGTGGCATCGCCGAGGAAGAGCGAGAGGCCGGCCGTGATCAGCAGCAACAGCAGGATGGGGCTCCGCAGCTGACGGCCCAGGACCGACCATCCGCTGGCCTGGTGGGTGCGCACCGCGTTCGGGCCCAGCTCGGCGAGGCGCCGGGCGGCCTCGCTGCGGGTCAGTCCCCCGGCGCCGGAGCCGAGCCGCGCCGCGACCTCTTCCGCCGGCAGATGGGCGGCGTCGGAGATCACCAGCGGCAGGGGACGCGGTCCCCGGACCTCGAGCTCTCGCATGCGGCATCCGATCGTAGGACGAGCTACGTCCTAGGGTAAGTCCGCACGTCGGCGATGCGGGTGGGGTCCTGGCAGGATCAGGGGGTCAGCGCGGCGACGATGTCGGCGGCGGATCCTCGCTGTGCATGGCGGTACCCGGTCCCGGCCCAGAGGTGGAGTGCCTGCACGTCGTTGGTCGCCGCTGCAGCCGCGCGCAGCGGGGCTGTCATGTAGTGGATCTGGGGGTAGGCGTGAGCGGTGATCGGGTGGTCGTCCATGAAGCGGTTGTGCAGGCTCCGTGCCGGTCGTCCAGTGAACGCGCGCGTGACCGACGTCTCGGTGAAGCGCGGATCCTCCAGCGCCGCGCGGTGGGCGGGGGTTGTCCCTGCCTCGTACGCCAGCAGCAGGGCAGTTCCGACCTGCACGGCAGTCGCTCCGGCGCTGAGTATCTCTTCGGCGAGCCGGCGCGTACTGATGCCGCCGCTCGCGATCAGGGGCAGGTCGGTGACGGTCCGGATGGCGGCGAGGAGTTCGGGAAGCGGACTCGTGCCGGGGTCGGTGGCAGGATCGAAGGTCGCCCGGTGGCCTCCGGCCCCGGGCCCCTGCACCACGAGGACGCGGGCGCCGTTGCCGGCAGCGGTGCGTGCTTCGGCGGCATCCGTGACGGTCACCGCGGTGAGGACCCCCAGCGCGTCGAGTTCGCGCAGGATGGTGGCGGAGGGGCAGCCGAAGGTGAACGAGGCCATCTCCGGTCGCTCGGCGCGCACGACGTCGAGCTTGCCCTCCCACGCATCGTCGTCCCAGCGGGGCCTCCCGAGGTCGACGCCGTACCTGTCCGCGTGCACCTGGAGCTCCCGACGGTATGCCTCGACCTCCTCGTCGTCGCCGTCGTTCGGGGACACGACGAAGAGGTTGACCCCTATCGGGCCCCCGGTGAGGGTCCGGGTGGCGCGGATCTGCTGGGTGAGCCGATCCGGCGACTTGTACCCACCGGCAAGGAACCCCAGGCCGCCGGCGTTGGTGACCGCCGCCACCAGCTCCGGTGTCGAGGGTCCTCCGGCCATGGGCGCTCCGACGATCTGGCGGCGTAGCGATGAAAGATCAGAAGCAAGCACGAGGACTCCCGGGGTAGGTGCTCGGAAGAGCGTGGCGGCGTTCCGTCGACCGACTCATGATCCTGTGCGGGAAGGAACCATCCGGGATGCGCGGGTCACGCGCAACAGGGTGACGGCGAGCGTCCCTGCTACCGGTGTCCACACCAGCCGTTCGACGCGGGATCGCGACGCGAGGTTCATCGCCGTGCCGAGGATCATCAGCCCCGACGCCGCCGTGAGGATCCGGTGCCGCGCCGTCGGGCCCGGACCCCTGCCGAGGGTGACCAGGACCAGTGCGGCGTAGGCCAGTGCGGAGACGGCGCTCGACGCCCGGTGCCTGGTCGGGAGAACACCCCGGTGGGCGCCTCCATAGGCGGCTTCCCCCCACGGGGCACCCGCGGCCAGCGCCGCCTGGAAGGCGGCGACGACGGCGAGGAGAAGGGCGGCGAGGCCGGCGGGCGGCCGGTGCGTGGCCAGGCCGGGAAGGATCGGTCGAGTCATGATCGGAGCCTAGCGGGACACCGCCCGGGCGGGAACGCCGTCGTCGCGAATCGTCGACAGCCTCGCGGGAATCCGCCGCCGGACGGGGAATAGTCAGTAGCCGGCGCCAGGACCGCCGTCGGACGCCGGGATGAACCCTGCGGCGAGGGCCTCGGACCCGCGGGCGAGCAGCGCGACGTCGGCGCCGACCAGGATGAACCCTGCCCCATGGCCCAGGTACCCTCGCGCGACGGACGGGGTGAAGGCGTTGACGCCCGCCGGTTTCCCGGCCCGCCCGGCAACGGCCAGGCAGTGTTCGACGGCGACCACCACCTCGGGGTGTTCCTGCTGGCCCAGGACACCCATGGATGCCGCGAGATCGGACGGGCCGACGAAGAGCGCATCGACGCCGTCGACCGCGAGGATGCCCTCCACCGCGTCGACCGCCGCCGCCGACTCGATCTGCACGGTGACGCTGATCGTCGAGGACGCGCGCGTCAGATACTCGGGCACCCGGTTCCAGCGGGCCGCCCGCGCGAGCGCTGACCCGACGCCGCGCACCCCCTCCGGCGGATAGCGGGTCGCGGCGACGGCCGCCTCGGCGTCCGCGACCGAATGCACCATCGGGATCAGCAGGTTCTGCACGCCCAGGTCCAGGTACTGCTTGATGAGGACGGTGTCGTTGACGGGGGGCCGGACGAGCGTCTGCACCGGGTACCCGTGGACGGCCTGCAGCTGGGCGAGGATCGACTCGAGTCCGTTCGGGCTGTGCTCGGCGTCCACGAGCAGCCAGTCCAGCCCGGCCCCTGCGCAGATCTCGGCGACGAGCGGACTGCCCGAACACACCCACATGCCGACGAGCGGGCGATCGGCCCCGGCCAGCGCCTCACGGAAGGAACCCCCTAGTGGAAACGGCATGTGACGGCTCCCAACGGTCCGTAGTCGGCGTGGACGGTGTCGCCCCGGTCCACCCAGAGCGGGCGGGTGAAGGACCCGGCGAGGATGATGTCGCCGGCGTGCAGTCCGTCACCGTGGGCGGCGATTTTGTTCGCGAGCCAGTGCACGCCCGCGGCCGGGTGGTCGAGGACCCCGGCGGCGACGCCGGTCTCCTCGACCACCTGGTTCTTGTAGAGGATGGCGGACACCCAGCGGAGGTCGACGGCGTCGGGCCTCACCGGCCTGCCGCCGACCACCATGGCGCCCATCGCCGCGTTGTCGGAGATGGTGTCCACGATGGTGCGCCCCTCCATCTCGATCCGCGAATCGAGGATCTCGAGGGCGGGCACCACGTGGTCGGTGGCGTTCAGGACGTCGAAGATCGTGCAGCCCGGCCCGGCGAGATCGTGCTTGAGCACGAACGCGAGTTCCACCTCGACCCGCGGACGGGTGTAGGCGTCCCATGGCACCGAGCAGCCCGTCTCGAACACCATGTCGTCGAAGATCGCGCCGTAATCCGGCTCCGTGATGCCGGTGGCGGCCTGCATGGCCCGCGAGGTGAGCCCGATCTTCCGTCCCACCAGCGTGCGGCCGGCGTCCTCGTTCCGCTGCCGCCACAGCCGCTGCACCGCATAGGAGTCCTCGACGGTCATGCCCGGGTACCGCGCCGTCAGCAGCGGGACCGGCGTCCGTGTCCGGGCGGCGTCGAGGAGCTCGTCGGCGATCTGGCTGATGGTCTGCGGGTCGAGCATCGGATTCCTTTCGCTGGCTCGATGGGGGCGGTCAGAGCTGGGTGCCGAGCTTGAAGCCCTCGACGCCGTCGTCGTCCGCTCTGCGGGTGTAGGAGAAGCCGTCGGCGCCGACGGTGACGGCCATCTCGCTGCGCTCGTCCCGCTCGACGACGGGCTGGGGGTTGCCGTCGAGGTCCAGCACGAGGGAGGCCTCCGAGTACCAGGACGGCACCACGGGGTTCCCCCACCAGTCGCGCCGCTGGTTGTCGTGGACGTCCCACGTGATGGTGGGGTTGTCCGGGTCGCCCGTGTAGTAGTCCTGGCAGTAGATCTCGACGCGGTGGCCGTCCGGGTCGAGGATGTAGAGGTAGAAGGCGTTGGAGACGCCGTGCCGCCCGGGCCCGCGTTCGATGCGGTCGCTGATGCGCAGGGCGCCCATCTTGTCGCAGATCTGGATGATGTTGTGCTTCTCGTGGGTCGCGAAGGCCACGTGGTGCATGCGCGGGCCGTTGCCTCCGGTCAGGGCGGTGTCGTGCACGGTCTGCTTGCGGTGCATCCAGACGGCATAGGTGACGCCGTCGGAGTCCTGGATGTCCTCGGAGACGCGGAAGCCTAGGTCCTCCAGGTAGGCCCGGCCGCGCGGGACGTCGGGGGTGACCTGGTTGAAGTGGTCCAGCCGCACCAGTTCGCCGGCGGAATACAGGTCATAGCGCTGGGTGAGGCGCTCCACGTGCTGGACGTCGTAGAAGAACTCGTACGGGAAGCCCAGCGGGTCCTCGACGCGCACCGAGTCGCCGACGCCCTTCGTGAACCCGTCCCGGCGGCGTTCGGTCCGGCAGCCCAGTTCGCGGTAGTACGCCTCCGCGGCGTCCACCTCCTCGGGCGACCTCACCCGGTAGGCGAAGGCCGCGACGGCGGCGACGGGCCCCCGCCGCAGCACGAGGTTGTGGTGGATGAACTCCTCGAGGGAGCGCAGGTAGATCGCGTCGTCGTCCTCCTCGGTGACGTGCAGGCCGAGGACGTCGACGTAGAACTCACGCGAGCGGGCGAGGTCGGTGACCACGATCTCCATGTAGGCGCAGCGGACGATGTCCGGGGCGGGGACCGAGGGGGTGGGAACGGGGGTGGTCATGGGATTCTCTCTTCGTCGAGCGAACTGAGGAGGGGTCAGCCTTCGGCGGGGGCGGAGTCCTTGTCCGTGTCGCCGAACTTCGGGGTGTGGACGGTGCCGAGGGTGATGTGCACGGCCTGCTGGTCGGTGTAGAAGTCGATGGAGCGGTAGCCGCCCTCGTGGCCCAGGCCGGACGCCTTGACGCCGCCGAACGGGGTCCGCAGGTCGCGGACATTGTGGCTGTTGAGCCACACCATCCCGGCCTCGACCTCCTGCGCGAAGGTGTGGGCGCGCGTCAGGTCCTTCGTCCACACGTACGCCGCGAGGCCGTAGCGGGTGTTGTTGGCCAGCCTCAGGGCCTCGGCGTCGTCCTCGAACGGGGTGATGGCGACGACGGGCCCGAAGATCTCCTCCTGGAAGATCCGCGCGTCGGGGGAGACGTCGGCGAAGACCGTGGGCGCGATGTAGTTGCCCTCGGGCAGGTGCTCGGGGCGGCCGCCGCCGGCGAGGAGGCGGCCCTCCGTCTTGCCGATCTCCACGTAGGAGGCCACCTTGGCGTAGTGCTCGGGGTGCACGAGCGCCCCGACCTCCGTCCGTGGATCGTGTGGGTCGCCGACGACGATGGTCTTCGCGCGGGCCGCGTACCTCTCGCAGAACTCCTCGTAGACGGGGCGCTCGACGAGGATCCTGGAACCCGCGGTGCAGCGCTCGCCGTTGAGGGAGAAGACTCCGAACAGCGCCGAGTCGATGGCGGCGTCGAGGTCCGCGTCGGCGAAGACGATGCAGGGGGACTTCCCGCCGAGCTCCATCGACAGTCCCTTCAGGTGCACCGCGGCGTTCCGGAAGATCGTCTGCCCGGTGGTGGTCTCCCCGGTGAAGGAGATGAGGGGGACGTCCGGATGCTTGACGAGGGCGTCGCCGGCTTCCTCACCGAGGCCGTTGACGAGGTTGAACACGCCGTCGGGCAGCCCGGCGTCCGTGAAGATCTGTGCCCACAGGGACGCCGAGAGGGGCGTGAACTCGGCGGGCTTCAGGACCACGGTGTTGCCCGTGGCGAGGGCGGGCGCGAGCTTCCAGGACTCCAGCATGAAGGGTGTGTTCCAGGGCGTGATCAGCCCGGCGACGCCGATCGGCTTCCGGTTGACGTAGTTGATCTGCGAACCGGGGACCTTCATGGCGTCGTCGAACTGGGCGACGATCAGGTCCGCGAAGAAGCGGAAGTTCTCGGCCGCGCGCAGGGCCTGGCCCTTCGCCTGGGTGATCGGCAGTCCGGTGTCGAAGGTCTCGAGCTCGGCGAGCCGGGCCTCCTGCGCCTCGACGGCGTCGGCGATCCGGTTCAGCACGCGGGCGCGCTCGCGGGGCCTCATCCGCGGCCACGGCCCGTGGGTGAAGGCCTCCCGCGCGGCGGCCACCGCGCGGTCGATGTCCTCCTTCTGGCCCGCCGCCGCGGTGGCGTAGGTGGTGTTGGACACCGGGTCCAGGACGTCGAACGTCGCCCCGCCCACCGAGTCGACGAACCGGCCGTTGATGTAGTGCTGGATGGAGGACGGCAGTCCCTCCGGGATGTGCTGCCCTGTCACTGCAGTGGGCTGCGCACTGGGGATCGTCATGGGTGGGTCCTAACCGTGGTCGTGTGCTGCGGCGGAGGCTGCTTCGGAGGCTGCTTCGGAGGCGCTGAAGTGCGTCAGGTAGGCGTCGAGGGTGGCGCTGCGGTGCAGGCGGGCGGCGCGTTCGATGGTGTCCGCGTCGGCCCCGTCCTCGATGAGGGCGAGCAGGTGCGCGTGCTCCTCGACGGACTCGTGGGCGCGCTCGGGCACGAAGCGGAAGGTCGAGGACCGCAGCGACGCGAGCCGGTTCCAGCCGCGGTGCACCAGGTCCAGGATGTGCGGATTGGGGCAGTGCTCGAAGAGGATGGCGTGGAAGTCCTGGTTCAGCCGGGTGAAGCGGACGGGGTCGAAGTCCTGCAGGCAGGACCGCATCTCCTCGTTGACCGCCCGGGCCCGCGCGAGGTCCCCGGCGCCGACCAGCGGCGCGGACAGCGCCGTCGCCGCACCCTCGACGAGGCTCAGGGTCTGCATGGTGTACAGGTATTCGGTGGGGTCGATCCCCGCGACCGTCGCTCCGACGTTCCGCTGGAAGGTCACCAGTCCTTCGGCCTCGAGGCGGCGGATCGCCTCCCGCACGGGCACGACACTGACCCCGAGGTCCTGGGCGATCGCGGCCAGGACAAGCCGATGACCGGGGGGATAAGCGCCGTCCACGATCCGCTGCTTCACGGCACCGTAGGCCTGCTGCGACTTGCTGCCCGCCGCGGGGGCGTCGTCGACGGTCGTGGCCGGCTCAGCCATCGGTGCGCCGCTCCCGCCACTGGTCGTACCGCTGACGCCAAGCGGCGTCCATCGGGTACAGGCCGTCCACGCCGTGCCCGTCGGCCACCATCTCCGCGATGAACGTCTCCTCGCGTTCCTGCACGACGGCGTCCGCGGCCAGGTCCGGCGCGAGGGCGGGCGGGATCACGAGGATGCCGTCGGCGTCCGCGACGATGATGTCGCCGGGCTGGACGGTCGTCCCTCCGCAGGCGATCGTGACGTCGGTGTCCCACGGGATGTGGCGCCGCCCCAGCACGGCGGGGTGCGGGTTGGCGTAGAAGGTGGGCATGTCCATGGCCGCGACCGCGGCGAAGTCACGGACGCCGCCGTCGGTGATGATCGCGGCGGCTCCGCGCACCTGCGCACGGAGGGCCAGGATGTCCCCGACCGTACCGGTGCCCTTCTCGCCGCGGGCCTCCATCACGAGGATCTCACCCTCGCCGACGGTGTCGATGGCGCGCTTCTGGGCGTTGTAGCCGGCGCCGTGGGCACTGAAGAGGTCCTCGCGGTTCGGCACGAAGCGGAGGGTGCGGGCGAGCCCGACGACGCGCCGGCCCGGCTGCGTGGAGGTCAGGCCGTCGATGCTGACGTTGTTCAGTCCGCGCCTGCGCAGCAGGGAGGAGAGGGTGGCGGTGGAGACGCTTTCGAGCGTCGCCTTCAGTGCGGGTGTCAGGACGTCCATCGACACGGGCGTGGGCAGTCCCGCCGCCTCGCGGGAGCCGTAGGCCTCCTCGCGCTGGGCGTCGTCGGCCTTCGGGCGGGCACCGAACGCGGCCAGCGGCGTCGTACCCTCGTTGACCGTCGTGGCCAGCCGACCCGTGGACAGGCCGCCCGCTGTCACCTCGATCTCCAGCAGGTCGCCCGGACCGGCGACCGACGCTCCCGCCGGCGTGCCGGTGAGCACCATGTCGCCGGGTTCGAGTGTGAGGAGCTGGGACAGGTCCGCGATGAGCCGGGCGAACGGGAAGAGGAGGTCGGCGGTGGTGTCGTCCTGCACCAGTGCGCCGTTGTGCCAGGTGCGGATCCGGAGGGCGGCGGGGTCGACGGCGTCGGCCGGCAGGAGCCCGGGGCCTACCGGGGTGAAGCCGTCCCCGCCTTTGGACCGGAGGTTCGAGCCCTTGTCCGCGTAGCGCAGGTCGTAGACGCCGAGGTCGTTGGCGGCCGTGACCCATCGGACATGGCTCCACGCGGTGTCGGGGGAGACCCTGCGGGCGGGGGTGCCGATGATGAGCGCGATCTCGCCTTCGAACCCGAGGAGTTCGCAGCCCGAGGGGCGTTCGACGGCGGAACCGGTCAGGGAGAGGGAGGAGGACGGCTTCAGGAAGTAGGACGGCTGCTCGGGCGTGCGGCCCCGCTGTGCGGCCCGGCTGGGGTAGTTGATGTGCACCGCGATGACCTTGCGGGCTGCAGCCAGGACGCCGTCGTCGAGCAGTTCCACCCGTTGCTCCTCATCGAGTACGAAATCGTATACGAAGAGTAGGCGGGGGTGTTCGGATGCGTCAAGGTCCGCTCTCGTCTGCCGCGTCAGAAATTTCGCCCCGGGCATGGTGGTGGACCGCGGTCCGTGGTGGAATTTGGCATCCGAACGTTCCGCCCGCCCGTGCACCGGGGGATGAGGCTCCAGCCCCGCCTCCGGCACCGGCTCCGACTCGGGAGAACCCCATGGCTGACCGCAAAGCATCGACCCATCCCTCGAAGAAAGCCGCACGCAAGCACTGGAGCGATTTCACAGACGGCCAGAAGGCGAGGGTGATGATCCTCGGCGCCGTGCAGCTGTCCCTGGCCGCGTTCGCCTGGACGGACCTGGCCACACGGCCCAGGGACACGGTGAACGGCAGCAAGGGCATGTGGGCTGCCATCATCGCGATCAACTTCGTGGGGCCCGTGGCGTATTTCTGGAAGGGCATCCGGCGCTGACGCACGCCGCCGGAATGGGATCTCCTGCCCAGTGAGCGTGGGCGGGAGGTAGCGGCTAGAGGACAGCCGAAGTGTCGCTGCGCTGCCGGTTCCCGACGGTGACCAGGACGGCTACTTTCCGTAGCGGTGTTTCCAGGGCCGTCTCGAGGTCCGCTGCGACGGCGGAATGGATGCGATGCAGCACATCCTGAACGTCCGCGCGATCGTCGATCGTCACGTTGAGCGAGAGGTCGCAGGCGGTGGCGCTGCCGCGCAGGACAGCCTCGGCTCCGGTCACTCCGGGAAGGCGCTGCATGTGGTTCTCGACCGCTTCGGAGAGGACCTTGGGCTCGCACAGGGTGTAGCCGGTAGCACCGTCCCCGGCATGAAGTCGGAACGTGCGGGCCGGGTGGCGACGCGGGACCTGCGCAAGCAGCCACAGCAGGGCCAGGATCCCTATGAGCACGGAGACGACCGTCAAAATGATCGGAGTGAGGTCGGCAGCGAACACGTCCCTGAAGGTGCCCGGGAACGCTGGATCGGCCGGCCGTGCGGCACGGAAGCCTGCATCGAGTGATGCGGTGATGGTGGCGGCGAGCCCGGCCGCGAGCAGGATCCCGGCCACTCCGAGGAGCAGGGCCAGCAACCCGATGATGGTCAGCCATGTGCGGTTGAGCCGTCCGGCGGTTTCCCTCATGAGGTCCTACTTCCGTTTTCTACTGCGGCGGGTCACTGATCGGCCGGTGGCTGATCAGCAATGGATCGTGGGCGGACGGGACTCAATCGTTGGTGGTGCGGACCCGGACCGTGACGGTCGGTTGCGGCGTGATCCCGAGGTCCTGCATCTTGGTTTCGAGGGACGCTTTCAGGCGATCACCCAGGTCACCCCCATCGTGCAGGGGTGTGCGGACCTCGACGTCCATCCTGGTGTCGGTGGTGCTCACCGAGCTCCGATCGACGCCGTCGGTGCGATCGATGTGGGCTGCCGCGATCCTGCTCAGCCCGCGGCGGGTGATCACGGCTTCGGAGGTCCCTGCCCGGCGGCTCTCCGGTTCGACGAGCCGGAGGGTTCCGCGCTGGCCGGGGAGGATGCCGGCCAGCAGGAGGATCAGTCCGAGAACGGTCAGGATGATCGCGGCGGCCAGGATGGGCGGCGAGTTCCACGCCAACTGGGCGAGAGTTTGCCGTACGGACCGCAGGAAACCGGGCCATGAGCCGGTCGTGATGCGGGTGATGCCGATCCATGCTCCGGCCACCGCGGCGGCGAGCAGGACCAGCGCTGTGAGTGTTGCCGGGATCGACCGGTTCGAGCGGCGATGCAGCGACTGGGAGGTGCTTGGGCTGCTCATGCGAGCTCCCTTCGGCCCTGACCCCGGGTGGGGTCGAGGAGGGTGTTGATGGCGATGTCGACCTGCCGGACGTCGAGCCCGCAGATCCTGGAGACTTCCTCGCGGACGCTTGTCCGCAGGAGCTCCGTGGTCCGCTTCAGCGGCACCGGGTAGGTGATGCCGACCTCGAGGCGTAGGGACGCGATGAGCCCGTTGAGTTGCACCTCGCACCTGGGCCGCGTCGTCTCCTTGTGGCGGGCGCCGAGTCCGAGGAAACCTCCTACGGGTCCGCTGACGCCGGGCACGTTCGATGCGGCGTTGCTCGCGACCTTCTCGATGGCCTTCTCCGCAATGACGAGGGCTCCCCGCGTCGAAGGATCGGAGCCGGCCGACCGCGCGGACGGGGTGGGCGGGTCCGTCCGGGAGTGCTCGGAACGACGTTCGGTTCCTGCATGCCGGGCAGTGGCCTGAGAGGCGGTGTGGTCCACGTCGGTCACCGGCGGGTGGTGGATCGCCCGGTCAGTGCCCCGAGATCGAGCTTGCCGTCGATGATGCGGGCGACGACCAGTCCGACGGCGCCGAAGAACGCGACGAGGACGAATTCGTAGAATCCGCCGAACGCTGCGGCCCATCCCAGGACGAGGCCGGTCAGCAGGCCCATAGCTGTGGTGCTCATAATCGGGTGCCTTTCCATTGAGCGCCTTCTCGAGGCGCGATTACAGGTGGGGTGCGTGATGCCATCCTGCTGCGCCAACGCGCTTGATCGAGCGATACCGAGCCGGATCGGTCGACGGTAGGACTGCCGAACCGGCTCCAGGTGAGGCCTATCGCCCCCTGTGCGGGGCCATCACCGGCAGCATCGCGCGGTGATGGCCCCCGATGACCCGGTGGGTACTACTGCAGTTCCGCGCGGGCGGCGACGGCGTCGTGCGCGTCGCTGTCCTCGTCCTCGGCCAGGTGTACATCGGTGACGTTGATGTTGACCTCGATGACTTCCAGTCCGGTTGCCTCCTCGACGGAGGAGATGACGTTGCGGCGGATCATCTGGCTGACCTCGACGATCGACGCGCCGTGCTCCACGACGATCGACAGGTCGATCGCTGCCTGGCGTTCCCCCTTCTCGACGGTGACCCCGCCGCTGACATTGGTCTGGGATCCGGGGATGCGCTCGGAGAGGCTGCTGAATGCCCTGCGGCTTGCACTGCCCATCGCGTAGACGCCGGGCACTTCGCGGGTGGCGATGCCGGCGATCTTCTGTACGACGGTCTCGGCGATGGTGGTGTTGCCCTGCCGGGTCTGAAGCGGTCCTACGGGCTGGGTCCTCTCGGCTTCCCGGGACTGCTCCGCCTGGCGCCCCTGCTCCTCGCCCGTGGCGGGAATGACTGCTGCCCGGCGTGCTGCGGTGCTCTGGTCCTCTGTCATCTGAATCGATCTCCTGTGTGAGGGGTTCGTGCCGTACACACTTAAAGACGCCGCCGATTTCGGAACGTCACGCTGATAGCGCACCTATTTTTCGTGCGACATCAGGAACGGGGCCGGCCCCGGAATGCTCGCCTATGCTGATCGGGATGGGCTGGTCCCGTCGAGCCCCGCCGCGTCGAGCTGTCTGGAGAGGAAGCAGATCCTGTGAAACGCCAGCACGACGATGATCCGCCACAGCGCCCGTCCTCGCCGGGCATCGAAGCCGACCTGGATGCGGACCTCACCTCCCTGGTCGAGACCGCCACGACCGGCCAGATGATCGGGCGGGGCCCCGGGACCCGGGAAGAACTGCCGGGGGCTCAGGCAGGCCCCCCGTCATCCCGGCCGGGACCTGTCCCTGATGGTGGAATGAACGGGTCGGCCGCCGTGTCGCTGGATGACCTCGATGAGCTGACCGTCGTCGCCCGCGCGCAGGACGGCGACCTTCACGCCTTCGAGTGGCTGATCTCCGCCTACCAGGGCGGAGTCTTCCGGCTCGCGTTCAGGATGCTTGACGATCACGCGGAGGCCGAGGACATCGTGCAGGAGACTTTCATCGCCGCGTGGCGCAACCTGCCGAACCTCTCGGCCCCCCAGGCCTTCATCCCGTGGCTGTACCGAACGGCGACGAACAAATGCTTCGACCAGCTCCGCAGCCGCCTTCGACGGCCGAGTGATCCTGTCTCCTTCGACGACGGCGCCTCCGATACACCGGGCGCCACAGGAGAGGGTGAGCTGTGGAATCACCTGCCCATGCTGACTGGTGGTCCTGCCCAGGACCCTGCGGCGTACCACGAGGCCGAAGCACAGATGCAGGCCCTGGCCGATCTCCTGCAGACCGTCCCGGCCAGCCTCCGGGCCTGCTGGTTGCTCCGGGGCGTCCACGACTTCTCCTACGCCGAGATCGCCGCGATCGTGCAACAACCTGAAAGCACCGTTCGTGGACGTATTGCACGGGCCCGACGACTCCTCGCAGAAGGGATGCAACCATGGCGTTGAATGAGGATCAGCCGCGTCTGGGGTGCGGACGGCTCATCGACGAAGTGTGGGCGTCCATCGACCAGCCGCCGAGCGTTCACGAACAGACCTGTGCCGACTGCCAGAGCGCGCGCGCAGCACTGCACCACCTCGTCGCGGTCACCGAATCCATGCGCGACCGTGACCGCGACGACGCGGGCCTGCAGCCGGGTCACCGCGTGAAGGAGGCGATCATGATGGTTGCCCGGGCCGAGGTCCGCCGTAGCAGGCGCACCCCGTTGGCCACCACGTCCCTGGGCACGATCGACATCAGCGAGCAGGCCCTGAGCGCACTCATCCGCTTCGCCGCCTCCACCCTGCCCGGCGTCCGCGCACGACGCTGCACCATCACCACCCTCCGGACGGCGCGGACACCCCAGGCAGCCCACAGCATGCAGGGAGGGACGTCCTCGACGACAGTCGTCGACGTCGAGGACGTACGGATCACGCTCACCGTGGCTCTTTCATCGCAGGTGAAGATCCCTGACACCATGGGCCTGCTCCGCGAACGGGTCGGGACCATCGTGCAGGCCCAGACATCGATCACCATGCAGCAGATCGACATCATCGTGGAGGACCTCTATGACATCTGAGCATCCCTCCCAGGCGCGGGTCGTGGACCTGGACAGCATCGCCGGGACGCTCAGCCGCGTCCTCGGCGCACACCCCGGAGTGGTGCGCCTGGAACCGACCATGCGCAGTGTCATGAGCCGATGGAAGATCGCCTCGGTCAATCAACTGCACAAGACCCTGCGGCCCGACACTGCCTCTCCGACCGTCGCTACCCGCGACGGACTGATCCTCTCGCTCACCGACGGCGTCCTCAACGTCCACATCGACGTCGCCACCAACATCGGCAAGCCTGCCCTCGGGTTGGCGCGCGAGGTGCAGGACATCGCCGCGAACCTGGTCCAGTCCAGCGGCCTCGCGGTGGGGCGCATCGACGTCACGATCCTGGCCATCGAAGGAACACCCGACACCTGACGATCCACGGCGCAGGGAGAACCGCTCGCGCTTCATCGATCGGGGTTCGCGGCCGCAATCGGTGAGAGGCCGTCACCCAGCCGCCTGCGGCACCGAGTGACAGGTGGCAGGCCGACGACCCGCACACCAGGCAGGGCGCCGCTGCTAGTGTGGCGCCACCGTCGACCGAGGAGAACAGTGGCACCGGAGATCGACCCGCACGACCTGACACCCCGGCAGATCGAGCTGATCAACGAGGGTCGGAAGCTCGAGGGCATGCACCTGTCCCTCTTCGGCTACTTCGGCGGCCCGGAACTGCAGGGTGCCTGCATCGGGCGCATGCAGCTCGACGAGGACGGCCAGCTCCCGGCGTCCAGCTACGAATCTCCCGAGGACCGGCTGAGGGAGCTGGTTCTCGCGCAGCTGCTCCGCGGAGCCCTGCGGCAGTCCATCCCGATCGTCCTGGATGCGATCTTCGAGGACATCTTCGCCCTGCGCACCCTGAAGGCTGCCGGCGGCGACACGCAGCAGTACATCACCTCCGCCGGGGCACGCGTCGTGGACATGCTGCCGCCGGCGTACCGGCGCTACTACACGTCCGACCTCATGCAGCGCTTCGCCGTCGTCGCGGCCGAGGTGGCCTCGGATTTCGAGCTCGGATGGGAGGGGCCTCGCACGTTCGCCCATGAGCTCGCAGCGTACTGCTTCGCGAGGAAGGGGATCCGGCACGCCGACATCGAGTACGGTGCCGGCCTGGGGGCTGTGAACCTGGATCGATTGATGATCGGGCTGCTCGAGGAGACCGCCGTGCTGGAGAAGACCTACCTGCCGGCGCCTGAAGGTGATGAGCTGAAGCCCCCCGCCTGGTTCGTGCCCCACGACGCCGCATCCCGGGTCAACCCCTACCTCCACCCGGAGGGGATGCCCAGCACGGAGCAGGTCGATCTCCTCGAACACCAGCTCAGCCACGAGGTCGCCGAGAAGTACGCGGGCCCGGCCCGGCAGAAGGCCCTCGCCGGGGGTGCCCTGGTCGACATCAGCCCGTACGCGTCCCGCCAGTACTTCCTCTGCCCGGTCGCCGTCGAGCACTCGGTTGTCGCAGCCCTCGGCCTGGACGACCTGCCGCCGGAGTCCGAGTGGGAGGACCTGCTGCTGCACCCGGCCTGGCATGGCGCCGCGGAACACCCCACCTGGAAGAGCTTCGATTACATCGCCGCCGGGTTCGAGGGCCAGCACCTGTACGTCGCGCTGGTCGCCGGCACCGACGAGATGGACTCGCCGGTCCTGACCATCCAGTACCTCGGCGAAGTCATCGACGAACCGTAGATCTCGTGCCGGCGTCGCTCATCCGGTCGCCGCCGCCGGCCGTCGCTCGAGCGCCGGCGGGCCGACGTTTGACCTCGGTCACCACGTCGGATTAGCTGATGAACAGTCGGCAATCATCACGGACAGGACCCGAATGACGAACAGCGAAGGCACTTCGGCGGCCACCCATGCACAGGGCAGCACCGCTCCGACCTCTCAGTCGGCACCGGTCCATCCTGCATTCGTGAACGACCGGGCCGCCGCGTGGCTGGGCGTGGAGGTGCTACGAGCCGAGTTCGGCGACGTGCTGATCCGCATGCACCTGCGCGAAGAGATGCTCAACGGCTACGGCGTGGCCCAGGGCGGTATGGTGATCGCCTTCGCCGATGTGGCGTTCGCCCTTGCCTGCAATGATCCGAACAGCGACGGGAGCACGGTCACGGTGGCGTCCGGCCTGGACGTCAACTTCATGAATCCTGGATTCGCCGGGCGGACGCTGACCGCCGATGCCACCGTGGTCAGCCAGACCGGCAGGAGCGGACTCTTCGACGTTCGGGTCATCCAGGAGACGGCCGACGGCGGGGAGGAGATCCTCGCCGTGCTGCGCGGCCGATCCCGCACCATCCCCAATCCCGCCTACCGCAGGAAGTAGCACGGACAGTTCCGTAGTGGCGGCTCCGAGTGTCGTCCCGGCGGCGCAGGCGGCTGCGTGGCCGGAGGTCAGGCCGGAATGGTGAGCCCCTGCAACCAGGTGTGCCACGCCGGTTCTTCATGCCGGACGTAGTCCGCCGCGTCGGAGGAGAACAGATAGGCCCGTACGCCTGCCGTTGCCGTATCGGCGCTCTCGCTGTAGGCGAAGACGTTGAGCATGCCGGGCACCGGCGCGGTGAGCCGGACGAGCGCCTGCCTCTCGCCCACACGCTCGACCGTGCCGGTGGCACCGCGAATCCCGACGGTCGCGCCCTCGCCGCCGAGCCCGAGCGCGTCGTGCAGGGTCGACCAGAGCGCCTGTGCGTCGCCGGGATGGGAGGCGGTGGCCTCGAGCGGTGTGGCCTCCTGGCCGGGGAAGTGCGACAGGTAGAGGCGCAGGTTGTCGAAGAACGGCATCCAGCTGGTGCCCATGTCATCCCAGAACTCCGATTCCCAGGCGGCGCCGATCCCGAAGCCACTGCTGGTGACGCGCACGACGCAGGTGCCGCCGGATTGCGCTTCGACGAGGAACTCCGACGTCAGGGGGCTGAGCGCATCCGGGTCCTTGCCCATGAGCGCGGCCCAGTCCTCCTCGTAGGCGATGCGCCGCGGCGGATCCCAGCCGGTGACCCGGCCGTCGGAGCCCATCTCGGGGCCCATGGTGAAATGCAGGGAGCCGCCCTCGCGCTCCTCCATCTCGGTCGGCAGGAACCAGGCGCTCATGCCCCTGGCGGTGGCGATGGCCTGCCACACCTGTTCCGGGGTCCCCGGGACTTCGACATGGAATTCCAGGCGGTACGGGACGTTCGGGATCGTGTTCATCGGTTCTCCTCAGGAAGTGGGTGTGCGGCGACGACGAGCCGGTGCGGGCGCCCATCGTCATGGTGGTAGCGAGCGGTCAGATCGAGCACCGCGGCGGTCAGATCGTCGGCGAAGGCAGCCCGGTCGGCGGCGGACCGGAAGCCGATCCGGGTGTCGATGGTCAGCGTCGGCAGGGTCTTGCCGGACGCGCCGGCTCGGTGCGCCAGGGCGCCGACCTCGCGCACCAGGCGGCCGGCCAGCGCGACAAGGTAGCCCGCCGATAGATGGTCGTCGTTGGCGTCCGGATCAGCGGCGGACGGGCTCACGGCAGCCGGCGACACGACGTACGACGCCGCGGAGGCCCGCAGGACCCGCTCAGTGATGCCTCCGTGCAGGCGCTCCTCGAACAGCTCCACCAGGCCGTACGCCTCGAGCGCCTTGAGGTGGTAGTTGATCTTCTGGCGTCCGAGGCCGACTCGAGCGGCGAGCCCGGCGGCAGAGGCCGGCTCGGCCAGCTCGCCGAGCAGCCGGGCGCGGATCGGATCCAGGACGGCGGCGGCCGCCTCCGCGTTCTCGATGACTTCGACGTCTTGCATGCCACCATCGTGAGCTTGACAATAATAGTTGTCAAGGTTCTGGCCGGAGTGGCGGGGTGACGTGGACGTCGGGACGAAGGCATCTGGGGCCGCCGATCTCCTAGGCACAGCGCGCGCCTGGGTCGTACGCTGATGCTCGAGTCCGACGCCGGCAAGGAGGTTCGTGGTGGCCGCAGGTACGAGAACCGATCCATGGCGGTTGGTGACAGCCCCAGGGTCGTCCGAATACACGATGTACCGGGATCCTGGGACCGACCCGCCGGCGCTGGTGTGCCAGGTGGGTTCGACCACGCTGAGATACCACCTGAGGGCCGTGGAGGACCTGCACGCGTGGTTGCTGGAGCAGGGCGACTGGGTGCCGCTCGGCGCGGCGGACGAGAACAAGCCGGCACCCGACGGCAGCGTCGAGTCCTGGGGAAGGGACCCAGCCAATCCGGCGGGTGGCTGGTACGGGCTGAGACACGGCTACCGGGGACGTTTCGGGATGTACCTGCCGCCGCTCCTGGAGGCACTGGGCCTGGCGGAACTCACGCACGAGAAGCGGAACAACAAGGTCCGCGCCCTACCGCCGTCGTGATGAACTCCTTCGGCGTCATCTTCGATGAGCCGTAGCGGGGGGATCCGGGCGCTCGGAAGCGCTGGTCGCTATGAACCGGTTGTGCAACCGCATTTCGCAGCAGTGATGATCCGAGCCAGTACCCAGCCGACTGCTGTCACCAGCGGCACATTCACGATGATCAGTCGGGTCAGTGACTGTCGGCGGCGGGGTCCGAAGCTGTCGTGGGGATGGTGATGTCATGGCGCGGGGTCGTGCTGGTGGACGGGCCCTGCTGCACCATCAGGATCTGCCGTTCCCGGAGGGGGATCCGTGCCGATTCGACAGCCAAGGCGTGTACCTTCTCCATGTCCGTGGTGAACGTCATGAGCCGAGGGTAGCGAACGGTTGTGACCGCGAGGGTCCGCGCAGGTGGCGACGGCATGAACGGTAATGCTCGCGACGGTTTCATTCGTGCACGACTCCGGTCGGGGTGACACGCCAGACCGCCCTCGCTTCCAGCCGGGTAGGGGTCGTGCACGCAGATCCTCGGGATCGGCAGCGGCGGTCCCGCCCGAGGACTGTTTCCGGGCTGTGGGTCGAGCGGAGTCCTCTGATTGCGGGATGGTGCGCGCTATCCTGCTGCCGGGTTCTGCCCGTGTCGGTAGGTTCGGAGTGTCTCGGTGATGGCTTGTTCGATCGGGGTGGCAGTGATGCCGAGGCTGCGCGTGATCCTGCTGCTGTCGACGATGAAGGGTTCCTCGAACTGGTACTGCATCTCGAGGAGTTCGCACACGGTGGGGTTGACGAGTCCGAGGGCGCGGAGCAGCAACGGCGGAACGGCGCGGAGCCCGGATCGGTCGTGGCCTGCTTGCCGGTAGATGATCTGGACGAGTTGACGTGTGGTGCGGGTGTCGGGGTCGTTGGGCAGGTGCCATATTCCTCCTGGCGCGTCCGGGTGTTCGCCGAGGACGGCAAGGCCCTCGCCGATATCCGGGAGGTAGGTGTAGGTGTGGGGTTGGTCGGGGTCTCCGAGGACGGTCGCGGTCCTGCCCTTCAGCGCGGCGGGCGTTGTTCTCGCGGTCCTCGGTGAGCGGGCGTCCTGCGGGACGTCCGTACATGTAGACGTTCTCCAGGCTGACCAGGCGCGCGCCCGCCCTTTCGGCGGCGGTCAGCACGCCGGCCTGCAGCGACGGGAACTGCTCACTCCACTGCGAGTAGGGCGGGTTCAGCGCCTGATAGACGACGGCGGCGCCACGGGCGGCGCTGACGGTGAAAGCGGCGTCCCTGGCGTCGCCCGCGAGGACTTCGACATCAGCACCGACCGGGGCGTGACCCGAGCGGTTGACGAGGCGAACGGTGCGGCCACGGCGACGGAGTGCGTCGAAGGTGGCGAGACCGGCGGCTCCAGTGCCGAAGATGACGTGCAGCCCGCTGCTCATGTCGTCGCCGACGTCGTCGGGAGCGCCGCGGGGATGCCACGATGCTGCCGGGAGGGCACGAGCCCGTTGAGCGCGAGCCCGGACAGGGCGGCGAAGACGAGGGCGCCGCCGGCGCCGAAGACGATGAACTGCTCGTCGACCCTTACCAGCAGGAGGGCCGTGACGGTCCAGCCCAGCGCCCACAGGACGGAAACGACGGCGGCCCAGACCCAGCGTCGGGAAATGCCGCGAGGCAAGGCCGCAGCCTGGCAGGCGCCGACGATGAGGCCGTTGAGGGCACCCATCAGGGCGAGCGCCGCGAGGGAGGTGCGGTAGTCCACGACGGCGGCGCCGAGGACGAGTCCCGCACTCATGCCCACGGTGGTTGCAGGGATCCACCTGCTCGCCTGCAGGCGGTGGTTGCCGGCCAGCGCCTGGCCGGTGCCGATGATGAGCCCGGCGATCGCGCCGCCGATGAGCGCCGAGGCGGTGTCGTCGACGCGGCCGACGATGAAGCTGCCGATGAGGCCGGCGACGGGGAATGCGATGAATCCAGCGATCCACCTGAGCCAGTTATGCAGGAAAGGGGAGCGGGACGAGGAGGAGTGTGCCATGAGGATCAGTTCCTTGGTCCGGCCGGACTGGGCCGGTTGTCCGTCGGGGAATGGAGGAAGAACGCGGAATCCTCTGGGTTGGTAGAGCGTGGATGGACAGGAGCAGAGCGGATCAGGAGGGCGATGCCGAGGGCGGCTACCCAGAGTCCCCAGGCGGTGCTGCCGAGGAGTCCGGCCAGGTCCCAGACGGGGAAACCGGGCACGGCTGTGGAGAGGATGTCCCCCTGGTTGAGGAGGTAGATCGCGCTGGCAGCGATGCCTGCGACGCCGAGCCGGCGCGGGAGGACCCTGGTGCGCAGGATGACCACGCTCAGGGTGACAGACCAGCCGATGACGAGCAGCTGGCCCAGGTGTTCTCCCAGCAGCGCTCCCCCGAACTGGTGCTGTGCGGTCCAGGCGGCTGCCACTGCGGCTTGAGTCTGCGCGTCACCGGTGACGTAGGAGTCGGCGAGTGGTGGCACGACGAACACCCAGCGGAGGAACCCGATGAGGGAGACCAGGACCGAAGCGGCTCCCACCGAGGTCGCTACCCGCAGTGCAGGGCTCGACCGTAGCCCGAGGGCCGCGGGGAGGAGGAGAACGGGTACTGCAAGGAGGCCGTAGGTCCAGGCCGTCGCAAACCATAGCCAGACCAGGCCGGGTCCGCCGTCGGCGAAGGCGGGCAAGACCACGCCGGGTGGTTCCCGCAGGATGTCCGGCCAGTCGAAGGTGGCGGAAAGGAGCGTCGCCGCAGCGGCGAAGGTGATGGCGCTGGTGAGGAAGAGGATGCTGGTGACGCGCCGCAGGGTCCTGGTGCTGTCGTTGGTTGTCATGATCGAGCCGTGCTTTCTCGGAATTTGATCTGTACGGTGTACAAATGGTGTACTCTGTACAGGAAAGTGTCAAGGGTAGGAGTCCATAGGTGACAGAGCAGGGCAAAAGCTTCCGCCGCGGTCCCCGGAGGGCCTCGACCGAGGAGGAGGTCGTCGAGGCCGCTCTCGGCCTGCTGGACGAGGGCGGTGTCAGCGCCGCCTCCATCCGGGGGATCGCCGCCCGGATCGGCGTAGCTCCGAATGCGGTCTACACGTATTTCCCCGATAAGGCTGCCGTCATCAAGGCGATCGTCGAGCATCTGCTCGGCCAGGTCGACCATGCGGTGTTCGCGGATCCCGACGTGCCCTGGCGTCGGCGGATCGAACTCCTCGCCCTTGAATTGAGGGAATCACTCACGGCCCACCCGGGCGCGGTCGGACTGATGATCGGCGGCCCCATGGACGGACCCCGGGCCCTCGCCCTGAATGAACGACTGATGGAAGTCCTCTCCGGTGCAGGGTTCTCTCCCACGGATGCGGCACAAGCCTCCTACCTGCTGATCGTCTATGTCTTCGGGTCGATCGCCCTGGACGTGGCGGAACTCGGCGACGTTCGCCGGGCGCCGCCCGAGGCTGAACGCATCGCGGCACGGTACGCGGGGTTTTCCTCGATACCGGCCGAGACCTACCCGCTCTCAGCGGCTGCTGCTCACGTCATGGCCCGCTATGTGTCCACCGACCAGTACCTCTGGGGGCTCCGCCGGGTACTCGACGGCCTCGGCCATTCGCCCACCCGAGCGGTTGCCTCGGCGATGCCCGCCCCCGTCGGCTGACCGGGACCTCCGGGGTGACCCGGTGACCAGTCTGCTGACCTACGCTCCGCTCCCGGGCGGGAGTAAAGGGGGACGGTCATTCGGCTATTGACTATAGCTAAGCAGGGATACACACTAGCCGCATGACAATTCCCGCTCCCGCTCCTCCGACCCGGTACATCGCCCGTCCCGAGGGGCGCGTCGCGTACGACCTTCGGGGCTCCGGCCCGCTCCTCGTCCTCGTGCCCGGGATGGGGGAGCTACGCTCCTCCTACCGCTTCCTCGTGCCGGCGCTCGTCGCGGCCGGCTATTCGGTCGCCAGCACCGACCTCCGGGGCCACGGCGACAGCGACACCACCTTCTCCTCCTACGGCGATGTGGAGACGGCCGGCGATGTCCATGCGCTGATCGCGCAGCTCGGCGGGTCGGCGGTCATCGTCGGCAACTCCTTGGCCGCCGGCTCCGCTGTCATCGTCGCGGCCGAACATCCCGGTCAGGTCGACGGTCTGGTGCTGATCGGTCCGTTCGTGCGCAACCCTCCGTCGAATGCGTTCACGCGGGCCATGTTCCGCACCATGATGGCCCCGCCCTGGGTCGCCACAGTGTGGAAGGGCTACCTGCCCACCCTTTACGCCGGCCGCAAACCGGAGGATTTCGAGGAGTACCGCGCGGCGGTCGTGGCGAGCCTCAAGCGCAAGCCCTACGGCAAGGCCTTCTCGCTCACCACCCGGCAGACCGACCATGATCCTGCCGAGGCGAAGCTCGGTTCGGTGACTGCCCCGACGATGGTGATCATGGGCGAGAAGGACCCCGACTTCAAGGACCCCGCCTCCGAAGCCCGCTTCATCGGCGATGCGCTCCAAGCGGAGGTCGTCATGGTCGCCGAGGCCGGTCACTACCCCCAGGCCCAGCAGCCCGCGGTGACCTCCGACGCCGTCCTCCGTTTCCTCACGACGGTGCAGCATGCCTAGGGTCGGTCTGTCCCGCGATCGTGTGGTGGAGGAGGCGGCACTGATGATCGACGACGTCGGTCTCCATCGGCTGACGCTCGCCGCCCTGGCCGGACGGCTCGGGATCCGTCAGCCGTCGCTGTACAAGCACATCGACTCGATGGCGGGACTGCATCGCGACATCTCGGTCCGCGCGAAGCGCGAACTCGGCGAGGTGCTTGCCCGCGCCGCCGTCGGCCGGTCGGGCGCCGCCGCCATCCACGCCATGTCCCATGCCTACCGCGACTGGGCGCGCGAGCACCCCGCCCGCTACGAATCCTCGCAGCGGATGCCCTCTCCCGGCGACACCGAGGACGAGGCCGTGTCATTGGCGGGCATCCAGGTCATCGCCGATGTGCTCGCCGCCTATGACCTGGCGGGCGACGACGCCGTCGACGCGATCCGTGCCCTCCGATCCGCCCTGCACGGCTTCGTCTCGTTCGAGACCACGGGGTCCTTCGCCATGAGTGCGAACGTCGACCGCAGTTTCGAGCGCCTCGTCCACGGCTTCACCGTCGCTCTCACGCAGTGGACCGATCCGACCATCCTGGCGACCACCCCGTCCCTCGATGACCGGCGGACTGAAGCATCATGAGCATCGTGCTGCCGGCCTCCACCGACGCCACCGTCACCCCGGGCGGAACCGGTGGGTCAGGACATCCCTGATCCGCCGACCCTTCTCATCTTGGTCTCACAAAGCGGCGGGATACTGGAGCCATGCGATCAGCGGCGCTTCAGATGTGGCTCTTGGGTGTGGTCCTGGCTGCGCTCATAGCGACAGGCGTGCTCACACTCATCAATATCGTGCGTGATCCTCCCGATCAGCAGCTCGGACCCGCGGTCATCATGATCGACGACGCGTCCGCGCCGGGACCGTCGTCGCTCCCGCCGGTGAACCCCGCGCCGGAGTCTCCGCGCCCGGCGCCTCCCGTGAGCGATTCCCCGACGCCGCCGGCACCTGCTCCCGCTCCCGTCCCCGCTCCCATTCCTGCTCCCGCTCCCGTCCCTGTGCCTGCTCCTGACCCGCGGCCGGAGGTCGTCCCGGCGCCGCCGCCGATCATCGACGACGACGACGACGATGTCGGTGACGTCGAAGAGGGCGCCGGGGATGACGACGATGACGACTGAGAAGACGCGGCCTCTCCGCCCGGTGCCTGTCCTCAGCCGCACGGTGCGCCGCCCGCCTCCGCCCCGGCACACCCCGACGGCGGAGGCCGCCGGCAGGCTGGACCGGGTCAGCCGTGTCTTCAGCCGTGCGACCCGTCGGTGGTCGGTCCGTTCGCGTGTACTGAGCGCACTTCTCGCCCTATCCGCCCTGGGCCTGCTGTTCGCGGGGACCACGGCGTACGGACTGCAACGGGCAACGCTCAACGCCGACATCGACAATTCACTGGAACGAAGTTTCGGGGAGTTCGAGACCCTCCTGGCGACCGGCATCGATCCCGCCACCCGATCGCGGTTCGTCACCGCCGAGACCCTCGTCTACCTCGTCATGCAGCGCACACTCCCCTCCCCGAACGAAGGCATGATGGGCGTTCGCGACAGCAGCGCGGTTCTCATCGCCAACGGCGCCGTGTCCCTGCGCCTCGAGGACGACCCCGAGCTGGTGGCGGCCGCTGCGGGACGCTCGGTGGCCGACGATGTCGCGATCACGACGATCGAAACCGCCAGAGCCACCTACCGCACCATCGTGGTGCCGGTCATGCTGAGCGCGGATACGGAGCCGACCACATTCGTCCTCGCGTACGACATCGATGCGGAACGGGCGGAACTGAATCGGACGTTCACGACGTTCGCCCTGATCAGCCTCGGCGCACTGCTGCTCATCGGCGCCGTCGGCTGGCTTCTCATCGGCAACCTGTTGCACCCGGTGCGGCGCCTGCGGGAGACCGCACAGACCATCAATGACAGTGACCTCTCGCAACGCATCCTCGTCACCGGGAACGACGATCTGTCCGATCTGACGCGGACCTTCAACGCAATGCTCGATCGCCTCGAGAAGTCCTTCACCTCGCAGCGACAACTGCTCGACGACGTCGGTCATGAGCTCCGCACACCGATCACCATCATCCAGGGGCACCTCGAGTTGCAGGACGCCACTGATCGGCAGGATGTCGACGCAGTACGGACCGTCGCCCTCGACGAACTGGAACGCATGCGTTTCCTCGTCGATGACCTGGTCACCCTGGCCGGGAGCGCCCGCCCCGACTTCGTGCGACCCAAACCGACCAGTGTCGATCGCCTGACGGACGACATCCTCGACAAGGCGCGCGGACTGGGTGACCGGCGATGGCTCGTCGACTCCCGCGCCGAGGGGACTGTTCCACTTGATGCCCGGCGGGTCACGCAGGCGCTCCTGCAGCTCGCCGCGAATGCCGTGAAGTTCTCCGCCGACGGTTCGACGATCGCCGTCGGCTCCCGGCTGGACCATGGTCACCTCAGCATCTGGGTGCGTGATGAAGGCATCGGCATCAGTGCCGCCGACCAGCAGCGCATCTTCGGCCGCTTCGAACGCGGCTCCGAAGGCAAACGAGCGGAGGGCGCGGGCCTCGGGTTGTCCATCGTCGAAGCGATCGCCAAGGCCCACGGTGGTGGAGTCGGTGTCCTGTCGGCACCGGGTCGCGGCTCCACCTTCACCCTCGAACTTCCGGTGGCGACCCGCCATGACCCGTCCGACTCCATCTCCCGCGAGTACTCCGCCCCAGCCCCGAAAGAGGAACCGTGACGCAGATCCTGATCGTCGAGGACGAGGAACGTATCAGCGCCTTCATCGCGAAGGGGCTCCGATCGGCGGGGTATGTGCCGACCAGCGCGGTCAACGGACGGGACGGCTACCATCTGGCCCAGAGCGGGGACTTCGAACTCGTCATCCTCGACCTCGGCCTGCCGGACCAGGACGGTTTCACCGTGCTTCGGAGACTCCGGGAGGCCCGCAACGACACCCCCGTCATCATTCTCTCCGCGCGTAACACCACCGACGACACCGTGGCCGGGCTCGAGGGCGGCGCTGACGACTATATGACCAAGCCGTTCCGCTTCGAAGAGCTGCTGGCCCGCGTCCGTCTACGCCTGCGCCCGGACCCGTCCCGGACGGAGAGTTCCGTCCTCTCGCACGACGGCCTCCAGCTGGATCTGCGCACGCGCCGCGCCCTGATCGACGGTAGGGAGGTGGATCTGTCTGCCCGGGAATTCGCTTTGACCGAGGCGTTCCTGCGCAATCCCGGCCAGGTCCTCAGCCGCGAGCAGTTGCTCTCCCGCGTCTGGGGGTACGATTTCGACCCGGGTTCCAACGTGGTCGACGTCTATGTCAGGTATCTCCGCAACAAGCTCGGACCCGAGCGGTTCGCGACGGTCCGCGGCATGGGGTACCGGTTGGTCTCCGATCGTGCCCAGCCCTAGCTGTACTGCCGACCGGCCACTCCGGCCCCGCGGTGGGTTCGTCGGCCGGCATCAGACGGCCTCGTGGAACCAGTCCTTCGTGAGGGTCCGCCAGCGCGGGCGGAAGGCGTAGATGCATGCGAGTCGCAGCTTCGTCGACAGCGCGTAGGCGCTGAGTCGGTCGCCGGATACTGATAGCTCCTCCGCCAGCGCGAGAATCGCACGTTCCCCGGCGGCACGCCGTCGAGCGCTGAGGAGGCCCTGCGCCTCACGGAACGATAGATGCACCAGGAGATTCGCCAGATCGAGTGCGGGCTCAGCGAGGGCCAGCGTGTCGCAGTCGATCAGGCCGAGAGTCCCGTTGCCGGTATCTCCACCGGAGATGAGCACCTGCTTGTCATGGAGGTCGCGGTGGGAGAGGACGGGAGTCTGCGGCGTACCGTCGAGCAGCCGGCCGGCAGCCTCCCGTACTGCTGACCGCAGGGTGTCGTCCGGAACCGGCAGGGCACCGAAATCGAGGCAGCGGACCATCCACGTGGTGAGGGTCTCGACTTCGTCCTCCGGCCGGTAGGAGGGCAGGGCGGCAGCGTCGCCACGCGGGGCGGTGATGAAGCTCGGCCACTGATCCGCCCAGCCGGACCACGCGCGTTCGAGTGTCGTCAGGGTGCCGCTGTCAGCCCCGCCACGTGAGAGGCCGAGATCGTACAGACTGGCCCCCGGCACCGTGGACAGGGTGAGCGTCCCCCCGTCGACGGAGGTGACGCGGGGCGTGGCGATACCTGCGGCTGCGATGAGTTCGGCAGCCGTGGCGTGAGCGGTGACGACCCGGGTGACCTTTCGGGGTGGAAGCAGTTTGAGGTACGCGCTGTCCGTCCTCACGACGGCCCTCCTGTCGAAGCGGTGGACCAGGAGCTCGCCGGCGTCGACGGCCGCGGGGAGGCCCGCCAAGGCTGGATCCTCCCCGAAGGGCGTCACCGTCACCGTGCCCCCCGCATCGAGGTGTCCCGCCCGTAGGCGCCCTGTGTCCTCCTCGACGGCTTCGATGATGAGCCGACCGTTGTCCTGCGGCCATGCGCGTCGGATGGTGAGCCGGGTGCCCTCGCCATCCAGGACGTCGTCGGGGATGAGCATCACGCGACCAGGGCTGCAAGCATCTCGAGCCGCTCCTCGGTTTCGTCACGCCAGGATGGTGAACAGGATCGGAACGGCTCGTTGAGGCGATCCAGGAGATGCACGGCGGTCCAGGCGAGCACGGTCCCGTTGTCGATACGTCCACCTCCTGCCGCGTAACCCTCGAGGAAGTGCCCCCGGAGCTTCCGACCGGACGCGCGTTCCTGCAACAGGTCGACGGCGATGAACGAGCCGATGTCCGTGCCGGCTGGAGCCGTGGTCGACCGGTCGAAATCGGCGAGCAGCACGTGGGAGGCGTCCACGAGCACCTGATCAGCGGAGAGGTCACCATGGACGATGACGGTGCGGTCGTCGTCGCCCAGGCGCCGGACGAGCCCGGCGTGGATGCTGCTCAATCGTGCCTGGCTTCCCGGCATCAGGTGCAGGTTCCGCTGGTCGAGGGAGCGCAGTTTGTCGAGCGGGTCCTTTCCTGGTCCTGGGGCGAGGTGGGTGGGTTGTGCATGCAGCAGGGCGAGGGCGGCGCCGGCCGCGTGCGCGGAGCGGGCGACGTCGGGATCATCCCTCCGGGCCGCTTCCTGGAGATCTCCCTGTCCGAACCAGGGGTAGTAGCGCAGGGCGCCGGCCTGTGGCGCGTCAGGGGGGATGATCCGCTGCAGGACCGGGACACCTCGTGCGGCGAGGTCGGCGAGGAACGCTGCTTCTGCGGGATCGGTCCGGCCTGCCTTGCAGACGATGGCCCCGGCGGACGTCTCGATCCGGAAGACCACGCGGCGGTGCGGGTTGTAGTTGAGCACCCCGCCAGGTTCGAGGATCAGGCGGTCGTGCCCGTCGAAGGCCCGGAGGGTGTCATGCAGCTTCATGTCCAGGCCGATGGGACCGGCGACGAGCGTCCGGTGTCCCGGTAATGCGATCACTTCGATGTCATGTCCGTGTTGCGCGGCCCGCGCGAGTGTCTTGCCCAGCTTGGGGGCGTGGTGCGGGGCGTAGGTGGCCACCCATCGTGGGGCAGCACCTGCTCCGGGGCGCGCCGTGGTGTCGGCCGCTGGATCCCGGCGTGTGTCGAGGGGCAGGAGGCGCGCGACGGCGGAAACGCCCTGTTTGTGGCGCAGCCGGTCGGCGTGCACCGGACGTGAGAACGCGGCGGACAATTCGACCGGATCGAAGATGGTCGGCAGTGCCGGCAGCGCCGGGTCGATGACGGCGGCGGTCATGCCTGCCTCCGCCCGTTGGCTGACAGGTCCTTGATGTCGTCCGCTTCCTCAGCCCATTCACCATAGACAGGGTGCTCCCTGATCTCTGCGGGCGACCCTTCGAAGCGGACGGTCCCGTCCTCGAGCCAGATGATCCAGTCGTGCGTCAGCGCCAGAGCAGGTTCGTGGGTGATGGTGATCGTCGTGCGATGCCGTGAGAGCAGGTCCAGTCCTTTCAGCACCTCCAGGCGCGCGTCCTTGTCCAGGCCCGTGGTGACCTCGTCGAGAATCACGAGTGGTGCATCGCGCAGCAGTGCCCGCGCAATCGCTATCCGCTGGCGTTGACCGCCGGAGAGCGTCCCACCCCGTTCGCCCACCGTCGTGTCATATCCTTCGGGAAACTGCGTGACGAAGCCGTGCACGTCGGCGAGCTTCGCCGCGTACTCCACGTCCTCGTCCGAGGCGTCGATGCGGCCGTAACGGATGTTCTCCCTGATGGTGCCGGTGAAGAGGACGGCGTCCTGCAACACCAGGCTGACCCGGGAGCGGAGGGACTCGAGGGTCACGTGCCGGAGGTCCTTGCCGTCCAGGTGGACGCTGCCGGCCAGCGGGTCCATCATCCGTACCGCGAGCGAGGCGAGTGTCGACTTCCCCGACCCCGACGGGCCGACGACGGCGGTGCGGCGCCGACCCATGAATGTCAGGTCGATGTCCCGGAGCACCGGTTTGCCGGGCGTGTACCCGGCCGTGACGCCTCGCAGCTCGAGGTCGCCCCACACCGTGGACAGGGGGACTGCGCCGGGGGTGTCCTTGATGTCGACGGACTCATCGAGCAGATCTGCGACGCGCTCACCCGAGGCGGTCGCGCGGGCGATGCGGCCGGTGTATTTCGCCAGGTCGCGCAGGGGCTTCATCGCCGTCTTGAGGTACATCAGGAACAGCACGAGGTCACCGGGTGTCATGGCGCCCTGCACCACGCGCCAGCCGCCTCCTGCGAGCACGAGTGCGGTCGCGATGCCCACGATGACATCGGTGCGACGTTCCAGCGCAGCGGCGAGACGTCGGGCCAGGACACCTTCCCGCAGCGTCTTCTCGTTGTTGTTCCCGAACTGGCGTGCCAGCGTCCGTTCGAGACCGTACGTCTGGACCACGCGGATGGCGCCCAGGCTCTCCTGTGCGGTGTTCGCCAGGGCACCCTCGCCTTTCCGGGTACGGCGCGCGGCGACGGTGATCTTCCCCGTGCTCACCCTCGACAGCAGGAGGAACGCCGCGGAGGCGACGACGACGACGAGGGCGAGAAGGGGGTCCAGCCAGAACATCACGCCGGCCATGGCCACGAGGGTGATGCAGTTCGCGATCAGTGGCAGGCCGGCGCTGACGGCGACCTCCTGGAGCTTGCCCACATCACCGATGAGGCGCTGCACCATGTCTCCCGTGCGGGACGAGGCGTGGTAGGAGAGCGACAGGGACTGGACGTGGGCGAACACACGGGCTCGCAGGTCGGTGGCCACACGTGAACCGGTGAGCGCGAACGCGATGGTGGCGAGGAAGTTGAACAGGGCGCGGAACCCGATGATCGCAATGAGCGCAGCCCCGCAGAGGATCAGCAGGGCGGGGGAGGCCGCGGGCCCGCCGCCGGAGAAATCGGCGCCGAGGCTCCGGGTCACGGCGTCGATCACGAATTTCACGGGCCAGGGTTCCAGGACGCGGAACGCGACCTCGAGCAGGAGGGCCGTGACGCCACCGGCCATGAGCTTCCTGTGCCGGCCGAGGTGAGGACGCACCATGCGCAGCGTCCTTCGTAGAGGCTTCGCCGGTGGTACGGAGGGCGCCGGGCCCGGGGTGGTCGACCTGGTCTGCCTGGTCACAGAGTGCTCCCTTCCAGGATGGCATCGAGGACAGCGTCCCAGCTGTGGTCCTCCGCGAAGCGGCGGGCCGCTACCGACATGCTGCGGCGTGCGAGCGGCGTTCCCGCCAGCTCGTCCAGGGCGGCTGCCAGGGCCGCGGGATGGGAGGGTTCGACGAGCAGACCCGTCACCCCGTGGTCGATGATGTCCGGCACCTGCCCGACGGCCGATGCCACGACCGGCAATCCGGCGGCGCAGTACTCATAGATCTTCAACGGGGAGAAGTACTGTTCCTCCTCCCGTTCGGTCCGGGGGTAGGGTGCCACGGCGATCGCGCAGCCGGTGAGCATCGCGGGCACCTCCGCGGGGGTCAGCGCTCCCGTGAAGTCGACGTCCACACCCTTCGCACCGGCCAGTGCGCGTAGGCTCGCGGCCTCGGGGCCGTCTCCGACGATCCGCAGCTTCCAGGAACCGTCGGACAGCGCTTTGGCCTCGATGAGGTCGCTGACCCCGTGCCATGGTTTGAGGGTGCCGACGAAGACGACGGTCGGGGCACCGTCGGCTTCCGCGGAGGGCACGATGCGCTCCACGTTGACCCCATTCGGTGCCGTGATGATCCTGGGCCGGGAGCCGGGCGATGCGTGTCCGGCGATCCAGGCAGCAACGGGATCGGACACGCAGGCGATCACCGTCGCCGCGGAGAGCTGGATCCTGAGTGCACGCAGTGCTGTTCCCTCGTCGTGCAGTGCACGGTGGGTCCGCTGTTCATCGATGAGTGGCGCGTTCACCTCGAGGATGCCCGGAACCGACAGGGCGGTCGTGATCCGCGCAAGTGCATCGCTGAAGAGCGAATACCGTTCGTAGACCGCAGTGACGCCGTCCTTCACGGCCTGTGCAGCCAGTGCAGCCGCGGCGTCCCGTTGGGACCGTTCACGCTCCGGCCCGCTGCCGCGGGGGACGGGATGGGTCACCACCCGTACCCCGGCAAGGTCGCCGGGAACGGAATCGCCGATCCTGGTGCAGTACACGGTGACGTCGGCGCCGCGTGCCAGCCAGCTCCGGATGATCTCCTGCACGTGGACAGAAGCCCCCTTCGAGCCGAACACAGGGATGCCTGGGTCGATACACACGTAGGCGACACGCGTCATGATGCCCTGGAGGAGCTGAGGGCGCACCGGGTGCTCTCTTCGTCCTGGAGTTCGCGCAGCCGACGCGCCTGCTCCACCGAGTCGAAGGAGGACTCGATCAGCTGACGCGCCGCGCGTGCCATCCAGGTCAGGTCGGCGGAGGCACAGTAGGCGAGGGCCCGCACGAGATCGGCGGTGGACCCGGCCCGGGTCAGGATGCCGGTGGCGACGCCGTCACCGGAGTCGAAGACCTCCGAGATCCCTGTGACGTCGCTCGCGATGCACGGGACGCCGGTGGCCATGGCTTCGAGCAGGACGGTCGGCAGGCCGTCCATGTTGCCGTCCTCGGCCACGACGCACGGGGCCACGAAGACGTCGGCCCACCGCAGGAGGGCGACGACCTCCTCCTGCGTCTTCGGGCCGAGCAGCGTGACATCGTCCGCGAGATCGAGCGCACCTACCCGCTCGAGGAGGTCCCCGTACTGCGGCCCTCCCCCCGCGATGCGGACTTCCAGGGCGAAGCCGTCGGCTTTCAGTCGGGCGACTGCTTCGAGCAGGTAGGGGAACCCCTTCTTCTCGACCAGCCTGCCCACGGCGCAGACACGCAACACCGTTCCTCGTGGTGCCGGGTCCCGGTAGGGGAACCGCCTGAGTTCCAGGCCGTTGTAGACGCGGTGTACGGAGGTGTCCTCGCCGGCCGAGACACGGTCGAGGAAACGGTGGTTGAAGTCGCTGACCGTCACCACGTGATGAGCCCGGCGCATGAGATCCGCGAGGACTGCCGGGTCCACCTCCTCGTGGAAGATGTCCTTCGCGTGGGCAGTGAAGGAGAAGGGGATGTCGACGAGTTCTGCGGCGATCGCAGTGGCACGGGTGGCCATGGACCCGAAGTGCGCGTGCGCATGGGTGATGCCCTGGCGGACGAACTCGGCGGCCAGTCCGACACCCTGGTGGGCTTCGATCGGGTCCATCGCCAGGAGTCCGGGCAGCATGCGTGCGAAGCGGTCCCCGAACCCCGGAACGATCGCCAGGCCCTCCCCGAGCAGGCCCCAGGCCTCGAGGATCTTCGAGGGCTTCGCGATATACGTCACGCCGGCTTGGACGCGTGCGAGCTCCGGGTGGAACCGGGGGTCGACCGGTGGACGCAAGGAGAAGAGGCGCAGGTCCTCGCCCTGCGCCTCCCGGGCAAGGATCTCGGTCACGATGAAGGTCTCGGAGAACCGCGGATACATCTTCACGACATAGGCGGTGCGCGAGGGTCCGGGCCGGTCAGACAGCAGCATGTGCCCGCCTCCGCTCCTGTGTGCCCGCCTCGGCGACGAGGAGGTCGGCGGCCAGAGGCACGAGTGCGGCGACACCGGTCAGGTCGACCTGGGAACGGCCCACCCGGGTGCCCGCGGCGCGCATGAACCAGGCGGTGATGAACTCCGGGGAGAGGTCGTCGGGGTGGCACATGTCGACGATGCCGTGCCGGGCCAGTGCGGAGGCCCGGATGAGTTGCTCCAGTCGGGGCTCGGTCCGCGGGACGATGAGCGCGGGAGTGGAGGTGCTCATGATCTCGCTGACAGAGTTGTACCCGCCCATCGAGACGATCGCCGAGGCCCCCTCGATCTCGGAGAGGGCGTCGCGCACCTTGACGACGACCGACGTCCCGGGCCTCGCAGCCCGCTCGACCAGGCGGCGGTGCTCCTTCGGCATCTGAGGTCCGGTGATGACGAGATGCTCGTAGCCCTCGGGAACCTCGGCGCCGGCAGCTGCGAGCATCAGCGCAAGGCCGTCCGACCCGCCGCCGGCCATGGTCAGCAGGTAGGGCTGGCTCAGAGGGGTCGATCGTCCGCGGGAAACCCTGCCCGCGGCGAGATAGCCCGTGTAGCGGACAAGGGGGCTGAGAGTCTCCGGGATCTCGCCTGTGCCCAGAGGGTCGTGGATCGCCGGATCTCCATAGACCCAGATCTGGTCGAAGACCGACCTGAGCGGGTCGGTTCCACCCATCCTGGCCCACTCCTGCGTCATGACGTGAGGGCTGTCGAGCACCTCACGCAGTCCGAGGACCACCTTGCACGCCGGACGCTTGAGGCGGAGGTCGGTCAGGGCCTGCCGCAGTTCCCCGTCCACTCCGAACGCATGGCGGTCGACGATCACCAGGTGGGGGCGGAACCGGTCGAACACGGCGTCGATCATGTGCATGCGTAGCTGGATGAGGGCGTCCTGCCCGATGGACAGGTGGCGCGGGCGGTAACCATCGTTGCTCTTGCGTATCCCGGGCAGGACCACCCAATCCCATCCCGACGGGACATCGAAGCGCGTTGCGGAGGATTCTCCCGTGACGAGGAGGCCGGTCACCCGTCGGTTCGCGTAGCCGGGCAGCCCGGCCGACAGGGCGTGGGCGATAGCGAGGTTGCGGCGTGTGTGCCCGAGCCCCTGAGAGTCATGAGAGTAAAGGACGACCCTGAGCTCCTGGGGCTGCGAATCTGCCATCGTGGATTGCCGACTTTCTTGATGCGGTGATGAGTTGCTGGGGATATCAGTCAGCCAGCCCTGCATGAGCAGCGCATGATGGGGGCATGAGGGACTTCTCATGTTTCGTAGGGCTGCTCCCCGGTCCGGCGCGTGCAGACAGTGCCGGGACGCTGCCTGAGCGGTCGTCCCGGTGGTGGGCTATGGTCTGCCGATTCCTTTGTAGTTCCAGCCCGCGCGGCGCCACCTGGCGGGCTCCAGCACGTTGCGGCCGTCCAGGATGTTCCTGGCGCGCACCGAGGCCGCGGCCACTTCCGGGGTGAGGGAACGGTACTCCTCCCACTCGGTGAGCAGCAGCAGGGCGTCGGCGTCGTCCATGGCCTGCGTCAGGTCCTCCTCGTACATGAGCTCCGGGAAGCGGCGACGTGCACCGTCGATCGCCTCGGGGTCGGTGACGGTGACCTCTGCGCCCTGCAACTGCAGCTGCGCGGCGATGCTGAGGGCGGGGGAGTCGCGTACGTCGTCGCTGTCGGGTTTGAACGCCGCTCCCAGCACGGTGATGCGCCTACCGAGGAGCGAACCTCCTACCAGGGTTCGGGTGAGCTCGACGGTGCGGATGCGACGCCGGACATTGATGTCGTCCACTTCACGCAGGAAGGTGAGCGCCTGGTCGGCGCCCAGCTCGCCGGCGCGTGCCATGAACGCCCTGATGTCCTTCGGGAGACAGCCACCGCCGAAGCCCACACCTGCGTTGAGGAACTTCCGGCCGATTCGATCGTCCATCCCGATCGCGTCGGCGAGGAGTGTGATGTCCGCGCCTGTGACCTCGCAGACCTCGGCCATGGCGTTGATGAAGGAGATCTTCGTTGCGAGGAACGAGTTCGCTGCGGCTTTGACCAACTCCGCGGTGGCGTAGTCGGAGCACAGTCGCGGGGTGCCCGTCGACAGGGGGGCGGCATAGACGGCGTCGAGCATCTGCGTGGCACGGAGGCCGGCCTCGCCCTCGGGGAGGCCGTACACGAGACGGTCGGGGGAGAGCGTGTCGTCGATGGCGAGTCCTTCACGGAGGAACTCCGGATTCCAGGCGAGGATACCGTCGGGATGCCGCCGCGAGAGATCATCGGCCAGGCGGGCCGCGGTGCCCACGGGGACGGTGGACTTGCCGACAACGAGATTGCCTGGTTCGAGGGCATCGAGCAGCGACGCGAAGGCGCTGTCGACATGGCGCAGGTCCGCCGCGTATTCGCCCTTACGCTGCGGTGTGCCGATGCAGAGGAAGTGCACCTCCGCTCCCTTGGCGTCGGCCATGCTGGAACTGAATTTCAGCCGCCCGGTCGTCAGGACCTCGTCCAGCAGTTCGGGCAGGCCGGGTTCGAAGAACGGGGCACGCCCTGCTTGAAGGTCGTCGATCCTGCGGGGGTCGACATCGATACCCACGACGTCATGGCCGAGCTTGGCCATGCAGACCGCATGGACGGCCCCCAGGTATCCGCAACCGATGACAGATATGCGCATGCTTGTCCTCTTCACGTACGTGCAGGAGTCTGCGGATGAGGGGCAGCACCGGCGGGGTCTTCCGAGGTGGAATCGCGTGACCGCGTGCTGATCCTCCGGAAGTCCCCATTCAGTCACCCGGACGTTAGTCCTCCATGAGCCGGCGATGAGAAGGTTCTCATCCTCATCACGGTGATCGCCCGAGTCCAGATGCTGGGGGGAGCCGCTGAGGACCCGGACCTCGCAGGTGCCACAGATCCCTTCGCCACACGAAGCGGCGATGGGGACCGCCTGGTCCTGCAGCGCGGTGAGGACGGACACGCCCGCAGGGACATGGATCTCCTTGCCACTCCTTCCGCAGATGATGTCCACCGGGCGGGCCGGCGGGCGGGCCGGCGCAGTGGTGTCCGTCGGAACCGGCGAGAACCGTTCGAGATGCAGCCTGCCGGCGGGTACGAGGTCGATCACCTCCTGGAGCAGCGGTTCGGGTCCGCAGGCGTACACCTCGGTCTCGAAGGGTCGGGCGTTGATCGTGGCGGCGAGGTCGAGACGCCCGGGGTGCTCATCGCGTGCACGGATCTCCACCTGGTCGGGGTAGGTGGAGGCCAGGGCGTGCCGGTCAGGACTCCAGGTAGCGGTTGAGCTCCACTTCGGCTTCACCGGCCAGGGCGAGGAGCTTCTGCCGATCAGCACGGGAGAAGTCCCGTGCGTCCTGATCGAGGATGCAGAAGCTGCCGGCGAACCATCCACCCGGTCCCCGCAGGGGCACCCCGGCGTAGAACCGGACGAACGGGGCGGCGACCACCAAGGGACTGGCCTCGAATCGGGGATCGGAGAGAGTGTCGGGGATGATCAACGGTTCCTCGTGCTGGATGGTCACATTGCAGAAGGCGATGCTCCGGTCCAGATGCCGGTGCAGCGGACCGACGAATGACTTGAGGTACTGCTGATCGTCCGTGATCAGGGAAAGGGTCGCCGAGCTCACGCCGAAGTAGTCCCGTGCCCTCCGGGTGATCCGGTCGAACCGTTCCTCGTCGCCCGAATCGGTCGGCCCTAAGCGTCGGACGTCACGACGCCGCTGATCCTCGGCAAGGGCCGCAGCCCGGGTTGTGGGGCCTTCGGTGACGGGCAGGTACGAGTCCCGTACCGGTGCGGGCGCCGGCCACGTGTCGGCGTGATCCGGTCGCTCTCCTACTGTTCGCGGTCCGCGATCGGTCATGCTGTTCCTCACCCGGAAAGTGCCCCAGCGACACATCCTCTTCCGAGTATGACAAACGAACAGCAAGGGCACTGATCAGGTTTCGCTGCACGCAGCTGGCGATCGGAGCGCAGTGGGCCACCATTGAGTACCGCCGCCACCCGGGCTACCATCGCCCTACGAAAGAAGAACGGCGTGTTCGATTATCGAACACGCGAGCCACGGCACATCCACGATGAAGTGAGGCCAGCCCGTGCAATTCCACCACCACGGCTACGTGTCGGGTGACCCCCGCGTCCAGCCGGCCGCCGGCGTCGGACTCGATCGCCCGCAGGAACTCCCCGACGAGGTGGACGTCCTCATCATCGGCACCGGACCCGCCGGGATGATCGCCGCCGCGCAGCTCTCCCAGTTCCCGGGCATCAGCACGCGGATCGTCGAGCGCCGCGCGGGCAGGCTCGCGATCGGCCAGGCCGACGGCATCCAGGCCCGCAGCGTCGAGACCTTCCAGGCCTTCGGGTTCGCCCACCGGATCATCGACGAGGCGTACCGGATCGTCGAGATGGCGTTCTGGAAGCCGGACCCCGCGGACTCCTCGCGGATCATCCGCACGGCCCGCCCCGAGGACGATCCGACCGCCATCAGCGAGTTCCCGCACCTGATCGTCAACCAGGCCCGCGTCCTCGACTACTTCGCCGAGTTCATGAAGAACGCACCCGCACGCATGGAACCCGACTACGGCTTCGAATTCGCGGGCCTGGAGGTCGATGACGAGCAGGAGTACCCGGTGCGGGTCACCCTCGTGCGCGCGGCGGGAGAGCACGCGGGCACGGAGCGCACGGTGCGGGCGAAGTACGTGGTGGGGGCCGACGGCGCGCGCAGCCCCGTGCGCCAGGCGATCGGCTGCACCCTGGCCGGGGACCAGGCCAACCACGCGTGGGGCGTGATGGACGCCCTCGCGGTCACCGATTTCCCCGACATCCGCCGCAAGTGCGCCATCCAGTCCGGATCCGGCGGCAGCATCCTGCTGATCCCGCGCGAGGGCGGGCACCTCTTCCGCATGTACGTGGACCTCGGCGAGGTGGACCCGGCGGACAACGGTGCAGTACGGGCCACCACTCTCGAGCAGATCATCGCCAAGGCCAACACGATCCTCAGCCCCTACACCCTCGACGTGCGGAACGTCGCCTGGCACAGCGTCTACGAGGTGGGCCACCGCCTCACCGACAGGTTCGACGACGTCCTGCCGGAGGACGTGGGCACCCGCACCCCGCGCGTCTTCATCACCGGCGACGCCTGCCACACGCACAGCGCCAAGGCGGGCCAGGGGATGAACGTGTCCATGCAGGACGGCTTCAACCTCGGCTGGAAACTCGGGCACGTCCTCGAGGGCCGCAGCCCGGAGGCCCTCCTGGCCACGTACTCGGCCGAACGGCAGGTGGTCGCCAGGGACCTCATCGCGTTCGACAAGGAATGGTCGACGCTCATGGCGCGGAAACCGGAGGACTTCGCCGATCCGTCCGAACTCGAGGACTTCTACGTGCGGACCATCGAGTTCCCCGCGGGCTTCATGACGCAGTACGCGCCGTCGATGCTCGTCGCCGAGGGCGTGCACCAGGACCTCGCCGCCGGCTTCCCCATCGGCAAGCGCTTCAAGTCCGCGCCCGTGGTCCGGGTGTGCGACGGCGTCCCGATGCAGCTCGGTCATCATGCGACGGCGGATGGCCGGTGGCGCATCTACGTGTTCGCGGACGGCGCGGCGCCGGGCACGGCCTCCGGTGTGGAGGCGTTCGCCGACTGGATCGGTACCCACCCCGACTCGCCGCTCGCCGCCACGCCCCCGGGGGCCGACCGGGACGCCTGGTTCGACGTGAAGGTGATCTACCAGCAGGACCACACGCAGGTGGACATCGGACGGGTCCCGACGGAGTTCACACCCGCGGTGGGGCCGTTCGGACTCACCGACTACGAGAAGGTGTACGCCGCCGATCCGGCCGCGGACATCTTCGACCTGCGCGGACTGGACCGCGCCGGCGTCGTCGTCGTGGTCCGGCCCGACCAGTACGTGGCGCACGTGATCCCGCTGAGCGGCACCGCGGGCCTGGCCGCGTTCTTCGCCCCGCTCCTGGCGTCCCGGGCGGACAGTCCCGGGACGCCGGGAGCCGGCCGGACCTTCGCCTGACATGCGGACCGCGCACACGGACCCGGCGATGACCACACCGCCGGCAACCACGACGCCGTCGGCCCCCGCCTCCCAGACCCTGTCACGGGGCATCCGGGCCCTGGAGATCCTCGCGGACACCCCGGACGGGCTGACGACGGCGGAGATCGCGGGCGCGCTCGACGTGCACCGCTCCATCGCCTACCGGATCCTGCGCACCCTCGAGGAGCACTCGCTCGTCGTCCGGGATGCCGCCGGCCGGTTCCAGGCCGGACCGGGACTGGCGAACCTCGCCCGGGGCGTGGCGGCCCGGCTGCAGACGGCCGCCCTGCCCGAACTCACTGCGGTGGCGTCGGAACTGCAGATGACGGCCTTCATCGCGGTCTGGGACCGGCACCACTGCGTCACCCTCGTCGCCGTCGAACCCCCGCACGGCGAGGGCACCCTCGTCCAGCGGCCTGGCTCGCGCCACCCGTTCGACGCCGGGGCGCCCGGCATCGCCATCCAGTCCGCCCTCACCGAGTCCCACTGGCAGCGCCTGGCACCCGGCTCGCCCTACCGCGAGGCATCGAAAATTGCGGCGGCCACCGGGTACGCCACGAGCCAGGACGAGGTGATCCCCGGCGTCAGTTCCGTCGCCGCCCCCGTGCACGTCCGCGGCCGGCTCCCCGCAGCGCTCGCCGTCGTCTACCTCCACAGCGACCGATCGGTCGAGGCCATCGGCGCCCGCGTCGCCGCAGCCGCCCGCGCCGTCGGATCCGTCCTGTGACGCGGCCCCATCCCCTCACCCTCCGTGCGAAGGATCAGCTATGACCACCATCCCCCTCCGTGCGTCCGCCGCGGATCCCGCCACCCTCGACGTCGAGGAGACGTGGTCCCGCGACCACCTCGAGTCCGTCCAGCTGGAACGCCTGCAGGCCACGCTCGCCCACGCCTATACGCAGGTGCCCCTGTACCGGCGGAAGTTCGACGACGCCGGCGTCCACCCCGACGACGTGCGTGAGCTCGCCGACCTCGCGAAGTTCCCCTTCACCACCAAGGAGGACCTGCGCAGCACCTACCCGTTCGGCATGTTCGCCGTCCCGCAGGAGCGCGTGGCGCGCATCCACGCGTCCTCCGGCACGACGGGCCAGCCCACCGTCGTCGGCTACACGGCCGGAGACCTCGACCGGTGGGCGTCCCTCGTGGCGCGCTCGCTGCGCGCCTCCGGCGTGAAGCCCGGCTGGAAGGTCCACAACGCCTACGGGTACGGGCTGTTCACGGGCGGCCTCGGCGCGCATGCGGGCGCGGAGCGGCTCGGCTGCACCGTCATCCCCATCTCGGGCGGCCAGACCGAGCGGCAGGTGCAGCTCATCCGGGACTTCGAACCCGATGCCATCCTCGCCACGCCCACCTACCTGCTCACCATCCTCGACACCATGGTCGCGGCAGGGATCGATCCGTCGTCCACGTCCCTGAAGACCGGCGTCCTCGGCGCCGAGCCGTGGACGGAGGGCATGCGGCAGGAGCTCGAGGGGCGCGCGGGCTTCGACGCGTGCGACATCTACGGCCTGTCCGAGGTCATGGGCCCCGGCGTCGCCGGTGAATGCGTGGAGTCCAAGGACGGCTCGCACATCTGGGAGGACCACTTCCGGCCGGAGATCATCGACCCGTTCACGGAGCAGGTGCTCGACGACGGCCAGGCGGGCGAACTCGTCTTCACGTCCCTGACCAAGGAGGCACTGCCGATCATCCGCTACCGCACCCACGACCTCACCCGCCTGCAGCCCGGCACCGCGAGGCCCGGCATGCGTCGCATGGAGCGCATCACCGGGCGCAGCGATGACATGGTGATCGTGCGCGGCGTGAACCTGTTCCCCACCCAGGTCGAGGAGCTCACGCTGCGCATCCCCGCCCTGAGCCCGCACTTCCAGCTCGAGCTGACGCGCCCCGAGGGTCAGCGGATGGACCAGCTGACCATCAAGGTGGAACCCAGGGAGGGGGTCACGGCCGCCGACGCGGCCGCGGCCGCCGTCGAACTCCGGCACCAGGTCAAGACGCACATCGGCTCCACGTGCGCCGTCACCGTCGTGGAACAGGGCTCGCTCGTGCGCTCCAGCGGGAAGCTCCGGCGGATCTACGACCTCCGGCCCCGCGGTTGACAGCGGCCGGCGTACAGGACACCGGCGGGACCCGCGGCGGAGGTTCGCGTCCGCGGCGCCACTCCACCAGACTGTCCTGATGGAACGGACGCGCGTCAGGGACTGGCTGATCGGTGCTCTCGGGATGCTCCTCGTCCTGGGGATCGCCGTCGTGGTCCTCTGGTGGTCAGCGAGCAGCCCGGCCGGTGCGGGCGCCTCCGCGCCGCCGGCCGAGTCCGGCCCCCCGCCTTCGACAGGCCCCCAGGCAGGGCCGCCCGCCGGTCTGGGCGAGGACGAGGTGTGGCTCGCCGACCTGGAGCTGGACGCCGGGACCGTGATGGCCGCGGGCTCGACGCTGCGGGACGTGCGGGCGGTCGGGCAGGGCGTGGTCACCGGACCGGGCGGGCTGGTGGCCGACCGGCTCGCCGTGGACGCGACGGTGCCGTTCGACGCCGTCGCCGCGGAGCTCGGCGGTGGCACCGTGGTCCGACCGGCCGACGACGGGCAGGCGACCGTGGTGCGCACGGTCGAGGCCCTGGGCCGGGAACTGCCCGTCACCGCCACCGGCACCGTCGAGGTCGAGGGCGGCAGGCTCGTCATGGAGCCGCGCTCGATCGACGTCGGCGGCCCGGACTTCCTCTCCGAGGGGATCGCCGCCGTCGTCCGCCGCTTCGTCACGATCGAGCACGAGATCGAAGGCCTGCCCGAGGGGCTCGTGCTCAGGGACGTCACCGTCCAGGAGGACGGGTTCCGCGCCGCACTCACCGGCGAGGACATCGCGCTCGCCCCCTGATGCCGCGCTGACCCGCGGGAGTGGCCGACGGGGGACCGAGGACCCTCCCCAGTCGTGGATCCAGGGCCGATACTGGGACCCGTGCCCCGAGGGTCGGAGAAGGTCATGGTCCTTGCTCGTCGAACCGGGCCGGCGGAGACGACGAGTCCGGAAGCAACCGTGGCAGCCCCCTGTCAGGGGCCCCGTCCATGACCACCACCGTCGCAGGCCTCAGCACCGGGGACGCTGCCCGGCTCCTGGCCGAGGACGGCCCCAACCTCCTGCCGCAGACGCACATCGTTCCACGCTGGCGTACGTTCGCCGCCCAGTTCACCCACTTCTTCGCTGTGATGCTGTGGGTGGCAGCGGCCCTGGCCTTCATCGCGGGCATGCCGCAGCTCGGCGTCGCCGTGACGATCGTGGTCATCATCAACGGGGTCTTCTCCTATGTGCAGGAAGCCCGGGCCGAACGCGCGGCGTCGCAGCTGCGGGCCATGCTCCCGGCCCAGGTCCTCGTGCGGCGCGACGGCCGGGCGGTGAGCATCCCCGCCGCGGAGATCGTGCACGGGGACGTGGTGCTCCTCTCCGCGGGGGACCGGATCCCGGGTGACATCGAGTTCACCGTGACGGAGTCCTGCACCGTGGATGAGTCGATGCTCTCGGGGGAGAGCGACCCCGTGCCCAAGAGGCCCGGTGATGCGGGGTTCGGCGGGACCTTCCTCGTCAACGGGGACGCCGAGGCGGAGGTCACCGCCACCGGGGCGCAGACGAGGCTCGCGGCCATCGCGACCCTGACCGCCACCGCCCAGCCGCCCCAGAGCCCCCTCAACGTCGAGTTGCGCCGGGTGGTCCGCATCATCTCGGTGGTCGCCCTGACCTTCGGCGGCGTGTTCTTCGCGGTCTCCCTGCTGTCCGGGACGTCGTGGCGTAATGCCTTCCTGTTCGCCATCGGTGTGTCCGTGGCCCTGATCCCCGAGGGACTCCTACCTACGGTCACGCTGTCCCTGGCCATGGGCGCGCAGCGCATGGCCGGCCGGAACGCCCTGGTGCGGCACTTGCAGGCCGTGGAGACGCTCGGGTCCACGACCTTCATCTGCACCGACAAGACCGGCACCCTCACACAGAACAGGATGAGCGCCGTCGACGTCTGGACGCCGCTCGGCGTCGTGACACTGAGCGGTACCGGGTACGCCCCGAGCGCGAGCATCACCGGCGCCCCGGACGCCGTGGTGCAGGCCGGCCGCCTGGCGCGCGCAGCGCAGGCGGCGTCCCGCGGGCGGGCCGTGCTGCACGGGGACCAGTGGTTGGCCGAGGGGGACCCGATGGAGGCTGCCCTGGACGCGCTGGCCCGCCGGTTGGACCACGGCGCCGGGACGAGCGCCGGCGGGAACGCGGAAGTGCCCGTCGATGCCCGCTGGCCGTTCGATCCGGCCCGGAAGCGCGAGTCCGTGGCCGTCGCCGGGCGCCTCCTGCTCAAGGGCGCCCCCGAATTCGTGCTGCCGCTGTGCGTGGCGCCCGCCGATCTCTCGGCGTGCGAGGCCGCCCTCGACGAGATGGCAGGGCGCGGCCTGCGCGTCCTCGCGGTGGCCGAGCGGGTGCTGCCCGGGATGCCCGGGTCCGACGCGACGTGGCCCGAGGACCCGGGCGAGCTCGAACGGGAGCTGACCCTGCTCGGGCTCGTGGGCCTGCACGACCCGCCGCGGGACTCGGTGGCGGAAGCGCTGCGTGCCACGCGGACGGCCGGCATCAAGGTCGCCATGCTGACCGGGGACCACCCGACGACGGCGGCGGCGATCGCCGCGGAGATCGGGCTGCTCGGCCCCGACCGGACCGTCCTCGAGGGCAAGGACCTGCCGGAGGACCCGCACCTGCTCGGGGCACTCCTGGACCGGGACGGGGTGGTGGTCAGCAGGGTGTCCCCGGAGCAGAAGCTCAAGGTGGCCAAGGCCCTGCAGCTGCGCGGGCACGTCCTGGCGATGACGGGGGACGGCGTCAATGACGGCCCTGCCCTGCAGGAAGCGGACATCGGCGTGGCCATGGGCGCCAGCGGCACGGACGTGGCGCGGGAGGCGGCGGACCTGGTGCTGCTGGACGACGACTTCGCGACCATCATCGCCGCCGTCGAGCAGGGCCGCGCCACCTACGCGAACATCCGCCGGTTCCTCACCTACCACCTGACCGACAACGTCGCGGAGCTCACCCCCTTCGTGGTCTGGGCGCTGTCCGGCGGGAGTTTCCCGCTGGCGCTCGGGGTGCTGCAGATCCTGTTCCTCGACATCGGGACGGATCTCCTCCCGGCCCTGGCCCTGGGCAGCGAGAAAGCCAACAAGCGGATCATGCATCGCCCGCCGGAACGCCGGCACCTGATGGACACCCGGCTGATGGTGCGCGTCTTCGCTGTCCTCGGCCCGGTGGAGGCCGTCTTCGAGATGACGGCGTTCACGCTCACCCTCTGGCTGGCCGGGTGGCGCCCCGGGACCGAGTTCCCCGCCGTGGGGGTCCTCGCGGCGGCGTCCGGGGCGGCGTTCACCACGGTGGTGCTGGCCCAGCTCGCCAACGCCTTCGCCTGCCGCAGCGAGTCCGTTCCCCCCTGGCGATTGGGTTGGCGCACCAACCCGCTGATGCTGAAGGCCGTGGGCGTGGAACTCCTGGCACTGCTCGGATTCCTGTTCATCGTCCCGGTTGCCGCCATGCTCGGGCACGCGCCTCCCACGGTGGCAGGGCTGCTCGTGGCGCTGCTCTCCATGCCGGCCCTGCTGGCGGCGGACTACTGGCACAAGCGGCTCACCCACCGGAGGGCGGTCGGCCCGTCCGCAGGCTGATTTGCAGGGTGCTGCCGGGCTCCACGACCGCCAGGTGCCGTCCCACGCGGACGCGGACCGCGTCGGCGGTGCTCTCGGCAGCGACCACCGTCAGCGTGTCCTTCTCGAGGGTGATCTCCAGCGGCAGTCCCCGGTACCGGATCCGGAAGGAGACCTGCCGCAGCTCCGTGGGCAGGCGCGGCGTGAACACGAGCGCATCGGCGTGCATCCGCAGGCCCGCGAAGCTCCGCTGGACCACGTCGACGCTGCCGGCCATCGCCCCGAGGTGGATCCCCGTGCGCGTGGTGCCGTCCTGGGTGTCGTCGAGGTCGGCGTCGAGAGCCTCGCGGAAGGTGGCCCACGCCCGTTCCGGGTGCGACGCCGCGAGCACCGAGGCGTGGGCCACCCGGCTGAGGGTGGAACCGTGGGCCACCCGGGCGAGGTAGTACTCGACGGTCCGAGCCATCTGGTCCTCCGTCGGCGTGTACCCCATGTGTCGGAGCCGGCGCATCAGCTGGTCCTGGCCCAGCACATAGAACAGCATGAGGACGTCCGCCTGCTTGGAGAGCCTGTACCGGTTGGTGCTGTCCCCCTCGGCGCCGAGGAGGAGGTCCAGCCGCTCGATGTTGCCGTACGTGCGCCGGTAGCGGTCCCAGTCCAGTTCCTCCAGCCGCTCGTAGCCTGCGAACTGGCTGATGACGCCGTCGTGGAAGGGCACGTGGAACAGGCGTGCCAGGCGGGTCCACTGGTCCATCTCACCTCCCGTGATGCGGAGCCGGCGGCGCAGGTCCCGGCGATCCCGGCCGCGGACGGCCTTCATGATCCTCGCCGGGCGTGAGCACACCCACGAGGCCATGACGTTGGTGTAGGCATTGTCGTCGATGCCCTCTCCGGCACGGTCCGGGTAGCCGTCGTGGTACTCGTCCGGCCCCACGACACCGCGCAGGTGGAACCTGCCGTCCGCGGCGTCGAACTCGGCGGCCGCGGCGAAGGACCGGGCGACCTCCACGATCAGGTCCGCTCCGTGGCCCAGGATCCAGTCCCGGTCCGCGGTCGCCTCGTAGTACTGCCAGGCGTTGTACGCCACGGCGAGGCTGCCGTGGCGCTGCAGGCGGGAGTGATCCGGTGTCCACTGCCCGGAGAAACGGTTGTAGAGCCATGGCGGGGTGTCCTCCGTGCCGTCGCTGCCGCTGCGCCACGGGAACATGGCGCCGTCGAGTCCGGCCGCGCGGGCCCGGTCCCGGGCCGCGTCCAGCCGGCGCCATCGGTAGTCCAGCAGCGAGCGGGTCACCGACGGCAGGCGGGACGTGACCAGCGGCAGCACGAACAGGTCGTCCCAGAAGATGTGCCCCCGATAGCCCTCGCCGTGGAGCCCGCGCGCCGGGACGCCGGCGTCGAGCTCGGCAGTGTGCTCCGAGAGGGTCTGCAGCAGGTGGAACACATGGAGGTTCAGGATGAACTGGGTCTGCCGGTCGGCGTGAAGGTCGACGCTGAACAGGTCCAGCAGGGGCCGCCACGCGTCCTCGTGGGCGGCGAGCGCCGGCTTCAGGCCACCGCCGGCGCGGGCCAGGACGGCGAGGGCCGCGGACAGCGGCGAGGACACCGCGCGGTCCCGCGAACTGACGACGGCGACCGTCTTGCAGACGGTCAGCGGCACCCCGTCCGCCAGGGTGGCGACATGGTGCTGCAGCCAGCGGGACGGTCCGGCCCCGCCGTCCGACCCCGCGTCGGGCACCGGGGTGCTGCCCACCGCGGAGGAGGCGCCGTCCGGGCCGCTGAACGTGACCTCGGCGGCGACGGCGACGCGGAGGCAGCTCTGCAGGGTCAGGACCTCCACCGTCTCGACCCCGGAGTCCACCCGGCCGTCGAGGACTCGGAGGTGCCGGCCACCCAGTGCCGCGTCTTCGGGGACGTTTCCGTTCGCCACGTCCGCATCGATCCCCGTGCGGACCTCCACGGTGCCGCCCCATCCGCGGGCGGTCAGCGTGGTCTCCAGCAGCGCAAGGCCGGGCTGCGCCATGGAGACGATCCGCCGCTGGTGGACGTCCAGCCGCCTGCCCTGCGCATCCTCGAGCACAGCCCGCCGGAACAGCACGGCCCGCTTCAGGTCCAGCTCCCGGTGCTGCCCCACCAGAATCAGTCCGCCCTCGGACCACCACCCGCCGGGCGGCAGCCGCAGGTCGAGGGGGAGCCAGTTGGGGAGGTTGACCAGGTGCTCGCCCTCCGTCTCCTCCCCGTGCACCAGCTCGGGGCGCCGGTTGTAGATGCCCGCCAGGTACGTGCCGGGGTAGTGGGCGGCGTCGGCGGAGGCTTCCGGGGCGGCGCCGCGGGTGGCCATGCGACCGTTGCCCAGGGTGGTCAGCGCCTCGCGGTGGCCTTCGTGCCAGGGATCGAAGCCGTCGTAGATCAGGTGCCACCGGTGTGTGAGGACCAGGCCCATGTCCAGCTGCCGGGCGTCCTCGAGCACCATGTCGGCTCCCGCACGTTCGAGTGCCGCCCGCTGCTCGGCCCGGTCGATCCCCACGATCAGCCCGAACCCGCCGGCGCGCGCGGCGGCCACCCCGCTCGTGGCGTCCTCGATGACCACGGTGCGGGCGGGGCGCGCCTTCAGCCTGCGTGCTGCTTCGAGGAAGGTGGCGGGATCGGGTTTGCCGGGCAGGCCCAGCTCCGCAGCCGCGGTCCCGTCGACGACGACGTCGAACGCCCCCTCCAGCCCCGTGACGGCGAGCACCGAGGCGGCGTTGCGGCTGGCCGTCACCAGGGCGCACGGGACGCGGCTGTCCTGCAGCCGGTGGATCAGTTCGACCGTGCCCGGGAAGGCCCTCACCCCGTTCCGGCGCAGCTCGTCGAGGAAGAGCGCGTTCTTGGCCGCACCCAGGCCCTGCTCGGTCCAGGCCTCCGGCGGGTCCGACGGCGTGCCGGGCGGCAGGTCGATCCCGCGGGAATGCAGGAACACGGCGACGCCCTGTTCCCGGGGGCGGCCGTCCACGAAGGCGTAGTAGTCGCCGTCGTCGAAGGGACGCACCTCCGCGGCGGTGGGCACCCGGGGATCCCTGAGCACGGCGTCGAACAGCTGTTTCCAGGCGGCCCGGTGCACCGACGCCGTGTCCGTGACCACGCCGTCGAGGTCGAAGATCACCGCGTCGAAGGGGGAGGCTGTGGCTGCGACGGTCGGGGAGCCGGTCCCGCGCTGCCATGGTCGGACGGCGGGGCCCGGACCGTAGTCCGGGGCGTCCTCAGGCCCCACCGGGACCGCCGGTCAGGTACAGGACCGCGGCGCCGTCGACGCGGTCGGCCGCAAGGTCCGCCAGGGCGCGATCCGCGGCGGTGAACGGGTACCGCTGGATGGTGGGGCGCAGCGGGATGCGTGCGGCGAGCGCCAGCAGTTCACGGCCGTCGGACCGGGTGTTCGCCGTGACGCTGCAGAGGCGGCGTTCCTGGAAGAGGTCGTCGGCGTAGTGCAGTACCGGGATGTCGCTGAGGTAGATGCCCGCGATGGCCAGGGTGCCGCCGCGGTCCAGGGCGCGCAGGGCAGCGGGGACCAGTCCGCCGGCGGGTGCGAAGAGGATGGCGGCGTCCAGCGGGTGGGGCGGTTCCGCAGTGGCGTCCCCCACGAAGACGGCGCCCAGCTCCGCGGCAAGGCGGCGCGCGCTCGCCGAACGCGTCATCACGGACACCTCCACGCCCTCGAACATCGCCACCTGCGCGGCCAGGTGGGCGGACGCCCCGAAACCGTAGATGCCTAGCCGGCCGCCGGGCCGCACCCCGGACCGGCGCAGCGCCCGGTACCCGATGATCCCGGCGCAGAGCAGCGGGGCCGCCTCCTCGTCGGCGAAGCCCTCCGGCACTGCGTACGCGAAGGCCTCGGGCACGGTCACGAGCTCGGCGTAGCCGCCGTCGTCGTCCCAACCGGTGAACCGCGGAGACAGGCACAGGTTCTCGTCGCCGCGACGGCAGAAACGGCAGGCTCCGCACGTCGAGCGGAGCCACGCGATGCCCACCCTGTCGCCCGCGTGGAAGAGCCGGCAGCCGGGCCCGGTGTCCACCACCGCGCCGATGATCTCGTGGCCCGGCACGGTGCGCGGATGCTTCGCCGGCAGGTCGCCCTCGACCAGATGCAGGTCGGTCCGGCACACCCCGCACGCCCGGACGCTGACCAGGAGCTCGCCGGGGCCCGGGACGGGGTCCGGCCGGGTGCCGAAGACCAGCGCGGACGTGCTCCTCGCGCCGGACCCGGGATCGCCGGCGTCGAGTGCGGCGTCGAGTGCGGCATCCTCAATCCACCACGCGCGCACGGCTCACCCGCCCAGCCGGGGTGGCAAAGGTGCCGCCCGTCCGATGCCACACCGGGTCGCGGACCTGTCCATCGTCCTCGAGCGACATGGGACCCCCTGGGTAGAGGCCCCATCGTACGCTTCGGCAGGCCGCTGATCCGCTCCCCGTGAGGCACCTCGCCCGGGCCGGGTGGTACCCGCCGGGAGGCCTCCCTCGACGACGGCGCACGGGTGCGAGAATGACCGCATGCCGCACCAGGGAACACCCGTCGGCCGGGTCCTCGCGCTCTACCGCTATCCGGTGAAGTCGACGTCGGGCCAGGCGCTGGGAACTGCCGCCGTCACCCCGTCAGGGCTCGAGCACGACCGCCGCTGGGCGGTCTACACGCACGACGGCGGGATCACCAGCGGCAAGCGCACGCGCCGCTTCCGGCCCGTCCCCGGGCTGCTCGACTGGACGTCGGAGCTGGACGGGCGCGACCGCGTCCCCCTCCTCCGCAGCCCCGCGGGTGTCCCGTACCGGGTGGACGACCCCGCGACCGCCGATGCGCTGACCACGGCGTTCGGCCAGGAACTCACGCTGCGGCAGGGGACCACTCTCCAGCACCACGACGAGTCGCCGCTCCACCTGGTGACGACGTCGTCCCTCGCCGCGCTCGCGGAGCTGCTGGGCGGCGAGGTCGAGGAGCGCCGCTTCCGCCCGAATCTCGTCCTGGACACGGGGTCCGACCCGCTGTTCCTCGAACGTGACTGGGCGGGCGTGGAGCTGGCGATCGGGGACGAGGTGGTCATCACGGTCGACGCCGGTATGCCCCGCTGCGCGATGATCGACCAGCCCCAGGCCGGCGTGGTCGCCGGCACGAAGGCGCTGAAGGCACTTTCGGTCCACAATGGGTTGGAGTTCGGGGTGCAGGCCCGCGTGGACCGCATAGGCGCGATCGGCGTGGGAGACCTGGTGACCCTGCGAGGTACGGGGTCGTGACACATCACGGAGGAGAGAGCAGATGCGCAATGTGACCTACTCGATGGGGGTCTCCCTGGACGGCTACATCGTCGGCCCGGATGGCGGCTTCGACTTCACCACGCCCGAGGAGGAGGTCTTCCGGTCCGCCATCGACGAGCTCCGTACGGTCGGCGTCCACCTGCTGGGGCGCCGGCTCTACGAGACGATGCTCTACTGGGAGACAGACGACCCGGACGCATCGACCGACGACCCGGACGCATCGGCCGACGAGCCGGACCGCGAGTGGACCGCGCTCTGGAAGCGGCTTCCGAAGGTCGTGTTCTCCCACTCGCTGTCCGCGGTCCAGGGGAGCAACACCCGCCTGGCGTCCGTCAGCCTGGCCGACGAGATCGAGCGGCTGCGCGCCGACCCTGCCGAGGGGGACATCGCGATCGGAGGGGCCACCCTCGCGGAGGAGGCGGCGGCGCTGGATCTCATCGACGAGTACCAGGTGCGGGTCCATCCGGTGCTGGTCGGGGGCGGGCGCCCGTTCTTCCCGCCCCACCACCGCCGGACGGACCTCGAGCTCGTCGGCAGCCGCGTCTTCGGCACGGGCGTCGTGATCTCCCGCTACCGCGTGAAGCGCTGACCTCAGCGGGAGCCCACCCGGGCGGCGACGGCGACGATTTCCTGCATGTAGGGGGCCACGACCTGCCGGGAGATCTTGCAGTCCAGCAGGAGGACGCCGTCGTCGTCGGAGGCGAGCCAGCCCGCCACCCCGGCGAGGTCCCCGAGCGAGGCGATGGTCGCTGACCGCGCCCCGAAGGCCGCTGCGACGGCGGCGAAATCCACCTCGTCGATGAGCATCGGCCCCGAATGGATGCCGCGAACGGCATATTGGTGGATCTCGGCCCCATAGGCGGCGTCGTTGAAGACCACGACGACCGCGCGGCGTGCGGTCCGGATGAACGTCTCGAGATCGGCGAGGGCCATGAGCGCGCCGCCGTCCCCCGTGCACAGGACGACGGTGGAGCCCGGCAGCGCGCGGGCCGCGCCCACGGCGCTGGGGAAGCCGAGGCCGATGGTCTGGTACGCCGTGCCCACCATGATCATGCGATTCGGCGCGGGGACGTGCAGGTAGCCGGGCGCCCATCCGATGAAGTGGCCGCCGTCCTGCACGATCGTCCGGTCCGTGGGCAGCATCCGGTCCAGTGCCCGGCACAGGCTCCGCGGGTCGAGGCGGCCGTCGGGCGCCGTCGGCTCGCCGTCGTCGCGCGCGTCGTGGGCGCGCAGGGCCTCCCCGGCGGCGCGTGTGCTCCACCGACGCCCGCCCTCGCGGCGTTCGACGGCGGCGGCGAGCGCCTCGGCGGTGAGGCGTGCGTCGGCGTGCACGAAGTCGGTGACGGCCGCTGAGGTGGGACCGGCAGCAAGATCCACCTGGACGACCCGGGCGTCGACGCCGAAGGAGTGGCCGAAGCGCATCGTGAACTGGTTGAGTCGCGCACCGAGGACCAGGACGACGTCGGCCTGCTCGATGAGGCCGGCTGTGCGGTCCGACGCCCAGCCGCCCGCGATGCCGAGGGCGGCGGTGTCGTCCCCGAAGAGCCCCGCCCCGAGGCCGGAGGTGGCGGTGAGGGCGCCGAGACGCTCCGCGAGAGCTCCCGCCGCCGCGGCGGCCCCGCTCACCCAGGCGCCGCGGCCGGCCAGGACCAGGGGCCGCTCGGCGGACGAGAGCAGGGCCGCGATGCGTTCGAGGTCCGCTGAGGCCGGTGCCGGGCGGGGCCCGGGAGCCGGCGCCCCGGGGGTTTCCTCGTCCGCTGCCTCGGTGGACGCCAGGTCGTACGGGATGGCCAGGACCACGGCCTCGCGCTGACGGAGTGCGTGCTCGACCGCAGCCGTCGTGACCGCCAGGGGATCCGTGGCGGACACCGTGAAGGTCGTGGCGCCGAGCCCCTTGGCCACGAGGGACTGGTCGATGTCCCACGCGCGTGCACCGGTCGTGGGCGCGTCGCCGACCACGAGGACGAGCGGGATACCCGCCTGCACGGCTTCGGCCAGCGGGGTCGAAGCGTTCGTGAATCCGGCGCCGTACGTGGTGGTGGCGACGGCGAGGCCCCCGCTGGCGCGGTGGTAGGCGTCGGCGGCGGCGACCGCCCCGGCCTCGTGCCGCACCGCGGTGAAGTGCAGCGACGGCGCCGCCATGACGGCGTCGAGGAAGTGCGCGTTCCCGTTGCCCATGACGCCGAAGACCTCGGTGGTGGCGGGCAGGAGGGCGGAGACGATGCGGGCGGACACGGTGGCCATGGTCGGATCCTTGCAGGCGAAGTCCCCGGGGCGCTGGTGCGGGCACACGGTCACCCGGGGACTTGGTGGGTGAATTCCGTATGTGCCTCGGGCGGCGGCCCTTATTGCCTCTTTTTCAGGCACGGCGCCCCTGGCACCCGACGGTTGCAACTATAGCGGGGACGGCTTCGGTGCGAGGCTCCCGGCGTCGGACCGTGGCGTCGTCCCTGCCCACCCGTCGTCCCTGCCTACCCGCCGGTCCTGCCTACCCGCCTGCCCTGCCTACCCGCCTGCCCTGCCTACCCGCCTGCCCTGCCCACCCGTCGGCCCTGCTCGGTGGGCAGCCGTGAAGATGCCCACCGACCCGGTGCGGTCAGTGGGCATCTTCACGAGGATGCGGCGGGCCAGGCCCGACGACGTCCGCCGGTCAGGAGCGGTGCCCCGCGCCGGCGTCGTCCTTCTCCGCCTCCAGCGGTGCCCCCTTGGTCTCCTTGACCAGCGTCACGCCGATGAAGGAGATGGCGCAGAGCCCCATGATGTAGAGGCCGATCGAGCCCGACCACCCGGTGCTCTTGAGCAGGGCCTCGGCGATGAGCGGGGCGAAGGCGCCGCCCAGGATCGCGCCGAGGGCGTAGCCGATGCCGATGCCCGAGTAGCGGACGTTCGCCGGGAACATCTCGGCGTACATCGCGGACATGGGCCCGTAGGAGAGGCCGAGGCCGATGGTCAGCACGAAGATCGCGATGCCGTAGGCCCAGACGTTCCGGGTGTCGATCATCATGAACATCGGGATCATCCACACGAAGATCAGTCCGTAGCCGATCTGGAAGGTCCGCACCCGCCCGATGCGATCCGAGAGGATGCCGCCGTAGAGGGTGAAGATGAGCCAGCCGAAGGACGCCAGGAGCGTGGCGAGGAGGACCGGTGCGGCGGGCATGCCCAGGATCCTCTGGGCGTAGGAGGAGAGGAACGCGATCACGAGGTAGCCGGCCGCGTTGTTGCCGATGAAGATGACGGCGGCGAGGATGACCGGCCGCTTGTGCGTCCGCATCAGGTCGCGCAGCGGAGTGGCGGTGTCCCTCTTGCGCTCGATCATGCGCTTGAACACGGGGCTCTCGGCGACGGCGGCCCGGATGAAGTAGCCGACGACGATCAGGACGACGGAAAGCAGGAACGGGATGCGCCACCCCCAGGCGAGGAAGTCCTCGGGAGACAGGGTGCTGCGGAGCAGGAACAGCACGAGGGTCGCGAGGATCATGCCCACGGGGACACCGATCTGGGGATAGGCGCCCCAGAAGCCGCGCTTGTTCGTCGGTGCGTGCTCCACCGCCATGAGTGCGGCGCCGCCCCACTCCCCGCCCGCCGAGAAGCCCTGCAGGATGCGCAGGAGCATCAGGAGGATCGGCGCCCAGATGCCGATCTGCGCGTAGGTGGGCAGCAGGCCGATCAGCGCGGTGGCGGAGCCCATCATGACGAGCGTGAAGACGAGCATCGCCTTCCTGCCGATGCGGTCACCGAGGCGCCCGGCGATGACGGCGCCGAGCGGCCGGAAGAAGAAGCTGATGCCGATCGTGGCCCAGGCGACGAGCTGCGCGAGGCCGGGGCTCTCGCCCTCGAGGGGGCCGAAGTAGAGGGATGCGAAGACCAGGCCGGCGGCCTGGGCGAAGATGAAGAAGTCGTACCATTCGATCGTGGTGCCGACCATGGTCCCCGCGAGGACCTTGCGGTCAGCCGCGCTCATGCCGTCCCGGGACTGTGCGTCCGGACGCTCTGACGCTAGTGCCATGAAAAACTCCCTTGTTTTTGCAGTGCGTGACCACTCGTGTGCCGTGATCCGGGCGGGACGCCGTCGTCCCTGCCATCGGCACGAAATCGTATACGAATGCTAGGCCGCGCTTCGGTGGGGGTCAAGGGTGGCGGCGCCCGTCATGCGGTCGGGCGGGACCGCCGCCCGACCGCATCATCTCCGGGCATCGTGGCGCCCTATGCAGGAAATCGTGGTGGCGGCGACCACAGGCCGGTGATGCGGGAGCCCTTGCACGAGGAACGCGGACCGGGCAAGAGTTGATGGGGTGCACCCGATGGTTCAGAAGTAGACGGTCATGAGACGATTCCGCCTCGAACACTGGCTCAAGACGAGTCTGTGGGTCGTCCCCGTGCTGTTCATCCTCGCGGGGATCGCACTGTCGCTGATCACCACGTCGATCGATGACGGAGGCATGATCCCCCAGAGCGTCACCGGCGACACGACGGCAGCGATGCAGATCCTCTATCTCATCGCGTTCTCGATGCTGACCCTGACCGGGCTGGTGCTCTCGCTGCTGGTGCTGGTCGTGCAGCTCGCGATGGGCAGCTTCTCACCGCGGATCGTCCGGCAGATCCTGCAGGACCGCCCCAGCCAGATAGCGCTCGGTCTCTTCGCGGGTACGTTCAGCCACGCCCTGCTGTCCATACGGGCGATCAAGACGACTCCCGACGGCGGGACCGTCCCCGGCCTTGCGGTCCTCATCGCCATCGTGCTGGTGCTCACGTGCATCGCAACACTCGTCTGGTACCTGAACCACATCGGTCAGTCACTGCGCGCCGCAGCGCTCGTCGGCTGGGTGGCCCGCGACACGATGAAGACCCTCGATCGCGTCTACCCGGGATCGGGGACGACGGCGGACGCCGACCCCGGCCTCGTCTCCTCGCCGAACGGTGGGGTCATCTTCACCATCGACCACGACCGCCTGACCCTCCTGGCCACGAAAGCGGATTGTCAGTTCGAATTGCTGTGGGCGGTGGGGGATTTCGTGCCGAGGGGCGCCCCGCTCGTTCGGATCGTCGGAGATCCGTCCGGCATCTCCCACGGCGCCGTGAGCAGGGCCGTCGCCACCGGCCCGGAACGGACCATGAACCAGGACGTGGCCTACGGCGTGAGGATGCTGGTGGACATCGCCGAGCGCTCCCTGTCGGCCGGGCCTTTCGACGACCCCACCACCGCTCTGCAGTCCATCGATCGTCTTCACGACATCCTGCGCCAGATCGCCCGGCGCCCGCTGCACTCCGGACGCTACGAGGACAGGGACGGGACGCTGCGGCTGACCGTGCCGACGATGCACTGGGACGGCTACGTGCGCATCGCGTTCGACGAGATCCGGCAAGCCGGCGCGGGATCACCCCAGGTCATCAGGCGCCTCCGGGCGGCGCTGGAGGATCTGCTGACCGTCGCGCCCCCCGAGCGGCGGGCAGCGCTCGATCGCCAGCTGGCCCTGCTGACCCGGACCGCCGCCGCTGCGACGGGCACCGAGGAGGACCGCAGGGCGATGCTCGTGGCAGACCCCTCCGGGATCGGTTCTGCGGACGAGCTCACGATGTCGCATCCCACGCGCGACGAACCGGGGCCCGCTGGACGGTGAGCCGAGGCCTTCACGGCAGGTTCCCGTACGCAGATCAGGCTCGTCCGGACGTTTTTGGTCGTAGTGTTCACGTGATGCCGTGATATCCATTGGGTAACCCGGAGCGATCCTCAGTAGTGTTTGAGCATGGCCACCTTCCTCAGAAACAGCCGCGCCGCCGCGCTTCCCGCCAAGCTCTCACGATCCTGGCTACTGGCCTCCGCGGCTTCCGAGGACACCTTCATCCCCGCCCTCACTTCGGAAGCCGACTCCGTGGTGTTCGACATGGAGGACGCCGTCCCCGCCGCGGGGAAGGCCGAGGCGCGCGAGCGCGTGGTCGAGGCCCTGTCCACCGGCATGACGGCGTGGGTGCGGGTCAACGGCATCGAGACGGAGTACTGGGCCGACGACCTGGCCGCCCTGTCCAGGGCGCCCGGCCTGCGCGGGGTGATGCTCGCCATGACCGAGAAGCCCGAACAGGTCACGCACACGGCCATGCGCCTCCAGGCCGGCACGCCGGTGCTCGCGCTCATCGAATCGGCGCTCGGTATCGAGAACGCGACGGCGATCGCCAGCGCCCCCGGCACCTTCCGCCTCGCATTCGGCGTCGGCGATTTCCGGCGCGACACCGGAGCCTCCGACGACCCGATGGCGCTCGCCTATGCCCGCTCCAAGCTCGTGGTCGCCTCGCGCGTGGGGCAGCTGCCCGGACCGATCGACGGGCCTACCGTCGGCGCCCTGGGGGATGAGCTGCTCGCGGCCTGCAAGGTCACGGCCTCCATGGGGATGACCGGCAAGCTGTGCCTGCTGACCGACGCGACCGACACCATCAACCGCGGGCTGTCGCCCAGCGAGTCCGAGATCAGCTGGGCCTCCGAGCTCCTCCGCGAGCATGCCGCCGGGGCCGTGGTGGGCGACGGATCCTACCTGCCGCGCCTGGCCCGGGCGCAGAAGATCTCCTCGCTCGCGGACTCCTACGGGCTCTGGAACGCCTGACCGCAAAAAAATACTTCGCGCTCCTTGCATCCAAATCGCCTCGCAGCCGGGTAGTACCGGGTGTCAGCGAAAGAGCCCCGTCACGGGGCCACACCAAGGAGTAGCAATGCAACGAAGCCTGTACGCCATTGGAGCCGTCGCAGCCCTGGGAGCAGCGTCCATCGCCGCCCCGGCAACCGCCGCCGAAGCGCCTGCGGACGCGTCCCTGTCCGTCCTTCACGGCGTCCCCGACCTCACGGTCGACGTCTACGTCAACGGCGCCCTCACGCTGGACAACTTCGCGCCGGGTACGCTGGCCGGTCCGCTCGCCCTGCCGGCAGGGGACTACCAGCTGGCCATCACGGCGGCCGACGCCGCGGACGCCAGCGCGCCGGTGATCGGCCCCGTCGACGTGAAGCTCGAGGCCGGTGGAAACTACACCGCGACGGCGAATCTCGATGCGGCGGGACAGCCGACGGCGAACTTCTACACCAATGACGTCTCGACCATCGAGGCCGGCAAGACACGGCTGACGGTCCGGCACGTCGCGGCCGCGCCGGCCGTCGACGTCCTGGCGGGAGGCACGCCGATCGTCCAGAACCTCAGCAATCCGGGCGAGGCCTCGCTGACCACCGATCCCGGGATGGTATCGGCGACGGTTGCGGCCACGGGTACCACCGCCCCGGTGATCGGCCCCGCCGACCTGAACCTCCCTGAAGGCACGTCGACGATCGTCTACGCGTGGGGCAGCCTCGAGGCCGGCAACCTCGCGCTCGCCACGCAGACCATCGAGGGGCTCCACTCCTCACCCGGCGCCGTCCCCGGAGGCCAGTCCGGCCTCGCAGCCCAGGACGACAACGGAGCGGCCATCGGGATGGGGGCATTCCTCCTGGTCCTGCTGGGCGGTGCGGCGGCCGTCGCCCGTCGTCGGACCGCGCGGATCTGACGCCGGCAGTTCCGAGGCCAGTCGTGCCCGGCGGGGAGGCCTTTCCCTCCTCCCCGCCCGGCACGTCACCCTAGGCAGGAGAGTTACCGACAGTGCGTTCCAGACGATCAGCGATCCCCGCGGCGGTCCTCGCCTCCATCCTCCTCGTGGGATGCGCGCAGGCCGATGACCCGGCGCCGGCGGACCCGGCACCTGCCATCACCGCGCCCGCCTCGGCGCGGCCCGCCCCCGCGGACGGCGCCCGGGACGCTGCGGCGGACGGCGCCGCCCCGAGCAACCCAGGCGCGCCACCGACGGCGGTCGCCGAGGTGCCCGTCCAGCCGGCGGACGGCGCGCTCCAGCCACGGGACCCGGCCCCGGTATCGCTCGCCATCGACGGCACCGACATCTCGGTGAAGGTCGTGGACGTCGGTATCGAGGAGAACAACGCGATGGTCATCCCGGACAGCTTCTACGAGGCGGGGTGGTACCGGTACGGCCCCGCGCCCGGTGCGGAGGCCGGCAACGCGGTGATCGCCGCCCACGTCGACAGCCTCACGGAGGTGATGCCCTTCGCCCAGCTGAAGGACGTGCCGATCGGAACCATCGTCACGGTGGGGCTCGAGGACGGCCGGTCCCTGGCCTACGCGGTCTCGGACGTGCGGAACGTCCCGAAGGCCACGCTGAACGGATCGGAGATCTTCAAGCGCGACGGCGACCACGAGCTCAAGATCATCACCTGCGGGGGTGAATGGCTGCCCGATGAAGGAGACTATGAGGATAATGTAGTGCTCACAGCCTTACCGCTCTGAGTCTGATGGGGTAAGAGCCTAGGATCGCAGGACGCCGCACCGGTGCGGCACCGGCCCCGGCTTGAGGAGTGACACGTGGCATCTCCGAGCCCCGAGTGGACGAGGCAGCTCGACCTGGATTTCTTCGCAGGGGACGAGCGCGCAATGACCGCTGCATACGAGAGTTTCTCCCCGCTCGTGTACACGATCGCCCTGCGATCGCTGAGGGATCGTGCGGCCGCCGCCGACGTCACCCAGGACGTGTTCGTCAGGGCCTGGCGGTCCCGGGACCGCTTCGACCCGGAATCGGGGGTGGTGCCGGCCTGGATCATGGGGATCTGCCGGAATGTCATACTCGACTCGCTGTCGGCCAGGAGCCGGCAGGAACACCTGGTGGTGCGGGCCGGCGTCGCCCCGGAAGCCGGGGCCATCCTCGACCACGGTGTCGACACCATCACCGACCGCGTGGTCCTCGGGGCGGAGCTCGAACGGCTCGGAGAGCCCCAGGGTTCAATCCTCAAGCTGGCCTTCTACGAAGACCTCACACATCAACAGATCTCCGCGCGGATGAATCTCCCCCTGGGAACCGTCAAGAGCCACATCCGAAGGAGTCTCGTGCACCTACGTCATCGATTGGGGGAGTGGAATGCAGCATCTTGACCCGGACGCCGTCGGTCTCGCTGCGCTGGGTGAACCACTCGAGCCCTTGTCGGCGGAGCACCTCGGGCAGTGCGGCACGTGTGCGGCCGAGGTGGACGGACTCCACAGCGTGGTAGCCATCGCGAAGGCCGACGGCTCGGTGAGCGTCCTGGAGCGGCCGGACCCGGCGGTCTGGGAGGCGATCAAGGCCGAGCTCGGCCTGCCCGCCGGACTGCGTGCGGACGGCGCCGAATCCCGCTCCGGGTCATCGACGAACGTGCGGTCCCTCGCTGCGGCCAGGGAGCTGCCGGGACGCAGGAGTCGGCAGTTCTCCACCCGATGGCTGGCGGTCGCCGCCGGCGTGGGCGTCCTCGTGGGTGGAGGCGCGCTCTGGGGGTGGGAGTCCCTGCGCCCGGGCGAGAACGTCGTCATCCTGGCGCAGGCCGAACTGGACCCGCTGCCCGGCTTCTCGGGATCCGGGGAGGCGACGATCTCGCGCGCCGACAACGGGATCCGCAGCCTCGACGTCGACCTCACCGGGGCGACGCCCGAGGGGTTCCGGCAGGTGTGGCTGATCGCCCCCGACCTGCAGGAGATGTACAGCGTCGGGCTGCTGGAGGCCGACCATGGCAGCTTCACCGTGCCGGCCGATATCGACCTGGCGCAGTACCCCATCGTGGACATCTCCGACGAGCCCTTCGACGGGGACCCCGCCCACTCGAGCGTCAGCATGGTCAGGGGCACCATCGGTGCGGTCGGCAGCTGAGGACCGTGGTCCTGCTCAGTGAGCTAGGGCGCGTTCTTCCAGGCCGCTGATCCGCGAGGTCGCGCCGCAGTTCGTGCAGACCTGCATGCATGTCTTCTTCACGGTGAGGAGCGGGATGAAGAACACGGAGATCTTCGTCCTGCGCTGGATCACCTGCTGCTGAGCGAACATCCCGCAGTAGCGGCAGGAGGCGGAGCGGGTGGACTGGAGGTGCTCACGTGTGGTGAGGCCGAAGAGGAAGAACATCTCTCCACGGTAACGGCGTGGGGGAAAAGAAGAAAGCTCCCTTAGTATCCTCTCCTCCGGTGCCCCGCGTGGTACTCAGGGCCCATGTAGAGGCCGAACACGGCCAGTTGCACGCCGAGGAACGCGAGGGCCATGCCGGGGGGGGGCAGGAACCAGAAGAGGATACCGAGGTAGGCGCCGAAGCGGGTGGCCAGGAGGGTGAGTTCGATCCAGCGGCCGGTGATGGTGCGGGCGTGGAGGTTGATGCCTTCGAGGGTGAGCAGGGGGAAGAAGAGGTAGCCCTGGCGGCGGGTGATCCAGGCGTGGAGTCCGCGGGCCTGGGCAGCCCTTCCTCGCGGACAATGCCCGCATCAGGGGGTGGTGTGCATCCCCCGGTAGTGCCCGGGCCAGTCCGCCACTGGGATGCGGGAGATCCCCCGGATGGTCCCCACGGACCCCCACTCGTTCTTCCCCAGCCGCGAGAGCGGCCTGAGCGCGGTGATCGAGGGGAGGTCGCCGTCAAGCACGTCCTCCGACACCACGGCATGCAGCACCTCACCGAAGACGAGGGTGCAGTCGCCCATCTCCTGGATCAGGTGGAGCCGGCACTCGAGCGCCACGGGGGACTCCCCGACCCGGGGTGGCCGCACCGTCGCGCTCGGTTCCCGGGTGAGGCCGACGGCGTCGAACTCGCTGACGTCCGGCGGGAAGTCGGTGCCGGTGGCGTTGACGGTCTCGAAGAGCTCCTCCGGCGTGAAGCAGACCACGAATTCGCCCGTGGCCTCGATGTTGCGCACGGAGTCCTTGCGGCCCACGGACGTGAACTGGACGATCGGCGGGTTGACCGACGCGATCGTGAAGAACGAGTGCGGCGCGAGGTTGTCCACGCCGTCGGCCGACGTCGACGAGACCCACGCGATGGGGCGTGGCACGACCACGGAGGTCAGGAACTTGTAGAACGCGCGGCTGTTCGCGGGGTCCGGGACGACGTCCTTGCGCATCCGGGACCCTAGCCCTGCGCCGAGAGGAGGTCGCGGAGGCCGAGCGGGCGCTGTCCGGTGAGGTGCTCGACGTCGGGGGACACCCCGGCCATCTCGCCCCGCGCGATGGCCGTGTACGTGCTCACCCAGGCCTCGACCTGCCAGCGGGGCGCGCCGTGGTGGGCCCTGGAGGCGATCGCCTCGTCGTAGGTCTGGTCCTCGAACCGCACGGTCGCCGGTGCCAGCTCCGTCAGGAGGGCAGCGGCCTCGGCCAGGGTGAAGGCCTCGGGGCCGGTCAGCCTGTACGCCGTCCCCTCGTGGTCCGCAGGCGTCCGCAGCACCGCGGCGGCGGACCGCGCGACGTCGGACTGGGCGACGGCGGAGAGCCGCCCGTCCCCGGCCGGACCGCGGATCACGCCGTCCTCCGCGAGGGCGGGCACGACGTCGAGGTACAGGTTGTCACGCAGGAAGGTCCAGGCCATGCCGGACCGGCGCAGGTACTCCTCCGTGGCCCAGTGATCCCGGCCGAGGAGGAAGGTGGCGTCGGGGGCCGCGCCGAGGAACGAGGTGTAGACGACGTGGCGCACACCCGCCGCCTTCGCCGCGTCGATGAAGGTGCGGTGGGTCGCCACGCGGTCTGCCTCCTCCGCGGCGGAGACCATGAACAGGACATCGACGCCGGCGAGCGCCTCTACGGACGCGTCGGCGTCGTCGTAGGTGCACTGCCGGACGACGGCCTCGGGGAGGTGCTGCGCCCGGTCCGGTGACCTGACCGGGAGGATCAGCGGCACCCCCTCCGCGGCGAGCTCCCGGGCGACACGTCCGCCCACGGTGCCGGTGGACCCTGTGACTGCGATGCGCTGTTCCATGTCCGGAACAGCCACCGCGGGGCAGGAATTATTTCCTCCCGGCTTCACCGTCCGTTCGCCGCCCGATGGTCCGGCGGTCGCCCGGCGGGGCTAGGCTCAATCGAATGGCTGGACGGTTCGTGGCGATCGGAGACTCCTTCACCGAGGGGGTCGGTGACTGGAACGCCTCGTTCCCCAACGGGGTGCGGGGCTGGGCGGACCGCGTGGCCAAGCAGCTGGCACGCCAGGACCCCGCTTGGGAGTACGCGAACCTCGCGATCCGCAGCAAGCGGCTGCACCATGTGCGGGACGAGCAGGTGGACCGCGCGCTGGCGCTTGAGCCGACCCTCGTCAGCCTCTACGCCGGGGGCAACGACATCCTCGAGCTGCGCACCGACATGGGGGCGCTCATGCGGGAGTACGAGTCCATGGTGGAGCGCATCGCCGCGTCGGGCGCCCGCCCGCTCCTGTTCACCGGGTTCGACATCCCCCTGAGCCCCGTCTTCGAGCCGATGAAGCGCCGCAACTGGCTCTACAACGACCACGTGCGGCGCATCGCGCGCACGTACGACGCCGTCCTCGTGGACTACTGGTGCTTCGACGAGTACTCGGATCCGGGACTGTGGGATGCCGACCGGCTGCACATGTCGCCCGCGGGGCACCGGAACCTGGCGGCGCACGTGCTGCGGGTCCTCGGCGTCGACCATTCCCTCACGCCCCGCCTGCCCGAACGGGAGGGGTATGCGGGGCTGGTGGCCGGACTGCGCCGTGAGACGGTCTGGCTCGGGGAATGGGTGGTCCCGATGTTCGGGCGGCGCCTGCGGAAGGTCACGCTCGGCGACGACCTGCAGCCGCGGTGGCCGGAGCCCGTCCACCCGGCCGACGGATTGAAGCGCCTGGCCCGTGCCCGTCCGGTGGCCCCAGGCTAGGTGTGGCATTCCGTTCGGGGTCGATGCATCGTGGCCGACGGGTGGCGACTAGACTCGGCGCCTATGAATCTCATGCGCAGGCTCCGCACCCCGATCGTCTGGCTCCTCGTCGCCGCCCTGGTCCTCAGTATCGGGGCGGGTCTGTTCTCCGTCATCTTCTAGCGCGTCGCCGGCGTCCTCGTTCCGCCGGGCCGGCCTTCCTGCCACCGGTAGCGCCCGAGCCCGCTCCCCGCCAGAGCGGACCGGCGCCATCGGTCGACTTGTCTGTGTCCACCCCGCGCCCCTAAGGTCATAAGTAGGCTTAGCTTTACCGGCTGGCCGACCTTCGTCCCTGCGTCCGCCGCGACGCAGGACACGCACTTACCCCAGGGAGAACACATGACCTCCGAGAGCACTGCAGGATCGACCGACAAGTACACCTTCCAGAACCCCGTCACGAGGTTCGAGAGCATTACCCCGCCTGCCGAGCACACGGCGGAGCCGGGGCTCGAGTCCGAGATGAAGATCGCGGCCGACCGCGGCGAGACCTCGTACCGCGGCACGGGCCGGCTCACGGGTCGCAAGGCCCTCATCACCGGGGCGGACTCCGGGATCGGCGCCGCGGTCGCCATCGCGTTCGCCCGCGAAGGGGCCGACGTCGCCCTGGCCTACCTCCCCGAGGAGGAGGAGGACGCGCAGGTCGTCAAGGCCCTCATCGAGGCGGAGGGCCGCACGGCCGTCTGCATCCCCGGAGACCTGAAGGATCCCGCGTACTGCATCTCCCTCGTGCAGCAGGCCGTGGACGGCCTCGGCGGACTGGACACCCTCGTCAACAACGCGGGCAAGCAGGTGGCCGTCGAGTCGCTCGAGGAGCTGAGCGACGAGCAGCTCGACCACACGTACAAGACGAACATCTATTCGTTCTTCCGGGTAACGAAGGAGGCGCTCAAGCACCTCAAGCCCGGGTCGGCGATCATCAACTCCACGTCGATCCAGGCCTACGAGCCCTCGCCCACCCTCGTGGACTACGCGAGCACCAAGGCCGCGATCAACAACTTCACCAAGGGACTCGCGCAGCAGCTCGCACCCAAGGGCATCCGGGTCAACGCCGTGGCGCCCGGTCCCATCTGGACGCCCCTGCAGCCCTCGGGTGGACAGCCGAAGGAGGCGCTGCCCGAATTCGGGAAGGACACCCCGCTGGGCCGCGCGGGCCAGCCGACCGAACTCGCACCCGCGTATGTCTTCCTGGCGTCCTCCGAGTCGAGCTACGTGCTCGGCGAGACGCTGAACGTCAACGGCGGCATGCCCACGCCGTAGCCCACGACCGCAGACCACGGCAGCCCCGGACTCCTTCGAGTCCGGGGCTGCTGTGGTTGTACGGTGTCGTGCGCCGAGCCGGACGGCTACGGGGTCTCGTCCAGTGTGTCGAAGTCCGTGCGGTCGATCCGGCGGTGGTACCGCATGCCGGCGAGCCCGCCGAGGATGGCCCCGACGAGTGCGATGGCGGCCACCACGAGCAGGCCGAGGAGCCCGGGTCCGGTGAAGTCCTGCGAGGCCGGGAGGCCGAGGCCCTGGATCCGCTCGGTGATGTTCGCCTGGTTGCCGGCGATGAGCCCGATGATGGCGAGCACGAGGGTCACGATCACGGCCCAGAGCCAGACGGCGACACCCTGCTTGGCGCCGCTGAAGCGCGCCATGCGTCCCGCGACGTAGCCGCCGGTGTAGTAGGCGACGAGCAGCATGACGCCGAGGACGACGGCGGCCGTGATGGCCGCGGTCTGCGCCTCGCCCGAGCCGCCCGTGATGTCCTCGATCGAGAGGTTGGCGCCGACTCCGAACAGTGCGGCCAGGCCACCCACGAGCGCGGAGAGCAGCACGAACATGCCGGTGGCGGTGAGCCAGCCGAAGAACGCGGAGCCGAACTTCATGCCTCCGAAGTACTCCTTCTCGCGCTGGTGCAGGAGCTTGCGGTCGGACGGGCTGGGGACGCCCGACCCGGTCGCGGCGCCGCGCGGGAGGGGCCGGTCGGTAGCGCTGCGCTCGTCGCGCTTGCTGACGGGTGTCACGGGGACGGCCTGCGTGTGGGCCTGCGTCCTGGTGTCCTCGGCGGGGCGCGGCTCATCCCGCGATGCGGAGATCGGCGCCGCCTGCCGGCGCGTCGGTGAGCTGTCCCCGGTCCCGGCGGCGCGTCCGCCGTCGGTCGAGCCGCCGGAGTACATGCCCGGGACGTAATCGCCGCTCGAGTCGTCGTCCGCGGAGGAACCGGCGTCGTAGCCGTTCCCGCCGTCATTCCCTCCGCTCCGCGCGGCCGACGGCGACGCGGCCGACGCGCCGCCGTCACCGGGTCCCGTGCGGTGGGTGTCCATCAGTTCGGTGGGGTTGTCCTGGGTTTCGGCGTGCTGGGGATGGTCGGCGCCGCGGCGCTCGCTATCCGTGTTCCCTGTTCCCGGTGTGCTCATCGGTCCTCCTGATCTCAGGGCCCGCAGGCTCGCTAAGGTGGCTTAGTATCCCTAGAAGTATCCCATGACGGCGGCTCGAAAGACCGGTGGCGCCGCGCCGCACCGCGGGATGGAAGACTGTGATCATGGATGTCGAGCTGCTCATGACCGTGGTGTGCGGGGCGCTGATCGCCGTCGGGATCGCGGGTGTCGTGGTGCCGGTCCTGCCGGGCAGCATCCTGATCATCGCGTCACTGCTCGTGTGGGCCCTCACGGTGGGGAGCACCGCGGGCTGGACGGTCTTCGCGATCGGTACCGCCCTCGCAGGTGCCGGACTCGCCGCCGGACTCGTCCTCACCGGCAGGACGCTCCGGCAGCGTCAGATCCCGGGCAGGTCCGTCACCGTCGGGGTGCTCGCGGGGATCGTCGGCATGTTCGTGATCCCCGTCGTCGGCCTGTTCGTCGGGTTCGCTCTCGGACTGTTCCTGAGTGAGTTCGCCCGGCAGCGGAACGCGCGCGAAGCGGTGGCGTCCAGCCTCCACGCCCTGAAGGCGACGGGCTTCGGGATCCTCGCCGAGCTGGCGCTCGCCTGCCTGGCAGGGGCCACCTGGGTCATCGGGGTCTGGGTCCACTTCGCCGGCCAGTAGGCGTCAGGACTCTCCCGAGAGGGTCAGCGCCGCGACGATCAGCGCGAGGTGGCTCAGCCCCTGCGGCAGGTTGCCCATGAAGGCATGGTCCGATGGTTCGATCATCTCCGCCATGATGCCGACGTCGTTGGCCAGCGGCACGAGCTCCTCCATCAGCCGGACGGCCTCGTCACGGCGGCCGACGGCGGCCAGCGCCGACACCATCCAGTAGGCACACGCCACGAACGTCGCCTCTTCCTCCTGCATCCCGCTGTAACGGTAGAGCAGGGGGCCGGCACCGAGTTCCGCGCGGAGGGCGTCGATCGTCGAGGACATGCGCGGTCCCGTATCGAAACCGCTGATCGCGTGCAGGAGGATCGAGGCGTCGAGCTCGGTGGACCCCGGGTACCAGATGTAGCTCTGGCGTTCCTCGGACCAGCCATGCTCGTGCACCCAGTCGCGGATGCGGTCGCGCTCCGCCGCCCATCGCTCCACCGGCCCCTGGAGCTGCCCGCGGTCGGCGAGCAGCACGGCGCACCGCAGCGCGTTCCAGCACCCGAGCTTCGAGGTCACGTAATGCCGTTCCTCCGGGAGCTCCCAGATGCCGGCGTCGCGGCGCTGCCAGATGTCGCATGTGAGGTCCGCGAGGTCTGCGAGCTGGCGCATCGTCGCCGGATCGAGCGCGTGGCCTGCCTGCACGTACTGCCACACGATGTCGAACACGTCCCCGAACACGCCGAGCTGGAGCTGGCCCGCGGCGGGATTGCCGTCGACGACGGGCCCCATCCGGCGCCAGCCGGTCAGGTCCGGGCGCTGCGTACCCTCGGGGATGTCGCCGTTCAGCCGGGTGAAGACCTCCAGGTCGGCGCCCTGCGAGCGCAGGTTCTTCAGCATCCAGGACACGGCGGCGTGGACCTCCTCACGGAGCCCCGCGCGCGTGAGGGCATGGAGCGTGTACGCGGTGTCCCGCACCCACGCATAGCGGTAGTCCCAGTTCTTGCCGCCCCCGGCGCTCTCGGGAAGGGAGGTCGTCGCTGCGGCGGCGATCGATCCGGAGGGGCTGTGCAGCAGCAGCTTCAGGGTGAGGGCGCTCCGCAGGACGGCATGGCGGTACTCGCCGTCGTAGGCGAAGCTGTCCGACCACGCCTGCCAGTTGGTGATGGTGCGGTCCACGCCGTCGTCGATGGTCCGCGGGTCCGGGAGCGGGAGCGGCTCGTCATGCGTGGAGACGACGGCGACCAGGTGCCTGGACCCCGCCGACGTCGTGAAGGCGCCGGCGACGGACCGCCCCTCGGGAGGCAGGAGGCCGTGGTCGAGGCCTAGGACGCCGAGCGCGACGCCGTCGATGCGCAGGATCGGCTGGCCGGCGCCGACATCGACCCACGGTGAGGCCGTGCCGAAACAGGTGCCGGGCGCGACGGCCCACGCCATCTCCACGAAGCCCGTCAGCCCGTCGACGCGCCGGGCGAGCTCGCCCCACGGAAGCCGGCCGGCCACGCCCGTGTTGAGCGAGTCCGTGACCCGCACGGTGCCGCCGGCCGTGGTGTAGGTGGTCTCCAGGACATTCGAACCGTCCGCGTAGCGACGCTCCACGGAGAAGTCCTCCGTGGGGGCGAGGGACAGGAAGCCCTCGTCGGCGTCCAGCAGCCGGGCGAAGGCCGGCGTCGAATCGAGATCGGGGGTCGGGTACCAGTCGATGGATCCGTCGAGGGCCACCAGCGCGACGGTCCGGCCGTCGCCGATCGCTGCGTAGGAACGCAGATCGACGAAACCCGCCTCATCCCGGAGTACGATACCGGCCTCTTCCTGGTCCGCCGTGCCCGGGTGCTGCTACCGGCGGGACGTGCCGTTGTAGCGCGTCTTGCCGGCGCGGGATTGCTGTCCCGCACGCCGGTTGTTCATCAGGCGTGAGGCGATGACGGGTACGAGGGCCCAGAGGATTCTCTTCAGCAGCATGGTGTGTCCTTACGGTGAGGACCGCCCGCGAAGAATACGGCCGGTCGATAATCATCATCCTACTGATGATTATCGGGTGTCCCGGTCCTCCGTGACGAACGCCGTCAGTGCGCGAAGTTGGGCTTCGCGTGCTACCGGGTTGAGGTACATCATGTGACCGGACTCGTGATAGTGGTGCGTGAAGCGGGCCCGGGCGGCGTCGTCGAGGTTCATGTGGGCCCAGACGTATTCGGCCGCGAAGTGGGGCGTGGCGCCGTCGTGGTAGCCGTAGTCGACGTGCACGCGCAGCGCGGGATTGTGCACGAGGAGCCGCTCGAGGACGCCGGAGACGTCGACGGGAGCGCCTTCGAACGTCCGGTAGCTCCACGGCTGGACGCGGGCGGTGAGGATCTCGTAGGGCAGGTCGTTCTCGTAGCCGAGTTCCGCCCGGACGTAGTGGTTCATCGCCGCAGAGTACGGTCCGGTGATCGCCCGCATGCTCGGGTCGTCGAACGAGTCCGAGGCCTGCTGGTTCTCGGGGCGTGCGGCGAACCGGCCGTCGATACGTCCGACCGCGAGGCCCTGCCCGCGGAGGAGCTCGGCCGCGAACTCGTGGTAGGCCCAGCGGAGATTCGTGCGGCGGATGAAGCCCTCGTCGAGCGTCGTGATGGCGTGCAGCCGCGCGACGACGTCGTCGTACTCCGACGGGCTCAACCGGCTGCCCTGCGTCAGCGCGTAGCCGAAGTCGCGTGCCGCGAACTCCTCGGCCTCACGGAGCACGTCGGAGAGCTGCCGGTCGCCGTGCCGCCCGTGGTAGTGCGCGATGGCGGCATAGGTGGGCAGGTGGAGCGCGTAGGGCAGGTCGCTGCCGGGGAAGAAGCGCAGGGTGGACATGTTGAGCACGGTGGAGATCAGGCCGAGTCCGTTGACCGCCATGCCGTAGGCGTCGAACAGGCGCCCGGCCACCGCGACGGCGCGCAGCGTGCCATAGGACTCCCCGACGAGGTACTTGGGGGAGAGCCAGCGGTTGTTGCGCGTCGTCCAGAGGCGGATGACCTCGGCCACGAGGTCCCGGTCCTGGACGAAGGCGTGGAACTCATCGGCCGCCTCGCCGTCGACCACGCGGGAGAAGCCGGTGTTCACGGGGTCGATCATCACGAGGTCGCTCGACTCGAGCAGGCTGCCCGGGTTGTCGACGAGCCCGAACGGGGCGGGGGTCATGGTGCCGACATCCCCCGAGTCGACCAGGCGCGGACCCAGGAGTCCCAGATGGAGCCACACGGAGGCGGAGCCGGGGCCGCCGTTGAAGGCGAACGTGACGGGCCGGCCCGGCTCGGCGTCCTGCTTGGTGTAGGCCACGATGAAGATCTCGGCCTTCGGCTTGAAGCCGTCCACCTTTCCGTCCTTCGTCTCCTCGCGCCGCAGCACGAGGCGCCCGGTCGTCGTCGTGTACTTCAGGCCCGAGGCCGAGGTGTGCTCCCGGACGGCGAAGTCGTCCGACACCTCCTTGGCCCGGGTGTCCGGGTCCTTCGCGGCGGTATCCGGCGTGTCCTTCGTCTCATCAGCCATGCCAGAAGACTACCGGTAGTTCTCCGAGGCAACGGCTCAGGGTTCGGCGGGTGTCGTCTCCCGGGGGCCTGCCGCCGGACGCGATCCCTCGGCACCCTTCGCGGAGCCCGCTGCCCCGGTGTCCCGCGACCACTGGTTGTTCTGCTGCGGCCTGGCGAAGAACAGTGCGGCGAGGAAGCCGATGATGATGACGAAGGCCGGCAGGTAGAGGGACTGGCCCATCGAGAGGGCGTATCCCGCCTTCGCCTCGTCGGGGAGGGCGGCGCCCGGAGTGGCACTCATGCCCCCGCCGTCGAGGTTCGCCATCAGGCGTGACTGCATGATCGCCGCGATCGCGGCACTGCCGAGCACGGCGCCCATCTGGCGGGTGGTGTTGTAGACGCCGGATCCTGCTCCCGCGAGGGACGGGGCGAGGTTCCGGGTGGCGGTGAGGGACACCGGCGCCCAGATCCCGGCGCTGGAGAGACCCAGCAGGGAGATCGGCAGCAGGAGCTGCCAGATCGGGATGTCCGGCGTGAGGATGGAACCCATCCAGAAGAGGGACACGGACATGCCGGCGAAACCGGCGATCGCCATGTATTTGGGGTTGCCCCGCTGGACGAACTTGCCGACGAAGGGGGCGAGGGCGCCGGAGATGACCGCCATCGGGGTCAGGAGCAGCGCGGCCTGCGTGGGCGAGAGGCCGCGGACTGTCTGCGCGTACAGCATGAGGGGCAGCGTCATGGTGGTGATGGCGAAGCCCATGGCGCTGATGGAGGTGTTCGCGAGGGAGAAGTTGCGGTCCCGGAACAGCCGCAGCGGGACGAGGGGCTCGCCGCGGTTGATCTTCTGCCAGACCACGAAGGCGACGAGCAGCACGATGCCCGTGATGATCAGCGACCAGACCGAGAGGGGCCCGGCGATGGTCCCCCAGTCGTAGGTCTCGCCCTCCTGGATGCCGAAGACGAGGCAGAACAGGCCTGCGGCGCTGAGGAACACGCCGAGCATGTCGAAGCGGTGGGAGGTGGTGGGCAGGGTCGGGACGAGACGGGAGGCGAGGATGAAGCCGACGATGCCGACCGGGACGTTGATGAAGAAGATCCACTCCCACCCGGCGGAGTCGACGAGGATGCCTCCGAGCACGGGCCCCACGAGCGTGGCGATACCGGCGACCGAACCCCAGAGCCCCATGGCGGCGCCGCGCCGCTCGGGCGGGAAGATCCGGGTGATGACGGACATGGTCTGCGGCGTCATGAGCGCGGCGCCCAACCCCTGCAGGACCCGGGCGAGGATGAGCGCCTCCACCGTGCCGGAGAGCCCGCACCAGGCGCTCGAGAGGGTGAAGACCACGAGCCCTACGAGATAGATGCGCTTCGGCCCGAAGCGGTCGCCCAGCCGGCCCGTGACGAGCAGCGGCACGGCGTAGGCCAGCAGGTAGGCGCTCGTCACCCAGATGACGCTGTCGATACCGGCGCCGAGCCCCTCCATGATGGCGGGGGTGGCGACCGAGACGATGGTCGAATCCACGAGGATCATGAAGAAACCGATGACGAGCGACCACAGGGCCGGCCAGGCCCTGATGCCGTCATGGTGCGAGGGGTCGATGGCGGCCGGTGTGGGGGTGCTGGACATGGGAAGAAGACTACGCCCGCCCGCTGACAGCCGTGCCGCGGCAGGGCATCCCTCGCGCTTTGGGTGTAGCGGGAACTCTTGGGTACAGTGTTGGTGTCCGGAAGTAGTACCCGGGGCTTTAGCTCAGTTGGTAGAGCGTTTCGTTCGCAATGAAAAGGTCAGGGGTTCGATTCCCCTAAGCTCCACAGTTTCCGCACGGATGAAGCGAGGCCCCTGTCACCAGGGGCCTCGCTTTTGTCGTAGGTCGGGGAGGCCCGGGGATCCGGGCCGGCAGGTCAGGACTGGTACTGGCCGGTCTTGTAGGAGCCGACGGCGTCGTGGCCCTGCTGGGGGGCCTGGCCGAGCGGGTGGCGGGCCGCCTCGCGGCCGAGGTAGCGGGCCGACCCGTAGGACAGGACGAAGAACATGATCGTGAAGAAGAAGACCATCAGGATGACCGTGCCGATGCCCTTGCCGAAGACCTTGGCGACGTTGATGGCGAGGAGCACCCCCACCACGATCTGCACGACGGGGATGAACGTCAGGAGGACGAGCCACGGCGACAGCCCCGAGATACGCAGCAGGACGATGATGTTGTAGACAGGGACGAACGCGGCCCAGGCGGGCTCGCCGGCCTTCTTGAACATCCCCATCAGTGCGAAGCCGAGGATCACGATGCCGATCACGATGCCGATGAAGCCTCCGATGGCGGCGGCCCCGGCAGCAGCGGGATCAGTCGTGGTGGTCGTGGTGGTCATCGCCGGGATCATGCCTGAGGCAAGGGCGGAGGTCAATGTCATAAAGCGAACAGTATCGCGGTTTTAATGAATTCGTGACAACCCGCCCGAACCTGTCTCCCGCGTCCCCTACTCCGCCTCGGGGGGCTTCCTGGTCCAGGGCCTCGCCGCGACGATCCGGCTGAGCGGCCCGAGCCAGGACATCACCACGAGGAGGGTGAAGGTGCTGCTCAGGGAGGAGCCCAAACTCGTGGACGGGAAGAGCTGATGGACGCCCACGAGGACTGCAGCTACGAGGAGTACCTTCTTGACGGCGCTGAGCACATGCCACGGGACGGGACGCGGCCAGGGCGTGAAATCGGCCGTATCGGTGCTTCCGGGCTGCGCGTCCCAGCTCATCTGACCCTCCCTGCAGCATGGCGTGTGACTCCATTATCCACATGCGCGCGCCGATGTCGGCCTATGCGGGACGTGCCTCAGCCGAGGACGGCCCAGCCCCGCGGCGGCACGAGCGCAGAGTCCGAGCCTGCGTCGACCGCGGCCTGTCCGGCGAGGACGGAGGATGCCCCGGCGGCCCCTATCCGCTGCGCCTCGTGCGTGAGGTTCAGCATCACGACGAGCGCGTCGGAGCCGTGCTCGCTGCGGTATGCGAGCACCTCGTTGGACAGGAGGAGCACGCGGGTCGTCGCCCGGTGCAGCCAGGCGTGCCGGCGGCGCAGCCCGATGAGTTCATGGTGCAGGGCGAAGACGGGTCGGCCGATCGGGGAGAGGTCCTCCGGCGAGGGCGGGAAGAGCGGGCGGACGTCGTCGTCGCCTCCCGCGCGATCCGCCTTGATGCCGCGGTAGCCCTGTTCGTCCCCGTAGTACACCGAAGGTGTCCCGCCGACCGTGAAGAGGATGACCGCGGCGTGCTGCACGAGGGCCGGGTCCTCGAGCCTGCTCGCGATGCGGGTGACGTCGTGGTTCCCGATGAAGGTCAGCGGAGCGAACGTGGTGAGGAGCGCGTCATGGCGCTCGAGGGCTGCGGCGAGTTCGTAGAAGTTCGCATCGTTCAGCGAGCTCCAGATAGCCTTCCACAGCTCGTACTGCGTGGTGGAATCGATCCCGCCGGTCCGGACTGCCGCCGCGTAGTCCCCGTGGATGTATTCACCGACGAAGTAGGCGTTCGGATAGGACGACCGTACGCGCCGGGTCACACCGGCCCAGAAGGACGACGGCGCGGCGTAGGCGGCGTCGAGCCTCCAGCCGTCCGCGCCGCGCTCGAGCCAGTACTCCATGACCTCGACGACGAAGTCCGCGACGGCGGGCTCCTCGTGGTTCAGCGCCACCAGGTGGTGGTGGCCCTCGAAATCGCGGTATCCGGGTTCGGCACCGGGCCCGGAGCCGTCGGGCCACTCGAGGGAGAACCAGGCGGCGGTCGGGGCGTCCGGCCCCTGTGCGAGAACCTGCTGGAACGGTGCGAAGGAGCGGCCGGTGTGGTTGAAGACGCCGTCGAGGATGATGCGCAGTCCGCGCGTGCGCGCTTCCGTGACCAGGGTGTCGAAGTCCCCGAGCGTGCCCAGCCGGGGATCGATCGCGAGGTAGTCGGTGGTGTCGTAGCCGTGTGTCTCGGAGCAGAAGACGGGGCCGAGGGCCAGTCCCGATGCACCCAGCTCCACGGCGTAGTCGAGCCAGGGGATCAGGTCGAGCAGGCGGTGCGCCGCGGCGGGGTGGGGGGTGGCGGACTTCTCTGCGCCCACGAAGCCGAGGGGGTACACCTGCCACCAGATCGCGTGCTGGACCCATCCGGGTTCGTTCATGGAGCCGGCCTTCCCGTCTGCTTGCGCCCTCTGGTGGGGCAGCGCCCCGGCTGAAGCCGGTGCGTTGACCAGCCTACGTCGACCGGTTCACGGGTAGTGCGGGAAGCCGCCTCCACGGCGATCCCTGCTACTGGACTCGGGTGCTGCACCCGCCCTATCGGGCACCGGATCCCTCCCGGGGCGTCGTTCCCCGTCCAGCGGGCGGTCCTCAGGAGGCCTTCTCCCCGTACCACCAGTGCTGGTCCTCGCGCGGTGCCTGCCCGGCGACGGGCAGGGCCACGACGACCGCGCCTCGGCGGGGGTGCGTGAGGAGCATCCGTATCACCGCGAGCAGCGCGGCAGGGATGGACACGAGGATGACGACGGCGAGGGCGTACAGTGCGAGGGCCGCATGGACCGGCGAGTGGTGGAGGCCATCGAGGAGGGTTCCGCTGCCGAGCCACAGCCACAGCCAGAAGAGGCCGATCACATAGAGCAGGGACCGGGCACGCCTGTAACGCAACGGATGGTGCACCCGCCTACGTTCCATCTTCTTCTCCCCGGACCGACGCCTCGGGTCCGCCCAGGGCAGGACCACTGGAGCAAAGAATAGATCGGAATCCGGCCTCTCCCGGGATTCGATATCGAAATGAGATGTATCGGGGTCCGGGTGCCTGGAACGGGCCCGCGGCGGCAGCTACAGGGTCATCGAGGCCTTCGGCAGATCGGCGTCGGCGGGTGCCTCGCCGAGCAGCCGCACGTGGTCGGGGTTGAGGTCGGAGACCCTGTTCACGCCCAGGAGCTGCATGGTGCGTGCCGTCTGCGAGCCGAGGATCTCGATGGTGCGGTCCACGCCCTTGCGGCCGCCGGCCATGAGTCCGTAGAGGTAGGCCCGGCCGATCAGGGTGAAGTCGGCGCCGAGCGCCATCGCGGCGACGATGTCCCCGCCACTCATGATGCCCGTGTCGAGGATGATCGCCGTCTTGCCCTTCAGCTCGGCGGCGACGCGCGGCAGCAGGTGCAGCGGGATGGGCGCGCGGTCCAGCTGGCGCCCGCCGTGGTTGGACAGGATGATGCCGTCGGCGCCGTGGTCCACCGCCCTCTTGGCGTCGTCGAGCGTCTGGATGCCCTTGACCACCAGGTTGCCCTTCCACACGCTGCGCAGCCAGTCGAGGTCCTCGAACGTGAGCGTGGGGTCGAACATCGAGTTGATGAGGTCCGCCACCGTGCCGGAGTAGCGCGAGAGGGAGGCGAAGGACAGCGGCTCGTGGGTGAGGAAGTTGAACCACCAGGCGGGTCGGTAGGAGGCGTCGACGACGGTCTTCAGGGTCAGCGCCGGCGGGATGGTCATCCCGTTCCGGACGTCCCGGAGCCGGGCCCCGGCGACGGCGGTGTCCACCGTGACCATGAGGGTGTCGTTGCCCGCGGCGGCGGCGCGGGCGATGAGCTCCATGGAACGGTCCCGATCCGTCCAGAGGTACAGCTGGAACCAGTTGCGTCCGTCCGGTGCCGCCTGCGCCACGTCCTCGATGGAGGCCGTGCCCATGGTCGAGAGGGTATAGGGGATGCCGGCTGCCGCGGCCGCCCGGGAGCCGGCGTACTCGCCCTCGGACTGCATCATGCGGGTGAAGCCGGTCGGGGCGATGCCGAACGGCAGTGCGGAGTCCCGGCCGAGGATCGGCGTGACCGTGCTGACCGTCTCCACGTTCCGCAGGATGCCCGGCCGGAACTCGACGCCGAGGAACGCCTGGCGTGCGCGCCCCAGGGAGATCTCGGCCTCCGCCGCGCCGTCCGTGTAGTCGAAGGGCGCGGTGGGGGTGCGCCGCTTGGCCAGGTCGCGGAGATCCCAGACGGTGTTGGCCCGCTGGAGGCGCCCTGCGGCACCGAACTCCGGCTTCTTGAACTGCATGAGTGGTGCGAGGTCCGCGACCTTGGGGATCCGGCGCCTCAGGGCGGGGGGAACGGATGCATTCGGGGGTGTCTGCATGGTCTGCCTTTGCTCGTCGTCGGGCCGCGGCTCACCCACGGTCCGCGACCGCCGGGTGAGGTCAGACCACAGATCCTACGGTCTGTGGTCTGACCACACAAGCTATGCTGGCGGCATGCGCAATCACCAGGTGGTCTCGGCGTGGCTCGAACAGGAACTCGCGGCGGGCCGGCTGGCCATCGGGTCACGCCTGCCGGGGGAGCGCGCGATGGCGGAGCAGCTCAACATCTCCCGCGCCTCCGTGCGCGAGGGCACCCGCGTCCTGGAGGCGCTCGGCGTCGTCCGCGCCGGGGTGGGCTCCGGTCCGCAGGCCGGGACCGTCATCACCGGCAATCCCGCGCTGGCCCTGGACTCCGCGCTGCGGCTCCACGTCGCGAGCACGCACCTGCCCGTCAAGGACGTCGTCGAGACGCGGCTGCTGCTCGAGACGTGGGCGGCGTCCCACGCCTCCCCGGAGTCGCCCGCCCTGACGCGCGCGGCGCTCCTCCTCGACGAGATGGACCGGCACGACGACGGCCCCGACGGTTTCCTGGAGCGCGACTCGCTCTTCCACGTGGCGCTCGCGGAAGCGGCCGGCAATGTGCTGATCGGCGCCATGATGGGATCGCTCCGCGGATCGATCGCCGCGTACACGCAGCGGCTCACCGCCGGCCTCCCGGACTGGGGCACCACCTCGGACCGCCTCCGGACGGAGCACCGCGCCATCCTGGCGGCGGTGATGGCCGGACGCGGCGGGACGGCCGCGGACCTGGTCCGCGATCATATCGAGGGCTTCTACCGGGAGGCGGGCATCCACCACGATGCAAGCGGTTCCTCCCGGCACGAGTTGCTTTCCATCACGATGCCGGACACCTAGACTTCAGGGAACTGGTCGAGCAGCGGGCCATGGACCCACGGACGTGGAGCAGGCCATGGAATATTTCCCGCACATCCTCGAACACCCCATCACGTATCCGGACGGACCGGCACCTGTCCGGGCGAAGCGGCGCGCCCATCTCCCCGGCCTCCTCCTCGGCGCGGATCCCGACGTCCCGGATGATCTCCGGGCGGTGTCGACCCGCCAGCTGCGATTCCTCTGCAACCACACGTACCAGCTCCTCGACCTGGACCGTCCGTCCCCCGAGGCCCGGGAGCGCTATGACGCCGTCGTCGAGGAGCTCGAGCGGCGTGAAGCCCACGCGGAGCTGTCGGCGGACGCGGAGGATCCGCGGGCGAGGTTCCGCGACGCCGCGCTGGTCCTGCCGCTCATACCGGCCCGGCTGCGCCGACGGCTCCGCCTGCCCGGGACCGCCCACGCGGCAGGGCAGGATCGCCGGTGACGTCCGTCGAGGTCCTCACCGAAGCCTTCGGCCGGCTGCCGGATCTCGTGCGTGGCGCCGTGCGCGGCCTCGATGCCGGCCAGCTGGGCCTCCGCCCGGGCGGGTCCGCGAACTCGATCGCCTGGCTGGTCTGGCACCTCACACGCGTCGAGGACAGCCACTTCGCCGAGGCGTTCGGCCACGACCAGGTGTGGCTGGCGGACGGTTTCGCCGACCGCTGGGACCTGGCGCTGGACCGTGGAGACACCGGCTACGGGCATTCAGGAGAGCAGGTCGACGCTGTGCGCGTGGCGTCGGCGCAGCACCTGCTGGACTACTTCGACGCGGTCCACCAGCTCTCCCGGAGCCTCGTGGCGGACCTCGCCGAGGAGGACCTGCACCGGGTGGTCGACGAGCGGTGGGATCCGCCGGTCACTCTGCTCGTCCGGCTCGTCAGCGTGCTGGACGACGCCGTGCAGCATGCCGGGCAGGCCGCGTACGCGCGGGGGATGATCCTCGCCGACCGGCGGCCCTAGCCCAGGCCCGTCTGCCGCAGGGTGATGTTGAGCCGCCCCTCGAAGCCGATACCGGCCGGTGCGGTCCCGGGAAGGGTCCGCAGGACGCCGTGATAGGCGAAGCGCGAGGGTCCGCCGAAGACGAAGAGATCGCCGGAGTCGAGCTGCACGTCCTGCCATGGGCGGTTCCGGCTCTCCGTGTTGCCGAACCGGAACACACACGCCGCTCCGAGGCTGAGGGAGACGACCGGCGCGCTGATCCGCTCCTCGCGGTCCTGGTGCATGCCCATCCGGGCCGTGTCGTCGTAGTAATTCACCAGGGCGGCGTCGGGCTCGTAGGAGGACCCCGCCTCCTCGCCGTAGGCGGCCGCCACGGCGTCGCGCCCCAGCGTGCGTAGCACCTCCGGAAAGGGAGCGACGGCGGCGCCCCCGACGTCGTCCGCCGTGCGGCTGTAACGGTACGGCAGCCAGTGCCAGCCGAGGCTCACGCTCTTCACGGACATCACGCCGCCGTTCGGCATGGTCACCGCGCGCATCGGGACGGGCCCGCTCGCCCAGGTGCGGCAGAGCTCCACCAGGCGGCGCTGCCGGTCGGGGTCCAGCCAGTCGGGGACGTGCACGGCGCCGGGCGCGAGCTGCCGCCGCGGGCGCGGAATCAGGGCGTCGAACGGATCGGTCACCCCACCATTGTGCTCCGGCCCGCGTCGGGTGCCCCGCGGCCGTCCTCGGGGTGCCCGGGGAAGCCACGCCGTTTGTTGAACCAATCTTCGGTCCCCGCTCAGGCCTGCAACGAGGACGGGGCGACAGACTCGGACCCGGAAGCCGGCACCGTGCGGCGCCGCGCCGAGTCCTCGAGGAGAACGACACAGATGACGACTGCATCATGCCCGCCCGCGGGTGACGCGACGGGGGACGCCGGCCACGCGACGGCGGCGACGGGGGCGACGGGGGGTCCGGGAGACGCCGGGACCACGGGGCCCGGGGCCGAGTACGCGCGGCGTGGCCGGTTCGACCGCGTGGTGGGCCTGGTCATCGCGGGCATCGTGAGCGTCGCGGCGGCGCTCCTGTGGCTCGCCGTCGCGGCGAACGGCCAGGATTCGACGATCGCCGACTCCCAGGACGTCGTGATCGGCATCTGGCGCGTCCTCTACAACGCCGATGCGCCGGACACCAGCATCATCCTCGCGGCCATCGCCCTCGCTCTGCTGGCGGCCGCCGGGCTGGCCCTGCTGGAGCAGCGCATCGTCACCACGTCGCGCCGCTCGATGAACCCGCACCACCAGCCGTTGGCGCCCAAGGTCATCATGGAGGCCACCCGCGGTGAGTTCGCCGGCCCCGTCACCGTGACGGTGCTGATCCCCGCGCACAACGAGGAAGCCTCCCTCCCGCACACCATCGCCTCGCTGCAGGGCCAGTCGCACCGGCCCGAGCGGATCATCGTCGTCGCCGACAATTGCACCGACGCCACCGTCCGCCTGGCACGTGAGGCGGGGGTGGAGGTTATCGAATCCGTGGACAACACGGACAAGAAGGCCGGCGCGCTGAACCAGGCCCTCACGGTCGTCCTGCCGGGGCAGCGCGACAACGACGTCGTCATGGTCATGGATGCCGATACGCAGCTCGACGACGGTTTCCTCGCCAACGCGGTGCAGCGGTTCGTCGCGGACCGCGCGCTCATGGCCGTGGGCGGGCTGTTCTACGGCGAACAGGGCCACGGACTGATCGGCCAGTTCCAGCGCAACGAGTACATCCGGTACGCCCGCCAGATGCGGCGTCGCCGGGGCCGCGTGTTCGTGCTCACCGGCACCGCGTCACTCTTCCGGCCCGTCGCTCTCCGCACCGTCGCCGCCAGCCGCAACCGCACGATCCCCGGCGCCTCCGGCGACGTCTACGACACGGCGGCCCTGACCGAGGACAACGAGCTGACGATCGCGCTGAAGTCACTGGGCGGACTCATGATCTCCCCGCAGGAGTGCACGGTGGTCACGGAACTCATGCCGTCCTGGCGGACGCTCTGGAACCAGCGCCTCCGCTGGCAGCGCGGCGCCCTCGAGAACATCGGGGCCTACGGCATCACCCCCACCACCATGCGTTACTGGGCGCAGCAACTCGGCATCGGCTACGGCGTGATCGCGCTCAGCGCCTACCTGGCCCTGATCCTCCTCACCATCGTGTCCCTCGAGACCTGGATCTGGTTCCCGTTCTGGCTGGGGCTCGGGTTGCTCTTCACCGCGGAGCGGGTCCTCGGCGCGTGGAGGGGCGGCTGGAAGGCGCGCCTGCTCGCCGCCACGGTCCTCCCGGAGCTGCTCTTCGACATGGTCCTCAACCTCGTGTACGTCAAGGGCATCATCGACATCTCCTTCGGCCGCCAGGCCAACTGGAAACACCTCTCCCACACCGCCCCCTCGGGCGAGCTCGAACCCCAGGAGGCCTGAGTGATCCCCACCGCAGCAGGACCTGTCGTGCGGGGTGGACTGCTCCTGCCCGAGTCAGTCCTCCACAGCAGCATGTTCGCCGTCCTGGCCGCGTTCGTCGCGATCAACACCGTCATCTACGCCTCCCTGGCGCTGGCGAACATCCTGCCGAAGATCTACCCCACGGACTGGGTGACCGATCGGAACCGCCGGATCGAGACCAGGAGCATCTACCCCGACACCGAGGCCTGAGACGCGACCGGAACGCCTGCCGGTCTCTTCTCCCCCGCCTCGATGGGAGCGTCGACGACGTTCGCGACGACCGGTGCCGGGCAGGTCCCGTAGAGCGTGAAGGCGCTCGGATAGTTGATCGCCCGGTTGAAGTCCAGGACGACCACGCCATCCGGCCGGGGCCGGCGCGTGGTCACCTTCCGCCAGGGCGCGGTGGTGATGCCGTTGGTCCTGTCGTGGAAGGTGATCGAGAGCGACCCGGACGCGTCCTGGGCGGCGCGGAGCCGGAACCGGCGGTGGTCGCCGGGAAGGGGGAAGACCACCTCGCCGACCGTCGGGTGCGTTCCCGGCACGTCCGGGTGCGCGGTGGCGATCGGCTCGTGCAGGGTCTCCCCGTACGGCTCGAACCGTCCCTCCACCACGAGGTCGGGCCGGTAGTCGAAGGTCGGCACGCCGGTGAAGCCGGTGAGCGTGGGTGAGGAGGCATCCCGGGTCCGGACGGCGTAGCGGCCCGCGCGCCGCGCGAGTTCGACGACGACGCGGCGCCCGTCCTCTCCGCCGTACGCCACCCACAGGAGCGATTCCTCGTCGTCGAGGGTCGCCGTGATGGTCCCCTCCGGAATCCTGCCGCCCGCGGGATCGGTCAGGTCGGTCAGGTCGATCAGGCCGTCCGACGCCCGCACGGTCAGGTGTGCTGCGTCGCCCGTGGAGGACCAGAGTCCGGGCACGATGTCGACCTGCGCCGGCTGCCCGCCGAGCCACTGGAAGGACGTCAGGGTCAGCCATCCGTGCTCCTCGGCCAGGGCCGCCTCGCGGGCGTCCCGGAAGCGGAGCCAGCGTTCCTCGGGGGTCGGGACGTGGGTCACGGGTGCTCCTCGCTCGGCGGGTGGGTCGTGGGCTGTAACCCCTCCGGGGCGCAGGGGATTCCCCGGCACCATATCTCCCCGGGCCTTTCTCTGAGAGGATGGGCATCCGCGCGGCACGGTCGAACCCGGAGGACCAAGGATGAGTTCAGGAAAAGCAACCGCCGGCGATGCTGTGCTCGACGGAGCCCCCGCCCTCGACGCACCGGCCATCCCGGTCCCGAATCCCCATGCGGAGGATGACGCCCCCATGTTCCTGCCGCACCCGGACCAGCCGACGTGGCGCGAGGACTACCCGTACAAGAAGCGCATGACGGAGCGTGAGTACCAGCAGGCGAAGAGGGACCTCCAGATCGAACTGCTCAAGATGCAGGGGTGGGTCAGGGCGAACCAGGCCAAGGTCGCGCTGGTGTTCGAGGGGCGCGACGCCGCCGGCAAGGGCGGGACCATCAAGCGCTTCATGGAGAACCTGAACCCCCGCGGAGCGAGGATCGTCGCCCTGGACAAGCCGAGCGACAAGGAGAAGACGCAGTGGTACTTCCAGCGCTACGTCTCCACGCTCCCGTCGGGCGGCGAGATCGTGCTGTTCGACCGCTCCTGGTACAACCGGGCGGGGGTCGAGCGTGTCATGGGGTTCTGCTCGCCCACGGAGTATCTCGAATTCATGCGGCAGGCGCCGGAATTCGAGCGCATGCTCGTCCGCAGCGACACGCATCTCACCAAGTTCTGGTTCTCGGTGTCGCAGGCGGAACAGCGGCGCCGCTTCGCCAAGCGCCACACGGACCCTGTGCGCCGCTGGAAGCTCAGCCCGATGGACCTGCAGTCCCTCGACAAGTGGGACGAGTACACGGCGGCCAAGGAGGCGATGTTCTTCTACACGAACACGGCCGATGCCCCGTGGACGGTCATCAAGAGCAATGACAAGAAGCGGGCCCGGATCGAGGCGATGCGCTACATCCTGTCCGTCCTCGACTACGACGAGAAGGACCACGACGTGGTCGGTACACCCGATCCGCTGATCGTCGGGACCGGACCGCACTCGCGCGTGTTCGAAGCGGGAGAGCAGTCCACCCACCTGTTCCCCACGCTCTGACGGGGCCGACCGCCCCGGCGTCGGCGGGGGTCAGCTGCCGAAGCCGGCCGTGGCGCCGAATCCCACGATGATGAGGACGAAGAACAGGATGCCGGACAGGATCGCGAGCGCGTAGAGGGCCGTGACGATCCAGCCGAGGACCTTCCCCGCGGTCGCGGGAACACCGAGGCGTTCCGCCTTGCGGGCCTGCCAGATGGCGAGCGGCCCGAGGATGATGCCCGCCACGAAGAACCCCACGAGACCGAGGATCAGGGAGAGCTGGGCCGCCTTCTCACCCTCCATCGTCTGGTACGAGGACTGGTAGAGGCCCGACGGATAGCTGCCGGTCGGCTGGTAGGGGCTGCTGCCCGGCTGGTTCGGCGGGTAGCCGCCGGCATTGCCGTAGGCGCCGCCGTCGTACGGATTCTTGTGGCCGGGGGAGGGGAGTTCACTGGGATAGGGATCCTGGGACATCGTGGTTCTCCTGATCGGCTCGGCGGGTCCCCGACGACGCTACCCCGGGGACACCATCATCCCGCGTCAGGGGCGACGGCGCACCTCACACGGACGCGGGATCCTTTGCGTCCGCGCGCTGCCGCGCCCCGAGGCGTGAATGCCGGTGTCCGTAGGCGAAATAGATGGCGAAGCCGATGACGAGCCACCCCGCGAAGAACACCCAGGTGATGGTGGCGAGGTTGAACATCAGGTAGAGGCAGAGCAGGGCCGACGCGATCGGGATGACCTTGCCGAACGGGACGCGGAAGGCCGGCCTCAGGTCCGGGCGCTTGCGGCGCAGGACGATGATCCCGAGGCTCACGGTGATGAAGGCGGCGAGAGTGCCGATGTTGATCATCTCGGCAAGGACCTCCACCTGGGTGAACCCGGCGAGCAGGGCGACGACGACACCGCAGAGCACCTGGGTCCGTGCCGGGGTCCCGTGCTTGTCCGAGGTGCGACTGAGGGCGCGCGGCAGCAGTCCGTCCCGGCTGAGCGCGAAGATCACGCGTGCCAGGCCCATCAGCAGCACTATGATGACGGTGGTCAGTCCGATGAGGCTGCCCACCGAGATGACGCCCGCGGCCCAGTCCGCGCCGACCAGCTGGAACGCGGTGGCGAGCGACGGCGCGCCGGAGGCCCCGAGGTCGGTGTAGGGGACCATCCCGGTCACGACCAGCGTCACCAGGATGTACAGGACGCTGACGACGGCGAGCCCGGCGAAGATGCCGCGGGGAAGGGTGCGGCTCGGGTTCTTGACCTCCTCGGCGGAGGTGGCGACGACGTCGAACCCGATGAACGCGAAGAAGACCAGCGCTGCGCCCGAGATGATGCCGGTGAAGCCGAAGGCGGCGGGCGTGGCCCCGCTGAGGAAGGAGAGGAAGGGCTGTTCGGCCCAGCCGGCGCCGCCGTCCGTCACGGGCTCGGAGGCCGGGACGAACGGTGTGTAGTTCTCGGGGTCGACGTAGAAGAAGCCGACGACGATCACGAACAGCACGATGCCGATCTTGATGATCGTGAGGACGCTGTTGACCCGGGCGGAGAGCTTGGTGCCCCAGACCAGGACGGCGGTGAAGACCGCGACGATCAGCAGCGGCCCCCAGGCGAGGTCGAGCCCCAGCAGGCCGACCTGCGCGGGGACGTCGAGGTCGAGGGCGCTGAAGAGGTCCGAGAGGTACACGCCCCAGAACTTCGCGATGACGGCGGCGGCCATGAGTAGTTCGAGGATCAGGTTCCAGCCGATGATCCAGGCGATCAGCTCACCCATCGTGGCGTAGGTGAAGACGTAGGCGCTGCCCGCGACGGGCAGTGCCGTGGCGAACTCGGCGTAGCACATGATTGCGAGGGCGCACGTGATCGCGGCGAGGACGAAGGAGATGGTCACTGCGGGTCCGGCGTTGAAGGCGGCAGCCTGCGCGCCCACCGAGAAGATGCCGGCGCCGACCGCGACGGCGACCCCCATGATCATGAGGTCCCACGTGGTGAGGGACCGCTTGAGGCCGTGCCCCTTCTCGTCGGAGTCCTTGATCGACTGCTCGATGGACTTGGTCCGGAAGAGGTCCATGAGGGCTGGTCCTTCAGTGGTGGGGATGGTGGGTTCCTGGTCGCGGGGGAGGCCGCGGCCCCTGTCGAGGATAGGAGCCGGAGGGGCCCGCCGCACGTTCGTGACGCGGACGGCGGGCCCCTGCCGGCCCTGCGGAGCCTAGGCCTGCCGCTTCAGGAGGGCGTGGCGCGGGCTGTCCGGGTTCATGAGCGAGTGCTTCCTGCCGTAGAAGAAGTAGATGACGAGGCCGATCACGAGCCACACGCCGAAGCGCACCCACGTCTCCCAGTGCAGTTGCAGCATCAGGAACAGCGATGCGATGACGCCGAACGCCGGGACGATCGGCATCAGCGGCAGCTTGAACGTGCGGGGCACCTCGGGACGCGTGCGCCGCAGCACGATCACCGCGATGCAGACGACGACGAACGCCGCGAGGATGCCGATATTGGTGAGGTCGGCGACGGCGCGGATCGGGAACACCCCGGCGAGGAGGGCCGAGGCGATCCCGGCGATCCAGGTGACGCGCTGCGGCGTGCCGTTGCTGTCCGTCGTCGAGAACCAGGCCGGCAGGAGTCCGTCGCGGCTCATCGAGAACCAGACGCGGGTGACGCCGAGGAGGAAGGTCAGCATGACGGTCAGGATGGAGATCACGGCGAACGCCGAGATGATCGTCGCGACGACGGGGAGCCCGACGGACTGGAAGGCGGAGGCGAAGCCCGCGGTCGGGCTGATGTCCTTGTAGTTCTGCATGCCGGTGAGGACGAGGGTCGCCAGGACGTACAGGATCATCGCGATCAGGAGGGACAGGAGGATGGCCTTCGGCATGTGCTTCTTGCCGTCCTTGGCTTCCTCGGCGGCAGTGCTCATGGCGTCGTAGCCGAACACGGCGAAGAAGACGGTGGCGGCCCCGGCGAACACGGCACCGAAACCCGACGGGACGAACGGCGAGTAGTTCTCGGCGTCCACGTAGAAGAAGCCCAGGCCCACGATGCCGAGGATGAGCAGGATCTTCAGGCCCACCGCGACGAGCTCGAACCGGCCGAAGGTCTTGGTGCCGCGGCTGAGGATGAAGGTGACGAGCAGGCAGACCGCGATGGCGGGGAGGTTGACCAGTCCGCCCTCGATCGTGTCCGGCGTCCCCTGCATCCAGGTGGGTACGTCGATGCCGATGCCGGACATGAACTCGGTGAAGTATCCCGAGATGCCGATGGCCACGACGGCCACGATGGCGATGTACTCGAGGAGCAGGTCCCAGCCGATGAACCAGCCTATGATCTCGCCGAGCGCCACATAGCCGTAGGTATAGGCGGAGCCCGCGCGGGGGATCATCCCGGCGAATTCGGCGTAGGACAGGGCGGCGGCCGCGCTGGCCAGGCCCGCGACGAGGAACGAGATCAGGACGGCCGGGCCCACGGGCTCGCCGTCCGGGCCACCGTTCGCGACGAGTCCGGCGAGCGTGAAGATCCCGACGCCGATGATGCCGCCGACGCCGATCGCGGTCAGCTGCCAGAGGCCGAGGCTCTTGAACAGGCTCGAGCGCCCCGTCTCGTCCTCGAGGTTGTCGATCGGTTTGCGCCGCAAGACCGATTGCGAGCCGTGCGGGGCTGATGTGTCCGACATGGTCGTCCGTTCCTAAAGGGGGTGCTCGTGTGCACCCCCCAGTATGAAGCGGGCCGTTGGTGAGCGGAAATCATTATTCTTGACCGGAATTGGTCAGTTCTGCTTATCCTTTGCCGGCCGACCTGCGGCGGAGGCCGTCCATGACGAGGCCGAGGTACCGCTCGAAGCCCGCGCCCCGACCCGACGAGGCGGCCGTCCCGGTCTCAGGGGGCAGCGAGCCCAGCATGCGGATGAGCACCAGCACGTCGTTCCCGGTGAGGTCCGCCCGCCCGCCGTCGCGCGTGAGGCGTGCGGCGAGATCCTCCGCGGCCGGAGCGATCCGCTGCCGCAGCATCGCGAGCCCTGCGGACACGAAGCCGTGGTCGTGCAGGAGTTCCCGCAGCCCGCGGTCCTCGAGCTGCATACGTGCGGCCGAGCCGATGAAGAGGCGCGCGGCCGCCCACGCATCCTCGAGTGCGAGGGCCTCGGACACCGTCGCGTCGACGTCCGTCACGCGCTGTTCCAGGATGGCCTCGATGAGGGTGCGGCGGTCGGGGAACCTGCGGTACACGGTCCCCACACCCACGCCGGCCTCGCGGGCGATGTCCTCGAAACTGCACTCGGCGCCGTGGACGGCGAACATGCGCCGGGCGGCGGCGAGGACCACCTCGCGATTGTGCCGGGCGTCCCGCCGGAGCGGCCGCACGGCGGGCAGCGGGCCGGCGTCGGGCTGCTCAGGTGGGGGCGCCACGGGTGGCCGTCCGGTGCACGCGGAAGGTCAGGAAGAGCCGATGGGCCGTGATGACGACGGCGAGCCAGGCGACTCCGAGCGTCCAGGCGACCAGGACGTCCGTGAGCCAGTGGTGGCCGAGGTAGACCCGGCTGAGGCCCATGGTGACGGCGAAGACGACGGCGAGCGCGACGGTCAGCGCGCGGGTGCGCTTGCGCTGTTGCCGCAGGAGGAGCAGGTACGCGACGATGCCTGCGATGACGACGGCGTTGAGGGAGTGTCCGCTGGGGAACGACGGCGAGGACTCGTAGGGAGGGACCGCGAGGTCGATGGGCGGACGCAGGCGCCCGATCGCGTCCTTGCCGGCGACCGTCATGAGCAGGGAGCCGAACGCCGCGGCCGGCAGCAGGATCACCGGTGTCCACGAGCGGCGGCGGACGGCGAGCAGCACCATGACCGAGACGGCCAGGATGGGCATGCCGATCGGCCCGCCGATGTTGGTGTAGCCGGTGACGAAGGCGTCGAACCAGCCCTCGCGCAGCGACACGGCGAGGTCCAGGGCCGGCTGGTCCAGGGCCGCGACGCCGTCGGCCTCCACCACCGATTCGTACACCTCGGCCGACGCCGCGGTGAGGGCTGCGGCCACCCCGCCGCCGATCGCGATGAGGAGCAGCAGGGCAGCGTGCGGGCCGGCCCAGCGGGCGAGAGGGCGGACGCACCGGACGAGGAATCGGCCCACCGGCGATGTCCACCGGGTGAGGTCTCGTGGTCCGACGTATTGGTCCTGGTGCGCTGGCATCCACCGACTCTATGCTGCGACCCCGAGGAACGGCAGCCCGGGCCCGGGCCCGCGACGCCGGGTTGCGCGGGCGCCCGGCGGGGACTCTCCGGGCACGAGGGCTAGGCTGGCCGCATGAGCGATCCAGGCATGATCCGCGACATCATTCGCGGCGTTCAGGTGTTCCCCGACGAGATGCCGCCCTTCGATCCGGCGGCAGCCCCCGATTCCCCGATCCCCCTGTTCGTCGAATGGCTGCAGCGGGCGGTCCAGGACGGCGTCGCGGCCCCCCACGCACTCAACCTCGCGACGGTGGGGGAGGACGGCCTGCCGGATGCGCGCGTCGTGATCCTCAAGGACCTGACGCCCTCCGGGTGGCAGGTGGCCTCCAGCAGCGACAGTCCGAAGGGCCGGCAGCTGGCCGGGAATCCCTCCGCCGCTCTGACCTTCTTCTGGCCCGAGGCCGGCCGCCAGGTGCGGATCCGCGGTCCGGTCTCCACCGGGACCACGCAGGAGAACGACGCCGATTTCCAGCGCCGCCACCCGGTGGCCCGCGCCCTGGTGCTGGCCGGGAGCCAGAGCACGGTGGTGCGCAGCAGGGACGACGTCGACACCGCGGTGGCGGAGCAGGTGCGCCGCATCGAGGCGGTGGACGGCCTCGCGTCGGCCACCTGGACGATCTTCACGGTGACGCCCGACACCGTCGAGTTCTGGCAGGCCGACCAGGAACGGCGCCACACCCGCCTGTTGTACAGCCGGTCCGGTGAGGACTGGCGCCGGGAGATGCTCTGGCCCTAGGGCTGCCCGGCCGATAGCGCGTCAGCCGAAGAAGACGATCCGGATCAGCGCGACGCTGCCGATCAGGAGGATCGTGGCGCGGAGCGCGAGCGGGGAGAGCCTGCGCCCCACACGCGCGCCGACCAGGCCGCCGAGGGTAGCGCCCACAGCGATGACGAGGACGACCGTCCAGTCGATGGACTCCCAGGCGAAGGCCATGAAGGTGGCGGCGGCGACGGCGTTGACGGCCGTGGTCAGGACGTTCTTGATGGCGTTGATCCGCTGGAGGCTCTCGATCATCACCATGCTCATCAGCCCGACGATCAGGATGCCTTGCGCGGCACCGAAGTAGCCGCCGTAGATCCCGAGGACCCCGATGCCCGCGAGCAGCAGCAGGGAGCGACGCCGCGACGACTCGGCGTCGGGGGCGGCCTCGAGGGCCTTCGCGGCCGCGGCGCGCTGGACGCGCGGTGCGAGCGCCACCATGGCCAGGCCGATGATGATCAGGACGGGCACGATCGCCCGGAAGGCCTCCGGCGGCAGGACCAGGAGCAGGAGTGCGCCGGCCAGGCCGCCGAGGGCCGAGAGCGGCAGCAGCCGCAGGAGGAGCCTCCTGTTGGCGGCGACCTCCCGGCGGTAGCCCCACGAGCCGGAGAGACCGCCGCCCACGAGGCCGATGTTGTTGGAGATGTTCGCGACGATCGGCGGGTAGCCGAAGAGCAGCAGGGTGGGGAACGTGACCAGGGTGCCCGACCCCACGACGACGTTGATCATGCCCGCCCAGAACCCGGCGATGAGGATGACGACGATCTCGAGCACGCGCTGGATGTCCTTCCGGGGTTGTCAGGGAATTGCGGTGGGAGGCGGAGCGTCGGGTCAGTGACCGAACTCGTCCGAGTCGACGACGTCGGCCCGGCAGGAGTCGAGCGTGTGGACGGCCGCCAGTTCCGCCCCGGAGAGCTCGACGTCGAAGATGTCGAGGTTCTGCGCCAGCCGTTCGGGGTTGGCGGATTTCGGGATGGCGACCATGCCCTGCTGCACGTGCCATCGGAGCACCACCTGCGCGGGTGTCCGGCCGTGAGCCTCGGCGATCGCGACGACGGCAGGTTCGTCGAGCAGCCCGCTGCCCTGCCCCAGCGGGCTCCAGGACTGGGTCACGATGCCGTGCTCGTCGTGGAACGCGCGTTCCGCGATGCGCGGTCGCTGGGGATCGAGCTGGATCTGGTTCACGTCGGGGATGATGCCGGCGTCGATGACCTGCTGCAGGTGCGCCGGCTTGTAGTTCGAGGTGCCCACCGCGCGCACCAGACCCTGCTCCACCAGCGCGGCGATGCCCTCGACCGCTTCGACGTGGCGGCCCTGGTCCGGATTGGGCCAGTGGACCAGCAACAGGTCGACGTACTCGAGGCCCAGCAGGCCGGCGCTGGTCTCGAAGGCGCGCAGGACGCCGTCGCGGCTGGGGTGTTCACGATTGAACTTCGTGGTGACGAACAGTTCCTCCCGCGGGATGCCGGAGCGGCGGATCCCCTCGCCGACGCCCGACTCGTTCCGGTAGTTCTCCGCCGTATCGATCAACCGGTAGCCGGTCCGGATGGCGAGATCCACGGTGTCGGCCGCCTCGGCGTCGTCCATCGGCCACGTGCCGAGGCCGAGGAGGGGGGGGGGTGGGCGCCGCTACGGAGCTCGACGGTGGGGGCGAGTGCGATGGGAGTACTCCTGCTGGAAGATGACGGGTCGGCACCAGCCTGTCCCGCGCCGGACCCCCCGGTCAAACGGCATCGGTCAGGCAGTCCCGTGATCGGGATATCCTGTCACTCCCCGAGGCGCGGAGCGCCGGAGAGAGGCGTGCCATGCTCCATCGCATTCCGACCGTCTGTGCGGCGGTCGCACTCATCGTCACGCCCCTCTGGCTGTTCGGGACGAATCCGGCCGTCGCGCGTGCCCATCCCCTGCTTCCGGGACTCCTCGTGGCATCCATCGTGCTGGGCCTCGTGCTCTCCTGGCTCACCGCCCGTACCTGGCGGCGTCCGCCGCGTCCGGGCCGTCGCCGTCCCGTCCTCGCGTCCCTCGCAGCGCTGCTCGCCATCGGTTCCATGGCCGCCCTCGCGTGGGTTGCACCGTTCCCCGCCATGGATGGGGAAGGGACCGTGGTCCGGGAATTCGGGCTCGCCGGCGTGGACTACGAGGAGGACGCGACGTCGATCACGCTCACGCCGGTGACAGGTTCCTCCCACGGGCTCGTCTTCTACCCCGGCGCCCGCGTGGAGGCGCTCGCCTATGTCCCGGTGCTGGCGAGGGTGGCGCAGGAGGGCACCACCGTCGTCGTCCTGAAGGAACCGCTCGGCATCTCGCTGCTGCATTCCCGCCAGGCCCGGTCGGCGATGGACGCGAACCCCGGTATCCCCGTGTGGGCGGTCGGCGGGCATTCCCTCGGGGGAGTGTCGGCGTCGATCGTCGCTTCGGAGGCCGACGACGTCGACGGCCTCGTGCTGTGGGCGTCCTACCCGTTGGGAGACCTGTCCGGCAGTGACCTGGAGGTCATCTCGGTCAGCGGCTCGGAGGACGGTCTGACCACGCGCGCCGATATCGAGGCATCCCGTGCCCGGCTACCGTCCGGGACGCTCTTCACCGAGGTCCCGGGGGCGGTCCACGCCTTCTTCGGCGACTACGGCGATCAGCCCGGTGACGGTGTGGCGACGACAGGCCGACCGGAGGCCCAGGAGGCCATCGTCGAGGCCACGGTGCAGTTCATGGCGTCCCTCGAGTAGGTTTCCGAGCCCGGCAGCAGCCTCGACCGGCGCCGTGGTGCGGCCAGGACTACGTCAGGTGCCGGTCGAGCGCGCTGTTCCCGCGGACGGCCGGGGCCGTCGACAGGAAGGGTGCAGCAGGCACGGCGGAGGGGGTGCGGCTGTAGGACGCACGCGGCGGGAAACCCGGCGTGCCGCTCGCGAGAAGGTCGTCGATGAGTTCGTTCACGGCCTGGGCGATGCAGTCGCGTTCCTCGGGGGGCAGAGGCAGGAGGCCATGGAGGTAGGCATCCATCTCGAGCTCGTCGAAGAAACCACCGGAATTGAGATAGTGCAGATACACCTCGTGGAGCGTCAGCGAGGATTCCGTCATGGCCGTACAGGCGGTCTGAGGCTGCAAGGCGGGCTCCTCAAGTCCAGGGTCATCCGGACGGGGGCTGCCGGTCCTCCTGCCACGATAGCCCGCTGCGTCTCGGGGTGGGCGTGGCAGCCCCTCAAGTTTCACTCAAGCCTGTACCCGCAGCTGCCGGCCCGGTCGGGGAGGAATGTGACAACCGTCCGATGTCGCATCGGGTCCGGACACGGTATAGTTGTCGCAGGGCCTAGCAGCGGGCCATTGAACCACCATCGTGGAGCTGACCGTGCATCCTTCTTCGTTTGCCGATTACCGTACCCAGACAGCACAGGCTGTCGATCCCCAGCAGTTCGGTCCGGCCACACCCCCCCAGGGCCCCGGAGCGGCCCGTGCGGATGACGCCGGCTTTCCCGATGACCTCGCCACGGTGTCGAACCGGCAGTTGAGGGTCCTCTGCAACCAGACGTACCGGGTGCTCGACCGCGACTTCCCGCCGATGGAGGCCGTTCATCACTACGAGTTGCTGGTCGAGGAGATCGAACGCCGCGAGGTGCAGGCCGAGACGCGCAGCGAGCCCACGAAAGTGCGCGGCGGTTTCCGGGACAACTCCCTGTTCTCGCGCTTCGAGCTCTTCAGCGACGGCACCATGGTGGGCCACGTCAAGTACGAGATGAAGGGTGCGCACGCGGTGCTGATCCAGGCGGTCGTCGATCCTCAGTTCGACGCGCTCGACGTCGAACCCGCCCTGATCCGCCGGGTACTCCTCAATGCCCACCAGCGGCGCATCGCCGTGGTGCCCTACTGCCCGAGGGTGCGCGAGTTCCTCCGGGAATTCCCCCAGTACCGTGCGCTCCTGCCCGTGGACCAGCGCAAGCGGCTCGAAGCGTCCCTGCGGGTCTCCGCGGACGCCTGACCGCACGGTCTCCTCACTGTCGGCGTGACCGACCGGGTCAGCCGTCAGGAAGCAGGCGCGCTCTCTCACGAGGTGGCGCAGGGACAGCCACGCTTCATCGGACGCCGCGTCGACGCCGGCCTTCCGGACTGGATCTCAGCGGCACCACGGCGCGCGTCGCAGCGATCAGGCGCGGACGAGCATCTTGCCGGTGTTGGCACCGTTCATCATGTCGAGGAAGGCACCGGCGGCATTCCGGATGCCGTCCACCACGGTCTCGTCGAACACGATGCTGCCGTCGGCGAGCCAGCCCGTCATCCGCTCAGCGAATTCGGCCTGCAGGTCCTGGTGCCGGCCCACGATGAAGCCCTCCAGCTTGAGGGAACGCGTGACGAGGTTCGCCATGTTGTCGGGGCCAGGGGTGCGTTCGGTGTCGTTGTACTGCGAGATCGCACCGCACAGGGCCGCACGGCCTCCGGTGTTGAGGCGGTCGAGGGCGGCCTCGAGATGGTCCCCGCCCACATTGTCGAAGTAGACGTCGATCCCGCCCGGGGTGAGCTCGCGGAGCTGCCCGCGCACGGGGGCGTCCTTGTAGTTGAACGCCTCGTCGTAGCCGTACTTCTCCTTGAGGAGGGTCACCTTCTCGGCCGATCCGGCCGAGCCGATCACGCGCGAGGCGCCCAGCTTGCGGGCGATCTGGCCGGCGATCGAGCCGACGGCGCCTGCCGCGCCGGAGATGAACACGACGTCGCCCTCCTTCAGCCCGGCAACCCGCGTGAGTCCCGCGTAGGCGGTGAGGCCGGTCATGCCGGCGGCGCCGAGGAAGACGGACAGGGGCAGTCCCGTGTCCGGCAAGGGCGAGAAGTGGGAGGCCGGGCCCTGGGCCACGTCACGCCATCCGAACCCGTGCAGAACCGCCGTGCCCACGGGCATCGCCGAGGACGTCGATTCCACCACCCGGCCCACTGCTCCGCCGGTCATGGTCTCGTTCAGTCCGAAGGGTGCGACGTAGGACTTGGAATCGTTCATCCGACCGCGCATGTAGGGGTCCACGGACACGTATTCGTTCCGGACACGCACTTCATCGAGGCCGAGCCCGGGCAGGTCCACCGTCACGGTGGCGAAGTCCTCCTGGGTCGGCGCGCCGACCGGACGCCGGACGAGCTGGATCTGGGTACTGGTGGTCATTACTGCTCCTAGGGCTCGGTTGCTTCCTGCAGATGCCAACCCGCGATCCGGAGGATCTATTCCGTTTAGAGCGCCCTGGCGAGGCGTGCACGGAGCTCCCGAACGGCATCCGACGGCGGGAAGGGCTGCGGTGCGCGGCCCCAGAGCCACAGGAGCAAGGCCTCCGGGTCTGCCTGGACGGTCGTCGGTTGCCCGTCCGCCGCGGCGTCGCGGGTGACCTCGACCCGCTCCGGATTCAGGCGCACGTCCCAGGAGTGCCCGCCCGCCTCGAGTCGGACCACCGCTCCGGACGCCGTGCGGTCGGGCCGGCTGCGGACGAGCATCACGGTCAGCACCTCGTCGATGCCATCCACGGTGAGGTCCGGGTCCATCGTGGTGGGCCTGCCTCCCGCTGCGTCCTCGAGGTCCACGCGGTGGATCGCGGTCTCGTGCGTGAGTCTCCGGATCCAGAACCCCACGGTCTGGTCCCACGGGACGAACGTCTCCGCCGGATCTTCGGGGCGGTGCCGGTCGAACTGGTCGGTGAGGCTGACGAAGGAATGGGCGAGCAGCGCCTGCGGAGGGAGGCTGCCGATGCTCACGGGAGGCCAGCCGTGGCTCGGCCTCTCGCCCGTCCGGATGGTCTCCGCCTTGTGGAGGAAGACGATCGCGGTGTGGCGCGCGAGGTCCTCGCCCGTCCAGCCGGGACACGCGGGCACGGGAAGGTCCAGGGTGGCGGGGACGAGCCCGGCGAGGGTCCGGTACTCCCGGTCCAGCAACTCCCGGTAGCGGTTGAACGGAAGGGCGTGCGGGGAGGCCTGGTCCATCCACCGAGTCTAGGCGGGTGCGCTCGACCCGGCGATGTTACCGACGGGTAATGTGTGGTTCATGCACCTGATCTTCCGCACGATGCTGCAGCTCTTCCTGTCCGGCAGGCGTTCGGGCCTCAGTATCTGGGGATCCAGCAGCGTCACCCTCCGGGTCCTCCTCACGGACATCGACATCGCGATGCACATGAACAACGGGATGTACTTCTCGGTCTTCGACCTCGGCCGCTTCGACCTGATGGTCCGCAGCGGGGTGTGGCGGCTGATGCGCCGTCGCGGGTGGAGCCCGGTTGCCGCCGGCGAGACCATCAGTTTCCGCCGGTCGCTCCAGTTCGGCCAGCGCTACGCCGTCGAGACGCGCATCATCGGCCTCGACGAGCGCGCCATCTACTTCGAGCAGCGCGCCGTGGCCGACGGCGAGATCTACGCCCGGGCCTTCATCGCGACGAGACTCGTCTCGTCGTCGGGCCCGGTCAGCAACGAGGAGATCATCGCGGCCTTCGGGGCACCTCCGGCGGACCTGGTGCTGCCCGAGTGGATCCACGAGTGGCGCCTCAACAACGCACTGCCCAGCACCCGGAAACCCGCACCCCACACCTGGTAGGTGCCGACCGCCTCGGCGGGAGGCACCCGGGACGGCCATGCTGCCGACGGCGACCCGGCCAGGGCCTCGCAGACGGAGTTACCGGCCGGCAGCCTCGCATGCCCGGCCGCGGACCAGTCGCTGCACGCCGTACAGGGCGAGGCCGACAGCAAGCAGGATGCCGGTGCGAACCCAGATCCCGGCCGTCTGCTGGGTGAGCAGCAGGACGCATGAGGCGATGGCGAGATAGGGGAAGACCACCGGGATACGGAAGTGCTTGTGCTCCACCGCGTCCTTCCGCAGCACGAGCACGGCGATGTCGGTGCTGAGGAAGACGAAGAGCAGCAGCAGGACCACGGTCTGGGAGAGGGACTCGAGCCCACCGGTCAGTGTCAGTGCCATGGCGACGAGGGTCGTCGCGACGATGGCCACCCAGGGGGTGCGACGGCGGTGCAGCACGCGGTCGAAGACCGACGGGAAGAGGCCCTGCTCGGCCATCCCGAAGGTCAGCCTGCTCGACATGATCATGGTGAGCAGGGCGCCGGTGGCGACCGCGATGAGCGCCACGAGGCTGAAGAGCCAGCCGGGGATGCCCGCGCCGGTGGCTGCGACGACGTCGAGCAGCGGTGAGCTGGAGCCCGCGAGCTGACCCGGGGCGAGGGCGGCGGAGGAGGCCAGCCCGATCAGCAGGTAGACGACGCCCGCCGTGAGGAGTGCGCCGAAGAGGGCCCGCGGGTAGACGCGGCCGACATCGTGGACTTCCTCGGCGACGTTCGCGGAGACCTCGAAGCCGACGAAGGAGTAGTAGGCGATGAGCGACGCCGCCAGGATGGCCGACGCCGGGCCCACGCCGGGCGGGAACTCGTTGACGCGTGAGAGGTCACCGTTGCCGCCGGCCACGAAGATCGCGACGACCACGATCACGAGGGCGAGGCCCGAGACCTCGATGACGGTCATGACCACGTTGCTGCGCACCGACTCCTTGATGCCGCGCATGTTCAGCAGGCCCAGGAGCGCGAGGAAGACGAGCGCGGCCGGCGTCGCGGGCACGTCGATGAAGGTGGTCAGATAGCCGCCGGCGAAGGCCTGGGCGAGACCGGCGGCACTGGTCACCCCAGCAGCGAGCATGCAGAAGCCGACGAGGAACGAGATGAACGGCCTCTTGAAGGCACGCTCGGCGAAGACCGCGGCCCCGCCGGCCTTGGGGTACTTGGTGACGAGTTCGGCGTAGGAGCCGGCCGTCAGGAGGGCGAGCGCCGGTGCGACCATGAGCGGCATCCAGATGGCGCCGCCCACCTCCTCCGAGATGACGCCGACCAGGGCGTAGACGCCCGCTCCGAGGACGTCACCGAGGATGAAGAGGTACAGGAGGGGCCCGGTGATCCCGCGTCTCAGTCTGGTGTCGGTGCTCTGCTCGGTGGTGGCCATGCGGCCAGCGCAAACGAAACTACTAAGCAGGCTGGGTACTTTCCGGATCACAGAACCGTTCGACGCGCCACAACTACCGCCGGGCGTGTGATGTGCGCCAATCGCTGTGACGCCCAGCATAATTGCTTTCGACAACAACGGCCGGGGGAGGCCACTACAGCTTACAGAGAGGCCTTCGATGAGTTGGCTCGACCGCGACCACACCATCGCCCGACCGGGATTCAACCGCTGGCTGATCCCGCCCGCCGCGCTGGCCGTGCACCTGTGCATCGGCCAGGCATACGCGACCAGTGTCTACAAGACCGCGCTGACCGCACACTTCGACGCGACGCTGACGCAGATCGGCATCATCTTCTCGATCGCGATCGTGATGCTCGGCCTGTCCGCCGCCCTGCTGGGCACCTGGGTGGACCGCAACGGTCCGCGCAAGGCGATGTTCACCTCGGCCCTGTTCTGGACCTCCGGCTTCCTGGTGGGAGCGCTCGGCATCTTCACGAACCAGTTGTGGCTCGTCTACCTCGGCTACGGGTTCATCGGCGGCATCGGGCTGGGCATCGGCTACATCTCGCCCGTGTCCACCCTGATCAAGTGGTTCCCCGACCGCCCGGGACTCGCAACGGGCATGGCGATCATGGGCTTCGGCGGCGGCGCGCTCATCGCGAGCCCCCTGTCCACGCAGCTGCTCCGGATGTACGACCCGAATTCCGGTGCCGAGGGCTGGGTGGCCAGTGGCGACGCCGTCGGGAAGCTGTTCCTGACCCTCGCCGTCATCTACTTCGTCTACATGATGTTCGGTGCCTTCACCATCAAGGTCCCGGCCGAGGGCTGGAAGCCGGACGGGTTCGATCCCTCCCAGCTGAAGTCCAAGCCCCTCGTGACCAGCGACAACGTCTCCGCCGCCAACGCGATCAAGACACCCCAGTTCTGGCTCGTGTGGGTTGTCCTGTTCTGCAATGTGACGGCGGGAATCGGCATCCTGGAGCAGGCCTCCCCGATGATCCAGGACTTCTTCCGCGGTGCGGACAGCACGACGGCGGTCTCCGTCGCCGTCGCCGGCGGCTTCGTGGGCCTGCTGTCCATCGGCAACATGGGCGGGCGGTTCGGCTGGTCGACGCTCTCGGACCTCATCGGCCGCAAGCGCATCTACATGGTCTACCTGGGCGTGGGCGCCGTCCTGTACCTGATCCTCGCCCTGGCCGGATCCTCCACGACCCTGCTGTTCGTCGCGCTCGCCTTCGTGATCATCTCCTTCTACGGTGGCGGCTTCGCCACTGCTCCGGCCTACCTGCGCGACCTGTTCGGCACCTTCCAGGTCGGCGCCATCCACGGCCGCCTGCTCACCGCGTGGTCCGCCGCAGGCATCGCCGGACCGCTGATCGTGAACGCCTTCCTCGATGCGCAGGGCACCCCGGGCGAGCTCACCGCGGGCGCCTACCAGCCCGCCCTGCTCACCATGGTGGTGCTGCTGGTCATCGGCTTCATCGCCAACCTGCTCATCAAGCCCGTGAACGCCCGCTTCCACGAACCCGTCCGGAATGCGCCGAGAGAATTTGCAAAGGAGGCCTGACATGGCCGAAGCACGAATCGCCGTCGTCTGGGCACTCGTCGGAGTGCCCCTCGCCTACGGCATCTTCCAGACCCTCACCCGCGCCGCAGCCCTCTTCGGAGGCTGACAGGGGACCGCTTCAGCGGTCCGCCGCAGCGGGCGTGCAGACCCGGGGTAACGCCCTCGAGTCTGCATGCCCGCCGCAGCGAGTTCGCCGTCGAGGCCAAACTCATCGGTCCGTCCGCACCCCGGGCCCGACAGCTTCAAGGTCGATCTCAGAAGAAGGCCGTCGGAGTGACCAGCCCGGATGGGCAAGTAGTCCAACGCCCCGACACAGTAGTTCCTCCAGGCAGTTGCGTACAGCTCGCTCTGGCGGTTGACATCGACCCGCCCCTAGATTACTGGCAAGCACAGTAGCCGATGAGCGGGGCAGGACATCGTGATCACTCTGAACGTGGCCGAGGAAGCGGCCGTCTCGACAGTGCGCGCGAGGGCGGACGCGGATATGTCGAAGTTGGACATCTCCATTCTGGGTCCTCTGACTGTTCGACGCGGTGGGATTGAACTCAACGCCGGTGATATCGGGGGCCCCAAGCCCCGACAAGTACTCGAGATTCTTCTCCTCAACTTCGGTTCGGCAGTGCCCAAGACCCGGATTATGGATCTGTTGTGGGGCGACAAGCAGCCTGCGGCCGCCCTGCCTACGCTGGAGAGCTACGTCAGCGTTCTACGGCGCGGCCTCCAGCCTGGTGCCGGTCGAACAGGTCCTCTTCGCACGGTCGCTGGCGGCTACGTCATCGAGCGATCGCTGGTCGACCTCGACCTTGACCGGTTCGAGGCCCTGACAAGCCATGCCGAGGCCGCTCCGCCGCATGCCGCTCTGGAGCTCTTCGTCGGAGCACTCGATCTTGCTTCTGCCCCTTTGTTCGGTGACGAGGTGCTGCCGGCCTGGGCCGAGGACGAGCGGATACTTCATGCAGAGCGGGTTCGCCTCGCGCGTATAATCGCTGCAGAAAAGGCGCTTCTGGTGGGCGAGGAGGGCAGGGCCATTACGTGGAGTGAAATGGCAGTCAAGGAGGATCCCCTGGATGAGCGGGCGTGGAAGGCCCTGATCCTGGGACTCGAAGGGAACGGCGAGGCCACCGCAGCACTGCGCGCTTTCGAGCGTTGCCGCAGGGTGCTGCTCGACGAGTTGGGATGCGGTCCGAGTGCGCCACTCAAGGAGGCTCATGCCCGGCTGCTCGCGAGGACTGCTCCGCGTGTCGAGGCGAGTTCCGGGGGGTCACTGAACACGGCGATGGAAGGCCGGTCCCTCGAGTCGCCCACACCGTCGCAGGGTGGGGAGCGGCTGAGTATTCTGATCGTCGACGACCACACCACGTTCTCGGATCTGCTGGCCGGAGCCCTGGACAGGGAACCGGACTTCAGAAGCATTGGTGCGGCGACGACCGTGGATGAAGCTGCCACCATGTTCCGGGAGCTACGGCCCGACGTCGTCGTCATGGATCTGTATCTCGCCGACGGGTCAGGACTGAATGCCGCGGAGCGGATACTTGCGGAAGCCCCCCAGGCGCGGATCGTCATGTTGACGGGCAACCCGTCCCAGGAAGCGCTGCGCGAAGCAGCCCGCATGGGTATCTGTGGGTTCCTTCCCAAGGATGGCTCGCTGGGAGTCATGCTGGACACTTTGAGGCATGCCCGCCCGGGGAACATGATCGTGCACCCTTCGCTGGTAGTGAGGCTCGGCAACGCCGTCGGACCCTCACGGGATCATGCGGAAACGTGATCAGGCGCCGCTGCCGTGCACAAGCCTCAACCAGGTGAAGCGACGAGGGTCTCAGTGGATGTCTCACCTGTCCACGGGGTTGCAGAACGACGCGAGGTCCGGTCGGCCGTCATGCAGTTTCTTGCCGTTGGGTTCCTTGCCCTCGTGCTGGTTGCGACCCCGGTCGCTTTCTGGGTGCGGGCGGAAGCAGAGCGGCATGCCCTGGTGAACGCGCGGGACATAACCCAGCGGCTCGCCGACAACGTGGTCGGGCCACTGATTACGGAGGATTTGCTCGCCCGCGACCCCGCCGCACTGCAACTGCTCGACCAGAGACTTGCTCCTTGGTTGAACAGCGGCAGCGTGTCGAGGATCAAGGTGTGGGACGAGAACGGCCGAGTGGTCTACTCGGACGCGGAGTCGCTCATCGGCCACGAATTCGAGCACGAGGAATGGGCGCCGATGCTCCTTGAGGGCGAATCAGGAACAGCGACCCTGGAATACCAGACGTCGGATGAGAACGAGTTCGAAGCGGGTTCGGGCGAACTGGTCGAGGTCTACGTTCGTTCGGTCTCCGAGAGCGGCGCCCCGATGATTTTCGAGACGTATTCTCCGGGTGACGTTGTGCGACGTGAGCAACACGCCGTCCTAATGGGCATGATCCCTCCGATAGTGCTATCGCTGGCAGTCCTGCAAATGGCTCAACTCGTGCCGGCAGTTCGTCTGGCACGCAGGATCCAGGGGTATCAGGCCAACCGGAACGCCCTGTTGCGCTGTGCGATCGAGGCATCGGACCACGAGCGGCGGCAGATCGCCAGCGAACTCCATGACGAAGTCATCCAGGATCTGTCCGGACTGGCGTACGCCCTGGAGTCCGAGGAACGCCGCGGTACGTCCGAGCTCCGTCCGGTGTATTCCACTGCCCGGACGATGCTGCAGCACGATGTCCGGAAACTGCGAGCCATGACCAGTGAGCTCTACCCGCCCGATCTCGAGGAGCTCGGGCTGAAGACCTCTCTTCTACGACTGGAATCACTCCTGGTAGAGCGCGGGATCTCCTTCATCGTCGATATCCCTGACGATCTCGTCCTCGACCGCGACCAGGGCGCTCTGGTCTACCGTGTAGCGCGTGAGGCCTTGGTCAATGCAGCCAAACACTCCTCGGCGCACTCAGTGCAGATGCAGATTCGACAGTCGGGCCCGCAGACTCGGATCAAGGTGTCGGATGACGGTGTCGGCTTCGACACAAAGGAGTGTCGGTCTGAAAACCACTTCGGTCTGAGAATTTTGGCTGACACCATCTGGTCAGCCGGAGGCTCGTTCCAGGTCAGGTCTGCGCCGGGGTGTGGGACGCGGGTCGTGGCGACGCTCGGAGAGTCCGCTCCGGATGTGCGCTGGTCCTCCAATAAGACCTCGGAATCACTGGGGTGGGACGTCGGCGAGCTCGAACCCACGTGAGTTCCTCCCTGCCTGATGCGTGTCGAGGCGGGATCCGCGGGTAGCCCCAAGCCACCACAGAGCAGAACACCAGGGTCAGGCTGCGTCCCGCAGAAGCAGCCTGACCTCGGCGGCGCTCGGGTCCACCGTGTAGCGCGTGAGGTCTTGGTCAGTACAGCCAGACACTCCTCGGCGCACTCAGTGCAGGTGCGGATTCGACAGTCGGGCCCGCAGACTCGGATTAGGGTGTCGGATGAAACCCGCGTGAGTTCTTCCCTGCCTCATGCGTGTCCAGGCGGGAATCCGCGGGTAACCGCAAGCCACCACAGAGCAGAACGACGGGGTCTGGCTGCGTCCCTGCGGACGCAGCCAGACCCCGTCGTATTTGCAGTCGGTCTACCTGCCGGCGACTGTGGTCGGTCCGGCCGTACCTCCCACCGTGGACTCGATCCAGACGCTGCGTGGGTTGGTGGTGCCGGCGGCGCCGTTGCGCAACCGGAGGGTGTAAACGCCACCGGTTTCCGGTGCGGCCGCAGCGGTGACGGGCGCTGTTCCCAGGACTCGGCCTGTAGGCCCACCGACGCGCACCGTGATCGTTCCGCCGACGACGTTGCTGGTGCCACCGATCCGTAGGTCGCCGGTCTTCCATTCGGCCTGGCTGATGGTGACCCTGTCCGGTACCGGTAACACCTTGACCTCGTCCGTCATCGTACTTCCGCCCGCGGTGACGGTCAGCCGGAACGTGAGGGGATTATTGGTCATCGGTGTCTTGTAGACCGGGAGGTTGAAGGTCGGCTTCAGGGTGGTGCTCCCGGTCAGGGTGACCTTATCGGGGTCTAGGGGGCCGGTGAGGACCTGCTCCCATTGATAGGTGGCGTCCGTGGTGGTGGAGCCGGCGCCATCCAGGGTGACCACGGTGGGCGTTGGTTTGCGTGCGATGGTCTGATCCTGGCCCGCGTTGGCGACGAGGGCGCCCTGGACGGTGACGGGATCGCTCTTGGCCGATTCGGGACCGGCACCGTTCGTGTTGGTCGCCCGAACGGTGAACTGGTAGGCGGTATCGCCGGTCAGTCCGTCATAGAGCAATGCGGTGACGTTTCCAGGCACTGTTTTGGGAGCGCCCGAGGCTACGCCATCGGTCGTGTACGCCTGCACGGTGTAGCTGTCGATGGTGAGTCCCGGCGCTCCTGGGTCAGGCGCCGTCCATGCCACTTCCGCCGTTCCCTGCCCGGCCGTGGGCGTACCGGTGAAGGCGGGGGCCGCGGGTACAGGGTCGTTGGTGATGGTGAAGGTCACCTTCCCGTTGGCTGAGGCGTTGCCCGAGGGGTCGATGGCGGCGAAGGTGATGGTGCTGGTTTGCGCCACCGCGATCGGCCCTGTGTAGAGCACTGAATTCGCGGTGCTCGTGTCGGCAGCGACGGGGTCGGTCCCGTCGAGAGTGTAGTAGATGTCGCTGCCCAGTTCGTTGGCCGTCAGGGTCAATTGCTGCGCGGTGGGGAACGTTCCTCCGTTGGGTGAGGCCGTGACGGTAGGGATCGTGGTGTCGGTCTCAGGGATCGCACGGACGGCAGGGAACGTCTCGCCGACATCGCTGACGGACACCACGTAGACGTCGTACTCCTGTCCCGCTGCGAGACCCCGGATGGTGGTACTGGAGGCCCTCGGGTCGCTGATGCGGACACCGGTCTCGAGTTGCTCACTCTCGGTGACTGTCCGTGAAACGGCCGTTACCCGGTAGCCCGTGATGGCTGGCGTGCCGGGGATGGCCTGGGCAGGCGTCCAATTCACCTTGATCTCCCCGTTCACCTTCGCGGCAGCCACACCGGTGGGACCGGCCGGACCCGACTGCAAGGGCCCGTTCGGGCAGCCGCCCATGCCCGGGCCGCCGAGCTCCCCGAATTCTGCGATCGTCAGGCCCTGCCGATTGGCGTCGGCGTCCTGCTCCTGCCAGGCCATGGCCCGGGCGCCGCCGGCGTTGGCGACCAGTTCGGCGGCGGCGGCTTCGTCGAAGATGTAGGTCGCGGTGAAGGTGTTGGGGCCGTCGATGCCGAACTGGAGTTGCGACCGGTAGCCCTCCTCCTGGGTCAGCTCGGGGGTAGTCGCGCGGACGTCCCGGCGCCCCACACTGGTGTCCTTGAGTGCGGGTTCGACGACGCGTTGTTCCATCTGATCCCTGTTGACGCCTGTTCCGATATGACCCTTGACAGTCACGGTGTTGCCGGACAGGACCGAGGCGGCAGTGACATAGGTGTCCTGGACCACGGTGGCCCCTGCCTCGCTGCCGTTGAAGTTGATGGATACGGTGTCGCCGGGCAGGATATCGGGAGTCACCTTCAGGTTGGTGCCGGCGCCCCAGCACACTCCGCCCGGATGGTTGATCTCGAAGGCGACATCACCCGCGGCGACGACGCTCTGGGCGGAACCGACAACTCCCACTCCGGGGCGGCGCACCTCCACCGTTGCAGTCTGGCCGATGCGGTTCTGGTAGCCCTCGATTGTCACGAAGTCCCGATCGGGGAAGACCACCAGGTTGTCGGGAAATACCGGAACGGCTGCGTTGGCGGCCGGAATGGCAAGAAGGGACGTGGCGGCAAGGACGGTCGAGACGACGGCGACCATCGCCGTCCGTCCCCGAGCCTGGCTGCGGGGCTTCGGCTGCCCCGGCTCGTACAGTACAGATTTCATGGCAACATCACTGATCCTCACTGATTCTCGGATGGGTGCGTACGGGGTTCACTCACGCCCACAAGCTAGAAGGGCCACCTTGGGGAAATGCTGTCACTCATCCGCAGATCACTGCGCGTGCGTCGTGGTGCGGCAGCGCTGACGGTGGGATGCAGGCGGCAGTCGCTGCCCGGGGCGTCCTTGCCCTGGCTCCTAGGGATTCCCTAGGAGCCGCAAGGAAACTGGCCGCATGGCATCACCCGCAGCGCTCAAGCGCACACGACTCCTTGTTCCGGTCCTTCTGCTCGCCCTCGTCCTCGGCATCGCCGTGAGCGCACTGACCGCTACTACCCGGACCCCTCCCGTGATCCTCGGCGCCTCGGCCGACGTCGAGGGGGGGCTCGCGCGAATCCAGGGCGTCATCCCCCTCGAGGTGGATGGTTGGATGCCCTCCACCCCGACTCCTGTGCTCTCCGACCCGCCGGGAAAGGACCTGCATCGGGTCCGGATCCTGCTGGAGCTGACGGCGATGGAAGAAGAGGGACTGTTCTTCGACCCCTCCCACTACACCGTCTCGGCTCTGGGCTCCGGTTCTTGGGGAGCGGTCTGGTCCTCGCCTGCTCCTGCGGAGGCGCGTCAGGGAGAGACCGTCGATGCCGTCCTCGTGTTCGAACTTCCGGACCGGGCCATCGATCTGACCCTTGAACTACCAGGAGGGCCTGGGCTGGCTCTCGGGCCTGGCCACCACCGGGGTGGAAGCTAGCGCAAGTCCCACTTCTAGGGACTCTCCAAGCCGCTTACAGGATTTCTCCAAGGGCGGCAGCGCCCGGTGCAGGGAATCCACAACCTGGGTGCGGCACGGTCGGGGCATCAAGGTTAGGAGAAAGCACATGTCAGTCTCACGACGTCGCGTATTGCTGTTGGGAGGACTTGGAGCCCTCGGGGCGGGTGTCGCCACGGTGCCGACAAGATCGCTGGAAGCCAGCTCCGCGAGTCGCCTGGATGCTACGGAAATGCCGCGGCCTTTCCGGGTTCCTTTCGTCCAGGCTCCGATCCTGAAGGAAGATTTCACCGGTATCGATCCGGCGGACGGGCTGCCCTTCAACCGCTATACAGTCACCGAGATGGCAGCCGTGGCCCAGATCCTGCCTCGGCTGACCACGCCGATCCTCTGCTACAACGGTTCGTTCCCAGGTCCCACGATCAGCCTGGACCGAGGCACCAAAGCGGTCCTGCGCGTGCGGAACCAGCTTCCGGCCCAGCACCCGTTGGACGGGCATACGTTGTACACGTCCACCCACCTGCACGGATCAGCGTCGCTGCCCCAGTACGACGGTTACGCCGATGACATCACGAACCCGGGCTTCTACAAGGACTACCGCTACCCCAACTTCCAGCACGCCCGGACGCTCTGGTACCACGACCACGGGGTTCACTTCACTGCTCTGAACGCCTACTCCGGCCTTGCTGCGCAGTACCATCTGCACGACCCACTCGAACGGCAGCTGCTGCCGCAGGGCCGCTACGATGTGGCGCTGACCATCAGTGATGCGATGTTCGCCGAGAACGGATCGCTGGGTTACGACGACAACAGCCACTCGGGCCTCTGGGGAGACGTCATCCTGGTCAACGGGAGGCCCTGGCCCGTGATGAAGGTGCAGAAGCGCGTATACCGGTTCCGGATCCTGAACTGCTGCATCTCACGGTCCCTGCGGCCGACCCTCAGCACCGGTGCCCCTCTCGTCATCGTGGGAACCGACGGCGGCATGGTCCCAGTGGCGCAGAGCGTCGCGAACTACCGCCATGCGGGGGCGGAGCGGTACGAGGTCCTCATCGACTTCCGGAAGTACGCGACCGGGCAGCGGATCGAACTCCGGAATCTCTCGAACAACAACAACGTCGACTACGACTTCACGAACAAGATCATGGCGTTCGACGTCACCGGCGACCCGGTGGACACCACCGACCCCACCTGGAACCGGATCCCCACCACGCTGGTCGGCAGCGAACCCATGGCGCTCACGGCCGCGCAGTCCGTGAAGACCCGACGCTTCAGGTTGCAGCGAAGCAATGGCCTGTGGAAGATCAACGACGCCAGCTGGCAGGATGTGATCGCCAGCGGGTACAAACGGGCGATCGCCGATCCGGCCCTCAACTCCGTGGAGATCTGGGAGATAGAGAACGGCTCCGGCGGCTGGTTCCACCCGCTCCACATCCACTTGGTCGACTTCCAGATTCTCAGCCGCAATGGACGAGCGGCCTTCCCCCACGAACGTGGACCGAAGGACGTGGTGTACGTCGGTGAGGGCGAGACCGTCCGCCTCCTCATGAAGTTCGGCCCGCATCAGGGGCGCTACATGATGCACTGCCACAACCTTCCGCACGAGGACCACGACATGATGGCCCAGTTCCGGGTCGGCCTTAAGGAAACCGATCCGGACCCGAACGATCCGATGGTAGCGGCGCGGCCCGTCTGGGATGACGGGACGAGTTGAGCATCGCGCGGCCATCGGGGCGCGATCGCCTGCCGTTCCGCGGCGGGCGATCATCGCGGCCGGACCACCGCGGACGCAGACCAGGCCTTCTGGTTGCCGCAGCACTCGTGGTGCTCGCCGCTGTGGCCCTGAGGCTGTGGGTGGTTGAACCATTCACAGTGTCGTCGGACAGCATGGAGCCGACCATTGCAGCCGGCTCCATCGTGCTCATCTACAAACCTGCTACCGGCGCGATTGGGAACGGCGCCGTCGTCGCCTTCACGAACCCCCTCGATGGCCATACGGCCATCAAGCGGGTTGTCGCGGGTGAAGGGCAGAGCGTCGCCATCCGCGACGCGGAACTGTACGTCGACGACGTCCTCGTGGCAGAGCCCTTCGTCGATCACAGCCGGATCGACGCGACGTACTTCGGCCCCGTGACAGTCGCGGCCGGGAGCGTCTTCCTGCTGGGAGACAATCGCGCCGTGTCCATCGATTCCAGGGATTTCGGGGACATACCCGTGACGTCGATCGAGGGGATAGTCCTGACTGCAGGGAAGTGAGCAACCGGGCGAAGGGACGCAACCTCCACCGGACCGGATGTCATCGCTCCGGGTCTACGGTGGGAGGAGACCCTGGAGGACGGATGCACAACACCAGTACGCAGCAGATCGAGGCCCTCGCGCGCGGAGAGCTCCCGCCACTGGAGCAGGTGTGCGACGACGTCTGGTCCCTCGCGCAGCCCATGCCGGGAGGGCACCTCGCCTACTCCCTCACCTACCTGCTGCTGGGCGCGGACGGCGGCGTCCACGTCGTCGATCCCGGGTGGGACTCCGACGCGAACTGGGACCGGCTGACGGGGGCGCTCGCCGCGATCGCCCCGGACGGGTCCGGGGCGGGCGTCGTCACCGGGATCACCGGGACCCACCTGCACCCCGACCACGTGGGCATGGCCGCCCGCCTGCGACGGGCCTCCGGCGCACCCCTGGCCATGCACGGCGCGGAGCGTACCGCCCTCGAGCGGCACACCGCCCGGCGAGGCGTCGACCAGGACGAACTGACAGAACGCCTCGACGAGTGGGACGTCCCCGCGCCGCGCCGCGCCGAGCTGGCCGGATTCGTGGATCGGTCGCCCGACGGGCTCGTACTGGCCGTGGACCGCTCCCTGTCCGACGGTGACGTCCTGCCCGTCCCCGGCTTCCGGACGGTCGTGATGAGCACCCCCGGCCACACGGCCGGTCACGTCTGCCTGCGCGACGACGACCGCGGGCTCCTCTACACGGGCGATCACGTGCTGCCCACGGTGTTCCCCGGGCTCGGACTCGGGGGTGCGACGCCGTCGAACCCGCTGGCCGACTACGTGGCGTCGATCGACCGCGTGCGCCGCTACGGACACTACGAGGCACTCCCCGGGCACGGTCATCGATTCGCGGGGCTGGGAGACCGGGCGGAGGAGTGCGCCGACCATCAGCTGAAGCGTGCGCGGGAGGTGGCGGTGATCCTGGGGGCGAGGGAGGAATCCAGTGTCTGGGACGTCGCCTCGCGGCTGACCTGGACGGCGGGCTGGGAGGGGCTGCAGGGTTTCCAGCTGCTGTCCGCGCTCTCCCAGACGGAGATGCACCGTGACTTCGTCCGCGCGCAGGGACTGTCCGCCCTGAAATCTTCGGATTATTCGCCGTAGGCCCTCCCCGCCCGGGCCGCTCGTCTATACGCTTCGGGGATGGAGACAGCAACGGGAGCCGGTGACGTGGAGTTCGATCACGCCATCGAGGTACTCGAGGAGCAGACGAGCGTCCTGTGGCGCCGGGAACGGACCACCTCCCACGCCCTCGCGAAGCACGTGCATCCCGACATGGAGCCGGCCGCCTACGGCATCCTGACGCTCCTGCAGCGGGAGGGATCCCTCCGTGCGACGGACATCGCCCAGAGCATCGGGGTGGGTAAGCCGTCCGTGAGCCGGCAGCTGGCGGGGCTCGAACGGCTGGGGCTCGTCAACCGCCAGCTCGACCCGCACGACGCCCGTTCCCAGCGCGTGGTCCTGACCCCGCTGGGGCAGCAGCAGCTCACAGCCGCGCAGAGCGGCCGACGCACGGCCTTCACGGCACTGATGCGCAGCTGGAAGCCTGAGGATGTGGAGGCGCTCGGCACGCTGATCGCCCGCCTCAACGGCACCTACACGAAGGACACCTGGTAGCGCGTCACCCCTTCCTCCGCCAGGGACCCTCCTGTCCGCCGCGAGGAGTCCCGGACCCCGTCACATCCGGGGCGGGCCGCGGCCGTGGATGCACAGCCTGCTGATGGCCGCCTAGATTGGAGCCATGGCCGATACGACGCAGCACGCAGACGCACCCCCACGGAATCCCTCCCCGCTCGAACGGCTCGCCGGGGCGCACCGGGTCGGCACCACCTTCAAGGGGTGGGACGGCGAACCAGCCCAGGTGACCCCGCAGACGCTCGTCGCGGTCCTCGCAGCACTCGGCATCGACGCCTCGTCCCACACCGCCATCGCGCGGGCCCTCGAGGACACTGTGACGGCTCCCTGGCGCTCGGTCCTGCCCGCCGTCGTCGTCGTGCGCCAGGGCGACGACGACCCCGTGCCCCTCCGCGTGCCCGCCGGCGCCCGGGTGGAATTCTGGGCCGTGGACGAGGACGGTGTCCGCTCCACGGGGACCGTCGGCGAGGCCGGGGAGACCCGGACCGTCGACGGCAGGGACCTCGAGCGGCGCGACGGGACGCTGCCCCACGCCCTCCCGCTCGGCTGGCACACGCTCCACGCCAGTGTGGACGGGCAGGAGAGCGTGTGCGTCTTCGTCGTCACGCCGGACCGGCTGAGCACGACGGCGGCGCTCGCCGACCACCGCAGCTGGGGCCTGATGGCCCAGCTGTACTCGGTCCGCTCCGCCGACTCCTGGGGCATCGGCGACCTCGCGGACCTCGGACGGATCGCGCAGGCGGCCGCCCAACACCACGGCGAGTTCGTGCTGGTGAACCCCCTGCACGCCGCCGAGCCGATCCCGCCGGTGGAGCCTTCGCCCTACCTGCCGACCACGCGCCGGTACTTCCACCCCCTGTACCTGCGCATCGAGGACATCCCCGAATACGCGAGCCTCGGCGCCCCGGCGCGGCAACGCATCGAGGGACTGGCCGCTGGCTTCGCCGCCGTGAACACGTCCACGGACCTGCTCGACCGCGACTCCTCGTACGCCGCCAAGCTGGAAGCCCTCGAGCTGGTCTTCGCCGTCGGACGCTCCGCGCAGCGCCGGCAGGACTTCGACGCCTATCGTTCCCACCAGGGCCAGGGGCTGGCCGACTTCGCGCTGTGGTCGGCGCTCGCCGAGACGTATCCTCCGGACGCCCCGGAATGGCACGACGTCGGACGCCCCGGCTCGCCCGGAGCCCGCGAGTTCACCGAGCGCCATGGCGCGCGGATCGAGTTCCACGCATGGCTGCAGTGGCTGCTGGACGAACAGCTGCGGGAGGCCCAGCTGGCGGCGACCGATGCCGGGATGTCCATCGGCGTGGTGCATGACCTCGCCGTCGGGGTCCACCCCGGCGGGGCCGATGCGTGGGCCCTTCAGGACGTCCTCGCCGCGGGAGTCAGCGTCGGCGCGCCACCGGACATGTTCAACCAGCTCGGCCAGGACTGGAGCCAGCCGCCATGGCACCCGGACCGCCTGGCCGCCTCCGGCTACACGGCGTTCCGCGACATGCTCCGCAACATCCTGCGGCACGCCGGCGGTATCCGGGTGGACCACATCCTCGGCCTGTTCCGGCTGTGGTGGATCCCGCAGGGCGAGGCGCCCGGCGCGGGAGCCTACGTCTACTACGACCATCGCGCGCTGATCGGCATCCTCGCCCTCGAGGCGGAACGCGCCGGGGCGATCGTGGTCGGGGAGGACCTCGGGGTCTTCGAGCCCGGCGTCCAGGAGTACCTGGCCGAGCGAGGGATCCTCGGCACCTCGATCCTGTGGTTCGAGCAGGACGCCGACGGCCCCCTCCCTCCCGAGGCCTACCGCAAGGGCTGCCTGACGACGGTGACCGTCCACGACCTCCCGCCCAGCGCGGGATACCTGGCGGGCGAGCACGTGGCACTGCGTGAGCGGCTCGGCCTGCTCGGCCGGCCCGTCGAGGAGGAGCAGGCGGAGGATCGCGCCGTCCAGGAGAAGTTCCTGGCGCTCCTCCGGGAGCGCCATCTCCTCGGGGACGCCCCCGCCGGCGTCCCCGAGACGGTCGAGGCCCTGCACGCGTTCATCGCGCAGACGCCGTCCGTCCTGCTGGGGGTCGCGCTCGCCGACGCCGTCGGGGAACGACGCACGCAGAACCAGCCGGGCACCAACGACGAGTACCCCAACTGGCGGATCCCCCTCGCCGATGCCGACGGCAGGGCCGTCCTCGTCGAGGACCTCGCCACGAGCGAGCGCTTCTCGTCGCTCGTGGCGTCGCTGGGCCTGTCCGCCGACGCCGGGACGCCACCCGATGCCACCGGGTCCACCGGGTCCACGGGCTGAGCGCAAGCGGAATGTACGGCCACGGCGTGGCCCGGCGGCGTGGTCCGATGGAGGAATGGATGAACCGGGAACATACGACGCGGTCGTCGTCGGCGGCGGGATCGCCGGCCTGAGCGCAGCCCTCGTGCTCGGGCGGGCGCGGCACCTGATCCTCGCCCCGGGTCTCCGTGACATCCTCCCGGAGGTCCCCGGCGCCCGGGCGGCGTGGGGCAGGGGCCTGCTGCAGTGTCCGCACTGCCACGGCTGGGAAGTCGCGGACCAGGCGCTCGGCGTGATCGGTTCCAGCGGTGCGTCGCTCGCGCAGGCGCTCCTGCTGCGGCAGTGGTCGGCGGACGTGACCTACTTCCCGCACCTCCTCGGCCCCGTGCCGGAGGAGGATGCGCGCCGCCTGCGGGACAGGGGCGTGCGGGTCGTGGAAGGCCCGGTCCGCGAACTCGTCCTGGACGGGACGCAGGACCGCGGTGGCCCCCGGGCGCTCGTCGCCGTCCACGTCGACGACGGGTCCGCCGGCGGGGAACGGGTGCCGTGCGTGGCGGTGTTCTGCGAGCCGGTGGCCGACGCAGGCTCACCGCTGGTGGCCTCGACGGGATGTGAGCTGCGCGACGACGGCTGCATCGTCACCGATCATCTCGGCCGTGCGTCGCAGGACCGGGTCTGGGCGGTCCGCAACGCCGCGGACGCTGCCGCCCACCTCATCACCGCCGCCGGGGACGCCTACCGGACGGCGGTCGCCGTCAACGCCGTCCTGGTCGAGGAGGACTGCGCGGCGCTGCAGGACGCTGCCGCGGTCGGCAGGGGCGTCTGACCGCTCCTGCGGGGTGACACAGGAAAGGCGGGCCCCCGACGTCATGCCGGGGGCCCGCCTCCTGGAGAGTTGCTACTTCCCGGAATTCTTCCCGAGCTCAGGACGGGTGTCGCTGTCCTGCGCCTGGAACGGGGTGTCCTCGATGTCGCGGGGGTTCCCCCCGCTCGGTCCGGTGGTCCGTGTGGTGCCGGGGGCCGGCGCGCTGGACGGGGCCTTGCCGCCCTTACCGCCCTTGCCGCTCTTGCCGGAGCCGGACTCGCTCTTCTTCAGTGCGCCCTTCAGGGAGTCCTGCACCTCGGGGGCCTTGCTCTTGAGAGTGTCGGTGGTCGACGCGACCGTGTCCTGCACCTTCGGGTTCTCCCACAACTCCTGTGCCTTGGTCTTGAGCTGCTCGTAGCTCTCCCGACCGGCCCGCGTCCCGAGGACGTAACCGACCGCCATGCCTGCTGCGAAAACAAGCTTGTTCTTCATGGTGCTCTCCCTTCGATGGACTGCGTTCCTTCCGAATCTAGACCACCCCGTCGGCGGGGGCGAGAGCAGTTTCCATCGGCACCATGCTGTAGGGGCGCCGCGGTGCGGCCCGTGTTGCGCGAGGAAGCGTCGGTGCCGGGAGCTAGGTTGTCCGCGGAAGCAACACGACAGGGAGGCTCCATGCCCGAGGGGGACAGCGTCTTCCGGCTCGCCGCCCGCCTGCGGAGATCCCTCGACGGGCGCACGCTCGGCCGCGGCGACCTCCGGGTCCCCGCGCACGCCACGACGCCGCTCGACGGCCTCCGGATCGCGGAGCACGTGACGCACGGCAAGCACCTGTTGACCCGGTTCGACGGCGGCCTGACCCTCCATACACACCTGCTCATGCAGGGGTCGTGGACGGTCACCGCACCCGGTCGTGCACTGCCGCGAAGGCTCCTTCCGGACGCCCGCGTGATCCTCGCGGTGCGGGACGGCCCGACCGCGTACGGCCTGGACCTGCCCGTCGTCGACCTGCTGGCCACGCGGGCGGAAGGCGAAGTCGTGGGCCACCTCGGTCCGGACCCGTTGCGGGACGACTGGTCGGCGCAGGAGGCGGTGCGTAGACTGCGCCGCGACCCGGGGGAGCGGGTGGCGGCCGCGCTGCTCGACCAGCGGAACGTCGCCGGATTCGGGAACCTGTGGGCGAATGAGCTCTGCTTCCTCCGGGGCATCCACCCCGACGCGGCGGTTGCCGACGTGGACGTCCCGGCGCTGGTGGCCCTGGGCGCCCGGTGCCTGCGGTTCTCGGCGACGCAGCCCGGCGCGCATCAGGTCACCACGGGGAACACCCGCCGGGGGGAGAAGCACTGGGTGGCCGGCCGCGCGGGCAGGCCGTGCCTCCGGTGCGGCACCGCCGTGCGCGTCAGGGCGGAGGTGCCGGACGACCCGGGCCGACGTCGCACCTGGTGGTGTCCGCGCTGCCAGCCGCCGGCGTCGTCCCTCGGCTGAGGTGGTCAGCGCCGGACGGCGAGGCCGGTCGCGAAGGCGTCGGCCGAGGCAGTGGTGCTGTCGATGCGCCAGTCGGTCTCCTTGGCGATGTGGAACCAGACGAGCGCGACGACGTCCTGCTGCGCGGAGACGTACCTGAACAGGGTGGAGATCCACTGGGGTTTGGAGCCGCCGATCTCGGACGAGGCCGTCTCGGCGATCATGATCGGCGTGCCCGGGGCGAGCTTCCGGAGTTGCGCGATGCCGTCGCCGAACAACGCCTCGGGTTCCTGCCAGGAGGTCCACGACTGCGACGTGCCCCAGTTGTACCCGTCGAGCGCGACGATGTCGACGTATTCGGCGCCCGGGTACAACTGGTCCAGGGGCGTGGATCCCCAGTAGGGGACGTTGGGGTTCCAGACCCAGCTGATGTTGGTCGCGCCCGTGGAGGCGACGACGTCGTGCACGTGCCGGTAGGCGGCGATGTAGTCGCCCGCGGTGTTGCCGTTGACTCCCGCGGCCCAGGGGTACCAGTTGCCGTTCATCTCGTGCGCGAAGCGCAGGTACACCGGCTGCCCCCAGCGTCCGAGATCCGTGCCCCACGCGCGGAGGTGGGCGTCGAACTCGCCGGCCGCGATCCGGTCGAGGGAGTAGGCGGGCTGCTCGGTGCCGCCACCCCAGGTCCACGGCTCCCACGTCAGCAGCGTCTCGGCGCCGCGCGCGCGCACGGCGTCCAGTTCGGCGATGGGAGCCGGCTGGTTGAAGTCCTTGTAGGACAGCACGAGCGAGGGGGCCTCGCCCGCGAGTGCTGCGACGGCGTCGAGCTCGCCACCTGCCGCCGGCCCGCCATCGGTGCCGATGCCGAAGCGGATGGCCTTCGGTGCGCCCGGTGCGGGCGCCGGGGCGAGGACGGTGTAGCGGGCGCTCCCGGTGGTGGTACCGGCCGTCGCCGTGATGGTCACCGGGCCGGTCCCCGCCGGGACGATCGATACCGAGAAGGCGCCCGTCGGCGTCGTGGTCAGGGAGGCACGCGCGGTCCCTGCCACGACGGTCCCCCTGGTTTTCCTGGGGAAGCCCGCCCCCGTCACCGTCACGGCGGTACCGGGTGTTCCCGAGACGCTGCTCAGCGTGATCGTGGCGGCGGGTGCGGCCTGGGCGGACGCCGGCGTCAGCCCGACCATCAGGACGGACAGCGCCGCGACGACCACGACGAGCCGTGCCGCGGTCGTCCGGACCGCGGATGCTGCGAGACGGGGAACGGGAAGCATGATCGGCACCTCGCTGGTTCGGTGGCCCGGCTGACCGCGAGGGTCCCGTGGCTTTGCGTCCCCGGCTCGCGCCGGGTTTGCCTTTGTCGCCGAGCGGTCACCCGGGCGTCGTCGGTCCGCGCGCTGCAGCGGGCCAACCCCAGTGTGCCGTCGCACCTGCAGGGCAGACGCCGGAATTCGCCGAACGACGGCAAAGGATTCCGGCAGGTCTTCCGCAGGACGCCCCCGGACGGGCGCCGGCCGCAGGGAAACGGCCCGGACGCCCCGCCGGACGGGGCGGGCGGCGGCGGGACGCGCGCACCGGCCTTGGGAAATCCTGTGTCCTGGCCCACACTTAGAACAGCGATGGGCTCGAGGCTCCCGTCGTGGATGTGCGGACGGGGAAGAGATGAAGCAAAGACAGAAATTCACGGACACGATCGCTGCGCAGGTGGACGAGTTCAAGCCGACGTTCGAGGCGCAGGTGGGTCCGGCGCTGGCGGAGGTCTTCGAGATGGAGCAGGAGGAACTCCGACGCGCGGGACTCCCGGAAGGAATGGCCCAGGTGGGCGCCAAGCTTCCCGATGTCCTCCTGTACGACGACGCGGGACGGCCGATGCCGCTGAGCGAGGTCCTTGGCGCCGCAGCCGCGATCATCATCTTCTATCGTGGGGCGTGGTGCCCCTACTGCAGCATCGCCCTGCAGACCTATCAGCGGGAACTGAGCCCCCTCGCGGAGACCTTCGGCACGCGGTTCATCGCCATCAGCCCACAGGACCCGAAGATCGTGCGGAAGATGGCGCAGGACAGGGGGCTGTACCTGCCGCTCTACTCGGACGCGGGGAACGCCCTCGCCGCGCGGCTCGGGATCGTCACGTCCCCGAGCCCGGAGTCGACGCTGGCGCGGATCGCGCTCGGAATCGACGTCGCCGGATCCAACATGGACCGGATCCTGACGATCCCCTTCCCCACGGTGATCGTCGCCGACGCGACGGGCACCATCCGCTTCATCGATGTGCACACCGACTACACCAACCGGACGGAGACCAGCGATATCATCGACGCCCTCGTGTCGCTCTGAGGTATGCCGGCGCACTGAGGTCCGCCGTCGGCGGGAGGGCGCCCCACCGCCCGCCGGGTCAGGCTTCCTGGGCCTCGCCGTCGGGGTCGACCTCGATGTCGGCGGCGGCCGGGGTGTCACGGATCAACTGGCGGCGGTCGAGCTCCTCGCGCAGTTCGTGGTGCTGGCCCTCGGTCTCCGCGTCCACTCCACCGTCACGGATGTACTGAGCATCCCTCGAGCGGTGGTTCCTGCTGTTCAGGATGTCCAGGTCATCCCGATCGATCGATGTCAGATCCTCCGGAAAGACCTTCTCCGGATCCAGTCTGCTGCTATCACTCACGTCGTGCCTCATTCAGGTACCAAGAACTCAAGAGCCCCGCTTCTAGAGGCGAGACCGACACTACCGCAACGGCTTCTCAACTTTCGAGTGGCCCCGGGCAGGGATCCTGCATCGTCGTGCCTCAGGCGAGGCTCAGCTCCCCCGGGCGGTCAGGGGGACGGTGAGCAGGACGCGGGTTCCACGGCCGGGGGTGCTCGAGATCGAGAGGGTGCCCCCGCAGAGTTCGGCGTGGCGCCGCATGCCGGTCAGGCCGGGGCCCGAGGACGGCTCGGCGAACCCGATGCCGTCGTCGATGATCTGCATCTCGAGGTGGTCCTCGAGGGCCTGGACCGTGATCGTGACGGAGTGCGCTGCGGCGTGACGGAGTGCGTTGGACAGGCCTTCCTGGAGGACTCCCCGCACATGTTCGGCCGATCCCGGGTCCATGGCGGCGTCGAGCGGCCCGGAGAGGTTCAGGTCGGGTTGAAGCGCGTGCTCCCGGGCGGTGGCCTCGACGAGGGCGAAGATGCCGGCACTGAAGTTCGGTGTGACCTGGGGGACCGACCGCAGGGAGTAGATGGTGTCGCGCAGCTCCCGGATGGTGGCATCCAGTTGTGCGGTCACCGCACCGATGCGTTCGAGGGCTTTCCGGTCCGAGAGGTGTTTGCGCAGGTTCTGGATGCTCAGGCCGGCCGCGAACAGGCGTTGGACCACGAGGTCGTGGAGGTCGCGTGCAATCCGGTCCCGATCACCGAACACCGCCTCCTGTTCCCGTCGCCGGTGGGCCCGCAGCAGTTCCAGGGCCAGCGACACGTTGGACGTGAACGTCCGCACCATCTCGTGGTCGACGTCGGTGAACGGGAAGGCCGATCGGCGACCGAAGAGGATGTACCGCCGTTCCCCTGACCCGGCGAGCCGCACACACAGGGCCGTCGACGGTGCGGGAGGCGAGAAACCGGGCAGCAGGCCGTCGATCTCCGCCGGTGTCAGCAGCAGCGGAGTTGACGTCGCCGTCAGGTCGTCCAGCAGTGCCGGATAGTCCCAGGAGTCACTGGCGAAGGAGCCGGCGTCCGGGCCGGCGGCCGCCTCGCAGAGGAGCCCGCGCCGGTCACCGGTCTCGCGGAGAACGAGGGTGAGGTCGCTGTGCGATGCTCGCAGCGCGTGGTGCGCGGTCGATTCGGCAGGGCTCCGGGAAGGGTCGGTCTGTTCGAGGATCTCGCGGACCGCGTCGAGGCCACCCTCCAGCCACCGTGTCCGGCGGGCCGAGTCGTCGAACAGGTGCGAGTTCGCGATGGCGATGGCGGCTGCGGCGGCGAGAGCGACGAGGAGTTTCTCGTCGGTGCCGGTGAATCCGCCTCCCCCGTTCTTCTCGGTCAGGTAGAGGTTCCCGAAGACCCTGTCGTGGATCCGGATGGGAACATCGACGAAGGACCTCGTCCGCGGATGCTGTTCTGGGGTCCCGCCTGCACGCTCATGCTGCGGCAGGTCGTGCGGGGGTGAGGAATGCGCGTGAGCGAGCGAAAGGCCCGGAGCATCGTGCCCCCGGGGCTGCGGGAAGGTCTTCCCGGCCGCGTCGTTCTCGAGTCCGACGGTGATGAAGGCGCTGAGCAGCCGGTCCGGGCCGATCACTCCCAGGGCCCCGTACCGTGCGTCGACCAGTGCGCAGGCCGCGGACGCGACACGTTCCAGGACGGTGTTCAGATCGATGTCCTCGGCCATCGCGCCGAATGCCCCGACGAGCGCGCTGATGCCGGCCGGCGTCGCGGGATGCAGGTCTCCTTCATGGGTGGCCATTGCCGAGAGATGCCTGGCTACCGGTGCCACAGGACGCCCCCGGGACGGTCGGGGTCTGGCTCGACCCGGGAGCCCGGGGTCCGCGATGGGATCCCCGAGCCGACGATGGCGCGATCCGCGTCGCGGTCGATGTCAGGAGGCGATGCGAGCCCTGGCGTGTCCTTCATCATGTCAGGATGCATGATTGGGCGGGTGTGTCGCGTCACTTCTTGCCGGAGAACAACGGGTTGCACCATGAGCCGGGCATGAACAGGAGCGCAGGGCGCGTGGCCCTGCACTCCTGTCGCCCCCGGTGCCGTTTGCTCGACCCGGGGACTCCTCCCAGTCAAGGGCGGATCCGGCGTGGAATCAACCGTGCCTCACGCGGCCCGGAATTCAGCGAAGTGTGAGTCGGGCCGGTTGATGCGGGCAACGGAGAGCAAGTGTTCCCCGGGGGCAACCGCGTGACGGCTGTCCACCCGGGTCTCGATGACAAGCACCGGAGCGGGACGACCTCTCACTGCGGAGGCTGGACTACCGGTGCTGGGCGTGCAGTCGACATCAGTGGTCGAAGTGCGTGGTGAGCGGTTCCGCCTGCCCTACCGACGTGAGGATGCTTGCAGCGAGGTCCGACACCTTCACGTTCCGTGTGGACGACGCCTGCCGGAGGATCGCGAACGCTTCCTTCTGGGTGCACCTGTTCTGGGCCATGATCGCACCGATGGCGGTGTCGATCGTGGTGCGGGTGGTCATGGCGGCTTTGAGGTGCTGAGTGTCTTCGCTGAGTTTGGCGATCCGCACGGCCAGTCGCAGGGACCGTGAGGCGTCGCGCGCGAGGCCCTCGGCAACAGTGATGCCCTTGGCGTCGAAGGCGTCCGGGGTGGTGGAGTAGAAATCCAGGCCGGCACTGGCTCCGTCTTCGAGCCGGATGGGAATGCCGAGGGCAGAGCGCAGGCCGTAGGACGCGATGGCCTGGCGGTACTCGGGGAAGCGTTCCTCGGTGAGGAAATCCCGGATGTGCACGGTGTCGCCTGTCCGGGCGGCCCGGAGGCAGGGGCCGTCGTCGAACCCGTACTGCACCTCATCGACCTCGCGAGCCCTGTCGCTGCTGCTGGCGACGGTGATCATCGATCGCGGACGCAGGAGCGTGACCCCGCAGAACACCTCGCCGTATGCGCTGCTGAACGCTTCGGAGGCTATGGTCGCCAGTCCGGTGAGGAAATCCTGGACGTCGTCGCTTTCGAGGACCATGTCCTGCAGGAGCGCGGTGACCGGATGACGTTCGATCTCGCGAGCAAGTTCTTTCTCGTCGGGCATGCGGGCTGATTCCTTTGACGAAGCGGCTGGTGGGCCGACGATCCGAGTTACAGCGATCCGATCCGAACGGGCCCCGGGTCGTCGCGGCAGCGGGCCCGTCGGGAAACGTGTTCGGGGGAGCCGGGCGGGACGCTTTCTTCCAGAGAACTATACGACCTGGCAGCAGGGTGTCGTTGGTTCAGTGGGTGTCCTGGAGCGAGGTCCTGAGGCGTTTGATACCGTCCCGGATCCGGGTCTTGGCGGTCGGACCGGGGATGCCGAGGTGATCGGCGACCTCGATGTAGGTCAGACCGGCGTAGTAGGCGAGGTGGATCGCCTCACGCTGCGCCGCGGACAGGATGCTCAGGCGGGCCCGGACCGCGTCGGCCTCGGACTGCTGGACCACGGTGTCTGCGACCTGGTCGTAATCGATGTCCTGATTCCTGATCCCCCACTTCAGGTCCCTGGTCCGGTGGGATTCCTCGGACCGGACCTTGTCGACGGCGCGACGGTGCGCGACGGTCATGATCCAGGACATCCCGGTCCCCAGGGCGGGATCGAATCGCTTCGCTGCGCCCTGCCAGAGGGCGAGGAAGACGTCCTGCGTCGTCTCGGAGCTCATCTCGGCATCGATGAGCACCTTGCGGGCAAGCCCGTGGACGCGGGCGGAGGTCTGCCTGTACAGGTCCTCGAAGGCCTGCGCGTCACCCTGCCCCACCCGGACGAGGAGGGAATCGATGTCGCTCACAGGTCGGTCCGAGTCGACGGCGGCAGACGCAGCAGAAGGTGCTGGAGGAGTGGAGAGAGACTCCGGAGAGAGCCGGCCGGGGGCCGGGAGCTTGGCGTTCTGCATATGCGTGAGACCTTCTGCCGACCGTCGGCTTGATTCAGGCGATCGTGCGGCACTGGGTGCCGCACGTCACCTGATTGCTAAAGAACCTAGGGACAGCAAACCATAGGTCTTCCGGCGCTCGACAGCACGATGGGTGGAGGTGCGCAGATCTTGCGCATAGTCAGGGTCCAAGCCCGCTCAGCCCGCGGTACTGGACCTGACCACGAGTTCGCTGTGCGGCATGGACTCCGCCTGGACCAGGCCGGTGTCGAGCAGGGCGAGCAGGAGGCCGGCAGCCACCCGGCCCTGCGTGCCCGGGTTCCTGGACAGGGCCGTGACCGAGGGGGATGCGAGCCGGCAGTGCAGCGAGTCGTCCCAGCTCACGATCGCGACGTCGTCCGGGCAGCGCACGCCGAGCCCGCGCAGGGCGAGCAGCCCTCCCATCGCCATGAGGTCGTTGCCGAACACCACCGCCGTCACCGGCTCCTCCCGTGCGCGGAGGAGGGTCATGACGGCGTCGTGCCCGGCGAGGAGCGCGTAATCCGCCTCGTACTGGACGACCACCATGCCGTGGGCCGCCGCGCGCTCCCGCACCCCGCGGACGCGCTCCTCCTCGTGGACGAACCGGTGCGGGCCGGACACGTGTGCGATACGGCGGTGCCCGGCGTCGTGGAGGTGCTCGACGATGGTCGCGGCGTCGGCCGCGTGGTCCGTCGTCGTTCCGGAGAAGGCGGGAGGGACGCCGGTCTCGGGGGCCCCGTGCAGCACGAACGGCATGCCCAGCCGGTCCAGCAGGGCGGGCCGCGGGTCGTCGAGCAGATGATCGAACACGAGGACGCCGTCGACCTTCCGCTCGCCGGCCCAGCGCTCGTAGGTGGCCCGCTCCTGGGCGGGATCCCTGCCCACCATGCGCAGCATCAGGGCCATGTCGCCCTCGGCGAGGACTGTCTCGATGCCGGCGAGAAGCGCCATGGAGTAGGGCTCCGTGCCGATCAGCAGGGGATCGGCGGACAGCACCACACCGACGGCACCCGCGCGCGAGCGGGAGAGTGCGCGCGCGGACGCGCTGGGATACCAGTCGAGCTCCTCGGCAAGGTCCAGGACCCGGCGGCGGGTCACTTCGCTGACCCCCGGCTGGCCATTGAGCGCGTAGGAGACGGACGCCTTCGAGATGCCCAGTCTCTTCGCCAGGCCGGCAATGGTTTCCTTGGCCATGCCCTCACGATAGCCCTACGCATTGCTTGACCGGCCCCGGGATATCACCTAGGTTCGGGGAAAACCTGAACCGGTTCAGTGTCCCCTTTTCCCAGCGAGGAGAACCCCCTGTGACGTATTCGCTCCAGCTCTACACCCTGCGGACGGCCCTGGGGGAGGATCTGCCGGGCACCATCAGGCGTGTCGCCGACCTGGGCTACACCGCCGTCGAGCCCTACAACTTCGTCGCCACCGCCGACGAGCTGGCCGAGGCGCTGACCGCCAACGGGCTGAGCGCCCCGTCCGGCCACGCGCCCCTCCTCCGCGCCGACCAGGACGAGATCTTCGAGGCCGCGCGGAAGCTCGGGATCGGCACGGTGATCGACCCCCACGTGGAGCGCTCGCACTGGACCACGGACGAGGACATCAGGGCCACCGCGGAAGCCCTCAACGCGGCAGCGAGGAAGGGTGCCGGTTACGGCATCACCGTCGGGTACCACAACCACGAGTTCGAGCTGGAGGAGCGCATCGGCGACACCTCCGCCCTCGAAGTCCTCGCCGGCTACCTCGACCCGGAGGTGGTCCTCGAGGTGGACACCTACTGGGCGGCCGTCGGCGGCGAGGACCCCGCCGAGCTGCTCCGCCGCCTCGGCGACCGCGTGCGCTTCATCCACATCAAGGACGGTCCACTCACCAGGAACGACAAGGAACAGGTCGCCGTCGGCTCCGGCAGCATGCGCGTCCGGGAGGTGCTCGACGCCGCCCCCGGGCTCGAGGCCGCCGTCGTCGAACTCGACGACTTCGACGGCGACATCTTCACCGCCATCGCCGACAGCCTCGCGTACCTGAACGGGGGGACGAAGTGAGCACCCCGGGCGGCCGCACAGGCCCCGTGGGGATCGCCGTGATCGGCGCCGGGGCCATCAGCAAGGAGTACCTCACGAATCTGACGGCTTTCCCGGATGTGACGGTGCACATCGTCGCCGACCTGGTCGAGGAGGTCGCCGCTGCGCGGGCCGCGGAGTTCGGGGTGCCGTCCTCCGGTGGCGTCCAGGACGCGTTGGACCATCCCGACGTGGAGATCGTGGTGAACCTGACCATCCCGGCCGCGCACGTCGAGGTGGCAACCGCGGCGGTGGACGCAGGCAGGCACGTGTGGAGCGAGAAGCCCTTCTCGCTGGACCGTGAGAGCGGCATCGGCCTGCTGAAGACCGCCGATGCCGCCGGTGCGCGCCTCGGCTGCGCACCCGACACGTTCCTCGGTGCCGGGCTGCAGACCGCGCTGCGCCTCGTGGCGCGCGGTGACATCGGCGTCCCCCTGACGGCGCTGACCCTCATGCAGTCCCCGGGCCCCGAATCCTGGCACCCGAATCCCGCCTTCCTCTTCCAGGAGGGCGCCGGGCCGCTGTTCGACATGGGTCCCTACTATCTGACCGCCCTCGTCCAGACCTTCGGCGCGATCACGAAGGTAGGGGGCTTCGGGTCGACCTCCCGGCAGACCCGGACCATCGGATCCGGCCCGAAGGCCGGTGAGGCCTTCGACGTCACCGTCCCCTCGCATGTCAGCGCGATCGCCCGGTTCGCGAACGGGGAGTCCTCGCAGAGCATCTTCAGCTTCGACTCGCCGCTCCAGCGCGCGGGTTTCATCGAGGTGACCGGCACCGAGGCGACCCTCGCGTTCCCCGATCCGAACTACTTCACGGGCGACCTCCTGCTCACGCGCCGGGGGAGCAGCGAACCGGAGGTCATCCCGGCGGTCGGTGCGACGTCCACCCGGGGCAGCGGAGTGCTGGAGATGGCCCGCGCCCTCCGGGGAGGACGCCCCCACCGCGCCCAGGGCGAGATGGCGTACCACGTCCTCGACGCGATGGTCTCGATCTCGGAGAGCATCGCCACGGGTGAATTCGTCTCGCTCTCGAGCACCGCCACTGCCGCCGAGCCGCTGCCCGACGACTGGGACCCGTACGCCGCGACCCTGTCCTGAGCCGTCCGGCCGGACCCCGGGGCCCGCACCGTGCGGACCGGACGCTCAACGACCGGTCGCCGTCCCTCGTGTCCGGGCGCGGGTCCCCGCCGCCCTGCGCCCGTGCGGCCGCGTCCTGGCTGCGCGGGGGCCGCAGGATGCCCGCGGGCAGACCGCGCCGGACGTCGACCGTGGGGCTCCGACGACAGGTGGTCCGTCCATATCGGGTACCCGGTGCGATCGGTCGCCGCGACGCCCGTCGGGTACTGGCGTAGGCTGGGAGGTGCGGACACGTTCGCGCCACCTCTGGCGCCGTCCGCGAGGAGGCGGAATTGGTACAGCGTATGTCAGACCCCACGTACAGGGCACAGCAGTGGGAACAGCGATACGATCCGCAGATCGAGGACGTGAACCGGCTGTGTGACACCCTGGCCGAGTCGAAGCCGGGTTCGGCGGTGCCCTACATCGACCCGATCCACGACGTCGACGGCTGCAAGATCGTCAGCCTCTTCTCGAACCCCGGAGCGTCGTTGCCCTCCGGTTTCGTCTCGTTCGAGAACGACGACCCGAGTTCCATCCGCATGGCGGGGATCTACGAGGCCGTCGGCCTGCGGCCCGACGCCTTCATGCCCTGGAATGCCCACCCCTGGTACCTGCCCGAGGGCAAGGAGCGGGCGCTGACCATGGACCAGATCGCCGACGGCGTGAAGCCCCTGCTCACCTTCCTGCAGCAGGTCCCGCGGGCGTCGGCCCTCGTGGCGCACGGCGCCGACGCGCACAAGGCCGCACGACGGCTGATGAAGCTCGAGAACCGGGCCATCGCCAAGCGTGGTTTCAAGATCTACGAGGTCCGTTCCCCCGGGGAGCGCGCCTTCAAGGGCACGCCCGTCAACCAGGAACTGTGGCTGAAGGAGATCCAGGCGGCCTACACCGATGCGATGGGCCGCGCCGGCATCCGTGCCCGGCAGTCCATCTAGCGCACGTCCTGGTCCCTGCCGTCGTTGCGGATCGGGAACCCCGCGCGCGGATGAGGGTGCGCAGGTCCTTCGGGCCTGATCCCCACCGCGGGAGCATCTCCATGCGCCGGACGACGTCGAGCTCCCTTGCCCTCCGTGAGGTGACGGGGGAGAACGAGGACCTGGGCGTGCCGATCGTCGGCGGCACCCTCGAACAGTACGAGCCGTACGTCCTCGACGCCGGCTAGGACCGCCTCAGCACCAGTCCCCGCAGCGTCGCCGCGATGTCCTCGATGGACTGCTGGACCCACGCGAAGGCGTCGTCGTCCGTCATCTGCGTCTCGGCGTCAGGGGCACCCGAGCGATGCGCGAGGGCGAGGCGGGCGACCGTCCCCTCGAGATGCCCGAGCAGGGCGTCCGTCTCGGCGGTGAGCTGCTGGACGAGGGCGTCCCTGCCCCGCGGATCGAGCCCTCCGGGGACCACGAGGAGCGTGGTCCGCTGCGGCGTGGCGTCGTCCATGGGCATGCGGGCAGGCGGGCACTGTGTGCTCATGTATCTGAGACCTCGGTGTGTGTGATGACGGCACCCTGACATCGCTCAGGGGCGAGAAGACGTTGACAGAGACAGTGTGCCATTAGTCAGCAGCCTTCCCTGCAATTCCATGCCGCAGGAATGACGAAAGTTACCGATGAGTAGGGGCTGTGTGTCCCTGGCCCTCCGTCAGGGATCCTGCTTCGAGGTGAGGTAGGTCGACCCGTCCGGGTTGCGCACCACCGTCCACTGCTGCAACTCCTCCTGGCGTGCACGCTGTGCGTCGTCGTCGAGATAGACGATCGGACCTGCGGTGCTGCCGCGCTGCGCGGGCCCGAAGAACATCCGGAGCTTCCCGGTGGCCTGCATGAAGCGGGTCGACAGCGGATCCTTCGTGCCCATTGATTCCTTTCGGCGTCCCGGCCGGGACGTCGTCCTCCGACGTGCTTTTCGGTCGGAGTGAAGCAGGGAACCCATGGTCAGAATACTCGTGATCCCGTGCGGGGAGGGGGCGGGCCGCTCCCGCGACCTGCACCCGGGGCGGTGGACTCCGCCTACGTGACGTTCTCCGCCGCCATGAAGTCGTATCCCCGCCGCACCAGGTCCTCGAGGACGGCGAGGTCGACGGCGGCGAGTGAGGTGACGTACAGGCACCCGGCTCCGCGCCGATGCCTGCCGAGCTGCGGCAGCAGCTCCTCCGCTCCCGGCGCGGCGAGCAGGCCGTAAAGTGCCTGCGCCGTGGCCCGCGGCGAGAACCCGACGCACAGGGCATCGCCCTCATGGCCCGAGGCGTACCGGTAGTGGTACCGGCCGAAACCGATCATCGACGGACCCCACATGGCGGCGGATTCGCCCGTGACCCGCCCCATCAGGTCGAGCAGGACCAGGGCGTCGGCGCGGCGCGTCGGATGCGCGAGCGCCTCGATGAACGAGCGCGGGTCCTGACCCGTCGGCTGTGTCAGCAGTTCGGCCACGATCGGGCCGCCTTTCCCCGGGGGCGCGCCGTCGGCGCCCGTGCAGCCACAGTAGACGGGTGGTCGGCGAGCCGGAAGTGTCGGTACCGACCGATACCGTCGGGGGAAACGACCGACACCCCGAAGGGTTGTATGCTCCAGGCCGGCAAGCTGCTCCAGATCAGCCGCATCTACGTCGAGCCGGCGGCGGCCGCGCTGCCCCGCGGCCAGGAGATCCTGGCGCGATGGCCGGACGCCGACGTCGTCGAGGTGGCCAGCCATTGGCGCATCCCGGAGCTCAGCGGGGATGAGGCGAACGTCCGCCGGTGGGTCCGGATCAAGACCGAGGCCCTGATCGTCGGTGTCAAGAAGTCGCTCACCGCGAAGCCCAACGGGAGGTCGGCGGACTTCATCGCGCCGTCGACGGCGAACGGCTGCGCCATGGCCTGCGCGTACTGCTACGTCCCCCGCCACAAGGGCTACAGCAACCCGATCACCGTGTTCGCCAACATCGACCAGATCAGCGGCTACCTCGAACGGCACGTGGCACGCCAGGGGATGAAGCTCGAGCCCAACCAGTGCGACCAGCACGCCTGGGTGTACGACATCGGGGAGAACAGCGACTGCTCGGTGGATGCGATCGTCAGCGACAACGTGCGGGACCTCGTCGACCTGTACCGGGACCTGCCGACCGCCAAGCTCTCCTTCGCCACCAAGTACGTGAACCGGGACCTGCTCGCCTGGGACCCGCAGGAGCGCACCCGGATCCGCTTCTCCCTCATGCCCGAGAAGCTCGCCCGCACCGTGGACGTGCGCACCACGCCGGTCGCGGAGCGGATCGCCGCGATCAACGACTTCGTGGAGGCGGGCTACGAGGTGCACGTCAACTTCTCCCCGGTGATCATCACGCCCGGCTGGCAGGACGACTGGCGCGAGCTCTTCGGCCAGCTGGACGCCGCCCTGTCGCCCGCGGCCAGGAGGCAGCTCGCCGCGGAGGTCATCTTCCTCACGCACAACCAGCAACTGCACGAGGTCAAGCTCGGGTGGCACCCGCAGGCCGAGGAGATCCTGTGGCGGCCGGACCTCCAGGAGACCAAACGATCCCAGAACGGGTTCACGAACGTGCGCTATGTCGCGTACGACAAGCGGGGCTACCTCGACGAGTTCCTCCGCCTCGCCGACGCGCACCTGCCCTACTGCCGGATCCGCTACGCCTTCTAGCGTCCCCCGCCGCACCCCGGCCGGCCGCGCCGCGAACGCTCCCGCCGACGGTAGATTGTCACCGTGGTCTCAAACCTTGCGCGCCTCGTCACGGCGCTGGTGCTCCTGTGCCTGTGCGCCTGCAACATCAACCCCGCGGCCGTAGCCTGCGATCCCATCGACGGCCGGAACCTCGCGCCGGCCGACGGCACGCTCATGGGCGTGAACCTGGAGTGGGGGAGGGAGACCCTCGCCGAGTACTCGGACAAGCTCGGCGAGCGCCCCGCCGTCGCCGTGACCTTCGCGGACTTCCCCTTCGCCCCGGAGGACCCGGAGCTCATCAGCGCTGCCGCCGAGCAGGTGCGGCAGACGGGTGCGACGCTCCTGCTGACGTTGGAGCCGGTGCAGGGACTGGCCGCGGTCACCGACGAGCGTTCGCGGGAGCTCGCGGCCCTGCTCGCAGGCTTCAACGCCGCCGGGGTGCCGGTCGTCGTGAGGTTCGCGCACGAGATGAACGGCTCCTGGTACGCCTGGGGGCAGCAGCCCGGTGAGTACATCGCGGCCTTCCGCCGCGTGGCCGACGCCGTCCACCGGGACGCGCCCGGGTCCGCGATGATGTGGGCCCCGAACTACGGGGGCGGCTATCCCTTCGCCGGGGGTGTCCACGAGTCCCTCCCCGGAGACGTCGGATTCCCGGCGCTCGACACCACCGGGGACGGCGCATTGAGCGCCCTCGACGATCCCTACGCGCCCTACTACCCCGGCGACGACGCCGTCGACTGGGTGGGTATGTCCCTCTACCACTGGGGGAACACCTACCCGTGGGGGGAGAGCGAGATGCCGGAGGAGGGCAAGTTCGCCGCCCAGCTCACCGGCACCTACGACGGCGACAACGGCGACGAGACGATGCTCCCGGACTTCTACGCCGATTACGGCGTGGGCCATGGCAAGCCCGTCGCCATCCCGGAGACCGCGGCGCTCGTCGGTGATGACATCGGCGGCCTGCGGACCCTGAACATCAAGCGTGCCTGGTGGCAGCAGGTCTTCGACCCGGCCGTCCGCGAGCGCTTCCCGCGGCTCGCGATGGTCAACTGGTTCGAGTGGAGCAAGGTCGAACCCGAGGTAGGCTCGGCCGTGGACTGGTCCGTCGTCGAGGACCCGGCGATCCGCACCGCCTTCACGGCCGCGTTGCCCGACTGGTACCGATTCGCCGAGAACCCCGAGGACTGTGGAGAGCCGCTGTCATGACCACCGACCATCATCAGGGCCCGGGCCGGTACCTCGCCCCGGACCTGCCACGCCCCGTCATCATGGACCAGTACTGGGCCGACGCCGTCTTCCTGCACTGGCGGATCGATGCCGCGGCCGTGGCAGGGTTCATGCCGCCCGGCGTCGTGCCGGACGTGGTGGACGGCTCGTCCTGGGTGGGACTGATCGGCTTCCGGATGGTCGGCGCGGGACTGGGCCGCGGCCTGCCCGTCCCGTACTTCGGTTCCTTCACCGAGATCAACGTCCGGCTCTACTCGCGCGGGCCTGACGGCACCCGCGGCGTCGTCTTCGTGACGCTGGACGCCTCCCGCCTCGCGGTCGTCCTCGCCGCCCGCGCCGGCGGCATCCCGTACGTGTGGTCGAAGTGCTCGCCGCTCGCGCGCGGGCAGGGTGCGCGCCGCGAGTACGGGTACGACGTCGTCCGGTACCGGCGGCAGGCCGGCAGCCGCTTCGCCGTCCGGCCGGACATGGGCTCGACGGCGGAGGACCCGCTGTCCCTGGAGCTCACCGCGCGCTTCGGGCTGCACAGTGTCCTCGCCGGACGGACCCTCTACATCCCCAACACCCACACGCCGTGGCCGCTCCATCCGGCCACCCTGACGGAGTTCGACGACGGACTGCTCGCTGCGGCGGGACTGATGGTCGACGGTCCGCCGGAATCCGTCCTGTTCTCGCAGGGCGTGCAGACACAGTTCGGGAAGCCCCGCGTGGTCCACACGGGGTGACCCCGGGCACGGGCGCCGGCAGTGGCACAGCCCCCGCCCGCCGCGCCGCAGCAGGCGCACCCTCCGCTAGTCGAGGGTGATGCCCGAGGGGCGGATGCTCACCGTCTCGATCGCCGATTCGCGGGTCGCGTCCACGGCGAGGCGCACGGCCCGGGCCACCTGGTCCGGCTGGATCCACGCCTGGGGCCGGTAATCCCTGCCCTCCCAGGTGTGCAGTTCCTCCTGCATGTCCGTGGCGACCCTGCCGGGGTGGATGGAGCTGACCCGGACGCCGTGCCGGCGTTCCTCCTCGCGCAGCGCATCCGTGAGGGCGCGGAGCGCGAACTTGCTTCCGCTGTAGGCGGCGAAGCCGGCCCCGGAACTGTAGCCGGCGCCGCTGTTGATGGCGATCACCTGGCCGCGGGCGGCGCGCAGGGCCGGCAGCAGCGCCCTGGTGAGGCCGGCGACGGCGAACACATTGACCTCGAAGCTCTCGCGCCAGGCGTCGTCGGACAGCTCCGCCACCGGGCCCATCCGCAGGACACCCGCGGAGTGGACGAGGACATCGAGTCGCGGGATGCCGGCAACCGCAGCAGCCACCTGGCCGGAATCGCGCAGTTCCGCGGCGAACGGTTCCGCCGAGGGGAACGACGACGACAGCTTTGCGAGGGCGGTCAGGTCGCGTCCGCCGAGCAGCAGGTGGTGCGTGGTACCGAGTTCGTCGGCGATGGCACGGCCGATGCCGCGGGAGGCGCCCGTGATGAGCGCGACGGGGGAGGAGGACATGCCCTCACCCTAGCAACGCGTCCGTTTCGCGGGGCGCCGCTCCGTCTACCCCGTGGGCGTGCTTTGACAATGAAGTCCACGTCACACAAGATCACGTGACAACAAAAGTTCACTGGGGGACAACTTAATGAGATGAGAGGGCACATGCCTGACTTGAACCCGCCCGACGACGTCCTCACGGAGGTCGAGGTCCTCGCGGCAGCCGCCGCACTGGTAGCCGCCTTCCGCGCGACCGACACAGGGGCTTATTTCCGGTGCTTCGCCCCGGACGCCACCTTCGTCTTCCACACGGAACCCCACCCGCTCGAGGACAGGGCCGCCTATGAGGAACTGTGGGCGGGATGGATCGCCGATGGCTGGCGCGTGACGGACTGCACCAGCAGCGGTCCGCGCGTCCAGGTGTTCGGAGCGACGGCGGTCTTCACCCACCACGTCCGCACGACCACCTCGGTCGGAGGCGCGAGCGAGACCACCAGCGAGCGGGAGACGATCGTGTTCCGCCGCGCGGGGTCCTCGATCGAGGCCGTCCACGAACACCTGAGCCCCGCCCCCGACGACGCCACGGAAGAGAGCGCCGCATGACGCAGACCACCCGGACCTCGGCGTATCGGCGCCTGTCCGACCACCTCGACAAGAACTCCGACGGGTACGGTCCCCTGCGGGGCACGCTCGGGACTGCGCGCATGGGCATGATCTGGCTCGCCGCCAACCTGGTCGTGACCACCCTGCTCACCGGGACGCTCTTCGTGCCCGGGATCAGCTGGGGTCTCGCGGTCGGCATGATCGTCCTCGGGACCCTGATCGGCGGCTCGGTGCTGGTGCTGGTCGGGAACATGGGCACGCGGACCGGCCTGGCCACGATGTCGCTCACGAAGGGCTCCTTCGGGCTCCGCGGGTCCTTCCTCCCGGTCGCCGCGAACGTGATCATCCTGATGGGCTGGAGCTGGGTCCAGGCGATGCTCGCGGGGGTCACGGTCAACTTCCTCGTCGAGCAGGCCACCGGGTTCTCCAGCCCGGTGCTGTTCTCGGTCCTCTGCCAGCTGCTCGTGGTCTGCCTCGCGATCTTCGGGCACACGGGCATCGCCCGCGTGGAGCCGTGGCTCGCCCTCGTGATCCTTGCCTTCATGGCCTACATCTTCATCACGGCGTTCCTCGCCCACGGTCCCGCGGACTTCGCGGCGATCCCGCAGGACGCCGCCGCCGGGTGGACGCCCGTCGCCACCCTCGACGTCGTCATCGCCACCGCCATCTCCTGGACCGTCCTCTCCGCCGAGTTCAACCGCCTCGCCCGGACACAGTCGGCCGGCATGATCGGCTCCGGCGTGGGCTACGCCCTGTCCACGGTGCTCGCCATGACCCTCGGCGCGACGGCCATCGGCTACGTGGTGCTCGACGGCGGCGAGGCCGTGCCCTTCGACCCCACCGTGATCGTCGCGGCGTTCGGCGCACCGCTGGCCGTCGTGATCTTCCTGTCCGTCATGGCCACGAACACCATGGTGGTCTACGGGATGGTCGCCTCCGTGGTGAACATGGCACCGTCGCGCCGGATCACCTTCCTGCCGACTGCGATCGTCCTCGGCGTGATCTCGATCCTGGGCTCCACGTGGCTGGCGCTCCTCGACCAGTTCACCGCCTTCCTGACGGTGATCGGTGCGCTGTTCATCCCGGTCTTCGCCGTGATGCTCGTCGACTACTACGTGGTGAAGTCGCGCCACTACGGGCGCGACATCCTGCGCGCCCGCGGCGGGGAGTACTGGTACCGCGGCGGGGTCAACATCGCCGCCGTGCTGGTGTGGCTGGTCGGGGCGGGAGCCTCCCTGCTGCTGACCTACCGCATCCCGAGTCCGATCGGCGCCACGATCCCCACCTTCGTGCTCTCAGCCCTGCTGTATCTGGCCTGGGCCGCGGCCACCGGGCGGATCGACCGCACGCGGCGCCCCCGCACCCACCTCCTCGACCTGCCGGAAGAAAGCCCCGCCCATGCGGATCGTTGACCTGTCGCAACCGGTCCACACCGGGATGCAGGTCTATCCCGGTGACCCGGAGGTGACGCTGACGACGGTGGCCACCGTCGTCGAGGACGGCTACCAGGTGGCGGCCCTGCACGCCGGCTCCCACACCGGGACCCACCTGGACGCGCCCCTCCACTCGATCCCCGGCGGCCGGGCGGTGGACGACATCGACCTCGCCCGGCTCGTGGGGCCGGCGAGGATCGTGCAGTGCACGGGCCTCGCCGCCCGCGAGACCATCGAGTGGTCCTCCGTGGCGGATCAGCTCGAGGACCTCGCCGGTGTGTGCATGGTGCTGTTCCGGACGGACTGGTCCGAGCATTTCGGATCGGAGCGCTATCTCGAGCATCCGGTCCTCGCGGCCGAGGTGGCCCGGCGGCTGCTCGCCGCCGGGATCACCGTGGTGGGCGTCGACACCCTCAACCCGGACGCGACCCTCGACAACGGGGACGAGCTGCCGTTCCACACCGTCTTCCTCGGGGCGGACGGCGTGATCGTCGAGAACCTGGCGAACCTGGCGCAGGTCACGTGGGCCCGCCCGCTGGTGTCGGTGCTCCCGCTCGCCCTGGCCGGGACGGACGGCGCCCCGATCCGCGCCGTCGCGATGCAGCCGGACGCCTGACCCCTGACGGACGACGAACGCCCGCACCCCCGGACGGGGTGCGGGCGTTCGTGTGTCGACGGTCGGGGAGGTGGTCTCCCGATGTCGGACGGGCAGTACAACTAGTCGGTGCGGGAGAGCATCGCGATCTCGTCGGAGGACAGGTCGAGCTCCGCGGCGCGGGCCGAATCCTGGATGCTCTCGGGGCGGGACGCACCCGGGATGGGGATGACCGTCGGTGCGAGGGCGAGCTCCCACGCCAGGCAGACCTGCTGGGGGCTGATGCCGTGCGCGTCGGCGATCTCCTGGAAGGGTGTGAACTGCTCGCCGAGCCCGCCGGCCTTCTTGATGCCGCCGAGGGGGCTCCAGGGCAGGAACGCGATGCCGTTCTCGCCGCAGTACCGGAGTTCGTCCTCACTGGACCGGAAGGCAGGGGAGAACTGGTTCTGCACCGAGGCCAGGGCGCCGCCGAGGATCTCGTTCGCCTTCCTGATCTGGTGCACGGAGGCGTTCGAGATGCCCGCCATGCGGATGACGCCCTCATCCAGCAGGTCCTTGAGGGCGCCCACGGAGTCCTCGTAGGGGACCTCGGGGTCCGGCCGGTGGAACTGGTAGAGGCCGATCGCGTCCCCGCCGAGCCGCTTGAGCGAGCCCTTCGCGGCCTCCTTCAGGTACTCCGGGCGGCCGTTCAGCGTCCACGACCCGTCGCCGGGTCGGAGGTGCCCGCCCTTGGTGGCGACGAGGACACCGGAGCTGTCCGCACCGTAGTGCGCCAGTGCCTTCGCGATCAGCAGCTCGTTGTGGCCCACCTCGTCCGCGTCGCGATGGTAGGCGTCCGCGGTGTCGATCAGCGTGACGCCGGCATCGAGCGCCGCATGGATGGTGCGGATGGAACGGTCCTCGTCAGGACGTCCCTCGATGGACATGGGCATGCCGCCCAGGCCGAGGGCGCTGACCGGGGTACCGCCGAGTGAGCGTTGCTGCATTGTCGTTCTCCTTTGGATAGACGTGCCGACCACATGGTAAGCACGCTTCGCAGGGTGCTGCGAACAGGCCACCGCCCTAGCGGAGCGTGAAGATCCGCCGTACCACCCTGCCCTCGGCGAGCGCATCGAGGCTCTCGTTGAGGTCCTCGAGCGGCCGGGTGTCCGTGTGGAGCAGCTCGACGGGCAGGCGCCCCTGCCGCCACAGCTCCAGGTAGGCGAGGATGTCCCGCTCCGGGACGGCGTCCCCCATGTAGGACCCGAGCAGCCGCCGTCCGAGCCCGGCGAACTGGAGGGCCTGGGTGGAGATCTCCTGGTCCGGATGGGGCAGGCCCACGGACACGAGGGCGCCACCCCGGGAGAGCAGCTGCAGGCCCGCCTCCATGACGCGGGCGCTCCCCACCGCCTCGATCACGACGTCGGTCCCGCCGTCCGTCGCGCGACCCACCAGGTCGGCGGCCTCCTCCGGCGCACCCGCGTGCTGCGCACCGCAGCGCAGGCCGAGCTCCTGCTTGGCGGGGAGCGGGTCGATCGCGATGACGGTGGTGCCGGGGATCTGGGCCGCGGCCATCACGGCCATGAGGCCCACCGCGCCGAGGCCGAAGACGACGACCGACTGTCCCTCCCGGACGGCGGCCGTGTTCAGGACGGCGCCGATCCCGGTCAGGGCCGCGCAGCCGAACATCGCCGCGACGTCGAAGGGGACGTCGTCGTCGATCACGACGACCGATTCACGGGCCACGACGGCGTACTCCGCGAACGCGGAGACGCCCAGGTGGTGGTTGACGCGGCCGCCGTCGGCGTCGCGCAGCAGGGCCGGCCCGTGCAGCAGGTCGCCGCTGCCGTTGGACTCCGCGCCCCGGTAGCAGAGCGCCGGACGCCCGGCCGAGCAGGCACGGCATCGTCCGCAGGCGGGCACGAAGACGAGCACCACATGGTCGCCGACCCGCACGTCGCCGACATCCTCGCCGATGCCCTCGACGACGCCGGTCGCCTCATGGCCGAGCGCCATCGGCAGCGGGCGGACGCGGGACCCGTTGATGACGGACAGGTCGGAGTGGCACAGGCTCGCGCGGGCGATCCGCACGAGCACCTCGCCTCGCCGCGGCGCAGGGACCGGAAGCGATTCCAGGGACAGCGGGGTGCTCTCCGCGTAGGGAACGGGCAGTTCGGCGGCGCGGAGAACCGCGGCGCGCATCATCGGGCTCATGGCATCCCTCGTCATAAAGGTACGGACTGCGCCAGTCTAGGGGCGTGCCCGTACCGTTAGCGGGACAATCGAGGACCATCACCAACGACGGCGGGAGATGCGCGGCATGGAAGTACCGTTCTACGTCTGGGTCGGCACCATGATCGGTATCGTCGGGCTGCTGCTGTTCGACTTCTTCTTCCACGTGCGCAAGGCGCACAGTCCCACGCTGCGCGAGTCCGCGATCTGGTCCTCGATCTACGTGGGCATCGCGCTGCTGTTCGGCATCGGGGTGCTGGTGTTCGGCGGGGCGACCATGGGCACCGAGTACTTCGCCGGCTACGTCACGGAGAAGGCACTCTCCGTGGACAACCTGTTCGTCTTCCTCATCATCATGGCGAGCTTCAAGGTGCCCCGCGCCGACCAGCAGAAGGTGCTGCTCTTCGGCATCGTCTTCGCGCTGATCGCCCGCACGGGATTCATCTTCCTCGGCGCCGCGCTGATCAACAGCTTCGCCTGGGTGTTCTACATCTTCGGCCTGATCCTCCTGCTCACCGCGGGCAACCTGCTGAAGCCGGACGCACACGACGACGACGGCGACAGCCTCATCATCCGGCTCGCGAAGCGCCTCCTCCCCGCGTCCGAGCACTACGACGGCGACAAGCTGTTCACCATCGAGAACGGCAAGCGCGTCCTGACCCCGATGCTGCTGGTCATGATCGCGATCGGCGCCACGGACATCCTCTTCGCCCTCGACTCCATCCCCGCGATCTTCGGGCTGACCCAGAACACGTTCATCGTGTTCACCGCCACGGCCTTCTCGCTCATGGGCCTGCGGCAGTTGTACTTCCTGATCGACGAACTGCTGGACCGCCTGATCTACCTCTCCTACGGCCTCGCCGTGATCCTCGGGTTCATCGGCGTGAAGCTCATCCTCCACGCCCTGCACGAGAACACCCTGCCGTTCATCAACGACGGCGAGCACGTCCAGGTGGTCGAGATCAGTACCGGGCTCTCCCTGAGCGTGATCCTCGGAGTGCTGATCGTGACCGTGCTGGCCTCGGTCCTGAGCCCGAAGGGGCGGGCGAAGAACGCCATCTCCGGGGCGAAGCGGCACGCCACCGAGTACCTGGACCTCAACTACGAGACCGGCATCGCCGAGCGCGAGAAGATCTTCGCCCGGCTGTGCGCCGAGGAGGAGGGCCTGAAGACGCTGCCGGAGAAGTTCAAGCGCCTCATCCGGAACGAGACCGAGTTCCTGGAGCTGATCCGCAGGGCGCACGTCGAGCACGACGCCGCGCTCGAGCGGGAACCGGGCCGGTAGGCCCTACGCCCGCCCGTCCGCGGCGAAGCGGCCCGGGGCACCGCTGTCCAGGATCCCGCCGAGCAGTTCCGGCGGGGCCCCGGGCGGCAGCGGGATGCCGCCCCGGAGGGCTCCTGCCGCGTTCGTGGGACCCTTCCACGGGTAGGGGGCACGGTTGAAGCGGGACTCCTCGGCAGGGAGGACGTCGTCGATCAGTTCGTTGACGGCCTGGGAGACGAGGTCGGCGTCCTCGGCGTCGAGGCCGAGGATCCCGTGGAGGTACGCGTCGAACTCGAAGTAGTCGACAGCGCCCCCCATGGCGCAGCAGTGCATCCACGTCCCGTAGACGGAGAGTCCCGCGAACTCCATGGCCATCAGCGTGTCCTTGTGCTGCATCCAGCTCAACCCCCAGTCGTGGCCCCCGACTGAGCCTCCACCGATCCTGCCGGACCAACGTCAACTGAACCGGGCGTTCAGTCTCAGTTTTGACGCAAGGGAAGGCTCAGTGCGCGACTTTCAGCCCGATCACGCCACCGATGATCATCAGCAGGAACACGACCTTCAGGAGTGACGCCGGCTCCGTGCCGGTCGCCATCGCATACACGACGGTCAGCGACGCGCCGATGCCCACCCAGACCGCATACGCGGTCCCGATGGGCAGGGTCCGCATCGCGTAGGCCAGGCCGGCCATGCTCGCGGCGATGGCGACGCCGAACACCACGGTCGGCGCCAGGCGGCTGAAGCCCTCCGATCTGCCGAGGGCTGTCGCCCACACGGCTTCGAGGACTCCGGAGATTACAAGGACGATCCAGGCCATGACTCTCTCTGGGCCGTCTTGTCGCACACCGGGTACGGCACCCCTCGTCCGGGAAGCAGCATGACGCGCTCCAGCACCCATGCTGTCACGGATGCGGGGTCGGGGGAGCGCCCGCCCGGTTCGTGCGGGGGTGCTCCGGCCCGGGTAGGGTGCCGGGGATCAGCCGACGGTGACCCTGCCGTCGTCGACCTGCCAGCGCTCGTCGAGGCGCACGTTCTCCAGCAGCCGGCGGTCATGGGTGACCAGCAGGAGCGCGCCCGTGTAGGACTCGAGAGCGTCCTCCAGCTGCTCGATCGCCGGCAGGTCGAGGTGGTTCGTCGGCTCGTCCAGGACCAGGAGGTTCACGCCGCGGGCCTGCAGCAGGGCCAGCCCGGCGCGGGTCCGCTCGCCGGGGGAGAGGGAGCCGACGGCGGCGCGCACCTGGTCGGCCTTCAACCCGAACTTCGCGAGCAGGGTCCGGACCTCGACCTGCGACATCTCCGGCACCAGCGACTCGAAGGCCGTGCCGAGTGGGAGGGCATCCTCGAGCTGCCCGCGGGCCTGGTCGATCTCGCCGACGGCCACACTGGAGCCGAGGGTGCTCGCGCCGTCGTCGGGCTGCTGATGGCCGAGCAGGAGGCGCAGGAGCGTGGACTTCCCGGCCCCGTTGGGGCCGGTGATCCCGATGCGCTCACCCGCGTTCACCTGGACCGAGACGGGCCCGAGGGTGAAGGCGCCCTGCGTGACGGAGGCGTTGTTCAGGGTGGCGACGACGGAGCTCGAGCGCGGTGCCGCGCCGATGGTGAACTGCAGCAGCCACTCCTTGCGGGGTTCCTCGACCTCGTCCAGCCGGGCGATGCGCGATTCCATCTGGCGGACCTTCTGCGCCTGCTTCTCGGAGGACTCGGCGCTCGCCTTCCGGCGGATCTTGTCGTTGTCGGGATTCTTCTTCATCGCGTTCCGGACCCCCTGCGAGCTCCACTCGCGCTGCGTCCGGGCCCGGCCCACGAGGTCCTGCTTCTTGTCCGCGTACTCCTCGTAGGCCTCGCGGGCGTGCCGACGCGCCACGGCGCGCTCCTCCAGGAAGGCGTCGTACCCGCCGTCGTACACCGCCACCCTGTTCTGGGCGAGGTCCAGTTCGACGACGGTGGTCACGCAGCGCGCCAGGAACTCGCGGTCGTGCGAGACGAGGACCACGCCGCCGCGCAGGTTCTGGATGAACGATTCCAGGCGGTCCAGGCCGGCGAGGTCCAGGTCGTTGGTGGGCTCGTCGAGGAGCACGATGTCGAAGCGGCTCAGCAGCAGGGCGGCCAGCGCCACCCGCGCGAGCTGCCCCCCGGACAGGGCGGTGGTGGGGGTGGCCGGGTCGAGGCCTCCGGCGACGTCGGCCAGGACGGCCGGCATGCGGTCCTCGAGGTCCACGCCCCCGGAGGACATCCAGTGATCGAGGGCCAGGGCATAGGCGTCGTCGGCGCCCCTCACGTCGCCTCCGAGCGCATCGGCCGCGTCCTCCATGGCCAGGGTCGCCGCCGTCGTGCCGGTCCGCCGGCCGATGTAGGCGGCCACCGTCTCGTTCGCGACGCGCTCGTGCTCCTGCGGGAGCCAGCCCACGAAGGCATCGGCCGGGGTGGTCCGGACGGTGCCGGCGAGCGGGGTGTCCGCCCCGGCGAGGAGGCGCAGGAGCGTGGTCTTGCCGGCGCCGTTGGCCCCCACGACGCCGACGACGTCGCCCGGCGAGACGGTGAGGTCGAGCTTCGAGAAGAGGGTTCGGTGGGCGTGGCCCCCGGACAGGTCCTTCGCCACGAGGGTTGCAGTCATCCCTCCAGTCTAGGAGGGACGGGCCTGCCCGCCCGTGCCGGTCCGACGACTCGGCTCCGGCCCATCGACGCGGCCCGGTGGGTGGGCATGAATCCGGATGCCCGTCGGGAGGGGTCCGTCAGCGAGCAGAACGGCCTCTCCGGGGCGACGCGGCTCAGGCCGCGACGTGCCAGATGCTGTACTCGTCGAGGTGGAGGATGGCACGGTGCCCGGCGAGGTCGTCGCGGATCCAGACGACGCCGAGGGAGGGAGCGGCGTCCTCGACACACCCGCGGTAGTGCACTTCGTTCCTGCGGCGGGCTTCGACGATCGCCCCCGGTGCCAGCGCGCAGAGATCGAGGATGCGGGCGGTGGTGCGGGTGGCGAGGGCGGTCATCGGTGCTCCTTGGTGATCCAGGGGTCGCGGCCCGTTGAGACGGCGGGCTACCTCCATGATTCGGGAGCGGTATTGCGGGCGTGTTTCCGGGACGTTTACTTCTCGACGCCGGCGGGCCGGGACGCGGGGCGGCCCGGCTACCGGTCAGGAAGCGAGATCCGCCAGGGCTTTGCCGAGACGGGCGTCCGCGTCGTCGGCCACCGCTCCGACCGCCGGGCTCCCGCTGAGCTGGACCATGGTCTGCGGGTCGATGGCCTCGATCGTGGTCTCCTGCTCGTCCCGGCCGCGCCGGACGACGACGTTGCAGGGCAGGAGCGCACCCATCGAGGGTTCCGCTGCGAGGGCCCGGCTCGCGAGGGCGGGGTTGCAGGCACCGAGGATGATGTAGTCACCGACCGCATCGGCGGCCTCCGCCCCGAGTTTGGTCGCGAAGGTGGCCCGCACGTCGATCTCGGTGAGGATCCCGAATCCCTGCTCCTTCAGTGCTTCCCTGGTGCGGCGTACCGCCTCGTCCCAGGGCAGGGGGACGGCGATGGAACGGGTGTACGTCACGGGTGGCTCCTTCTTCGGATCAGGCGAGCGTGAGGAACAGCTTCTCGAGCTCCTTCTTGTCCAGACTGGTGTCCTCGCGGACGATGCACTGCTCGAGGCCGCTGGCGATCACGGCGAATCCGGCCCGGTCGAGGGCCTTCGACACAGCGGCGAGCTGGGTGACGACGTCCTTGCAGTCCCTCCCTTCCTCGAGCATGCGGGTGACCGCGGCAAGCTGCCCCTGGGCACGCTTGAGGCGGTTGATGACGGGAGTCATTTCGGTCGGGTCGAGCTGCATGGTCTTCTCCAGAAGTCGGGATTACCTGTCCAGCGTATACCCCTATGGGTATTTTGACACCTCGCCGGGGATGGGAAACACTCCTGGGGTACATCTTTTCGATCCGACCGAGAGGCTCCCATGAGCACCCCCTCCCCTGTGAACCCCGCCGTGCCCGCCGCGTCGGAGGCGACGTCCCCGACCACGGTGACGGCGCTGTCTCCCGGGACGCTGCGGCACTGGGTGGCCGAGCACGAGGATCTCGTGGTGATCGATGTGCGGTCCGCGGCGGAGTTCGAGTCACTGCACATCCACGGCTCCTACAACGTCCCGCTGCCACTCCTGTCGGAACACGCCGACGAGCTCGCCGCACGCCTGGGGAGCCGGGTCGTGCTGGCCTGCCAGTCCGGCGTCCGCGCCGAGCAGGCACGCCAGAAGCTGGCCGCGTCGGGCATCGACACGGCCCACGTCCTGACGGGCGGGGTACCCGGGTACGCCGCGGTCGGCGGCGACGTCGTGCGGGGTGGCGGTCGATGGGACCTCGAGCGCCAGGTCCGCATGGCCGCCGGCTCCCTCGTCATCGTCGGCCTCGCCGGCGGACGCTTCGTGTCCCCGAAGATCCGGGCGCTGGCGGGCGTCATCGGCACCGGCCTGACGTTCTCGGCCGCGACGAACACGTGCGCGATGGGCCGCGCCCTGTCCGCGATGCCCTGGAACAGGGCGGCCCAGGAACCCACTCGCGAATCCGTGATCCTGTCCCTGCCCACCGCCGGCGCGGGCGCCGCGGATGCCGACGCCGACCAACAGTCCGATGCTGCATGAGCGCACTCCTGATCATCGTCCCGGCCCTGTCGAGCCTCATCGGCCTGTCCCGGGAGTCCTCGGCGGGGCGAATGCCGGAATAGGTGCCCCTGGCCACGGGTTATCCGGACAGGTCCATCGATTCCCCCAGGAGGTCCCGCACGTGACGACGGTCTACGCCCTGCACGAGAACCCCGAATGGTTCCCTCCGTTCGCCCGCGCGTTCGAAGCCGAGGGCGTCGAGGTGGTCGAGTGGCTGCTCACGGACGGCGTACTGGACCTCGATGCCGTGCCGCCGGAGGGCATCTTCTGGTCGCGCATCAGCGCCTCCGCCCACACCCGCGACCACGGCCTGTCGAAGGACTACGCGCGGTCCGTCCTCTCCTGGCTCGAGGCGCACGGGCGCCGCACGGTGAACGGCCGCCGCGTCCTCGAACTCGAGATGAGCAAGGTGGACCAGCTGACCGCCCTGAAGGCCGCAGGCATCGACACCCCGCGCACGGTCGCCGCCGTCGGACGCGACCGCATCGTCGAGGCGGCGCAGGGTTTCGCGACCCCGTTCATCGTCAAGCACAATCAGGGCGGCAAGGGCCTCGGGGTGCGGAAGTTCGACTCCCACGAGGAGCTCGCCGAGTACGTGGGGTCGAGCGGGTTCGAGGAGCCGCAGGACGGCATCACGCTCGTCCAGGAATTCATCCAGGCCGCCGAACCCTTCATCACCCGGGCGGAGATCGTGGGCGGGACGTTCGTCTACGCGATCAAGGCCGACACGGCGCGCGGCGGCTTCCAGCTGTGCCCCGCGGACGCCTGCGCGATCGACCCGGTAACCGGCAGGCCGATCATGCCCCCGGGGGCCACCATCGCGCCCGAACCCGGCCAGCAGCTCTTCAGCCTCCGGGAGGGGTTCGACCATCCGGTGATCGCACAGTTCGAGGACTTCGCGCGGCGCACCGGCCTGGAGGTCTGCGGCATCGAGTTCATCGAGACCGCGGACGGTCGCATCCTCACCTACGACGTGAACACCAACACGAACTACAACGCCGCGGTGGAGGCGGTGGCCCCGAAGTCCGCACCCCGCGAGCTTGTGCGGTACCTCGCGACGCTCGGCTGACGCCGTCGTTCGTTGCGGCGCCGACCGGAAGCGGCCTCCTGACCGCCGCGCGCGATGGACCTCAGCCCCCTCCTGCCGAACACGACGACGGTGCCCCCGCGCTGCGCGGGGGCACCGTCGTCGTGCGTGTCCGGAGACTACGGAGTGACGGGGATGGTGCCCGCGTAGTCCGTGCTGTAGCCGGTGACCGGTGCGTGCGGGATCTCCTCCCAGACCTCCGGATCCGTCTGCTGCACCTCGCCGTTGGCGAGGCCGGTGAGCAGCGTGCGCATGGCCAGGATGTTCTGCTGGATGCTCTTGCCGCGCGCCTTCTGGCCCAGTGAACCGTCGCTCGTGTTACCCGAGGTCTCGAAGAACACCACCGGGTTCGAGTGGCCCTCCGGGTTCAGGCCCTGGTAGTCCAGCCCGAGCATCATGGCCGAGACCACGCCGCCCTTGATGTCGATCTCGAGGCTTCCACCGACCTGGTACCGATCCATCGTGATGAAGCCCGAACCTTTCAGTTCCTGATAGACGTAGCCGTGCATCTGGCGTGTCAGGATGTCATAGCTGCCGCCCTCGAGCGTGGGCAGCGTGGGGCCGCCCGGCGCCAGGGAGATGCCGAGCGAGAGGGTGACGTCGTCACTCGTGCCGTATTGCTGCTTGAGGCCCTGGTGATGGATGTCGATCCCGTAGTCGGGGTCCACCATGGTCCAGTACTCGTAGAACGCCAGCGATTCGCGGGCCTGGAATTTGCCCGCCACCCAGTCGCGATTCAGGTCGACGATGAGGTCCTGGCCTTTCGCGTCCTTTCGGGGAGCGTTCGCTGCCGTGTCCCAGAGGACCGTCTGGCGGATGTTGAGTTCGCTGCCGTCCGGGTTGTACATGGGAATGAAGTGGATGGTGAAGGCCTCGCGGATCTCCTCGTACTCCGGTGAACCATTGGTCCCGAGGTCCTTGAGGAGACTCAGGATGGACTCGGCACCGTATGGCTCATTGCCGTGGATGCGACCCTGCACCCACACGTCCTTGGGGCCGGTGCCGACCGTCGCCACGTACAGATCCCGGCCCTGCTCGCTGGTGGCGACGCTCGTGCCCGCCTCCTCGAGCGTGAAGACGTCCACACCGTAGCGGGAGGTCTTCTCGATCTTCTCCAGTTCGGTGACCGTATCCGCGTAGGTCAGGATGCTGGCGGTGCTGGTGTTGCCCTCCGGTGACGGGAAGTTCCCCTTCGCCTGGGCGGGGCCCGAGGTCAGCAGCGGCAGCGCGAGGAGTGCTGCCAGGCTGAGCGCGAGGGTCCTGTTCCTCGCCCTGCCGATCGTGCGTGGTGACGTGGTAGTGCTCCGAATCACGAATATCCTCCATTGGCGTAGGTGATGGACCAGCGCCGGGGACCACGCCGCACCACATCGTGCGGTTGGCAGTACCCAATGGCTGGTGCGCTTCACCGTACCGGCGACGGTCATGGATGGATAGATGGTGACCACATGGCGGCCCGACTGCCTGCGGTAGCGTGCTCGTACACGCCCGCCGCCCAGCCGGGGCGGCAGCGCCCCACCCGGAAGGATGCAGCAATGGCCCGATTCACGAAGGACGGCAAGGTCGAGTCCGAGACGCTCCCGAGCACGCTGCAGCGCTCCGACGAGAAGGCCCAGGACACGTTCGCCGCGACCCTCGACTCCGCGGAGGAGCAGTACGGCGACGGCGAACGGGCGCGCCGCACGGCTTTCGCCTCCCTGAAGCACGGCTTCGAGAAGGTGGGCGACCACTGGGAGCCCAAGGAGGAGAAGGGCCCCTCGGACGAGCAGGCCGCCGGTCGCCGGGCCGACGGCGGGCGCACGTCGGGCGGGGTCGATGCGAACTCGTCCAAGGAGCATCTCTACGCCCTGGCCAGGAAGCTGGACGTACCGGGCCGGTCCGGGATGTCGAAGGCCGAACTCGTCGACGCTCTCCAGAAGGCGAACGACCGCGAGACGCGCAAGGCCCGCGAGGACCGACCATTACGCAACGAAAGTATTTCTTAATTACTGTCAGCTTAGGCTAGCCTTACTTCTGTCCCGTCCCCCGGCCTCCTTCAGGGCCGCAGAAGTCAAGGAATCTCATGGCCCCCACACGCCTCCGCAGCCTCGTGGCCGCTGCCGCGATCGCCGTCCTGTCCCTCACCGCCTGCTCCACCGGCCCCGCCGACAGTGGATCCGCAGCCGACGGCTCCACGGCGTCCGCTGATGCCGGGGCCTTCCCGGTGACCATCGACCACGCCTTCGGCGAGACCACCCTCGCCGAGCAGCCCGAACGGGTGGCGACGGTGTCCTGGGTGAACGCGGATGTGTCCCTGGCGCTCGGCGTCGTGCCCGTGGGGATGCCCGCCGACACCTACGGCGGCAACGAGAACCAGTCCACCCCCTGGAAGGACGCCCGGCTCGAGGAACTCGATGCCGCCATCGGCACCGCGAATGCCCCTGTCCAGTACTCCGAGACCGACGGCATCGCCTTCGACGACATCGCCGCCACCGACCCCGACGTCATCCTCGCGGCGTACTCCGGGCTCTCCCAGGAGGACTACGACACCCTGAGCAAGATCGCCCCCGTCGTGGCCTACCCGGAGGTCCCCTACGGCACCGCGTGGCAGGACTCCACGCGCATCATCGGCAAGGCGCTGGGCCTGTCCGACGACGCGGAGCAGCTCGTGGCCGAGACGGAGCAGACCATCGCGGACGCCGCCGCCGAGTACCCGCAGCTTGACGGCAGGACCTTCATCTACGGCAACCTCGAGCCGGCCAGCGCCGACGGCGTCAGCATCTACACCGCCAACGACAACCGCCCGCGCTTCCTGACCGAGCTCGGCATGGTCCAGGCCGACGTCGTCACCGAGAACACGAAGGACTCCTCGGAATTCTTCATCCCGTGGTCGGCCGAGCGCGCCGACGAGCTGGACTCCGACCTCTTCGTGACCTGGGTCGCGGACGAGGCCACCAAGCAGGCCATCGCCGTCGATCCGCTCCTGAAGCAGATCCCCGCGGTCGGGAGCGGGGCGCTCGTGGCGGACAGCGACAACACGCTGACGCTGTCCATCTCCGCGGCCAACCCGCTGAGCCTGCCCTGGGCACTCGAGCGCTTCCTCCCCATGCTCGGTGAGGCCGCCGACAACGCGTGAGCGGAACCGCACTCCACGCGTCGATTGCCCCCGGGCGGTATCTGGGCTGGAATGGGGAACGACGCGAAGCTCCTCCAATGAAGGGAACACCCATGGCTGAGGCCGAAATCACGAAACTTCAGGCTGCGACGGCCTGGGACAGCAAGGGCAAGAAGCTCGGCGACGTCAACGACGTGCACCTCGAGAAGGAATCGGGGATCCCCGCCTGGGTCACGGTGTCGCTCGGACTGCTCAACTCGCGCAAGCACTACGTACCCCTGGCGAACTCGCGTTTCGAGGGTGACGATCTCCGCCTCGCCTGGACGAAGAAGGAGATCGTCGGCGCCCCCGGCGCCAACAGCAGCGTCGAACTCTCGCCGGAGGAGGAGGCGGCCCTGATCGACCACTACGGGCTGCGCGACGGCGCCGAGGCCTGATCACCGTTCCGGCACGACGAAGCCCCCGTCCACCGGACGGGGGCTTCGTCGTACCGAGTCCGCTCAGGTCAGGTTGAACAGCCCGATGATGTTGCCGACGATGAACAGCAGGACCAGCAGGACGACGACGGCGATGACGCCGATCCAGAGACCGGTGACGGCCTTCGACTGGGTCTTGTTCTCGATGGTCGGCTGCTGCCATGTGGTGCTGGCTTCGCCGGGAGGTGTCTCGCCCGGCGGGACGCCGCCCCCGGGCTCGAGGCCCGTCAGGTTCATCTCCTCCGGATCGGGGTTCCCCGCATTCGAGGGATCAGGGTTCTTTCGTTCGCTCATGCTGTCCTCCGCATCGTTGGCCGGGTGCTTCCCTCCCACCCTACGCACAGGATCATCAGTCTGCTTACTGATGTGTCCGGCGGCTTGCGCTTGCGCTCACTGCCCCACGCCGGTGGTGCTGCCGCCCGCGGGGTCGATGCGCCGGTCTGCTGCGCCGTGGCCTGACCCGCCGTCGTGTCCGGCGACGCCGTCGACCGGACGTGCAGGTGTCTCCGAGGGGGCCGAGGCCTGCTCCCCGGGAGTCCAGGACATGCTGATGTTCACGCCGTCCTCGGTGTCCTCCACGAAGAGCTGGAGGTCCTCGCCGATGAGGGCTTCGTCGTGCACGGTGTCTCCGGCCTCACGCGCCAGATCCGTCAAGCGGCTGATGGCCACCGCCATGGCGCGCCCCCAGTCGTGCGGATGCTTGCTCGTGGACTCCTCGGTCACGGTGAATTTCTTGTCGGTCATCGCCTCGCCATCCTGCCGATCGTCACCCAGCGCCCTTGCAATGTGGATGGCTGCAACAGTAGCAGTGCGCCACAGGGCCGGCACCCGACAATCGGCCCCGGCCGGGGGACAGGCTGCCGGCAGCGGGCCGCCCGGTCTTTTGGGGGTGGTACCGGTTAGCGTTCCACCTGCCACGGTCTAGCAGAAGGCTTCGGTTTCCTGACCATCATCGGATCTTCCATGCCAGAATCATCAACCGTTCCCGATGTCACCGGCGAAGCCGGTGGCCACGCACTGCACGCCGTGCCGGCAGGGCCGGCCGTCACCGACGACCCGGCCCCCGACGTCGTCGCGCCTCCCACGAAGCGGGAGCGCGAGGCGCAGTGGATGGAGGACGCCACGGTCTCCGACGTCGGCACCTTGTCCCTGGCCGATCTCCGCGTCCTCGCCGACAGGATGTTCCGCCTGCTCGACGCCGACTCCCCACCCCCGCAGGCCGGAGAGCGGTACGCGGCGGTGGTGGGCGAGATCGAGCACCGGGGCCGCCGGGCCGCCGCCCGCGGAGACGCGACCGTCTCCCGGCAGGTCTTCAAGGACTCGGCCTTCAGCTCGCGGTTCGAGCTGTTCGTCGACGGCGGCCTCGCCGCCTACCTCGAGTACTCGATGCTCGGCGGCGAGCTGACCCTGCGGGCGCTGGTCGAGATGCGGGGTTTCGAGCAGCGTGGCCTCGGCCCGGTCCTGATGCGGCGCGCGGTCCTGAGCGCCCACAAGCGCCGGCTCGACCTCGTCGCCGGATGCGCCGCGGCCCGGCGCTTCCTCGAGCAGAATCCCCAGTACCGGACGCTGACCCGCACCTCCTGACCCGGACGGCCGGGGCGCCTCCTTCCCCTCCACCCGCAGCGCGACTGCCGGGCGGGCCGGGGCGTCAGCCGTGGAGGCCGGCCCTGGCGGCCTGTCCGATGATCGCGCTGTACGTGGGGTACGCGAACTTCACCCGGGCCAGCGTCGCCAGGTCGGTGCCCGCCGCCATGGCGGCGGCCACCGCGGTGATGACCTCGACGGCGTTCTCGCCCACCGCGTGTGCGCCGAGGATCAGCTCGCGGCGCCGGTCGATCACGAGCTTGAGGAAGCCCTGCTCGCGGTCGTCGATGATGGGTCGCTCGACGGCAGCGTAGGGCACGGTGACGGCGTGGCACTCGGTGTCCCGTTGCCTCGCCTGGGCCTCCGTCAGTCCCACGCCCGCGTAGTCGGGGTCGGTGAACCCGCCCTCGGGCAGGAGATGGTGCGGCGTGGTGCGCATGGCCCCCATCACGGCGTTCTCGGCCGCCGTCTCACCCTCGAAGACGGCCGCCTGCACCAGCATGCTGCTGCCGTTCGCATCGCCCGCCACGAAGATGTGCGGCACGCTGGACCGCAGGTAGTCGTCCACCGGGATGAAGGAGCGGGTGGTCCGGACGCCCGCCGCGTCGAGGCCCAGCCCGGCGAGGTTCGCGGGCCAGCCGGCGGCCATGACGACGGCGTCCACGCTGAGGGACTCCGGCTCGTCGTCGCGCTGCCAGGTGAGCGTGAGGCCGTCGCCGTCCCGGCGGATGCCGTCGATACCGCTGATACCGGCCTCCACCCGGATACCCCTGGCACGGAAGCTGGCGGTGACGACGTCCGCGACGTCCTCGTCCTCCGTCATCAGGATCCGCGGTGCGACCTCGAGGAGGAGGACCTCCGAGCCCATGGCGTCGAAGATGGTGGTCATCTGCGCTCCGGTGTGGCCACCGCCGATGATCGCGACCGTGCCGGGCAGGGCCGGCAGGTCCAGTACCTCGTCCGGCAGGACGGCGAGCTCGGCCCCCTCGATCGGGAGGCGGCGGCCGCTGCCGCCGATGCACAGGATGATCGCGGCGGCGGTGATCTCCCGGCCGTCCACGACGACACTGTGCTCGCCGGTGAGTTCGGCGTCGCCCCCGATGAGGTCGATGGCGAGGCGTTCCATCGTGGGCCCATAGCCCTTGGCGTCGAGCACCCGGGCCACCGTGGCGCGCACCCGCTGCACCGTCTTGTCCCAGTCGACGGACGGTTCGGCGACGACGATCCCGTAGTCGTACGCCGTGCGGACCTCGCGGAACAGGCGGGCGGTCTTGGCGAGCACGCGGGTGGGGACGCACCCCGAGTTCACGCACGTCCCGCCGAGGGCGGAGCGTTCGACGACGGCGGTGCGCGCCCCGAGCTCCGCCGCACGCGTGGCGGCCGCCATGCCGGCGGGCCCCCCGCCGATCACGAGGACATCGAACGTGTAGTCCATGGAATGCTCCTTGAGGTCGTCCGGGGTGGTTCGTCCCATCCTCCACCGGATGCCGCCCGTGCCACAATGCGTCACCCGCCGCGTCAGTGGTCGGGGCCGCGCCGGTCCCTTGGCGCCTAGGATCGGACCTGGGGGTCGACACGAACGGATGCAGATGACCAGGGACGCGGGGGAGCAGGCCCGTTACACGCTCACGGACGACGGCGACTTCCTGCGCCTCGAGTGGGCGGCGGGGATCACGATCGGCGGTGATGACGTGCGCTCGACGATGGCGGCCGTGACGGCGGCGTCACCGCGGGGCAAGCGTCCGCTCCTGGTGAACATCGGGCTGGTCGACGCACTCACCCCGGAAGCCCGGCGTCTGCTCATCAAGGACACCTGCTCCCTGCGGACGGGCGTGATCGGGGTCGACGAGGTGAGCAGGGTCCTCACCGCCTTCAACTACCGGTCGGCTACACCGAGCCGGTATTTCGCGGAGGAATCGGCGGCCGTCGCCTGGCTGACCGGGCGTGCAGCGGAAGCGCTCCTCGCCGCAGCGCCTCCCGGCTGACGCGGGGCCGGGGCCGATCGGCGGCGGGACAGCATAGGGCACGAACGGGGCCGGCGTTGCAGGGAGCGGGCGGGCGCCCCGTGCGCCGGCGATCCGCCCTAACGTTGGAACAGTGAGAAACCACCAGGACGTCCATGACGTCCCCACTCCCGGGCGCGCCCGCACGGAGGTCCGCATCCGCCGGCAGCCCGCCTCGTGCGGCCCGACGTCCAGTGACCGCCGGACATCACCGCCGCCACCCCGCTCGGCAGGGTCCTCGAAGCACCCCTGATCCGCTCCCGGACGACAACCACCAGACCCCCCGGCCCGCAACCCTGCGAGCCGTGTCCCCGATCTCCCAGGAGAAACCCATGAAGACCGTCAAGGCCTACGCAGCACCGTCCGCCACGGACCCGCTCGTCCCCACGACCATCGAGCGGCGCGACGTCGGACCGAAGGACGTACTGATCAAGATCGCGTACGCCGGGGTCTGCCACTCCGACATCCACACGGTGCGCGGCGAGTGGGGCCCCCAGCAGTACCCGCTGACGGTCGGCCACGAGATCGTCGGCGTCGTCGAGGAAGCCGGCAGCGGGGCGACCCGCCACAAGGTCGGCGACCGCGTGGGCGTCGGCTGCATGGTGAACTCCTGCCGCGAGTGCTCGAACTGCCTGCAGGGGGAGGAACAGTACTGCCTCAACGGCAACGTCGGCACGTACGCGTCCGTCGATCGCGACGGCTCGATCACGCAGGGCGGCTACTCGACGCACATCGTGGTCGACGAGGACTTCGTCCTCACGGTGCCCGAGAGCATCCCCTACGAAGCCGCGGCACCCCTGCTCTGCGCGGGCATCACCACCTATTCGCCGCTGTCCCACTGGAACGCGGGTCCGGGCAAGAAGGTCGCGGTCGTCGGCATGGGCGGACTCGGCCACATGGCCGTCAAGATCGCCTCGGCGATGGGCGCAGAGGTCACCGTGCTCTCGCAGAGCCTCAGCAAGCAGGAGGACGGCAAGCGCTTCGGCGCCGAGCACTACTACGCCACCAGCGACCCGGACACGTTCAAGCAGCTCGAGAACACCTTCGACCTCATCATCAACACCGTGAGCGCCAAGATCGACCTGGACGCGCACCTCTCACTGCTCGGCCTGAACGGGACCATGGTCAACGTGGGCGCCCCGGCCGATGCCCTTCCCCTGCACGTGTTCACGCTGTTCAACCAGCGGCGCTCCTTCGCGGGATCGGGCATCGGCGGCATCCGCGAGACCCAGGAGATGCTCGATTTCTGCGCCGAGCACGGCATCGCGCCCGAGGTCGAGCTGATCTCCGCCGACGCCATCAACGAGGCCTACGAGCGTGTCCTGTCCTCCGACGTCCGCTACCGCTTCGTGATCGACACCGCCACCCTGGGCTAGGGCGTGTCTCCTAACCCCGAGGTGGGATGAACGAGATCATGGTGGGATGTCTCGTACTCGTAGTCTTTCGGATGCCGCGTGGGGGCGTTTGGAGCCGTTGATGCCGGTTGCTGCCCGGGCCGGGGGGCGCCCGTTCCAGGATCATCGTCGGGTGGTCGAGGGGATCATCTGGCGGTTCCGGACCGGGTCCC
>NZ_JADOUS010000007.1:0-244109 GCF_015752045.1 Arthrobacter sp. CAN_A2
GATGTCTGCCCGATCCGAGAACGTCAAAGCCCTGCGTCCCACCAGGCAACTCCCTCTATCCAGTTATGTTGTTGCTACGACGCTATGACACCAAGCAGTCCCACGATCGACAATGCGGATCCTACGAAATCAAGCCGGACCTTGGCAGCAGGTACGTCCTCAACCTTCCGCAGAACGAGCAGGATCCCCAGGACGATGACCACCTCGCCGACGAAGACATAACGCCACGATGCGAACGTGGTCACAGCGCCACCGATGAGAGGACCCGCGGCGACCGCCATGGCCCCTGCTGCGGCCACCAGTCCGTAGGCCCCGGCTCGGCGTTCCTGCGGGAAGTTGGCCGCGACGAGCGACACGATCGCGGGCATGATCAGTGCCGCCCCGATGCCCTCCAGAAGTGACCAGCCGAACAGCAGAACTGCCAGGTTCGGCGCAAGCGCCGTGGTCAGCGAACCTGCGGCATAGATGATCAGGCCCAGCGCGAAAGCCCGGCGGCGGCCCATGATGGTCCCTACCTTGCCGCCGGTGATCATCAGCGACGCCATAACGAGGGTGTACAGGGTGATAGCTGTCTGAATACCGGTGATCGTCGTCCCGAGGTCTGCCGCCACCGTGGCCATCGATACGTTCATCACCGAACTGTCGAGGGTCATCAGGAACTGGCCGGATGCCAGCACGCCCAGAACAAGTCCGGAGCCGGCCTGCGAATCCCGGACGCTCAACACGTGGCCTCCGTCTGCAGGTCACTGACCGCGGCCTGGACGTTGGCGGCTTCATCCCGCAGGGATCCGACCGCCTGGCTCAGGGTGGCATCGTCGGGAACAGCCTCGACGGCTGAGACGAGCTCGTCCTTGGCCGTCCGCACAGGATCCACCTGGTCCTCCGCGACGTCCTGACTCGCTTCGATCAGATCGTCGTAGGTCTTCACGACCTGATCCCGTGCCGAATCGAGCTGTTGAACGGTGACACCCGGGGCGAGTGCCCGTTTGAAATCTGTGAGGGCCGCAGCAAAGTCACTTGCTGCAGTGCACACCCCCGAGACGGTGTCCGGTGCCTTGCTGCTGCTAACGCTCGGCTCGGGCGTCGAGGTGCCGGATGTTGACGTGTTGCAGCCCGTGAGCATGGCGACAACTATCCCGAGTGCGATAGATCCAGCAAGGTTCGGGCGTGGTCTCGACATCGGAGGCTCCTTTGCGAAAGCTGACCTGGGAACAACCATTCGTCACTCGGGTCCTCGGGTTGGTTTGCGGGTCTACCGTGCCTCGGGTGCTGGTGCCCCTGACCCCGAGGTCATGACCACCCGTGGAGAGCAATCGAGTGGCATCACGAGGGACGCGCCGGTAGCGGTGTCAGTCCTGCGCCTGCGTCGTGCAGCCAGTGGCATGTCAGACTCCTTGCTGCAGTCCCTCGGTTGACCGGGTTGCGGCGACGGGTCGCCGCAGTCTCATCCTGTGTGCCGGTCACAGCCGGCGCGTCACCCACCCGGGGTGACCCCACTCCGAGCGGGGCGTGGAGACCCGTCCCGGTCGTTCGTCAGGGGCGGCCGTGATGTCGTCCTGGTCGCAGGACTCACCGACGGCCCACTGGAACACACCCGAGGACAGCTGGACGTACTCACGATCCCGTTGCGAACACACTGCAGGAGACACATTCCCGAGACACGGCGCGATCAACCACTCCCCCGCCAGTCCTGACGTTCGCCTCCCCGCCGCGCGGCGCTGCCGGACACCGCCTCCGCCCGGCCAAAGGATCCTGTACGAGACGAATATGGGCTGCCGGGCGTGCTGGCCAGTTCATACACCCAGGCACTGCTGCCCCGGCGTCGACGACTGTTCCGACGTCGTCTGCGTTGCCGCCGGGGCCATGCTCGTGATCCTGAGCCCCGCCCCGGCGACCAGTGCCGCCGTCCCTCGAACCGGTCAGTCCCCCTGGTAGGCGGCCTTCAGCGCGGCGATGTCGAGCTTCCCCATGGCGAGCATGGCGGTCATGGCCCGCCGCGCGCCGTCCGGATCGTCGCCGCCGATCAGGGCCGGCAGGGCCGTCGGGATCACCTGCCAGGAGAGCCCGAACCGGTCCTTGAGCCAACCGCACCGGCCCTCCTCGCCGCCATCGGCCGTCAGCGCCGCCCAGTAGCGGTCCACCTCGGCCTGGTCACCGCAGGCGATCTGGAAGGACGTCGCTTCCGTGAAGGTGTACTGGGGCCCGCCGTTGAGCGCTACGAAAGGCTGCCCGTCGAGCTCGAACGTGACCATCATGGCAGCGTCCTCGGGACCGTCGCCTGCGCGGGAGACCCCGAGGATGCGGGAGTTCCTCACCACCGAGGTGTAGAGCCGCGCGGCCTCCTCTGCGTCGCCGTCGAACCAGAGGCACGGGGTGATCGATCCCATCGGCTGTCCTTCGCTCAGGCCGCGCCACGGTGCACGACGATCGCCTGAACCTAGTCCACGGACACGACGGCGACAACCACTAGGCTGATCCCATGCCCCGTAGCGACTCCCTTCGTCCCGCCCACCCGGCTTCGTCCCGGTCGGCGCGTGCGCGGACGGCCCCGTTCGTGTGGGGCATCGCCGACGTCGTCCTCATCCTCGTCTTCGCCGCCTCGGGGCGCCGCACGCACGAGCACGGCGTCACCGTCGCCGGCGTCCTCGACACCGCGTGGCCGTTCCTCCTGGCCTACGCCGTCGCGGCCCTGGCCGCGCGTGCGTGGCGTTCGCCGGGCGCCGCGTGGCCCACCGGAGTGGTCCTGTGGCTGGTGACCGTCGCCGGCGGCCTGGCAGTACGGGCGATGTCGGGCGCAGGGGTCGCTCCCAGCTTCCAGGTCGTCACGCTGATCGTCCTCGGTGCGTTCCTGCTGCTGCCGCGCGTCGTCCTTCGGACGATCCGGCGGCGCCGGCGGCGGTAGCGTAGGTCCGATTCCTCCTCGTCTCCCGAAAGGCATGCCATGATCACCGCATTCGTCCTCATCCAGACCGACGCCTCCCGGATCCCCGAGAGCGCGCAGTCCATCTCAGAGATCGCCGGCATCAGCGAGGTGTACTCGGTGACAGGCGAGTGGGACCTCATCGCCATCGCGCGCGTGAGCCGCCACGAGGACCTGGCCGACGTGATCGCCGACCGCCTGTCGAAGATCGAGGGCATCCGTTCGACGACGACGCAGATCGCCTTCCGCTCCTACTCCCAGCACGATCTCGACGCGGCTTTCAGCCTGGGCTTCGACAGCTGAGGCCCGCCGCAGCACGCGCTGCGACGGTCAGTACGAGCGGCTGACCTCGACCCAGCGCTCCAGGACCCCGCGGGCCGCACCGGAATCGATCGACGCGCGCGCATGCTGCATTCCCGCTGTGATCCGGTCCAGGAGGCTTCCTTCCGCGGTGGGGTCGAGTGCCACGAGGCCGGCGGCGGTGTTGAGGACGACGGCGTCCCGGACAGGTCCGGTCTCGCCGTCCAGCACCGATCGGACCACCGCGGCGTTCCCTGCGGCATCGGAGCCGCGCAGCGCATCGACGGGGACGACATCGAGTCCGAAGTCCTCGGGGTGCACCTCGTGGGCCCTCACCTGTCCGTCGCGGACCTCCCACACGGTGGAGGACCCGCTGGTCGTCAGCTTGTCCCGGCCGTCGTCGCCCCGGAAGACGAGGGCGCGGGTTCCACGCGCCGCGAGGACACCGGCCATCAGGGGGGCCATCCTCGCGTCCGCGCAGCCGAGCGCCTGCGCACTGACGCCGGCCGGGTTGCTCAACGGCCCCAGGAAGTTGAAGGCGGTGGGGATGCCGAGCTCGCGGCGCGGCACCGCCACGTGCTTCATGGACGGGTGGAAGACCTGGGCGAAGCAGAAGGTGATGCCGGCCCGCTCCGCGGTCCTGGCGACGTCGGCGGGCGGCAGGTCGAGCCGGACGCCGAGTTCCTCGATCACATCCGCGGCCCCGGACGCGGAGGAGGCACCCCGGTTCCCGTGCTTGACGACCCTCGCACCGGCGCCCACGGCCACCAGCGACGACATCGTGGAGATGTTGAGGGTACCCAGTCCGTCGCCGCCCGTCCCGACGATGTCCAGCGTGGGACCTTCCACCTGGATCCTGTGCGCCCTGCCGAGCATCGCCTCGACCAACCCCGTGAGCTCGTCGACCGATTCCCCCTTGGCACGCAGCGCTACCAGGAAGCCCGCGATCTGGGCATGGCTCGCCTCTCCCGCCATGATCGTGTCCATCGCCCAGCGGCTCTGTCCCACGCTCAGATCCGTGCCCGCGAGGAGGGACGAGAAGATCGACGGCCAGGTGGGCTGCACCGCAGCGGGGCTTGTTGTCAGGCTCACCGTCCCAGATTATCTACGAATTGTAGAAAGTCATCTCGGGGAACTTCCCCGGAATACCGGGCGTTGCGCGTCCCCCTGCGCGGCAAGGCCCCCGCAACGGCCGTTTCGCGTTGGTGATCGCGCTGATCTTGGGGACATAATGAGTCTGTGACATCTGCGACCCAAGCCCCCAGCGCCGCCCCGCATCAAGCACTGAACCGCCCCAACATGGTTTCCGTCGGAACCGTGGTGTGGCTGTCCAGCGAGCTGATGTTCTTCGCCGGCCTCTTTGCCATGTACTTCACCCTGCGCTCCACCTCCGGTGAGCTGTGGGCGATGGAGACCGAGAAGCTGAACGTCCCGTTCGCGCTCGTGAACACCGTCATCCTGGTGTCGAGCTCGTTCAGCTGCCAGTTCGGCGTGTTCGCCGCGGAGCGCCTCCAGCCCCGCAGGACGGGCGGACTCCTCCAGCTGTCCCGCTGGGGCATGGTCGAGTGGTTCCTGCTGACGTTCGTCATGGGCGCGATCTTCGTCTCCGTCCAGGCCTACGAGTACGCAGAGCTGGTCGCCGAAGGCGTCGCACTGAACTCCAACGCCTTCGGGTCCGCCTTCTACATCACCACAGGCTTCCACGGGATCCACGTGGTCGGCGGCCTCGTCGCCTTCCTGCTGATCATCGGCCGTGCGTTCATCGCCCGCCAGTTCGGGCACTTCGAGGCCACCTCGGCCATCGTCACGTCCTACTACTGGCACTTCGTCGACGTCGTCTGGATCGGCCTCTTCATCATCATCTACTTCCTTCAGTAACTCCTCCTGTAGGCTCTTCTACTAGAGGTAGAATTCACTGAAGAATCTCCGCAGCGCTCGCACCGAAAAAGGCAGGAACCACCCCGTGAAGGCACTCTCCCAGAGGCGGCGTCACCCACTCGCAGCGTTGGCGCTGCTGTTAATGGCGCTCCTCGTCACCGGCGGAATCTACGCCGCAGCCAGCACCGCCAACGAGGCGCAGGCACAGACCACCACATTCACTGCCGACGACGTCGAAGAGGGCAGTAAGCTCTTCACGGCGAACTGCGCCTCCTGCCACGGCTTGGGGGCCACGGGATCGGACGCTGCGCCGTCGCTCGTCGGCGTCGGAGCCGCATCCGTCGACTTCCAGGTCGGCACCGGCCGCATGCCGATGCAGATGGACGGTCCGCAGGCCCAGGTCAAGCCGGTCCAGTTCAATGACGAGCAGATCAGCCAGATGGCCGCATACGTGGCCTCGCTCGGTGCCGGCCCGTCCATCCCGTCCGAAGACATCCTCGACGCGTCCGAAGGCGACCCGGCCAACGGCGGTGAGCTCTTCCGTGTGAACTGCGCCATGTGCCACAACGCTGCCGCTGCCGGTGGCGCCCTGACCCGCGGCAAGTACGCCCCGTCCCTCGCGGGCGTGAGCGAGAAGCACATCTACGAGGCGATGGTCACCGGTCCGCAGAACATGCCGGTCTTCAACGACGCCAACGTGAGCCCCGAGGACAAGCAGGACATCATCGCCTTCCTCAACACCATCGACGAGCAGGGCTCTCCCGGCGGAGCGGATCTCGGTTCGCTCGGCCCCGTCTCCGAGGGCCTGTTCATCTGGGTCGCCGGCCTCGGCGTCATCATCGCGTTCACCGTGTGGCTCACGTCGCGCTCCTCCTGACCATCCAGGAGCGTCTCGTGAACGAATCAATTACAGACTCGCAGTACCTAATGAAAGATAAGAGGGATCATGGCCGACTCTAGTCACGGCGCCCCCGGCAGCTCGGTCACTGTTGCCACGCCCGGGCGGGCGCTGGACGAGTTCGAGAACCCGGGCCTCCCGCCCCACCGCCCGCGCCTCGCCGATCGGGATCCGCGTGCCGAGAAGCGTGCCGAACGCCAGGTCGCTCTGCTGTTCTTCGTCTCGGTCCTCGGGACGCTGCTCTTCTTCGCCGGATACTTCCTGGTACCGCTCGACGAGACCATCGCGCGGCTGCGCCTCCAGAACCTGCTCCTCGGGCTCGGCACCGCCTTCGCGATGCTGGGCATCGGCGTCGGGATCGTCCACTGGGCCAAGACCCTCATGCCCGACCACGAGGTCACGGAGCAGCGTCACGAGATCCGCCCCGAGCAGGACCGCCGGGACGCCGAGAAGATCGTCAACGACATCCTCGACGAGTCCGGCATCAAGCGGCGTCCCCTGATCCGGAACACGCTCCTCGGAGCCGCACTCCTCGCCCCGCTCCCTGCGATCGTCATCTTCCGCGATCTAGGACCCCTGCCCGGCAACGTGCTCAAGGAGACCATGTGGGACACGGGTGTCCGCCTGACCCGGGATCCGAGCGGTACGCCCATCCGGGCGTCGGACGTGACCATCGGTTCAGCTTTCCACGTGATCCCCGAAGGACTGAACGAGGTCGAGAACAAGCTCGAGGAGAAGGCCAAGGCGGTCGTCCTGCTCATGCGCCTCGATCCGGAAGAACTCAACCCTTCTCCTGGCCGGGAGAACTGGGCGTACGACGGCATCGTGGCGTACTCCAAGATTTGCACGCACGTCGGCTGCCCGGTCGCGCTGTACGAGCAGCAGACGCACCACCTGCTGTGCCCCTGCCACCAGTCCACCTTCGACCTCGAGCAAGAGTGCAAGGTGATCTTCGGTCCTGCAGCACGTCCGCTGCCGCAGCTACCCATCGAAGTCGACGACGAGGGCTACCTCGTCGCGTCTAGCGATTTCCAAGAACCCGTAGGACCTAGTTTCTGGGAGCGAGGCTGACATGAGCAGCTCAACCGCGACACAACCGTACGCGCCGAAGACGCGCGTGGGTAAGGTCACCGACTACGTGGACTCCCGGGTCGGCGGCTCTGCGATCGTCAAGGAGTTCGGCCGGAAGATCTTCCCGGATCACTGGACCTTCATGTTCGGCGAGGTGGCGCTGTACACCTTCGTCATCCTGCTGATCTCCGGAACATTCCTCACCTTCTTCTACGATCCTTCGATGGCAGAGACGCACTACGAGGGCAGCTACCTGCCCCTCCGTGGCGTCGAGATGTCCGTGGCCTACGCCTCCTCACTCGATATCTCCTTCGATATCCGCGGCGGCCTGTTCATGCGGCAGATCCACCACTGGGCGGCACTCCTGTTCGTGGCCTCCGTGGCCGTGCACATGCTGCGCGTCTTCTTCACCGGTGCCTTCCGCCGCCCCCGCGAGTTCAACTGGGTTGTCGGCTGCACCCTCCTGATCCTGAGCCTCGCGGCCGGCTTCACCGGCTACTCGCTCCCCGATGACCTGCTCTCCGGCAACGGCCTGCGCATCATCGACGGCGTCATGAAGGCCATCCCGGTGGTCGGTACCTACCTGAGCTTCTTCCTCTTCGGCGGTGAGTTCCCGGGCACCATGATCATCGGCCGCCTGTACGTGCTGCACATCCTGCTGATCCCGGCGATCATCCTTCTCCTGATCGGCATCCACCTCTTCATGGTCGTGCTGCACAAGCACTCGCAGTTCCCCGGCCCCGGACGGACGAACACGAACGTCGTCGGCTACCCCGTAGGGCCCGTGTACGCCGCGAAGGCCGGCGGATTCTTCTTCATCGTGTTCGGTGTCCTGGCAGCCATCGCGGCCGCCTTCACCATCAACCCGATCTGGAACTACGGTCCGTACGACCCGTCTCCCGTGTCCGCCGGTACCCAGCCCGACTGGTACATCGGCTGGGTCGACGGTGCGCTGCGCCTCATGCCCGGGACGATCGGAGACAGCTTCGACTTCGAGTTCCTGCTCCCCTTCCCCTGGGGTGTCAACACGCTCTCGCTGAACGTCCTGATCCCCGCCCTGGTCCCCGCCATCATCGTGTTCACCGCGATGTTCGCCTGGCCCTGGATCGAAGCCTGGGTCACGAAGGACAAGCGGGAGCACCACCTGCTCGACCGTCCCCGCAACGCACCGACCCGCACCGCGATCGGCGTCGCAGGAGTCACGTTCTACTGCGTCATGTGGGCGGCCGCAAGCTCCGACCTCATCGCGACCCACTTCCTGGTCTCGCTGAACGACGTCCTGTACTGGCTGCGCTTCCTGGTGATCTTCGGCCCGATCCTCGCGTTCATGGCGTCGCGTCGGATCTCCCTCGCCCTGCAGCGCAAGGACCGCGAGATCGCACTCCATGGTCGCGAGACCGGACGGATCGTGCGCCTGCCACACGGCGAGTTCATCGAGGTCCACGAGCCTGTCGACGACTACAAGCGGTACAAGCTGGTCGCCTTCGAGTCGCCCGAGGTCATGGTCCCGAAGCCGGACGAGAACGGCAAGGTCTCGATCCTAGACAAGGCCCACGGCCGGATCTCGAGCTTCTTCTTCGAGGACCGCGTTGCACCGGTGACGCCGAGGGAACTCGAAGCGTCGCACGGCGATCATCACGGCGAGGTTGCCGGCGCGAAGGACCGCGAGTCCATCGCCAGCCACTAGGGACCACCTCCCCGCAGGCTGACAGAAGGGCCCGGACATACCGTCCGGGCCCTTCGTGCGTCTCCGGGTCCTCCCTCCCGCACCGACGAAGGAACCCCCTATGACCGGCACCCGCCCCGTCCTCTCCGCCCCGCCGCAGCCCGGGGCAGTCGCCGCTGCGATCAGCGAGATCTGCGCGCCCGCCGTGCTCGTCAGCCTCTTCCTGGTGGGTACGGCGCTCGGCGCGGCCGGTTGGCCGAACGGGATCCTGTACGCCGTCGTCGCCACCGGATTCACCACCGCACTCCCCCTTGCCGCCGTCCTCATTCTGGTGCGGCGCGGGTACGTGACCGACCATCACATCAGCGACCGGCGCCAGCGTGCGCCGGTGCTCGCCGGCACGCTCGTCTCCATCGCGGTTGGACTGTGGGCCCTCACGCTTCTCGGGGCACCCCGGGTGGTCACCGGCGCGGTCTGGTGTACCGTCGCGGGCGTGGCCGTGGTGCTCCTCGTGAATCTGTGCTGGAAGCTCTCCGCCCACTCCGCGGTCGCTGTCTTCGTGACGGCTGGGACGATCGCCGTCGTCGGACCGGCCGCCCTCCTGCTCCTGGTCGTACCGGCAGCGGTCGGGTGGTCGCGCGTACGCCTCCGCGCCCACACACCGTCCCAGGTGGCTGCCGGATTCCTCCTCGGTGGCCTGATCGGCGCTGGGTTCGCCATGGTCGTCGTCGCCGGCTGACCTCTCGGGTCCCGACCACGCGCCGTCGACCACGGCGGGGTCTGCGGTCTCGCCCGTTGCCAGGAACTGGCGCGTGAGCCTCCAGGACCGCCGCAGCGCCTACCGCAGGCGCTTGGCGCTGTATGCCCGTGGCGTGCGCACGCCGGGGCGCTGCAGGGGCACCCACAGTTTGTACCGGTCGGCGCGGTAGTAGGAGACGGAATAGTCGACCATCGTGCGGGCAACATAGGCGTGCCGCTGGATCTTCAGGAGCGGGGCGTTCATCTCCACGTTGAGCAGTCGCGCGATCGACGGCGAGGCGGCGGTTGCCTCGATGGTGTCCTCACCCCACTCCATGACCAGGCCGTACTTCTCGCTCAGGACGTTGTAGAGCGACGTCGGCGGAGGATCGTCGAGGATGCCCGTCACGCAATGGGCGGGGATGAAGTTCTCGTCGACGCTCATGGGCTCGCCGTCGGCGAGGAGCTGACGCCGGAAGCGCACCACGGGCTGGCCGATCTCGATCTGGAGTTCCCGCGCGACGAGCGGCGATGCCCCCTGCTGTTCGAAGCTGAGGACCCGCGCGTCCGGGACCATCCCGCGCCGGATCATCTCCTCCGTGTAGGACGTCATCTTCATGTGCAGATCCATCTTGCTGCGCGCGACGAAGGTCCCCAGCCCCACGACCCGCTCGAGCACCTCCTCGGCGACGAGCGCGTCGATCGCGTGGCGGACCGTCATCCGGGCCACCCCGTAGTAGCTGCCGAGGTGCCGCTCGGAGGGTATGGCCGCGCCCGGCTCCCCGAACTGCCGGACGTAGCGCCGCAGGCTCTCACGCAACTGCACGTGTTTCGGCGTGGTCGATGCGTCGTCGAGCGGTTCGGCGTCGAAGGGTCGAGGCATCACGGCCATGCGTTCCCTCTCCTGTGATCGGCGCGTCGGGCAACGGTGCGAGTGTACGACGCGGTCAAACGAAAGGGAGCCCGCGCGTGGCGGGCTCCCTTTCATTGATGGTCGGATCGATCAGTGGGCGTGGTACCCGCGGCTGTACTCGTAGACCCAGCCGACGAGGGCGATCACAGCCAGCCCCATGCCGATGTACAGGATCCAGAAACCGACCGCCAGTCCGGCGAAACTGGTCGCTGCGGCCAGGCCGAGCACCAGTGGCCACCAGCTCCAGGGGCTGAAGTGCCCCTGCTCGCCGGAACCCTCGTGGATCTCCGCGTCGAGGCGGTCCTCCGGTCGGTCTCCGACGCGCTTGCCGGTGAAGCCGAGGTAGAAACCGATCATCCCGGAGAGTCCGGCCGTCAGGTACAGGGCGAGGAATCCGACCGGTTCCGTCCATTCGACGAGGAAACCGTACACGGTGCCCACCAGGAGGAAGAACGGCGTGAGGTAGGTGAAGAGCTTCGTCTCGATCCTCATGCGCTGGCGTCCTCTCGGTCAGCGGCGCCCATGAAGCTGGCGGCGCTGCTGTCGGGGGTGTGTGTCTGCTGCAGCTCGGGGTGGTGCAGGTCGAGCGCGGGGCGCTCGGACCGGATGCGCGGCAGCGACGTGAAGTTGTGGCGCGGAGGGGGGCAGGACGTCGCCCACTCCAAGGAGGCGCCGAAGCCCCAGGGGTCGTCGACCTCGACCTTCTTGCCCGTGCGCCAGGTGATGTACACGTTCCAGAAGAACGGGATCAGCGAGGCGCCGAGAACGAAGGACCCGATGGTGGAGAACTGGTTCATGGCGGTGAAGCCGTCCTCGGGCAGGTAGTCCGCGTAGCGGCGGGGCATGCCCTCGACGCCGAGCCAGTGCTGGATGAGGAACGTGGCGTGGAAGCCCAGGAACAGCATCCAGAAGTGGATCTTGCCGAGGCGCTCGTTGAGCATCTTGCCCGTGAACTTGGGCCACCAGAAGTAGAACCCGGCGAACATCGCGAAGACGACGGTCCCGAAGACCACATAGTGGAAGTGGGCGACGACGAAGTAGGTGTCCGAGACGTGGAAGTCCAGGGGCGGCGAGGCGAGGATGATGCCGGTGAGGCCTCCGAAGAGGAACGTCACGAGGAAGCCGAGGCTCCACAGCATCGGGGTCTCGAAGGTGACCGATCCCCGCCACAGGGTGCCGATCCAATTGAAGAACTTCACGCCCGTGGGAACCGCGATGAGCATGGTCATGAAGGCGAAGAACGGCAGGAGCACGGCCCCGGTGACGTACATGTGGTGGGCCCACACGGTCACGGAGAGGGCGGCGATGGCGATCGTCGCGTAGACGATGCCCTTGTAGCCGAAGATCGGCTTGCGGGAGAACACCGGGAAGATCTCAGAGACGATCCCGAAGAACGGCAGCGCGATGATGTAGACCTCGGGGTGGCCGAAGAACCAGAAGAGGTGCTGCCAGAGGATGGCCCCGCCGGCTTCGGGGTCGAAGATGTGGGCTCCGAAGCGGCGGTCGGCACCGAGCGCGAACAGCGCGGCGGCCAGCGGCGGGAAGGCCATCAGGACGAGGATCGCCGTGATCAGCGTGTTCCAGGTGAAGATGGGCATGCGCCACATGGTCATGCCCGGAGCGCGCATGCAGATGATCGTGGTGATGAAGTTGACGGCGCCGAGGATGGTACCGAACCCGGAGAGCGCGAGTCCGAAGACCCACAGGTCCCCACCCACGCCCGGTGAGAACGTCGTACTCGACAGCGGGGCGTACGCGAACCAGCCGAACGACGCCGCGCCCTGCGGGGTGATGAAGCCGGAGACGGCGATGGTGCTGCCGAACAGGAAGAACCAGAAGGCCAGGGCGTTCAGGCGAGGGAAGGCGACGTCGGGCGCGCCGATCTGGAGCGGCATGATCACGTTGGCGAAGCCGGCGAACAGCGGGGTCGCGAACATCAGCAGCATCACGGTGCCGTGCATCGTGAACAGCTGGTTGTACTGCTCCTTGGTCTGCAGGACCTGCATGCCGGGCTCGAACAGCTCCGCCCGGATGATCAGGGCCATCACGCCGGCGAAGCAGAAGAACACGAAGGAGGCGATCAGGTACATGAACCCGATGGTCTTGTGGTCGGTCGAGGTGATCCAGTTGACGACGATCCGCCCCTTGGACCTCGGAACAACACGCGGAGCCGCGACGGTGCCGGCTTCCTCAAGGGTGTATTCGAAGGTGGACATCAGCTGCTGCTCCTGGCTGGGTCGGTATCGGGATCATCCTCTGGGTAGGAGTCGCGATCGTACTCGTCGCCGAGCTGACCGTCCTCCAGTTGCGCCATCCGTGCGTCGAACTCCTCCTGCGAGACGACCTCCACGTTGAAGAGCATCTCCGAGTGGTACTGGCCGCACAGCTCGGCACACTTGCCGGCGAATACGCCCTCCTTCGTCGGAGTGAGGTTGATGTAGTTGGTGCGGCCCGGGTACAGGTCGCGCTTCTGCAGGAACGCGGGCACGAAGAACGAGTGCTGCACGTCGCGGGCATTGAGCTGGAGCTCGACGGACCTGTTGACGGGCAGGTACAGGGTCGGCAGGTTCTCCGGCACGCCCTCTTCACCGTTCAGGTTCCCCTGGACGCCCGTGGAGTACTTGTCTTCCTTGACGTAGTTGAAGTCCCACGACCACTGCTTGCCGCGGACGTCCACGATGACGTCGGGATCCTCGACGCGGGCGTCGATGGTCGCGATGTCGCGCTCCGTGAAGTAGAAGAACACGAGGACCATGAACAGCGGGATGGTCAAGTAGAAGATCTCGAGGGGCAGGTTGTAGCTGATCTGCCGGGGGTAGCCGGTGTCGTTCTTCCGGCGACGGTACGCGACCATGCACCAGATGATCAGTCCCCACGTGATGATGCCGACGACGAGCGCCGCGATCCACGAGTTGACCCACAGATCGGTGATGGCCCCGGTGTGATTGGTGTTGTCACGGTCTGCCGGAAGCCAGCCCCTTTGGGCTTCTGCCGAACAGCCGGTCAGTAGGAGGGCGCCGGCCAGCGAGATGCTGGAGATCTTTGCGATCCTGACGCGCTTGCTACCGGTTCGGTCCTGCGAACTCACAGACGGACCTTCCTTTTCTACGTGCGTTGCCACCCGCCCGTGAAGCGGCCCGGGGTGCACATCCAGTTTTACTACTCACTGTAGAGCTTACCCGGAAGACCCGCGATCCGGTGACACGCAAAAGGCCCGGAACACACCTCGACGGTGATGCTCCGGGCCCCGCGATCGTGCTAGTGGAAGGAGTCTCCACAGGCGCAGGATCCGCCCGCGTTCGGGTTGTCGATGGTGAAGCCCTGCTTCGAGATGGTGTCCTCGAAATCGATCGAGGCCCCCGACAGGTACGGGACGCTCATCTTGTCCACGATGACCTCGACGCCGTCGAAGTCACGGACGGCGTCACCGTCGAGGACGCGCTCGTCGAAGTACAGCTGGTAGATCAGGCCCGAGCAGCCGCCGGGCTGTACTGCGACGCGCAGCCGGAGGTCGGTCCGGCCCTCCTGCTCGAGGAGGCTACGCACCTTGCCTGCCGCGACGTCGGACAGGTTGACCTCGTGCGCGGCCAGCTCCGTGGACTCCTGGAGGGATCCGGTCTCGGTGGTCGATGTGCTCATGGTGTTTCTCCTCGCTCGGACCCCACCGTGGTGTGTCCGCTCTCAATGCCGTCCGCGGTATGGGGCGCACGGCTTTGCTTCATCGTACGCCGGGCCCGCATGAGTCATAACGGACGGCAGGGCGGAAACATTTCCGCCCTGCCTCCCGTCCCCCGGTTCAGCCGCGGGTGAGCCCGCCGTCGTTGACCCGGGCGAGGAGGATCGCCTCGGCCAGGACCGCCTTCCTGAACTCGTCGAGGTGCAGCGACTCGTTCGCGCTGTGCGCGCGGGAGTCGGGGTCCTCCACCCCGGTGATCAGGATCTGCGCGGACGGGAAGAGCTCGGTGAGGTCGGCGATGAAGGGGATCGAGCCGCCCATACCCGCTTCCACGGGCTGGACGCCCCAGGCCTCTTCGAGCGCGTCGAGGGCGAGCCGGGATGCCGGTTCGGTGGTGTCCGTGAGGAAGGGGCTCCCCGTCTCCCCCGGTGTGAACGTCACCCGGGCGCCGAATGGCGCGTGGGCTTCGACGTGGGCCCGGACGGCTTCCATCGCGGCCTGGGGCTCCTGGCCGGGCGCGAGGCGCAGGCTGAACTTGGCGCGGGCCCGCGGAAGGAGCGTGTTGGAGGACAGCGCGACGGTCGGGACGTCCATGCCGATGATCGACAGCGCGGGCTTGTGCCACAGGCGCGAGGCGATGGACCCGGTGCCGGCGAGGCGCACGCCGTCGAGCACCGATGCATCCGCCCGGAAGTCGCCCTCGTCGTAGTCCACGGTCGCGTGGTCCCCACCGTGCAGCCCCGCGATGGCGACGTCGCCGGCGTCGTCGTGCAGCGTCGCGATCAGCCGGGACAGGAGTGTCGGGGCGTCCAGCACGGGGCCGCCGAACATGCCCGAGTGGACGGCGTGGTCGAGGACCTGCACCTCGATGGTGCCGTCCACCAGGCCGCGCAGGCTCGTGGTCAGGGCGGGCACACCCACCTTCCAGTTGCTGGAGTCGGCGACGACGATCACATCGGCCCGGAGATCGTCCTGGTACGTCTCGAGGAAGGAGCGGAAGGTCGGCGAGCCGGCCTCCTCCTCGCCCTCGATGAACAGGGTCACGCCGACGCCGAAGGCATCGCCGAGCACTTCGCTGAGGGCCCCGAAGGCGCCGATGTGCGCCATGATGCCCGCCTTGTCGTCGGCGGCACCCCGGCCGTACAACCGGCCGTTGCGTTCCGTCGCGACGAACGGCTCGGACTCCCAGAGCGCCGGGTCCCCCGGCGGCTGCACGTCGTGGTGCGCGTAGAGGAGGACGGTCGGCTGTCCCTCGGCCGCCGCGCGGCGGGCGACGACGGCGGGACCGCCCGGCGTGCCGTCGTTGTCCACGCGCAGGATGCGGACGTCGTCGAGGCCCACGCCGCGGATCAGGTCCGCCACCGCCTCGGCGCTGCGGTCGAGCTCATGGGCGTCGAAAGCGTCCCAGGCGATGCCCTGGATGGCGACGAGGCTCGAGAGCTGCTCGACGATGCGGGGGAAGGACGCGTCGACACTGGCGCGCAGCTGGTCGGCGACACGCGACGGTTCGTGCGGGTGGTCAGTGGTGGGGTTCACGGAAGTCATGCCAGAACCCTACACACGCACACCCCGCCAGGCCCGGGGCCGCGCACCGCCCGGGAACCGGTCGGCCGCGTCAGGCCTCCGGGCGGCAGGGACCCGGTATCCTGAAGAGGTGTTCGGACGAAACAAAGAAGCCCCCTCTGCCCAGGAAGCCGTTGACAGCGCTTCACGCCCCCCCGAGGCGCCGCGCGCGCAGGGCAAGGGTGCGCCCACGCCCAAGCGCAGCGTGCAGGAGGCCGCCCGCAGGCGGCCCCTCGTCCCGGACGACCGCAAGGCGGCGCGCGACCAGTCCCGCGCCTCGGTGCGGGACGAGCGCACGAGGATGCGGCAGGCACTCGACACCGACGAGGAACGCTACCTCCCGCTGCGCGACAAGGGTCCGAACCGCCGGTACATCCGCCAGTTCGTCGATGCCCGGGTGAACATCGGGGAATTCCTCATGATCGCCGCGCTCGTGTTCGTGATCCTCAGCTTCTTCCAGTCCCTCGCCGTGCAGAGCGCCGTCCTCATGGCGTTCTGGTTCCTGATCGTCGCAGTGATCGTGGACTGCGTCCTGCTGCGCCGGAAGCTGAAGAAGAGACTGACCGAGAAGTTCGGCTCCCCCAACCAGGGCGATCTCTGGTACGGCGTCACCCGCGCCCTGCAGTTCCGGCGCCTCCGCCTGCCGAAGCCCCAGGTCCGCCGGGGCCAGTACCCCGCCTGACCTACCCACCGTCTCCTTCCGCACCTTCCCTGCGCACCGCGTGCCGGTGCGATCGACAGCGAAGAGCCGGGCCTCCCCAGGCCCGGCTCTTCGCGTCGACCCGTGGTCAGGCCGCCGTGCTGCGCCGGGCGCGCAGGATCCCGCGGTTGATGCGGCGCGCCCAGAACGGCCCCTCGTAGAGGAACGCCGTATACCCCTGGACGAGGGTGGCGCCGGCGTCCAGCCGCTCGAGGACGTCCTCCGGCGTCTCGACGCCGCCGACGGCCACGATGGCCAGCTGGTCCCCGACCGCCGACCGCAGCCGCTTGAGGACCTCCAGGGACCGCGCCTTCAGCGGCGCGCCGCTCAACCCGCCGACGCCCTTCGCCACGACGACGGCGGGGTCCGTGACCAGGTTCTCGCGCGTGATCGTGGTGTTGGTCGCGACGATGCCGTCCAGGCCGAGGGAGAGAGCGAGGGCACCGACGTCGTCGATGTCCTGGTCGGTCAGGTCGGGCGCGATCTTGACCAGGAGCGGTACGTGCCGACCCGCCGCGGCGTCCGCGGTGCGGCGGACGGCCTCGAGGAGTGGACGGAGCGACTCGACGCTCTGGAGCAACCGGAGGCCCGGGGTGTTCGGGGAGGACACATTGACCACGAGATAGTCCGCCACGGACGCCAGCTCCTCGGCGCTGACGAGGTAGTCGGCGACCGCGTCGACGAGGTCCACCTTCTTCGTCTTGCCGATGTTGACGCCGACCACGGGACGCCGACTCGACCGGTAGCGGCGCGCCAGCCGGCGGCGCGCGGACCGGAGGCGGGGAGCGACGGCGGCGGCGCCGTCGTTGTTGAAGCCCATCCTGTTGATCACAGCCCGGTCCTCGACGAGCCGGAACAGGCGTGGCGCGGGGTTGCCCGGCTGGGCCTGGCCGGTGATGGTGCCGATCTCGACGTGGCCGAAGCCCAGGGCGGTGAGGGACAGCACGCCCTTGCCGCCCTTGTCGAAGCCCGCGGCGAGTCCGAACGGCGAAGGGAACTCCACGCCGAAGGCGGTGGTGGCAAGGCTCGGGTCGGGAGCGCAGACACGGCGCAGCGCCCAGCCGATCGGCGTGGGATCGACCGCCCGGATCAGGGCGAACCCGATCCGATGGGCCCTTTCGGCGTCCATCCCGGAGAAGACGATCCTGAAGAAGGTCGGGTAGAAGCGCATGTCACCAGAGTTCCACGCTCCCGCGGCGGGCACCAACTCGATGGGACCGCCCGCGGGCGCCTCGCGGCGCGCACCGGTAGGGTCGGGGCATGGACGAGAGCTGGTCGGAGGACATCCTCGGGGATCCCTTCCGCGCACTGACCCTCCAGCTCGAGCCCGACGACGAGGGCCCCCGGGTGGCCACCCTCGTGGCCTACGAGCCCGACGCACCCCCCGACGCAGCCCCGGATGCGGCCGGTGACGCACCGGGACCCGCCCGGGCCGTGCTCTACATCCACGGTTTCAGCGACTACTTCTTCCATGCGGAGCTCGCCGAAGCGCTCTCCGCGCAGGGCTGGGCGTTCTTCGCGCTGGACCTCCACAAGTACGGCCGCAGCCTCCTGCCCGGCCAGACACCCGGTTTCGCGAGGTCCCTCGAGGAGTACGACGCCGACCTTGAGGCGGCACTGGCCGCACTGCGCGTCCGGCTCGCGACACGCGCGGGGAGGCAGGGCGCGGCGTCCGAACCGAGGATCGTCCTCATGGCGCACTCGACGGGCGGACTCACCGCGACACTGTGGGCGGCACGCAACCCGGGGCGGATCGCGGCGCTCGTGCTCAACAGCCCCTGGCTCGACACCCAGGGCAGTACCCTGCTGCGCAGCGCCGCCCAGGGCATCCTCGACACCCTCTCGCGCCGTCGGCCCAAGACGCGCCTGCGCCTGCCCGAACTGGGGTTCTACTTCAGGAGCATCAGCGACACGCTCGACGGCGAATGGCCGATCGACGCCGCCTGGCGGCCCGAGACGGGATTCCCCATCCGGGCCGGGTGGCTCGCCGCGGTCCTCGCGGGCCACGCAGCCCTGGCCCGCGGCGTGACGGTCGACGTTCCCGTCCTCGTCCTGTGCTCGACGGCGTCGGTGATCAGCGCCACCTGGAACGAATCGATGCGGGAGTCCGACATCATCCTCGACGTGGTGCCGATGGTGCGGCGGGCGGCGGAACTCGGGCACGACGTCACCATCCGGCGCCTGCCCGGCGCCCTGCACGATGTCTTCCTGTCGCGCCCCGAGGTCCGCGGCACCGCGGTCCGGGCCGCCGCGTCGTGGATGGACGCGCACGTTCCCGCAGGGGCACGGTCGCCGGTCCCCGGGAGGCCGGACCCTGCCTCGGTGAAGCGTTGAGGCGGTGGGACGCTAGGAGGAGGCCCGGTCCGCCGCCTGGTCCACCGCTCCCCCGTACCGCCGGTCGCGCGAGGCGTACTCCTCGATGGCGCGCCACAGGGTGCGACGATCGACATCAGGCCACAGCGTGTCCATGAAGACCATCTCCGCATAGGCGGACTGCCACAGCATGAAATTGGACAACCGCTGCTCGCCGGAGGTCCGCAGGAACAGGTCGACGTCGGGGAGATCGGGCTCATCGAGGTAGCGCTGCACGGTCTTCTCGCTGACCGAGGAGGCCTTCAGGGTCCCGGCGGCGACGTCCTCGGCGATGGCCCGCGCAGCATCGGCGATCTCCGCGCGTCCGCCGTAGTTGACGCACATCGTCAGGGTGCAGGTCGTGTTGCCGACGGTGTGCCGCTCGGCGTCCTCCAGCTCCCGGATGACCGACTGCCACAACCTCGGCCGGCGGCCCGACCAGCGGATCCTGACCCCCCACTCGTCGAGCTGGTCGCGCTGGCGCCTCAGCACGTCCTTGTTGAAGCCCATCAGGAACCGCACCTCCTCGGGGGACCTCTTCCAGTTCTCGGTGCTGAAGGCGTACACGGAGACATGCCGGACGCCGATCTCGATCGCGCCGGCCATGACGTCGAGCAGGGCCGCTTCGCCCGCCTTGTGCCCTTCGGTGCGGGGCAGCCCACGCTCGTTCGCCCAGCGGCCGTTGCCGTCCATCACGATCGCCACGTGGCGGGGCACGAACTGGCGCGGGATGGACGGAGCCTGCTCGCCGCTCGGGTGCGGCCAGGGCGCCGCGGGTCGGGCGGGATTCTTCATGCACGCTCCACATGTTTGAGGGAGGCGACCCCGCGTTCGAGGTGCCATTGGAGGTAGGCGGCCACCAGACCGGCGGCCTCGCGCCGCGCACCGTTCTCCGACGCGTCCGCGACCACCCAGTCGCCCGTGAGCAGCGCCCCGAGCAACTCCATGGTCGCGGACGACGGCGACGCCGAGCCGGGCGGGCGGCAGGCCGGGCAGACCGCTCCGCCGAGCGGCGCGGAGAAGGCCGAGTGGGGACCGGGTGCGCCGCAGCGGGCGCAGGCCGTGAAGCTGGGGGCCCACCCCGCCGTCGCCAGGGCGCGGAGCAGGTAGGAGTCGAGGATGAGTTCCGAGGCGTGCAGGTCACGGCTGAGCGCGGAGAACGCACCGGCGACGAGCGCGTACTGCGCTCCCCCGGCCTCGCCGACGTCCGTGAGGCGTTCGGCGGTCTCGGCGATGGCGGTCGCGGCGGTGTACCGGCCGTAGTCGGCGGCGATGCCGTGGCCGTAGGCGCCCTTGGTCTGGGCCTGGGTGACGACGTCGAGGTTCCGCCCGTGGGCGAGCAGGAGATCCACGGACATGAACGGTTCCAGGCGGGAACCGAACTTGCTGCTGGTCCGGCGGACGCCCTTGGCGACGGCACGGACCTGCCCGTGCTCCCGTGTCAGGAGGACGATGATGCGATCCGCCTCACCGAGCTTGTAGGTGCGCAGCACGACGCCTTCGGTGCGGTAGGTGCGTGAGGCTGACGAGGAGGGCACTGGATCATTCTCCCACCTGCCGCCCCCGCGGGCCCGCTCGGCGCGGGACTGCGGGGACGGGGGGTCCGGGCTCGGCGGGGCTCAGGCGGCGTCGCGGATGGCGCGGTTGACCGCAGAGATGACGGCCTTCAGTGCGGCCATCGTCGTGTTCGCGTCGATCCCGACACCCCACAGCACGCGCTCGCCGACGGCGCATTCGACGTAGGCCGCCGCACGGGCGTTGCCGCCGGAGGACAGGGCGTGCTCGGTGTAGTCGAGGACGCGGACGTCCACGCCGTCCTGGCTGAGGATGGTGAGCAAAGCATCGATCGGGCCGTTGCCCTGGGAGGCCTTCCGCTGCTGCACGCCGTCGACGAGGAGCGTCGCCACCAGCTTGAACGAGCCGTCCTCGGCCGTGTCGGTGTTGACGGAGGTGAGCTCGTAGTGGCCCCAGGACTCCGGACCGCCCTCGGTGCGGGTGGGCAGGTACTCGTCCTGGAACACGGACCACAGCTGTGCACCGCTGACCTCGCCGCCCTGGGTCTCCGTGCGGCGCTGGATGACCCCGGAGAACTCGATCTGGGCACGGCGCGGCAGGTCGAGGCTGTGCTCGTTCTTGAGCAGGTACGCCACGCCGCCCTTGCCGGACTGCGAGTTCACCCGGATGACGGCCTCGTAGGACCGGCCGATGTCCTTGGGATCGATCGGCAGGTACGGGACGGCCCACGGGAGGTCGTCGACGCCGACGCCCGCCGCGGCGGCGTCGTGCTCCATGCTCTCGAACCCCTTCTTGATGGCGTCCTGGTGGGAGCCGGAGAAGGCGGTGAAGACGAGGTCGCCACCGTAGGGAGAGCGCTCCGGCACGCTGAGCTGGTTGCAGTACTCGGCGGTACGGCGGATCGAGTCCATGTCGGAGAAGTCGATCTCCGGGTCGATGCCCTGGCTGAACAGGTTCATTCCCAGCGTCACCAGGTCCACGTTGCCGGTCCGCTCACCGTTGCCGAAGAGGCACCCCTCGATGCGGTCCGCGCCGGCCAGGTAGCCGAGCTCCGCCGCGGCCACGCCGGTCCCGCGATCGTTGTGGGGGTGCAGCGACATGATGATGCTGTCCCGGTCCGTGAGGTTGCGGCTCATCCACTCGATGGAGTCCGCGTACACGTTCGGCGTCGCCATCTCGACGGTGGCCGGCAGGTTGAGGATCATCTGCCGGTCGGCGGACGCCTCGAACACGGCCGACACCTCGTTGCTGATGCGTGCCGCGAACTCGAGCTCCGTCCCCGTGAACGATTCCGGGGAGTACTCGTAGGTGATCGCCGTGCTGCCCATGTTCTCCTCGAACTTGCGGCACAGCCGGGCGCCCTGGAGGGCGAGGTCGATGATGCCGTCCTGGTCCTGGTTGAACACCACGCGCCGCTGCAGCACAGAGGTCGAGTTGTACAGGTGCACGATCGCGCGGTCCGCACCCTCGAGGGACGCGTAGGTGCGCTCGATCAGGTGTTCACGCGACTGCGTCAGGACCTGGATGGTGACGTCGTCGGGGATGCGGTCGCCCTCGACGAGCTGGCGGACGAAGTCGAAATCGGTCTGTGACGCCGACGGGAAGCCGACCTCGATCTCCTTGAAGCCCATTCGGACGAGCAGATCGAACATCTTGTGCTTGCGCTCGGGGTTCATCGGGTCGATCAGCGCCTGGTTACCGTCGCGGAGGTCGACGGCGCACCAGCGGGGCGCCTTCGTGATCAGGCGGTCGGGCCAGGTGCGGTCGGGGAGCTCGACGGTGATCTGGTCCTGGAAGGGACGGTACTTGCCGAACGGCATACCGGAGGTCTTCTGTGCGTTTCGCATGGGATCGGCCTTGTCTGTGGGAACTGAGTGTGCCGGCGGCCGGGCATCGCGGACTCCGCGGCGAGGGATGGCCAGTGGCTCTTCGTCCTAGATGGCCTCGCCGCGGCACCGAAGAAGAGTTGTCTGTGCGCGCACCCTGCCACGATAGCACGGCACATAGGATGGCTTCCGGGGGCGCTCGGACGAGTGCCGGCCCCGCCGCACCACGAGGAATCAGGAAGCGACTATGACGATCAGCACCTTCGATCCGGCCACTCTCGACACGACGACACGGCCCCAGGACGACCTCTTCCGCTACGCGAACGGCGTCTGGCTGAAGGACACGGTCATCCCCGACGACCGGCCGCTCACCGGCTCGTTCACCGCCCTCCGGGACGCCTCGGAGCTCGCCGTCCGCACGATCATCGAAGAGGCCGCGGCACAGGCGGCCGACGGCTCGACCGACGGGCTCGACGCGAAGATCGGCACCCTGTACGGGGACTTCATGGACACGGCGCGCATCGAAACCGAGGGGTCCGCCCCGATCGCCCCCCTGCTGGAACGCATCAGGGCGGTGGCCGCGGTCGAGGACCTCGTCGCCCTCAGCGCGGGCCTCACCCGCTCGGGCGTCCAGGGCTTCGTGGCCCCGTATGTGAGCAACGACGCCGGCAATCCCGAGCGCTACCTGCTGCACCTGTACCAGTCGGGCCTCGGCCTGCCGGACGAGTCCTACTACCGTGAGGAGGGCTTCGCCGAGACGCGCGACAGGTACCGGGAGCTCCTCGCGCGGCTGTTCGACGTCGCCGGGACCGCTGATCCGACCGGCGCCGCCGCCCGCGTGCTCGCGCTCGAGACGCGCCTCGCGGCGTCGTCGATGGGGTCCGTGGAACGGCGGGACCCGCAGAAGACGTACAACCTCGTCCGGCACGACGCCGTCGCCGGGCTGTCGGACCAGCTCCTCCCGTGGCTGGACATCGTCACGGACACCCCGGACCAGGCTGCGGAGCTCGTGGTCAACCAGCCGGACTTCGTGCGTGGCCTCGACAGCGCCCTGCGCTCCGAGGACCTCGGCACCTGGCGGGAGTGGCTCGAGAGCCGCGTCCTCCTGCACGCGGCCGACTACCTCGACGAGCGGTTCGTCGACGCGGCCTTCGCCTTCTACGGCACGCACCTGGCCGGCACCCCCCGCATCAAGGACCGCTGGAAGCGCGGCGTCGCGCTGGTCGAGGGTGCGGTGGGCGAGGCGATCGGGCAGCGGTACGTCGAACGGCATTTCCCTGCGACGCACAAGGCCGCCATGCTCGCACTGGTCGGTAACCTCATCGCGGCGTACGAAGCGAGCATCTCGTCACTGGCATGGATGACCGACGAGACCCGGGACCGTGCCCTCGAGAAGCTCTCGCAGTTCACCACCAAGATCGGTTACCCGGAGACGTGGATCGACTACGGCCCCCTCGAGGTGCAGGCGTCGGACCTCTACGGCAACGTGCTCCGCGCCTCCGAGTTCGAGCACCGCCGGCAGCTCGACAAGCTGGGCGGACCGATCGACCGCGGCACCTGGCTCATGACGCCGCAGACCGTCAACGCCTACTACATGCCCACCATGAACGAGATCGTCTTCCCGGCGGCCATCCTCCAGCCCCCGTTCTTCGACATCGAGGCCGACGACGCCGTCAACTACGGCGCGATCGGGGCGGTCATCGGGCACGAGATCGGCCACGGCTTCGACGACAAGGGATCCCAGTTCGACGGCACCGGACGCCTGCGCAACTGGTGGAGCGAGGCGGACAGGACGGCGTTCGACGCCCTGACCGGACGTCTCGTCGCCCAGTATGCAGCGCTCGAGCCCTCGGAGGTCGCAGGGCAGACCGTCAACGGCGAGCTCACCCTCGGCGAGAACATCGGCGACCTCGGCGGGCTCGGCATCAGCTACCGCGCCTACCTGCTGAGCCTCGGGGGCGCGGAGGCACCGGTCATCGACGGGCTGACCGGGACCCAGCGCTTCTTCCTCTCCTGGGCCACATGCTGGCAGCAGAAGATCCGGCCGGAGGAGGCCAAGCGGCGCCTGACCGTGGACCCGCACTCCCCCAACGAGTTCCGCTGCAACCAGGTGGTCCGCAACCTCGACGAGTTCCATGCGGCATTCGACCTCGGCGCGGAGGACCGGCTGTGGCTGAAGCCCGAGGACCGCGTGCGGATCTGGTAGGCCTCGTCGCCGTGGACAGGCCGGCTCCGGTGTCCCGCAGGGCACCGGGGCCGGCCTGTCCCGCGCCGGCCGGTTCCGCAGGAGGCTCTTCCTAGAGGCCGGACGCCGACTGGCAGGTCACTTCGTCGGCCGTCTGGCCGTCCAGTGCGGTTCCGAGGGGCGGTACGACGGCCCTGGATCCGGTGGCCAGGTCGGCGCCGACGAGCAACTGGACACCGGCCGCCGCCTCGTCGAGGGCGACCTGGCTCTGCGGTATGCCGAACCGGGCGGCGACATCCGCCGCGGCAGCCTCGTAGCCGGTGCTGAAGTAGACCTGCGACAGCTCTGCCGGCACGGCCTCGAAGAGTGCGGCCTGCGTGTAACCGGCGGCGGCGAGCAGCTCCTGCACCTCGGCCGCCCGCTCGGGGTTCGATGTCGCGTTCACGACGAGGACCGGGACCGTCCCGGGATCGACAGCCGGAGCCTCGGCTGTTGCGGGCGCCTGCGGGGTGGGAGCCGCCGTGGCCGTCGTCGTCGCCGCCGACGACGGCTCGGGCGCCTCTTCGGTGAGGCCCCGGTCCTCGCGCAGCGCGTCGAAGAGCGGCGCAGCCGCGTCCTCATCGAGCACCAGGCGATTGGGATCCTCGATCCACTGCTCGGTGGGTACCGTCACGAAGGCGATGTTGCCGAGGTCGACGTCCTTCATGCGGTCGGCGATCTTCAGGAGCTCCGCGGGCCGCGACAGGCCCTCGTCCACCGTGAGGTTGCGTGTGACCGTGTCGGCGATCGAGTAGAGCCGAGGGAGATTGGTGAGGGTCCCTTCGGCGCGGACCTTGCGCGCCATCGACGCCATGAACGACTGCTGGGCTGCGATACGCCCCGTGTCGCCGCCGTCGCCGAAACTGTGGCGCGTGCGCAGGAAGGCCAGCGCCTGGTCCCCCTCCACCTCGCTGGTCCCGGCGGGCAGGGACAGGCCGGAGTACTCGTCGTCCACGGGTTCCTCGACGCAGACCTCGACGCCGCCGAGGGTGGAGGACAGCTCCTTGACCGCGTTGAAATCCGCCATCATGAAGTGGTCGATGGAGAGTCCGGTGAGATTGTTGATCGCGGCGACCGTGCAGCCGGGTCCGCCCTCGCCGAGTGCTCCGTTCAGCTGGCCCAGGTCCATCGCCTGGGACGTCTCCCCGGTCCCGGGGTTCACGCAGCCGGGCAGGGGTACCAGCAGATCGCGCGGGAACGAGACGACGGTGACGTCCTCCCGGTCGGCCGAGAGCGTCAGCAGCATCATGACGTCCGAGTTGCCCTCACCGGCCGAATCGTCCTCGCTGCCGAAGAACTCCCCGGAATTGCCCGTGCGCGTGTCGGTGCCGAGGATGAGGATCTGGAGGGGGTCGGTGCTGGAGTCGACGGGCAACGCCGATTCCCCGTTCTCGCCCAGGTTCAGCGGGGAGGTCGCGACGTTCGACTGCAGGCGGAACACCTGGACCGCTACGAACGCCACCGCGGCGACGAGCACGGTTGCCATGACCATGGCGGCGATCGCGAGCCCCCGGTGGCGCCCCCCGCGACCGAGGTGCCGTCCTGCCGGGACCGGACCGCCGGTCGCTCCAGCGGGGATCGCCGCGGAGGCGTCGCCGGCGCTCTGTGCGCCATCACTGGACGGTCGGCGGGTCATGCCCGGGCTCCTTCGGATCATTGGGCGTGCGTGTCACCGGCGACCTCGACGGTCGGGACGACAGCACACCGGTGCGCGGTGGCCGGCGGCGACGTCGGTCGGCCGGCTGGGACTTCTGGCGGGCGTGTTCCGGCGGTCCAACGAGTGGTACCGGGAAGTAGTGCCCGCTAGAACCCTAGCTTGACGAGCTGCTTGGGGTCCCGCTGCCAGTCCTTGGCCACCTTGACGTGGAGGTCGAGGTAGATCCGGGTCCCGAGCAGTGCTTCGATGCCCCGGCGAGCGTTGGTGCCCACTTCCCTGAGCCGTGCACCGCCCTTGCCGATGATGATCGCCTTCTGCGACGGACGTTCGACGTAGAGGTTGACGTGGACGTCGAGCATGGGATTGTCCGCGCTGCGCCCTTCCCTCGGGATCATCTCCTCGACGACGACGGCCAAGGAGTGCGGGAGCTCGTCGCGGACGCCCTCCAGGGCGGCCTCGCGGACCAGTTCGGCCACCATCACGGCCTCCGGTTCGTCCGTCAGCTCCCCGTCGGGGTACAGGACGGGAGACTCCGGCATGTGCCGACTGAAGACCTCGGCGACGGTACCGACCTGGAAACCGTCCGCCGCGGAGACGGGCACGATGTCGGCCCACCCGTCGGCACCCGCCACGTCCGTGCCGAGCTTCGCGACGGCCAGGAGCTGCTCCGTGAGGGCACGGCGGTCCACGAGGTCTGTCTTGGTGACCACCGCGATCAGGGGCTTGCGGTTCAGTCGGGCCAGCTGCTCGGCGATGAAGCGGTCCCCTGGACCGATCTTCTCGTTGGCGGGCAGGCAGAAGCCGACGGCGTCCACCTCGGACAGGGTGTCGGCGACGAGATCGTTGAGGCGCTGCCCCAGCAGGGTGCGGGGGCGGTGGAGGCCGGGGGTGTCGACGAGGACGATCTGCGAGTCCTCGCGGTTCACGATTCCCCGGATGGTGTGGCGGGTGGTCTGCGGCTTGGCCGACGTGATGGCGACCTTCTGCCCCACGAGGGCGTTCGTCAGGGTCGATTTGCCCGCGTTGGGTCGTCCGACGAGCGAGACGAATCCGGCCCTGTGCTTAGCGTCGCTCATTGTCAGCCTCTATCGTCTCTCGTTCGTCCTGCGCTGCGGGTTCGGGTGGTACGCGGTAGGTGATCACGTGGGAGACCCGGTTACGCCGGCCCTCCACGCGTTCGGCCCGCAGGCCGATACCGTCAATTGTGACCTCTGATCCGACGATCGGCACCCTGCCCAGGGTCTTGGCCAGCAGGCCGCCGACCGTGTCCACTTCTTCGTCGTCGAGGTCCAGACCGAACAGCTCCCCGAGGTCGTCGATCCCCATCCGGGCGCTCACCCGGTACTCGCCGCCCTCGAGCTGTTCCTGTTCCGGCACCTCGGAGTCGTACTCGTCCACGATCTCGCCGACGATCTCCTCGATGAGGTCCTCGAGCGTGACGAGGCCGGCCGTACCGCCGTATTCGTCGATGACGATGGCCACGTGGGTCGACTCGCGCTGGAGTTCGCGCAGCAGGTCGCCGACCGGCTTCGACTCCGGGACGTAGCGCGCGGGGCGGCACTCGGTGTCGACGGGCCGGGACAAATTCGACGCCGGACGACCGTGCAGGTTCGCCACGACGTCCTTCAGGTACAGCAGACCCCGGATGTCGTCCGAGCTCTCCCCGATGACGGGGATGCGGGAGTAGCCCGAGCGGAGGAAGAGGGACATGGCCTGGCTCAGCGTCGAGCCGGATTCGATCGTGACCATGTCCGTGCGCGGGACCATGACCGAGCGGACCTTGGTGTCGCCGAGTTCGAACACCGAGTGGATCAGTTCCGCCTCGTCGTCCTCGATCATCTCGGCGTCGGACGCACGGGAGAGGAGCTCACGGAACTCCTCCTGCGTAAAGAATGCGGCCTCGTCGCGGGTCGCGCCCGGCGTGATGGAGCTGCCGATGCGCACGAGCCACCGGGGGATCGGGCCGAGGATCGCACACAGGAAGGACACGAGCCCCGCCGTCAGGCGGACGACGGCGGGAGCGTGGATACGCCCGAGCTGCCGGGGTGACACCCCGACGATCACGAAGCCGATGCCGGCCATCACCGCCGTGGCGAGGAGACCGGCGAGCCAGATGCTGTCGAGCAGGTCGTGGAACAGGATGGCGACGGCGACGGCCCCCGCCATCTCGAACCACACCCGCCAGAACCGGAGGGCGTGCATGTGGGCGACGGGGGCGTCGAGGATGCGACGGATCGACTGCGTCCGGGACTCCTGGACGAGGGCCTCACCCTCCTGGCGCGGCAGGTAGCTGAAGGCCGCCTCGGCGGCGGTGACGAGGGCAGCCGTGAGTGCGAAGAGCAACCCCATCAATGCGAGAAGCCAGATGGTCAAGCGCGCGTCTCCTGGGGGGCGTCGCCGCCGAGGAAGTCGGACAGGAGCTGGCGCTGGAGGCCGAACATCTCCTTCTCGTCCTCGGGCTCCGCGTGGTCGTAGCCGAGGAGGTGGAGGACCCCGTGCGTCGTGAGCAGCAGCAGCTCGTCCCTGGTACTGTGCCCGGCGGCCGCGCCCTGGGATGCGGCGACGTCCGGGCACAGCACGATGTCGCCGAGGAGCCCCGCGGGCGTCATCCGGCCCGGTGTCCCCGGTCGCAGCTCGTCCATGGGGAAGGAGAGCACATCGGTGGGGCCGGCTTCGTCCATCCACTCGATGTGCAGCTTCTCCATCGCGGCGGTGTCCACGAGGATGATCGACAGCTCGGCCTCGGGGTGGACGAAGAGGGATTCGAGCAGGAAATTCGTAAGGCGGACGAGGGAGGCCTCGTCGACGTCGTGCCCGGACTCGTTGTTGACCTCGACGCTCATCGGGCGGCCGCTGGCCGGCCCGTGCGCGCTTGGGCGGCGCGCTGGCCCTCGTCCCAGGCGCCGTAGGCGCTGACGATGTCCCCGACGAGCCGGTGCCGGACGACGTCGGAGGCGTCCAGCTCGCTGAAGTACACGTCGTCGACGTCGTGGAGGATCTCGCTGACGACGCGCAGGCCCGAACTCGTACCGCCGGGGAGGTCGACCTGGGTGATGTCACCCGTCACGACCATCTTCGACCCGAAGCCGAGGCGCGTGAGGAACATCTTCATCTGCTCCGGGGTGGTGTTCTGGGCCTCGTCGAGGATGATGAACGCGTCATTGAGGGTCCGGCCGCGCATGTAGGCGAGCGGGGCCACTTCGATGGTCCCCGCGGCCATGAGGCGCGGGATGGAGTCGGGGTCCATCATGTCGTGCAGCGCGTCGTACAGGGGGCGGAGGTACGGATCGATCTTGTCGTTCAAGGTGCCGGGCAGGAAGCCCAGTCGCTCGCCCGCCTCGACGGCGGGCCGCGTCAGGATGATCCGGTTGACCTCCTTGTGCTGCAGCGCCTGCACGGCCTTGGCCATCGCGAGGTAGGTCTTGCCGGTACCGGCCGGACCGATGCCGAACACGATGGTGTTGCGGTCGATCGCGTCGACATAGGTGCTCTGGTTGAGGGTCTTCGGGCGGATCGTCCTGCCCCGCGAGGAGAGGATGTTGACGGACAGCACCTCCGAGGGACGGGCCGCGCTCTGCGTCTTCAGCATGGTGACCAGCTGCTCCAGGACCTGGGGCGAGACCGGCGCGTTGTTGGCGGCCATGGAGCGGATCTCGGCGACGAGCCGCTCGGTCCGCAGCACATCGGTCGAGGGGCCGGTGATGGTCAGTTCGTTCCCGCGGGCGTGGAGGCCCACGCCCGGGAACGACTCCTCGATCAGTCGCAGCGCCTCGTCGTTGGAGCCCAGCGCCTGCACCATCTGCTCCGTCGAATCGAAGAGGAACACCCTGGTGTCGAGTCCTGCCGCATTGATGCCTGTTGAAGTTTCGCTCATACCTCGGCCGTCCGGCCTTCGATCGCCCCTCATCCGAATTGTCGTACTGATGGTCTGGTCCCGCGTCCGCCCATGAGGCGGGGATGCCAATGTTACGCCATCCCGCCCGCGCCGGCCCTTCGTCCAACGGGCCGCGAGCATCCCTGATTCCCCGGAATCGTCAGGATTGCAAGCGAATTCTCGGTCCTCCGCACCGGTTCCGCACCGGTTCCGCCCCGACTCCCGATTCCGCGGCGAATCGCCCCCGGCTTCGTATCAATCAGGTTTCAGTCATCCTGCAGGCCCCTATTCGACCGGGCAGCGCCGCCGCGCTGTGCCAAGCTGAAACAGGTCCGCCCCGAGCGAGCCGACCGTCCGCCGGCCGCGCCGGGGCGGCGTCGCCGGAGCCACGCTCCCGGGGACGGCACGACACGACCCATCGCCGGGCACGACCGATCTACCCGCCCGCACCTGACGGAAGGAGGCACGCATGAACCACCAGGACCCGCTGAAGAAGAACCGGCTGGGGCTCGGCGGCATCCTTGTGGTGTCCGGTGCCGTGCTGGTGGGCAGCGGCGCCTTCCTCCTCCCCGATCCGGGACTGCTGGCGGGCAACGCGCAGATGGCTCCCCTCCCCGATTCCCGCGCGACGACGGCGCCCGACGGCGCCGTCACGGCATCGCCCGACGCCCTGTCCGGGCAGGCGACCACCACGGACCCCTCGGACGCCGTTCGGCCGCTGGTGCCCGTCTACTGGCTCGGCGACGAGGACGGCGCGGAGCGGCTCTTCCGCGAATTCCTGACACCGGAGGAGTCCGGTGGCGATCCGATCGCCGACGCCGTCCGGCTGATGACCTCGGGGCAGCCGCTCGATCCCGACTACCACTCGTCCTGGCAGCCGGCGTCGAGGGTCACCGCCTCCATCTCGACGAAGAACGTCATCACCCTCGATATCTCCTCCGATGCCTTCCCGCAGCGCCTCGGCGAGAAGCAGGGGCGCCTCGCGCTGCAGCAGCTGGTGTACACGGCCACGGCGGCGGCCGCCGATGCCGGGCTCATCGCGGGCGGTGAGGCGAGTTCGGTCGTCGTCCTGGTCGATGGCGCGGCGGACTACCGGGCCTTCGGCTCCGTGGACCTGGGCGGCGAGTGGACCCGGGATGCCGCGACCCTCGCCCCGCTGTGGATCATCGATCCACAGGAGGGTGTGCAGGTCGATGGGGACCGCCTGACCGTCCACGGGACCGGCCCGGCGTCGGAGGACGAGCTGGCCTGGCGGATCGATCACAGTCTCGACGGTTCGGCGGAGGGCCCCACGGAACTCTTCCGGGACGGTTCCGTCGACATCGCACCCCAGGACGGCGCGCCCGGTGCGTACTCGTTCTCGGTGACGCTGCCTCCGGGCCGGTACGAGATCACCGTCTCGGCTCCCTCCACCGACGGAGCGGCCAGGGACTCGAAGACCGTCGTCGTCCGCTGAGCGGGAGCGGGCTACCAGCGCCCGAGCAGGTGGTTCAGCAGGACCAGGGCGGCCGGGCCGGCCGTCGAGGAGCGCAGGACGTGGGGGCCCAGTCGGGCGGTATCGGCACCGGCGTCGCGCAGCTTCCCCAGTTCCGCCTCGCTGATGCCGCCTTCCGGTCCGACGACGACGGCCGTCGATGTCGTGCCCGACGACCCGGCCGCGAGCAGGGCGGAGACCTGGTCCGCGAGGGGGACGTCGGCGTCCTCGTGCAGGACGATCACGCGGTCGACGGTCTCGGCCCACACGGCAAGCCGCGAGGTGTCCATCACGGCGTGGACGTCGGGCACGAACGAACGGCGCGACTGTTTCGATGCGGCCCCGACGAGCGACGTCCACTTCTGCCGGCCCTTCTCGGCCTTGTCGCCGCGCCAGCGCACGATGCTCCGCTCGGCATGCCACGGGACGACGGCGTCGATCCCGAGTTCGGTCGCGGCCTCCACGGCCTGCTCGTCGCGGCCGCCCTTGGCCAGGGCCTGGACGAGGATCAGCCGGTGCCGAGGTGCAGGCTCCTGGCCTGCCGTCTCCACGGCGACCTCGACCGTCCCGTTCCCGACCGCGGTGATGACGCCGCCGATCCGGTAGCCCGCACCGTCGGAGACATCCAGGCGCTCACCCTCGCCGAGGCGTCGGACCGTGGCGGCGTGGCGCCCCTCGTCACCCCCGAGCACGAAGACGCTGCCGGGGGCCGACGCACGGACCGCCTCGCCCGGCCCGAAGAACAGGGGACGCGTCATGGTCAGCGGTTTCCGAGCCGCTCCCGCAGGCGGGCGAAGACGCCGGAGCCGCTGCTGGCCAGCTGGCCGTCGGTGTACTCCTCGTTGCGCAGTTCCGCCAGCTTGCGCAGGAGCTCCTCCTGCTGCGGGTCGACGTTGCGCGGGGTCTCGACATTGAGGTGCACCCGCAGGTCCCCCCTGCCCTGGCTCCGCAGGTGCGTGACCCCGAGGCCCCGCAGGGTCAGGATCTCGCCCGGCTGGGTGCCCGGCTTGATATCGAGCTCCTGGTCGCCGTCGTAGGTGTCCAGGTGCACCGTGGTGCCGAGCGCCGCGGCGGTCATCGGGACGCTCAGCGTCACGTGCAGGTCGTCGCCGTCGCGCAGGAAGGTGGAGTCGGTGGCGACCCGTATCTCGACGTACAGGTCGCCCTGGGGCCCGCCGGCCGTCCCGGCCTCGCCCTGGCCGCCCAGCTGGATGCGCGTGCCGGTCCCGACGCCGGCGGGGACCTTGATGGTCAGGGTGCGGCGGGCGCGGACGCGGCCCTCGCCGCTGCACTCGTGGCACGGGCTGGGGATCACGGTGCCGAAGCCCTGGCAGGTACCGCAGGGGGCGCTCGTCATGACCTGTCCGAGGATCGAGCGCACGGCCCGCTGGACCTGGCCCGAGCCGCGGCAGATGTCACACGTCCGGGGTGAGGTGCCCGGCTGGCAGCAGCTGCCGTCGCACGTGGGGCACACCTCCGCGGTGTCGACCTCGATCTTCTTGTTGGTGCCGAAGACCGCGTCCTTCAGGTCGATGCGCACGTTGATGAGCGCGTCCTGTCCGCGACGCGTCCGCGAGGGAGCGCCGGCCTGCTGGCCGCCGCCGCCGAAGAAGGTCTCGAAGATGTCCTGGAAGGCGAAGCCCGAGCCCGAGTACCCCGCGCCGTAGCCGCTGTCCGTCCCGTTCTCGTTGCCGGTGGTGTCGTAGACCCGGCGCTTCTGCGGGTCGGACAGGACCTCGTAGGCGTGGCTGACGCGCTTGAACTCCTCCGAGGCGTCCGGCCCGGAGTTGACGTCGGGGTGGAGCTTCCGGGCGAGCTTGCGGTACGCCTTCTTGATTTCCTCCCCGGTCGCACCCTGCGCTACACCGAGGACCTCATAGTGATTACTCACTCGTACACATCACTTCCTGTTGAATGTTCTGTCGTCTGCACGCCGGTTGCACCGGCGGAAAGGCCATGGTCGGCCCTGGGTGGCCGTCGACAACCCAGAACCGCTGCCCGCGCCCCCGTTATTCCTCGAGGATCCTCGAGAGGTAGCGGGCGACGGCGCGCACCGCCGCCATCGTCGTCGGATAGTCCATGCGGGTGGGGCCGAGGATGCCGAGCTTCGCTCCGGCATCCGGCCCGTACCCCGTCGCCACCACGGAGGCCTCCGACAGCCCTCCGTAGGGATTCTCGCTCCCGATCCGCACCGAGATGCCGCGGGCGTCGTATTCCATCTCCGACAGCAGCCGCAGCATGACCACCTGCTCCTCGAGCGCCTCCAGGACCGGGCCGATGCTCAGCGGGAAATCCCCGGTCGAGCGGGCCAGGTTGGCCGTCCCGGCGAGCAGGATGCGGTCGTCCCGCCCGAGCCCGGCGAGCTGCTCGAGTACCTTGACGATCGTACCCCCGTGGGCACGCAGACCCTGAGGGAGCTGGGAGAGCGCGATGCCGAGCTCGCCCGGCAGCGCCGTGAGCTTCACGCCCGACACCGCGGACAGGATGCGCTGCTTGAGCTCAGCGAGCTCCGACTCCTCGATGTCCGACCGGGTACGCACGATCCGCTGCTGCACGGTGCCGTTGGTCGCGATCAGGACGACGAGGATCTGCTGCGGCGCCAGGAGTACACACTCGATGTGGCGCACGGACGCCCCGCCGACGCGGGGGAACTGGACGACGGCCACCTGGTTGGTGATCTGCGCGAGCAGCCTCACCGTGCGGTCCATCACGTCGTCGAGGTCCTCGGCGCCCTCCAGGAGGGTCTGGATGGCCTTCTTCTCCGGCGCGGACAGGGGCTTCACCTCGGAGATGCGGTCCACGAACAGGCGGTAGCCCTTGTCGGTGGGAATGCGCCCCGAGCTCGTGTGCGGCGCGGTGATCAGGCCCTCCTCCTCGAGGACGGCCATGTCGTTGCGGATGGTGGCCGAGGAGACTCCCAGGCGGTGGCGGTCCACCAGGGCCTTGGACCCGACGGGCTCCCGGGAATGGACGTAGTCCTCGACGATGGCCCTGAGCACCTCCAGGCGTCGCGGTTCACTCATTCCTGTGTCACCTCCGGCTCCGTTCCTCTCCCCTGGGCACGCGCAGCGGATAATCCCCGGGCGTTAGCACTCGACACGCCCAAGTGCCAAGTCTAGTACGTCCGCTTCGATTGTTAGCATTGGGATCCCGGGCTGCGGCAGACCGCCGGAGCCCCCGTGGGAAGGACACACCCGGGATGGACTACGGCTGGGGAGCCCAAGATATATCGGCTCCGAAGCGGGTAGGACTCGCCGAGGTCCCCGTCGCGAAGGACATGGTCCTCGAGGACGTCCAGAGCGGGTTCGTCGGCGCGGTGGTCCGGGTGGAGAAGTCCGGCGGACTCCATGTGATGGTGCTCGAGGACCGTCGCGGCAAGACGCGCACCTTCCGCCTCGGCCACGGCTTCCTCCTCGACGGCCGTCCCGTCCACGTCGTCGCGCCCGTCCCGGGCACAGCTCCTGCCGCCAAGGCTGCCGCCAACCGGACCGCATCCGGGTCTGTCCGGGTCGAGAACGCGCGGGCGAGAACCGCCCGCGCGAGCAGGATCTGGGTGGAGGGCCAGCACGACGCCGAACTCGTCGAGAAGGTATGGGGCGACGATCTGCGCCTCGAGGGGATCGTCGTCGAACCGCTGCACGGCGTGGACGACCTGGAAGGCGCCATCCGCGCCTTCGGCCCCGGCCCGCAGCGCCGACTCGGCATCCTCGTCGACCACCTGCTCCCGGGCACCAAGGAGTTCCGGATCGCGCAGCAGGCGATGACCGCTCCCGGCGCCCGCGGCAACGTGCTCATCGTCGGCCACCCGTACGTGGATGTCTGGCAGGCCGTGAAGCCGGCGGCCCTGGGCCTGGAGGCCTGGCCCGTCATCCCCCGCAACCAGGACTGGAAGACCGGCATCCTGGCCGGCCTCGGCTGGCCGCACCACAACCAGGCCGCCGTGGCCAACGGGTGGAAGCGCATCCTCGGTCGGGTCAGCACCTACGCCGATCTGGAGCCCTCGCTGCTGGGCCGGGTCGAGGAGGTGATCGACTTCCTCACCGCAACCCCCGGCAGTCCCTGAGCCGACCGGCGCCGGTACCACGTATCCTTGGAACACATTCCGGGGGAAGATTCCCGACAGCCAGCAAAGGAATTGACGTTGTCCAACACCGCCGACCAGCAGCATCACGAACCGGGCAAGTCGCAGCCCGCGTTCGAAGGCACCCCGGCCAACGCCCTTCCCCTGACGGCTTCGGAGGATCGCCAGTACGCCACCCTGGCCCACTTCGGGGGCATCCTCGGGTTCATCCCGTCCCTGCTGATCTTCCTCATCTTCAAGGATCGCGGCCCCTTCACCGCCCAGGAGTCGAAGGAGGCGCTGAATTTCACGCTCCCTCCCACGATCATCGCGCTGGCCGCGTGGCTGCTCTCACTCATACCGGTCATCGGCGGGGTGTTCGCCGTCCTGAACGCCGTCATCTGGCTGACCATCACCATCTTCTCGGTGAACGCCGGCATCCAGGTCAATCGCGGCCGGCCCTACCGCTACCCCCTGAATCTGCGCCTCATCCGCTGACCCGCGTCCGACGCGTCAGTCGGGCAGCAACCTGCGCACCACGGCATCCGCGAGCAGGCGACCCCTGAACGTCAGGATCACGCGGCCGGCGAAGGCCGCAACCGGCTCGACGAGCCCGTCCGCGATCAGTCCGGCGACGGCCCGACGCCCCGACGTCGTCAGGATGTCCGTCGCGAGGCCCTCGCGCAGGCGCACCCGCAGCATCACGTCCTCGACGTAACGGTCCTCGTCCGACAGGACCTCGCGTCCGGCCGCCGGCGAATGGCCCGCTGCGAGGGCATCCGCGTAGGGGCGCGGGTGCTTCACGTTCCACCAGCGGGTCCCGCCGACATGCGAGTGGGCTCCCGGGCCCGCTCCCCACCAGTCACTGCCGCGCCAGTAGGCCAGGTTGTGGCGGCATGCATCGGCGGGAGTGCGTGCCCAGTTGCTGACCTCGTACCACTCCAGCCCGCCCGCGGTGAGCATCTCGTCGGCCAGCGCGTACTTGTCGGCGTGGTCGTCGTCGTCGATCGGTGGCACCTGCCCCCGGCGGATGCGCGACGCGAGCCGCGTCCCGTCCTCGATGATGAGGGCGTAGGCGGAGATGTGGTCGGGCCCGTAGGACAGCGCCGTGGCCAGCGATGTCCGCCAGTCCTCCAGCGACTCCCCCGGTGTGCCGTAGATCAGGTCGAGGCTGACCTTCAGCCCGGCCTCCCGGGCCCATTGCACGGCCTGCGGGACGCGCTCCGGGGAGTGCGTGCGATCGAGGACGGCCAGGACGTGCGGCACCGCCGACTGCATGCCGAAGGAGACCCTGGTGAAGCCGGCGTCCCGGAGGACGCGCAGCGATTCCGGGGTGACCGAGTCGGGGTTCGCCTCCGTGGTCACCTCGGCGTCCGGCGCCAGGCCCCACTGGTCGCGGGCGGCCCGCAGGATGGCGGCGAGGTCCTCAGCGGGGAGCAGTGTAGGCGTGCCGCCGCCGAAGAAGACCGTCGCCAGCGGGCGGGGCGGCACCCCGGAGGCTTCCAGCGCCTGCACCCCGAGAGCGAGTTCCGCGAGGACGGAGCCGGCGTACGCGTCCTGCGACGCGCCGCCGCCGAGCTCGGTGGCCGTATAGGTGTTGAAGTCGCAGTAGCCGCACCGGACGGCGCAGAACGGGATGTGGACGTAGAGGCAGAAGTCGCGCTCGAGGGCTCCCTCGGCCGCGGAGGGCGGCAGGACGCCGTCCTCCGGTGCCGGCAGGCCGAGCGGCAGGGCGCTAGGCATGCGGCCCCGTCCGCCCGGAAGCGTGGTGCGTCACTTCTTGGCTTTGTCCTTCGACTCGTCGGACGACAGGGCGGCGATGAAGGCTTCCTGGGGCACTTCCACGCGCCCCACCATCTTCATGCGCTTCTTGCCCTCCTTCTGCTTCTCGAGCAGCTTGCGCTTGCGCGTGATGTCACCGCCGTAGCACTTCGCGAGGACGTCCTTGCGGATCGCGCGGATGCTCTCGCGGGCGATGATGCGCGCCCCGATCGCGGCCTGGATGGGCACCTCGAACTGCTGGCGCGGGATGAGCTCGCGCAGCTTGCCCGTCATCATCACGCCGTACGCATAGGCCTTGTCGCGGTGGGTGATGGCGCTGAAGGCGTCCACCTGCTCGCCCTGCAGGAGGATGTCCACCTTGACGAGGTCGGCCACCTGGTCGCCGTCGGCCTTCCAGTCGAGGGACCCGTACCCTCGGGTCTTGGACTTCAGGAGGTCGAAGAAGTCGAAGACGATCTCCGCCAGGGGCAGCCGGTAGCGGATCTCGACGCGGTCCTCGGACAGGTAGTCCATGCCGCCGAGCACGCCGCGGCGCTGCTGGCACAGCTCCATGATCGCGCCGATGAACTCCGACGGCGCGAGGATGGTGGCGGACACCATGGGTTCGCGCACCTCGGCGATCTTGCCCACAGGGTACTCGCTGGGATTGGTCACCTTCACGGCGCGCTTGTCCTCGAGGGTGACCTCGTACTCGACGTTGGGCGCAGTGGAGATCAGGTCGAGGTTGTACTCCCGCTCGAGGCGCTCGCGCGTGATCTCGAGGTGCAGCAGGCCGAGGAAGCCGACACGGAAACCGAAGCCCAGCGCCGCGGACGTCTCGGGCTCGTAGACGAGGGCGGCGTCGTTCAGGGTGAACTTGTCCAGGGCGTCGCGCAGCACGGGATAGTCCGTGCCGTCAAGGGGGTAGAGGCCGGAGAAGACCATCGGCTTGGGGTCCTGGTAACCGCCGAGCGACTCCGCGGCCGGCTTGGCGAGGTTGGTGACGGTGTCGCCGACCTTCGACTGGCGGACGTCCTTCACCCCGGTGATGAGGTAGCCCACCTCGCCCACGCCGAGGCCCTTGGACGGCGTCGGCTCGGGCGAGCTGACGCCGATCTCGAGCAGCTCGTGGCTGGCCCGCGTGGACATCATCTGGATGCGCTCGCGCGGGCTCAGCTTGCCGTCGACCACCCGGACATAGGTGACCACACCGCGGTAGGTGTCGTACACCGAGTCGAAGATCATGGCGCGGGCGGGTGCATCCGGATTCCCGGTGGGCGGGGGGAGGTCGCGGACGATCTTGTCCATGAGCACCTCGACCCCCATACCGGTCTTGCCGGAGACCCTCAGCACGTCCTCGGGCTCCCCTCCGATGAGGCTCGCCAGCTCCGCCGCGTACTTCTCGGGCTGGGCGGCCGGGAGGTCGATCTTGTTGAGGACCGGGATGATCGTGAGGTTGTTCTCCATCGCGAGGTACAGGTTCGCGAGGGTCTGGGCCTCGATGCCCTGCGCCGCGTCGACGAGCAGGATCGCACCCTCGCAGGCCGCGAGCGAGCGGGACACCTCGTAGGTGAAGTCGACATGGCCGGGGGTGTCGATCATGTTCAGCGCATAGGCGGTGCCGTCGACCTCCCAGGGCAGGCGGACCGCCTGGGACTTGATGGTGATACCCCGCTCGCGCTCGATATCCATCCGGTCGAGGTACTGCGCCTTCATGTCCCGCTGCTCGACGGCTCCCGTGAGCTGCAGCATGCGGTCGGCCAGCGTGGACTTCCCGTGATCGATGTGGGCGATGATGCAGAAATTCCTGATGATCGCCGGATCGGTGGCGGCAGGCACCGGAGCGGTGCGGGCCATGGGTGACACGTAGCTTCCTCACTCTTACGGAACAGGGTCCGGCGTGCGACGGCCGGGCGGGCGGACCTCGGGTCCGATGGCACCGGTCCGCGGCGGCCTCCCCTAGTGTCCCACGACGCTGCACGGCTGCGGCAATCGCACGCACGGGCTCCCGGCCCACCCGTCCCGGCGCCATCGGGTGTGCTCGCTAGGATGCGAGCATGGCGATCACCGTGCGTTCCCTCCTGTCCCTCGCGAACCGTATCGTCCGAGCCGTGGGCAGCACCGCGCCCGCCGAGCGGAGCAGCGCCCCTCCCCGGCGTCGATCGGCCGTGCACCCGGGGGCGTCCCCGTCGGGGCGCGTCCCCGCGGGTCGCCGGGCGGCGCTGCTCGCGTACTGCCCCACCTCGGACGGCAAGCCCGATCCGGGTGAGATCGTGTGGACGTGGGTGCCGTACGAGGACGACCCGTCACAGGGCAAGGACCGCCCGGTGCTGCTGGTGGGCCGGGAAGGTGGCACCCTGCTCGGCCTGATGCTCACGAGCCGAGACCGCAACAACGCCGGCGACCACGACGACCGCTACGTCGATATCGGGGCCGGGGCGTGGGACCGGCGGGGGCGCCCGAGCGAGGTGAGGATCGACCGACTGCTCCGCATCCGGCCGGACGACGTCAGGAGGGAGGGCGCCGTCCTTCCTCGCCAACAGTACGAACGGGTCGTCGCACAGGTCCCCGGACACCTGCTCGGCTGAGGGACGCGCCCCGACGCCGTCGGTGCCCCGGCCGGGATCAGGGGTCGACGCCGGGCCGCTCGGGTTGGGCGCAGGTTTCTGCTAACCTGTATAGCTGTGTGTCCGCGCAGGTCTTCGGGCACTTTGGCCGATCGCCACACGGTATCCCCACGCCGCTCAGTCTTCGGTTGGCCGAGATACCCTCACGACCAGTCCGCAATACAAAGAAAGTTCTCATACGTGGCAAATATCAAGTCCCAGAAGAAGCGCATCCTCACCAACGAAAAGGCGAGGCAGCGCAACAACTCGGTGAAGTCCGAGCTCAAGACCGCCATCCGCGCCGTGAACACGGCCGTCGAGGGCTCCGACAAGGAGGCTGCCGCTACGGCGCTGCAGGCGGCCAGCCGGAAGCTCGACAAGGCTGTCACCAAGGGTGTGCTGCACAGGAACAACGCAGCGAACCACAAGTCCGCGATCTCCAAGAAGGTCAACGCGCTCTAAGCTGCGGAACCTTCGACGAAGGGCCGGCTCCTCACGGGGCCGGCCCTTCGTCGTTGATCCGGCGCCCACCCGGCGCCCGGCGCCCCTGCGGGGGCGCCGGGACGGCCGTTCCGCCGTCCCCGAGCCGTTCAACCGTCCCCGAGTGCGATGACGGTGACGGCACGTTCGACCGCGTACACGGGGTCGCGGGACTCACCCTTGACCTGGGCGTCGGCCTCCGCGAGGGCCCGCACGCAGCGGGCCAGGGCATCGGGGCTGAAACGCTGTGCTTCCTTCCGTGCCTGGTCCACCTGCCAGGGGGCCATGCCCAGGTCCTTCGCGAGCTGCACGGAGGAGCCCCGGACACCGTGCACCTTCGCCACGGCGCGCACCTTCATCGCGAGGGCGGCCACGATGGGGACGGGGTCCGCGCCGGTCGCCAGGGCATGGCGGAGCATCGACAGGGCCTGAGCCGTCCGTCCTGCCAGGGCTGCATCGGCCACCTTGAAGCCCGTCGCCTCGACGCGGCCTCCGTAGTACTTCTCCACCGTCTCGACGGTGACATCGCCGGTCATGTCGGCCATCAGCTGCTGGCAGGCGGCAGCGAGCTCCGGCAGCTGGGAACCGACGGCCGCCACGAGGGCCCGGACGGCATCCGGATCGATACGCCGGCGCGCGAGGCGGAATTCGGTCGTGACGAACTCGGCCTTCTCGCCGTCCTTCTTCAGCGGCTGGCAGTCGACGACGGTGGCACGGGCGGCCTTGATCGCATCCAGCAGCTTCTTGCCGCGGTTGCCGCCCGAGTGGCGCAGCACCAGCACGACGTCGGGTGCCGGGTCGGCGAGGTAGGACAGCGCATCGACCAGGAAGGCGTCGCTCATCTGCGCCAGCCCGGCCACTTCGATGACCTTCCAGTCCCCGAAGAGTGAGGGGCTGGCCTGCATGGTCAGATGGCCCGCTTCGTAGGATCCGGCGTCGAACCGGACCAGTTCCGCGTCGGGCTGCGCCGTCCGGACCTGCTGCCGGATCGACTCCGCCGCCCTCGACGCGAGGTAGTCCTCCGGGCCGGAGAGGAGGACGACTCCCGCCGGTTGCACCTCACGCCAGGGGGCCGTCTGCTGCTGGGCGCCGCTGGTCCGGCCGGCCGGTGATCTCGTTGCCACGTGGCGAAGTTCCTTCCTTCGAAACACCTCCTACTGTCGCACGGCGCCGACGTGCCTCAAAGTCGCCGCCCGCCCTGTCCGGGACGCGTCATCGGAGCGGGCGGGCCTCGACGGTCGTGCCGACGACCTGCACCGTGAAGGACCCCAGCTCGTCCGTGCGGGCCGCCGCGATACCGGCCCCGCCGAGGGCGTCGAGGATGACCGGATGCGGATGACCGTACTCGTTGTCCTCTCCCACCGAGATGAGCGCCAGACGCGGGCGGACCGCGTCGATCAGCTCAGTGCCCCCGTTCCGCGCCCCGTGGTGCGCGATCTTGAGGATGTCGACTCCCCTCTCCGCCAGGCCGGGATCGACGCCGAGCAGCGCGGCTGCGGCGTCCTCCTCGAGGTCGCCGGTCAGCAGGATCCTGACCGGGCGGTCGTCGGACGGCACCTCGACGTCGAGCACCGCGCTTGCGTTGTTCTCCTCCGACAGGTCCGCCGCCGCCGTGGGCCAGAGGACGTCGATCCGGAGCGGGGCGAGGTCGAGGCTGGTGGTGCTGTCCAGCCGCACGGGCTCGACGCCACTCGCCGCCGCGACCTCGGTCACCGCCGACGGGAGGCTGTCCTCGCCGCTGGAGTAGTAGAGGGCGGAGAGGGTTCGTCCGCGGGGGATGCCCTCGACGCCGCCGTAGTGGTCGTCGTGCAGGTGCGTGATGACGAGGGCGTCGATCACCTCCACGCGCAGGACATCCAGGCAGCGGTCCATGGCGTCCGGATCGGGCCCCGCATCGACGACCAGGGCGTGGCCGGGAGTCGTCTCCAGCACCACGCCGTCACCCTGGCCGACGTCGCACATGGCGAGATCCCACGCCCCGGCCGCAGGCCCTGCCCTCGCGCGGACGACGACCGCGACGACGCACAGGATAAGGACCACGAGGACGACCGCCGCCGTCCACCTGCGGCGGACCCGCGCGGGAGCCTCGGCGGGCCGCAGTCCCCGGGACCGGCCGCGCCCGGCCGCGCCCCGCCGGGAGGCAGGCAGGACGCGCGCGAGGAGCCCCGCGCGGGACGACGTCCCTGCGGCGCCGATGATCCGGGTGTGCGGGGTCGACCGGGTGTACGGGATCGACGGGACCTCGGGCGGCCGGCGTCGTCGGCGGCCGCCGGCGCCTCCCCGCGCGGCGGCGGGAGATTCCCACCGTGCCAGGATCAGCAGGACCGTCAGGGAGACCAGCGCCGCCGCGGCTGCTCCGGGTGCCCCCGGGAGCCAGGGCACGGCGGCACCCGGACCGGCGGACAGCGCCTCCGCCACGCCGGCCACCCACCGCGTACCCCACTGGGCGGAGCCGATCAGCGGTGGCACCAGGACCGGCGCACCGACGAGCGCCAGGACCGCGAGCATGCCCAGCAGGGTGATCGCGGGGACGACGGGCGATGCAAGGACGTTCGCGGGCAGCGAGTACAGCGGGAGCGTGGGCTGGATCAGCACGAGGATCGGCGTGCAGAACAGTTGCGCGGTCAGCGGGATGGCCAGCAGCTGCGCGGCGGGTCGCGGCATCACACGCTGGAGGGCCTCCGACACCCGTGGTCCGGCGGTGACCAGTCCCAGGGTCGCGGCGACCGAGAGCAGGAAGGCGTATGACACGGAGAGCCATGGATCCGCTGCGAGCAGGACGATCACGGAGAGCATCAGGAGGGTCAGGGACACCCTGCCCCGCCCGGACAGGACGGCCGCGACACCGATGGCTCCCATCACCGCTGCGCGGAGGACGCTCGGCTCGGGCCGAACCAGCATGACGAACCCCACGAGGGCGGCCACGGCGCCCACTGCCGCCGGCAGGCGGGGAGCACGCGCGAGACGCAGTGCCAGGAAGGCGAAGGCCATGACGTAGGAGCAGTTCGCCCCGCTCACGGCTGTCAGGTGGGTGAGGCCGGTCGCCCTCATGGCCTCCCCCAGACGGGGGTCGAGACCGGTCCTGTCACCGAGCGCCATCCCCGGGAGCAGTCCTCCGTCGCGATGGTCGCGCAGGGAGAGCTCCCGGAACTCCTTCCTCAGGCGAGCGGTGTAGGCCAGCCATCCGTCCGCCTCGTCGACGGTCGGTGTGCTCGCGGGCAGGAAGACCGCTGCCGCCCGGCCCACGCGGTCGGACGGCTTCGCGGTCCCCAGCACGCGCACCGTGTCGCCGGTCCCGAGGCCGGCCCATCCCTGCGGGGCGAGGACCGCGACGGGCGTCGCGGCGGCGAACCGGCTCCCCTGCAGGACGCCTCCGACCACCTCGGCGTCCACCAGGTAGCGATCACCACCGCCGAACGGGCCGGGCGGCAGGAGGGTCGGCTCGCCCGAGATCCGCAGGACCGCCGTGAACGGCACTCCTGCCTGCACGGCCCGGTCGACCGGTCCCGACTCGGCCCGGGCGAGGCTGCCGCCCGCGGCCAACAGGACGAGCGCGAGCGCCGCCGCCGGTGCGAGGGCCTGGGTCGGCACCGCCGCCCACGTCGGTGCCCGCCCGCGAGGGACCAGGAGGAGCGCGCACCCGATGGCGAGGCCCACCGCTCCGGCGAGGAGGCCTCCCGCCGTCGCGCCCCGCGCTCCGCCGTGGATGGCGGCCACGGCCGCCATCCACGCAGCCGCGGCGGCCGGCACGAGCCTGAGATCGCCTCTCCAGCGGCGGAATTGCCGATGATCCGACACGGCGCCCGCCGGGTGCCCATGGCGCCCCGATCCCCCGCCGGCGGCCGGCGGGGCGGGCGCGGCCATCCCGCTCACCGGACCGCGACGAGGGGGAGGATCCCCTCGAGCAGTGCCGGACCGATCCCCGGCACGGCGTCGACATCGGCGGCCTGGGCGAAGGGGCCGTGTTCGTCCCGCCAGTCGACGATCCGCTGTCCGAGCACGGGCCCCACCCGCGGCAGCGACTCGATCTCGGCCAGGGTGGCGGTGTTGATATTGACGATCCCCGGGCCTGCGCCGTCGGCGCCGCCGGTCCCGCCGGACGTGGCGCCGGTTCCGGTTCCCGGCGCGCCCGCCGGGGGCGTGGGCAGCAGGGGCTCCGCGACGACCGGGCGCGGCTCCTCACCCACCGCCAGCAGATGGATGTGCTGGCCATCGGTCGGGATGCCCGCGAGATTGATCCCCTCGAGGTCGGCCTCCGGGAGGGCGCCGCCCGCGCGCTCGATGACGTCGACGAGGCGTGTGCCGGCGGGAACCGTGATGACCCCGGGGGACGCCACCGCCCCCGTGACGTACACGATCACCGGGCCCTCCGCCGCGCCGGTCCCGGACGCGGCGGCCGGCCCGCCGCGGCCGTCCGGTGAGGCGCTCCCGCCCCCCGGACCGGCAGTCCCCTCGACCGGACCGGAACCACCGTCCGCGGGACCGTGACTCCCTTCCGCAGGACGGGAGCGTTCAGCAGGTCCGGCCGGGCCGGCATCGAGTTGCACGGACACCGCGGCAGCGGAGGGTTCGGAGCTGCGCACGAGGAAGAGTGCCGCTCCGACCGCCAGCGCCACGCCCAGGAACACGAGCGCCGCCGAACGCGCGACACGCCACTGGATGCCCGCGCCACCGGGAGGTTCGCGGTCGCCCCCGAGGCTGTGGCCAGGACCGTCGACGTCGCGGTCGCCGTCGCCATCGGGCTCGCCGGGCGGAAGGGCCCGGGGCGGTAGCGTCCAGGCGTCCCCGGCTGTCGGCCATCGGTGCTTTCCCATGCAGCCACCCTAGGAAGGGGGCGGCGCCAGTCCGGGCGCCCATGCCGCTATGTGGACATCTCGACAGGTTCCCCGTCCATCAGGCCAGGCCGGGCGGCTCCGCACTGACCGTGACCGCCACGACGCCGAGGCCGGCGTGGGCGGCGAGCACAGCGGGGCAGGGGGCGAGGGAGACCTGTCCGGCGCCGATGGACGCTTCGAGCCGCTCGAGAAGGGCTGCGGCCTCCTCCTCGTTGCCGAAGTGGTGCACGGTGAGCCGGGCTCCTCCGCCCCGCCGCGCGACATCAGCCTCGGCCAGTTCCTGCAGCCGCTGGATCCCGCGGGCTGCTGAGCGCATGCGTTCCAGGGGCACCAGGCGCCCGCCCTGCACATGGAGGATGACCCGGACGGAGAGGAGCGTTCCGAGCCATCCGGCGGCGCCGGTGACCCGTCCCCCGCGCCGCAGCTGCTCGAGGCTCGGGACGTAGAAGTAGAGCGCCGACGCGCGGGCCGCCATCGCTGCGGCGGCAGCCGAGGCCTGCAGGTCCCCACCGCGGCGCGCGGCCGCCAGGGCTGCGAGGGCGGCCCTGCCCTGCGCCATGCCGGCCGTCCGCGTGTCGATGATCTCGACGGGGAGCACCGCGCGGGAGGCCGCGAGACGCGCAGCGTCCACCGTCCCGGACAACAGCCCCGACAGGTGCACGGACACGATGCCGTCGTAGCCCTCGCGCTGGAGCCGGTCGTACACCCCGTCGAACTGGCCGGGCGACGGACGCGAGGTACGCACGTCCGCCCCGGCGGCGAGGGCCATCATCAGCGGCGCGGTGACGTCGTCGTACTCGCCGGTGAGGATCTCGTCGCCCACGAGCACCGGCATCGGGACCACCTCGATCCCCTCGGCGGGCGCCCCGGGCAGGCGCCAGCCGGGCGGGAAGCCCGCGGCGGAGTCCGTGACGACGGCTATCCGCATCCCGCCTCCCCCGCCACCCGCCGACGCCGCGCCCATCGGGACCCCATCAGGCGGGGACGATGTTGACCAGTTTGGGCGCGCGCACGATGACCGTCCGGACGTCGCGACCGTCCAAAACGCGCTGCACCTGCTCGCTGGCCAGGGCGAGCTCGCGGAGGGCGTCCTCGCCGATGTCCGGCGAGACCGTGAGGCGGTCGCGCACCTTGCCCTGCACCTGCACGACGGCGACGACGCTGTCCTGCGTCAGCAGGCCCGGGTCGACCACGGGCCAGCCGGCCGTGGCCACGGTGGCCTCGTGTCCGAGCCGCTCCCACAGGTCCTCGGCCGTGTAGGGCGCGAACAGGCTGAGGATGATCGCGACGGCCTCCGCCGCCTCGCGCACGGCAGGGTCCCCGCCGCCCACCCCGGAGTCGATCGCCTTCCTCGTCGCGTTGACGAGTTCCATGAGCCTGGCGATGACGACGTTGAACTTGTTGGCCTCCATCAGCTCCGAGGCGTCGGCGACCGTCCGGTGGGTCACGGAGCGCAGCGCCCGGTCACCGGCCGACGGGTCCGCGCCGACGGTGCTGGTCACGTCTCCGCCGAGCCGCCAGGCGCGGGCCAGGAACTTCGCGGAGCCCGACGGCGACACGTCCGCCCAGTCGACGTCGTCCTCGGGAGGCGAGGCGAACACCATGGTGAGGCGGACGGCGTCGACGCCGAAGCGGTCGAGCTGCTCGCCGAGGTCCACCCCGTTGCCGAGGGACTTGCTCATGGCCTTGCCGCCATTGAGCACCTGACCCTGGTTGAGCAGTGCACTGAAGGGTTCCGTGAAGGACACCATGCCCAGGTCGAACAGGACCTTGGTGAAGAACCGGCTGTAGAGCAGGTGGAGGATGGCGTGCTCGACACCACCCACGTACTGTCCCACCGGCAGCCAGCGGTTCACCGCCTCGGTGTCGAAGGGTGCCGTGTCCAGGTGCGGGTCGATGAACCGCAGGTAGTACCAGGACGAGTCCACGAAGGTGTCCATGGTGTCGGTGTCCCTCGTCGCCGCGCCCCCACAGGAGGGGCACGCCACGTTGACCCACTCCTCGACGGCGGCCAGCGGCGAGGTGCCCTTCGGGGCCAGCGACTCGCCGCGGAGCCCCTCCGGCAGGGTGACGGGCAGCTGGTCGTCGGGGACCGGGACCTCCCCGCAGGACGGGCAGTGGATGATCGGGATGGGCGTCCCCCAGAAACGCTGCCGCGACAGCAGCCAATCGCGCAGCCGGTAGTTGATGGTGTGCTCGCCGGTGCCCTGCTCCTCGACCAGCTCGAGGGCGCGGCGGATGGCGGTCGCCTTGTCCAGGCCGGTCAGCTCCCCCGAGTTCACGAGGATGCCTTCACCCGTCGTCGCGATCCCGGTGTCCGCGGCGTCCTCCGCCCCGGTGTCGACGACGGTGCGGACGGGCAGGCCGAACGCCCGCGCGAAGTCGAGGTCGCGCTGGTCGTGCGCGGGGACGGCCATGATCGCGCCTGTGCCGTAGTCGGCCAGCACGTAGTCCGCGGCCCACACGGGCAGCTTCTCGCCGTTGAGGGGGTTGACGGCGTACCGGCCGGTGAAGACGCCGGTCTTCTCCCGCTCGCTCGCCTGCCGTTCGATCTCCGACAGGCCCTTGACCTGCTCGCGGTACGCCTCGAGGGCCGCGCGGTGCTCCGGGGTGACCAGCTCGAGCGCCAGCCCGGCATCAGCGGCGACGACGAAGAACGTCGCCCCGTACAGGGTGTCGGGACGCGTCGTGAAGACGGTGACATCGGTGTCCGGCAGGTCGCCGTCGGCCCCGATCCGGAAGCGGACGTGGGCTCCCTCGGACCGGCCGATCCAGTTGCGCTGCATGGCGAGCACACGCTCCGGCCAGTGGCCCTTGAGCTGCTCCATGTCATCCAGCAGGCGGTCCGCGTAGTCGGTGATCTTGAAGTACCACTGGTTCAGGCTCTTCTTGGTGACCATGGTCCCGCAGCGGTCGCACGCCCCGTTGATGACCTGCTCGTTCGCCAGCACCGTCTGGTCCTTCGGGCACCAGTTCACCGGCGAGTCCCGGCGGTACGCCAGGCCCTTCTGGAAGAACCGCACGAACAGCCACTGCGTCCAGCGGTAGTACTCGGGATCCGAGGTGTGCAGCCGGCGGTCCCAGTCCGCGCTGATCGCGTAGCGTCGGAAGGAGTTCGCCTGGGTCTCGATGTTCGCGTACGTCCACTCGGCCGGATGCGCGTTGCGCTTGATCGCCGCGTTCTCGGCGGGGAGCCCGAACGAGTCCCAGCCGATCGGGTGGAGGACGTCGAAGCCCTTCTGCCGGTAGAAGCGCGCCGCGACGTCGCCCATGGCGAACGCCTCGGCATGGCCCATGTGCAGGTCGCCCGACGGGTACGGGAACATGTCCAGCACGTAGCGCCGCTCGCGCGACCCGTCGTCGGCCGGGGCGAACGCCTCGAGCCTGTCCCAGACCGCCGGCCACTTCGCCTCGATGGCCGAGAAATCGTAGGTGCCGTCGTCCGGCTGGGCGACCTCGGGATTGCTGCTCACTGTATGTTGGCCTGTCCTGTCGGTGGAACGTGGTTCTGCGGTGGTGCGTCGCTGCCTGGCTCGTGCTGCGGCCCGGCGGCCGCGGTGGCTGCGGACGGGCGGTCCTGCGCCGGACACACAAAAGCCCCTCGCAGACGGGAGGGGCTGGCCGCACGGCGGGGACCGTACGGCTACGTAAGGAGCGTGGTGCGCAGCATGCCCTCACTTTAGCAGTGCGCACGGAATGGTGCCCGGCCGGGGCTGTGCGTGGGCAGGGCACTCCCGGCCCGTCGGACGACGGACCGGGGGTGCCCTCGATGCACCGGTGCTAGCGCACGTCCTCGTCGATCCAGTCGAAGGTCTTCGTGACGGCCTTCTTCCACATGCGGAGCTGGCGCTCGCGCTCCGCCTCGTCCATCGCCGGGTTCCAGCGCTTGTCCTCAGCCCAGTTGGTGGCGAGCTCGTCGGTGTCCTTCCAGAACCCGACGGCGAGGCCCGCGGCGTAGGCTGCGCCGAGGGCCGTGGTCTCCGTGACCTTCGGGCGGATGACCGGGATGCCGAGGATGTCGGCCTGGAACTGCATCAGCGCGTCATTGGCGACCATGCCGCCGTCGACCCTGAGGTCCTCCATGTTCACCCCGGAATCGGCGTTGGCCGCGTCCAGCACCTCACGGGTCTGGAAGGCTGTCGCCTCCAGTGCCGCACGGGCGATGTGACCCTTGTTCACGAAGCGGGTCAGGCCGACGATCGCGCCGCGGGCGTCGGAACGCCAGTACGGTGCGAAGAGGCCGGAGAACGCGGGGACGATGTAGACGCCGCCGTTGTCCTCGACCGTCCGCGCGAGCTGCTCCACCTCGGGGGCACTCTTGATGATCCCGAGATTGTCCCGGAGCCACTGGATCAGCGAACCGGTGACGGCGATCGATCCTTCGAGCGCGTAGACGGGCTTCGCGTCCCCGAGCTTGTAGCAGACCGTGGTGAGCAGGCCGTTCTTGGAGTGGACGATCTCCTCACCGGTGTTGACGATCATGAAGTTGCCGGTGCCATAGGTGTTCTTGGCCCCGCCCTTCTCGAACGCCGCCTGGCCGAAGGTCGCGGCCTGCTGGTCGCCGAGGATGCCGGCCACCGGTACCTCGCGGAGGAGCTGCGAGGTGTGGACGGTGCCGTAGACCTCCGAGGAGGACTTGATCGCCGGCATCATCGAGAGCGGGACACCGAAGTCGGCGAGGATCGACTCGTCCCAGGACAAGGTCTCGAGGTCCATGAACAGCGTGCGGGAGGCGTTGGTGACATCGGTGATGTGTACGCCGCCGTCGGTGCCGCCCGTGAGGTTCCAGGTGACCCAGGAGTCGGTGTTGCCGAACAGGAGGTCGCCCGCCTCGGCCTTCGCCCGCGCACCCTCGACGTTGTCGAGGATCCACTTGATCTTTGTGCCGGAGAAGTAGGTGGCCAGCGGGAGGCCGACCTTCTGCTTGTACCGCTCGACGCCGCCGTCCTTGGCGAGCTCGTCGACGATGTTCTGGGTGCGCGTGTCCTGCCAGACGATGGCGTTGTACACCGCCTGGCCGGTGGTCTTGTCCCAGACGACGGCGGTCTCACGCTGGTTGGTGATGCCGACGGCGGCGATGTCGTGGCGGGTGAGGTTCGCCTTGGACAACGCGTTGCCGATGACTTCGCGGGTATTGGCCCAGATCTCGGCGGGGTCGTGCTCCACCCAGCCGGCCTTCGGGAAGATCTGCTCGTGCTCCTTCTGGCCGGAGGACACGATATCGCCCTTGTGGTCGAACACGATGGCACGGCTGGAAGTGGTGCCCTGGTCGATGGCGATGACGTACTGCTGCGACATGTCTTACTCCTTCATTGGATGACGACGTGGAGAAGCGGGCGGCCGTGAGGCCGCCCTAGGCGATGCTCCCTAGGCTGGAAGGGGAGGGAAAGAGACGAACTGGACGACGAAGCCGCCGAGGGCGCCACCGATGATCGGTCCGACGACCGGGACCCAGGCGTAGCCCCAGTCGCTGCCACCCTTGCCCCTGATGGGGAGCAGGGCGTGGGCGATACGGGGGCCGAGGTCACGGTTCGGGTTGATGGCGTAGCCGGTGGGACCACCGAGCGAGGCGCCGATGCCGACGACGAGCAGTGCGACGGCGAGCGGGCCGAGGCCGGTGGGGGTGTTGCCGAAGGACAGGATCACGAACACGAGGACGAACGTGCCGATGATCTCGGTCACGAGGTTCCAGCCGTAGGACCGGATGGCCGGGCCGGTCGAGAAGACGCCGAGCTTGTTCGCGGGCTCCGGCTCCTCGTCGAAGTGCTGCTTGTAGGCGAGCCAGCAGAAGACGGCGCCGAGGATGGAGCCCAGCATCTGCGCGGCCAGGTAGCCCATGGCGTTGATGAAGTCCTTGTCGACGCCGGGAGCGAACTGGGCGACATCGGGGTTCACCCAGAGACCCATCGTGACGGCGAAGTTCAGGTGGGCTCCGGACAGCGCCGCGACGTAGACGCCGGCGAAGACGGCGAGCCCCCATCCGAAGTTGACCATGAGAAAGCCGCCGTTATTGCCCTTGGTCTTGGCGAGCGCGACGTTCGCGACCACGCCGGTACCGAGCAACAACAGCATGAATGTGCCGAATGCTTCGGCAACAAATACATCCAGAGACATCTTTGACTCCTTTGTCTATTCACTTATCGACGGGTGCCGCCGCCTCGACGGCACCCGTTCGGTTCCCCCCGGCAACCACTGCCGTTGGCACTGCACCGCTGCTGGCAGCAGCGGTTCGACCCCGATGCGGCGGATACCGCTACGGGGTCAAGTTCTTGACGTGCACCCGGTGCGCGTCGGCGAGGACCTTTTCGGCCAGCTTGATCTCGGCTGCTGATCGCGCTGCATCCCATCCGAGGAGGGGCGCCAGGGTGTCGGCGAGTTCTGTGAGCAGCTCCCCGGTGACGAGTCCCCGGAAAGCGAGCGAGGTACGGCGGATCAGCACGTCGATGAGGTGGCCGACCTGCTCGTGCTCCACCATGTAGGCGAGTTCGCGCGTGCTCAGCTCCCTGGTGGAATTGAACACCCTGTCGGGGCCCTCGGTCAGGTATTCGACGACGTCCGTCGCGCGTGTCCCGTAGCGGGTCAGCAGCACCTCGACGCGTGCTTCATCGACGCCGGGGCGCACGGCCTTCCTGACCCAGGCACGCTCCGCAGCCTGGTCGGTCGGGAAGTCCATGCCGCCGCCGATCGCGACGCCCGCCGTCGAGGTCTTGCGCCTGGCGCCGAGGGCGGTCAGCGTCTCGTCGGTGAGGTGCTCGGACAACGCCCTGAAGGTGGTCCATTTGCCGCCGACGAGGCTCAGCGTCGTGACCTTGCGGCCGCCGAGCTTCTCCTCGCGCTTCTCGATGCGGTAGTCCCGCGACACGAACCCGGGCTGCGTCTCGTCGTGCCGCGGCAGGGGGCGGACTCCCGAGAAGCTGTAGACGATGTCCTCGTTGGAGACCTCGATGTCCGGGAAGACGTGCCCGATCAGCTCGAAGAAGTAGTCGATCTCCTCATCGGTGCAGACGGCCTGCTCCTTGACGTCGACGTCGATGTCCGTGGTGCCGACCAGGACACGATCGCCCATGGGGTAGATGAGGACGATCCGTCCGTCGACGTGTTCGAAAAAGATCTCGGTGCCATTGCACGCCTTGAGCAGCTCCGGGTGGTCGAGCACGATGTGCGAGCCCTTGGTGCCGCCCATGAAGCGGGTCTCGGTGCCGAGTGTCTCGTTGGTCCCGTCGGTCCACGCGCCGGTCGCGTTGACGACGACGTCGGCCTGGAAGGAGAAGGTCTCACCGGTGAGCTCGTCGCGCAGGAGCACGCCGTCGTCGCTCGTCCCGATGGCACTGACGTAGTTCGCGGCACGGGCGGACGGGTTGGCGAGCTGCCCGTCACGCAGGACGTCGAGGGTCAGGCGCTCCGGGTTGTGCACGGAGGCGTCGAAGTAGGTCGCCGCATACTTGATGTCCTTGCGGAGGTCCGGCATGGTGGCGAGGGCCTTCTTGCGGCCCACGAACGAGTGGCGGGGCACATTGCCGCCGTCACGCGAGAAGAAGTCGTACATGGTGAGGCCGGCCTTGATGAGCACGGCGCCTCGCTCGACCTGCTTGCCCTGACGGTGTGTCAGGAAGCGCATGGGAGCGGAGAGGATCCCCGAGAACGTCGTGTAGATCGGGATCGTGGTCTGCAGGGGCTTCACGTAGTGCGGGGCGATGCGCATGAGGGCGTTGCGCTCGACGACGGATTCCTGGACGAGGCGGAACTCGCCGTTCTCGAGATAGCGGATGCCGCCATGGATCATGTGCGAGGACGCCCCTGAGGCACCCTGGCAGTAGTCGCCGCGCTCGACGAGCGCGACATCGATCCCCTGGAGTGCGAGGTCGCGGAACGTGCCGACCCCGTTGATGCCGCCACCGATGACCAGGACCGTCGCCCGGGGGTTGTCCCGGAGCTCCTGCACCACGTTGCGGGTCGATGTGGTTGTGCCTTCACCGTTGATCCGGTCGGCTGGAATGCTCAAGGTACTACTCCGTAACGTCAATGTCGGGATTGGTTACTGCACTCCTCATTCTTGGAGGACTGGGAATTGCAGTCAACTGCATTGCACAAACGTGCAGTCCGGTCCACACTGACGGGATGACGACAACGAGAGGCGGCTTCGAAGCGGGCGACGCCGCGCACGAGCGGTCACAGGGCTCCCGATCGAGGGACGCCCTGAGGGCGGCGCAGATGTACTACCTGCAGGACCTGACCATGAATGCAATCGCCCGGGAGCTGCGCACCTCGCGGTCCACCGTCTCGCGGCTGCTCTCCATGGCCCGTGAGACCGGACTGGTGCAGATCCAGGTCAACAACCCGTCCGAGCGGGCGCCCGCGCTGGAGCAGCAGATCCGGCGCCGCTTCGGCGTGGAGGCACACGTGGTCCCCGTGGCGGATTCGGTGAACGACTCCGAGGTGCTCGACCGCGTCGCGATCCAGGCCGCCCGGACCATCGGACCGCTCGTCGACTCGAACGCGATCATCGGCGTGGCCTGGGGCTCCACGCTCAGCGCCGTCAGTCACCACCTCACGCGCAAGCAGACCCACGACAGCACGATCGTCCAGCTCAACGGTGCGGGCAACACCCAGACCACCGGCATCACGTACGCGAGCGAGATCCTGCGCCGCTTCGGTCAGGCCTACGGCGCGCGCGTCGAGCAGTTCCCCGTGCCCGCCTTCTTCGACCAGGCGGAGACGAAGGCGGCGATGTGGGACGAACGCAGCGTCCGGCGCATCCTGGATCTGCAGCGGCGCATGACCATGGCGATCTTCGGTGTCGGCTCCATCGGCGCGGGGGTTCCCAGCCACGTGTACAGCGGCGGGTACCTCGACCGGAAGGACCTCGACACGCTGGAGCGGGACGAGGTGGTCGGCGACGTGGCCACCATGTTCTTCCGCGCCGACGGCAGCCACAGCGACATCCTCCTGAACCGGCGCAGCACGGGACCGGACCTCGACGCCCTGAGCCGGGTCAGGCGGCGCATCTGCGTGGTCTCCGGTGAGTCGAAGATCGACGGCCTGCGAGGCGCCCTCGCCGCGAGCCTCGCGACGGACCTCATCCTCGACGAGGGCTCCGCCCGCCGGCTCCTGCACGCCTAAAACTCCCGTCAGCGCCCGCGGCAGGCGCCCCGGGTGGGGCCGGGTGCGGTCAGGGCGTGAGGACGATCTTGCCGCGGACCCGTCCCGACTCGAGGTAGTCCAGCGCCTGGGCGGCCTCTCCGAGCGTGAACGTCCGGTCGATGCTGGGCACGATCGCTCCGGCGTCGATCAGGGGCAGGAGCCGCTCGAGGCTGTCCGACCGCACGAGGGCCAGCAGCGTGGTCAGCTTCTGCGGGATGAACGGCGACAGTGCGAGCGCGGCGAACTGCCGGTGCAGGCCCCCCGAGAACCGGCCGCCACCCTCTCCCCCGACGATGACCGCGGTGCCGCTGCCCGTGAGCGCGCGGCGGAGGCGCGCCACCGACGGGTTGCCGCCGATGTCGAGGACGAGGTCGTACGACTCCCGGCCGTCGGCGAAGTCCTCGGCCGCGTAGTCGAGGGCGCGGTCCGCACCCAGGGAGAGCACGTAGTCCCGCTTCGCGCCGCTGCAGACGGCCGTGACATGAGCCCCTGCCGCCTTCGCGAGCTGGACCGCGTAGCTGCCGACGCCCCCGGAGGCGCCGAGGATCAGCACGCGCCGGCCCTCGGCGACGCGCCCGGCGTCGTGCACCGCCTTCAGCGCCGTGACCGCCGACACCGGCACGGCCGCCGCCTGCACGAAGGTCAGGGCCGCCGGCTTGTATGCCAGGGACTGTTCCCCGGCGGCGGCGTACTCGGCGAAGGTGCTCCGCCCGCAGCCGAACACCTCGTCACCGACGGCGAAACGCGTGGCCCGGGCTCCGACCGCGACGACGACACCCGCCAGATCCATGCCGGGCACGGGATTCCGCGGGCGCCGCAGACCGAACGCGAGCCTCCCCAGGTAGGGCAGGCCGGTCATGGTGTGCCAGACGCCCCTGTCCACACCCGCCGCCCGCACCTGCACCAGCACCTCGTCCGCGGCGATCTCCGGCACCGGACCCTCGCGCAGCTCGAGCACGTCCGGGCCGCCGAAGGCCCTCTGCACCACGGCGCGCATGGTCCGGCGTGCCGTCGTCGTCGTGGTTGCCTGCCTGCCTGCCTGGACGTTGCCGCATGACCGCCTCCTCCGGGCCGCGCACGGTGCGCTGTCCCGTCTGCGCAGCAGAGTATCGTACAGTGTACGAAAAGACGAGGGGTGGGATGGGAACAATGAACGACGCGAGTGGCCGGGCCCCGCTGACGCGGGATCGCGTGCTGCGGGCGGCCCTCGCCCTGGCCGACCGCGACGGCATCGCCGGCCTGACGATCCGTACGCTCGCGCAGGACCTCGGCAGCAGGCCGATGAGCCTGTACTACTACGTGGCCAACAAGGACCAGATCCTCGACGGCATCGTGGACCTGGTGTTCGCGGAGGTGCACCTGCCGGTCATCGGGAATCCCTGGCGCGAGGAGATGCTGCGTCGGGCACGATCGATGCGCGAGGTCCTGGCGCGGCACCGCTGGGCCGTCGGCCTCCTCGAATCCAGGGCCGCTCCCGGCCCGGCGACGCTGCGGCACCACGACGCCACGCTGGGCACCCTCCGCAGCGCAGGATTCCCCCTCCGGGCGACGGCGCACGCCTACGCCCTGCTCGACAGCTATATCTACGGCTTCGCGCTCCAGGAGGCCGCCCTGCCCCTGAGCGGGGTGGACTCGGTAGCCGAAGCGGCGGCCCCCATCATGGAGCTGTTCACCGACGGTCGGTACCCGTGGATGGTGGAGATCGCGACAGGAGTGGTGATGCAGCCCGGCTACGACTTCGCGGACGAGTTCGAGCACGGGCTGGACCTCATCCTCGATGCGATCGCCCCGCACTGACCGACGCACCGCGCCTCCGCGACGGCGCCGCGGCGCCGGCCTCGGTAGAGTTCCCCCATGGACTCCTCCGTGCCCCGCGCCCCGCTCGCCGATGGTCACTCGATCGACATGATCGGGTACGGCGTCTACAAAGTGCCCGCCGAGGACACCGAGGAGCTGTGCTCGACGGCGCTCGAGGAGGGGTACCGCCTCCTCGACACGGCGGCCCTCTACGGCAACGAGGCCGGCGTCGGTGCCGCCGCGCGGACGTACCTGGAGACCGGCGAGCGCGAGGACCTCTTCATCACCTCCAAGGTGTGGAACGACGACCACGGGTACGACGCCACCCTTCGCGCCTTCGATGCCAGCCTGCGGCTGCTGGGCCTGGAGTACCTCGACCTTTACCTCATCCACTGGCCCTGCCCGTCCAGGGACCTCTACGTCGAATCGTGGCGCGCCCTCGAGCGGCTCCGCGCCGACGGGCGCGTCCGGTCCATCGGCGTCTCCAACTTCCAGCAGGACCACCTCGAGCGCCTGCTCGCCGAGGCCGGGGTGGTCCCGGTCCTCAACCAGATCGAACTTCACCCGTACCTGCAGCAGCGCGCACTCCGCTCCTTCCACGAGCAGCACGGGATCGCGACCCAGGCCTGGAGCCCGCTCGGGCGCGGCAAGGTCCTCGCCGATCCGGTCATCGCGCGGATCGCGGCGGACCTCGGACGCACGCCTGCACAGGTGATCCTGCGGTGGCACCTGCAGCACGGCATCCTGACCATCCCGAAGGCCAGTTCGCGCGAACGGATCAGTTCCAACCTGGACATCTTCGGATTCCGCCTCGACGAGGACCAGATAGACGCACTCGAGGCACTGGAGCGCGATCAGCGCTTCGGGTCGCACCCGGACAGGGTGGGCTGATGCGACAGGCCGTGGTCCGGACCCTGCCGTGGGAGGGCACCCTCCAGCGCGTCTGGGACTTCCCGGCGATCGGGGAACCCGGCGCCCGGCAGGGTCCGCCCATCGTCATGGTGCACGGATTCCGCGGCGACCACCACGGACTGCTGCGCCTCGTGGAGGAACTGCCCGGCCACCGCGTCCTGCTGCCGGACCTGCCCGGCTTCGGCCAGGGCCAGGAGCTGCCCGGCACGCACGACGTCGGAGCCTACGCACGCTTCATCACCGACTGCTCGCGGCGGCTCGCGCCCGGGCCCCGCGTGCTGCTGGGGCACTCGTTCGGCTCGATCGTCGCCGCGGAGGCCGCAGCGCTCGCTCCGGACCTCGCAGCGGCCCTGGTGCTGGTCAACCCCATCAGCGCTCCCGCCCTCGAGGGGCCGAGCCGCACCGCGTCGCGCGTGGCGGAGGCCTACTACGTGGCAGCGGACCGGCTGCCCGAGGCCGCCGGGCGGGCCCTCCTCTCGAATCCCGTGATCGTCCGCGGGATGAGCATCTTCATGGCCAAGACGAGGGACCGGGCGCTCCGCCGCTGGATCCACGGCCAGCACCGCGCGTACTTCAGCTCCTTCGCGAGCCGCCGGGTGGTCCTCGAGGCCTTCCGCGCCTCCATCTCCGGGACCGTCCGGGACCGCGCCCGCGACCTGCAGCTGCCCGTGCTGCTCGTCGCCGCAGCGGAGGACGACATCGGGTCGGTGGCGAGCCAGCGGGAGCTCGCAGCGCTCATGCCGACCGCGACCCTCGAGATCCTTCCCGCCGTCGGCCACCTGGTCCACTACGAGAAGCCGCGCGAGGCGGCGCTCCTGATCGGGAGATTCCTGGAGGCCGTCCCCGCATGAGGGTCCTGTTCGACGCGCGCTTCACCCGCACCGACCACCACGACGGCATCAGCCGGTACGGCGCGAGCCTGATCGCCGCACTCGCCGCCACCGACGACGTCGTGATGCTCATCAGCGACCTGCGCCAGCTCGCCCTCCTGCCGGAGGTCCCGCACGTCCTGATCAACAGCCCGCTCTCCCCCGCCGAGCTGTTCGTCGCCGCACGCATCAACCGGCTGGAGCCCGACGTCGTCGTCTGCCCGATGCAGACCATGGGCTCCTGGGGCCGCCGGTACCCCCTCGTGCTCACGCTGCACGACCTGATCTACTACCAGAATCCGACGCCGCCGTCCTTCCTGCCGCTGCCGGTCCGTGTGCTCTGGCGGCTCTACCATCTGGCGTACTGGCCCCAGCGGCTCCTGCTGGACCGGGCGGACGTCGTCGCCACGATCTCCGCGACGACGGCGGGGCTGATCGGCCACCACCGCCTGACCCGCCGGCCCGTCGTGCTGGTGGGCAACGCGCCCCAGCCGACGCAGCGCCGTCGCGACCCCGCCGCCCCGCGGTCGGCGTCGCTGCTCTACATGGGATCCTTCATGCCGTACAAGAACGTCGAGACGATCGTCCGCGCCATGGAGTTCCTCCCCACGCACACCCTGCACCTGCTGAGCAGGATCTCGCCCGCGCGCCGGTCGGAGCTCGAGGCGCTCTCCCCCGCGGCGGGGGGCGTGGTCTTCCACGACGGCGTCACCGACGCCGAGTACGAGGATCTGCTCGGTGACTCGACCGCGCTCGTGACCCTCTCCAGGGCCGAGGGCTACGGTCTCCCGCTCATCGAGGCGATGGCTGCCGGCACGCCCGTGATCGCCAGTGACATCCCGATCTTCCGCGAGGTCGGCGGAGCAGCAGCACTGTTCGTGGACCCCGATGATCCCGGCGCGCTCGCGGACGCCGTCCGGTCCCTCGACGAACCCGGCCGCTGGGCCGCGGCCTCCCGTGCGGGGCTCGAGCGGGCGGCCACGTATTCGTGGGGGGATTCTGCCGGCCAGCTCAGGGACGCCTGCCGCCGAGCGGTCGCGGAATACGCACGACGACGGACCACGCGGTCGTTCCCTACGCCGTCCCGGATGATGTCCCGCACGTCATCCGGTGCGTCATCCGGTGCGTCATCCGACACGTCGTCCGGGAGGACCGCCCCTTGACCGATCTGCAGTGCCCGGCCACGGCGATCCTCCTCGCGGAGGGCGCCGAGCCGCCGTCCTGGCTGGACCGCCGCAGTGTCGCCGCGCGCTTCGAGCTCGCGGATCCCTGTGACGTGTCCGCCGTCGTCGAGGAGACGGCGGACCGGTTCCGGGGCGAGACATTCGTCATCGCTGCGCCGGCCGAGGCCATCGCGCGCGCCCTCCGCCGCCGGGGGCTGCCGGGCGGACCGCCGCTGATGGTGGACGTCGACGCGGAAGGCTGGCGCCTCGCACCCTGACCGGAGGAGGCCCCCACGGTCGTGAGGCCGGAGGCGTGCAGGACCGATCCGGGACCCGGCTACGGCCGCGCGGAGGTCCACCCGCGGGCATGGAGGCCCTCGACGCCGTCCAGCAGCAGGTCCAGGGCGAACTCGAACTCGAACTGGTCATCGCAACCGCGCCCCACCACGCCCTCGCCGTGTGCCGATGCCGTCGCGATCCGCAGGATGTTCGGGAACCGCCGGGCCATCTCCTCGAGCTGGGCTGATCCGGGCTGGGCCGGCCCGGACTGAACGGATCCGGGCTCTGGGGCGTCGAAGAGTTCCTGGGTGAAGCCCCACATGCGGCTGCCCAGGGCGTGCATGACGTGGTGCGTCAGATCGACGGAGAATCCGCGGTCGAGGAACATGCCGATGAACGAGTCCGTGTAGGCCAGCACCGCAGGAGTCCTGGTGGTTCTGGTCTCCAGGACCTGGCGTGCCCAGCGGTGCCGCTGGAGCACGGTCCTGGCCGAGAGGATCCTGCTCCGGACGGTGGTCCTCCACGCCCGCTCCCCGAGTGGCGGATCGATCTCGGCCACGATCACGTCGACCATGCCGTCGAGCAGGTCCTCCTTGCTGGAGACGTGCTTGTAGAGGGCCATGGGGACCACGCCGAGCTCCTCGGCGAGCGTCCGCATGCTCAGCCGGGCCACACCCTGCTCGTCCGCCAGGGCGACGGCGGCACGGAGCACCGCCTCCCTGCTCAGCCGCATCCGCGACGACGTCCCGCGTCCTGCCACCGTCAACCACCTTCCATTCCCGACCGAGGACCCCTTGACGGGTGTACAACGTACACCTATGGTGGGGCGCAAGAAGTGTACGCCGTACACTCTACGCCACGCCGGTGGCCCCCGGACCAGGATCGGCAGCACCGGTGGACACCAGGGAAGGGCAGGACGACCGTGAAGAGCACCCGACGATCCGAGCAGGCCACGACCACGACCGCGCCGCCGACCCGCACCCCGGGCAGGCCGTCCTGGCTGGTGCCCGTGGGCCTGATCCTGCTCAGCCTCATTCCCGTCCTCGCAGGCGCCGCCCGCCTCACGGAGCTGGCCGCCGGGCCCGAGGTCACCGTCCGCAATGCGCGATTCGTCGCATTCCCCGTTCCCGTCGTCCTGCACATCCTCAGCGCCACGCTGTACACCGTGCTGGGGGCCTTCCAGTTCGTCCCCTCCCTGCGGCGAGGCGGGCGGACCTGGCACAGGGCCGCCGGCAGGATCCTCTTTCCGGCGGGACTGGTGGCGGCGCTCACGGGCCTCTGGATGGCCTCGTTCTCCGCGCTCCCGCCCAGCGACGGCCGGCTGCTCCTCGCCTTCCGGCTCCTCTTCGGGACCGGGATGGTCCTCAGCCTCCTCCTGGGCGTCCGTGCCGTGATGCGCGGCGACACCAGCACCCACGGCGCATGGATGACCCGCGCCTACGCGATCGGCCTCGGCGCCGGGACCCAGGCCCTCATCCTCATCGTCCCGGAGCTCCGCGGCACACCGCCCGATGTGACGATGCGGGCCCTGCTGATGGGTGCCGGATGGATCATCAACCTGGGCGTCGCGGAGGTCGTCATCCGCCGGCGGGCCCGGTCGCGGGCTCCCCGTCGACCCTCCGGCGGCGATGGCCCACCCCCGGGCGGGCGACGGCCACCGCATGTCGGGTCGCCACCTGTCCGCGGCCGGCAGTACGGCTAGAGCACGTCGAGTGCGTCGAGCCGGACGTGGACCGGCTCGCCCGTCCGCCTCGCGGACAGCGCCGCCCGGCGGGCCCGCAGCACCCTCGTGACGCCCGCGGCCGCGCGGTAGGAGAAGAACAGCAGCATACGATGGCTGCCCTGCCCCGCCAGCGCGTCCGGTGCGGCGTTGCCGCGGTCGGTGCCGCGCTTCGGGCCGGCGAGGGCGCGGGCGGCCAAAACGGCGTCACGGCGGACATCGGGAGGGACGGGCGCCGGACCGACGACACGCACGGTGCCCTCGGTGCCCTCGGTCTCCAGGCCGTCGAGGAAGTGGGTGAGGGCTTCCCTGGTCCCCGTGAGCACCGCATACCGGACAGCCGGCGGAAGCCCGAGTTCGTGGCGTTCTGCCAGTTCGCGGGACGCTGCTCCCGCCGGATCCCACCGTACGAGGTGGCCGACGGCGACGTCGTCGTCGCCGGTGATCACCACCGTCCCGCCGGCGGTGGCGGGACGCGCGAGGATCGCCGCGGAGAACCAGCGACGCAGCGCGTCCTCCCCGGCGCGCATCGATTCACGGCTGAGCATGGCGTTGCCGTCGAGCAGGATGACGGCGGCGTATCCCCCCGCGGCCACGGGTTCCGCCCCCGGGGTGGCGACGACGACGGCGGGCACGTCCCGGACGTCGTCGACGATGTGCTCGCCCGCCGAGGAGATGACCGGGACCCCGGGGAAGGCCCGTCCCAGTTCCTCGGCGGTCCGGGTGGCGCCCGTGACGGTGGACCGCATCCGGGTGCCGCCGCATTCCGGGCAGGCCCAGTGGGGGTCCGGGCGGCCGCACCACCGGCAGGCGGGCGGTGCGTTCCGCCCCGACTGCGCCAGCGGCCCGGCGCAGACCGGACAGCGGGCCGCGTGGCGGCACCGGTCGCAGGCCAAGGCCGGGGAGAAGCCCGTGCGGGCGACCTGCAGGAGGACGGGGCCGGTCTTCAGCCCGGCCTGCGCCGCAGCCCAGGCGGCGTGGGGGATACGGGCCTGGGCGGCCAGCGGGTCGCGCTCCATCTGGTAGGCGTCGGCGGCGTGGAGGACGCGGGGCGCCGAACGGCGCACCTCGCTGCGGTCGGCCTGGATGGCATGCGCCCAGCCGGTGTCGACGAGGCGCTGCGCCTCGGTGGTGCGGGCGAAGGAGGAGAGCAGCATCGCCGCCCCGGCCTGCTCGGCACGCAGCAGCAGGACGTCGCGGACGTGCTGGTACGGCGCGCGCTGCTCGACGTGCTGGTCGTCGCCGTCGTCCCACAGGCAGACGAGCCCGAGGTCCCGCACGGGCGCGTAGGCGGCCGACCGCGTACCGACCGCCACGGTCGCCGTCCCGTGGAGGATGCGCAGGAAGTTGCGGTACCTGGGGGTCGCGCCGTCCTCGCCCGTCAGCCGGGCCACCGCCGGTGCCCCGAGGCGGCCCACGAGGGCGGCCTCCATGCGCGCCAGGTCCCGCTGGTCGGGGACCACGACGACCGCTCCCCTGCCGGAGGACACCGCAGCCGCGACCGCGTCGGCGATCTCCTCGTGCCAGGCCGTGGCACCGTACCCGCCGAGGCTCGTCAGCACGGCCCGGGGCGATTCGCCGGAACAGAGGTGCTGCAGGTAGGCGGGGCCGTTCGGGTAGCGCCGGAAGCCGCCGGAGGGCGGCGGTTCCGCGGCGACGGGCAGCACCGTGGAGGACGTGCCCGGGGCGCCTCCGACGCCCGATGCGGCGGCCGCCCCGGAGGGCCGCGGCATGGACTCCCCGTGGGCCGCGGCGGCGGCACCCGGGTCGTCGAACTCGGCCTCGACCCGGGCCATGCGCGGGGGTACGGCCGACCGCAGGACGTCGCTCACGGTGCCGACCGACCGCGCGGCGACCGCCGTCGCGAGGGCGAGGACCTCGGGGGTGAGTACCCGCTGCGGGGAGAGGACCTTCGCGAGCGGCAGGAGTGTCGCCGTCGTGCTGGCCTCCTGGATCCGCTCCGCGAGGAAGCCTGCGTGCTCGCGCCCGGCGAACCGCACCTTCACCCGGACGCCGGGCTGCGCCTCGGCGTCCATGGCGGCCGGGACCGCGTAGTCGAAGTACCGGTCGAGATGGGGAAGCTGCGCGTCCAGGATCACCCGTGCGATAGGCAGTGACGACGCCCGCGCGGGATCGGCCTGCGGCAGCTGGGCGGCCCCAAAGCCGTGCAGCAACGACAACTGGCCGTCCGTGCCATCCGGCAGGCGGGTGGTGTGCGTCATGATGCTCCGGCCGGGCCTACGGCCGCCTCCTCCCGTGTCAGGCGTTGAAGTAGCTCCTGAGCTTGTCCACGCGGTCGGTGCGCTCCCAGGTGAAACCGTCCTCCTCGCGGCCGAAGTGGCCGTGGGCCGCGGTGCGCTGGTAGATCGGGCGCTTCAGATCGAGGGCGTGGATGATGCCGAGCGGGCGGAGATCGAACACCTCGCGGATGGCGGCACCGATCTTCAGCGGGTCCACGGTCTCGGTGCCGAAGGTCTCCACGTAGATCCCGACGGGCTGTGCCATGCCGATGGCGTAGGCGATCTGGATCTCGGCACGGCGGGCGAGCCCGGCCGCCACGACGTTCTTCGCGACCCACCGCATGGCGTAGGCCGCCGAACGGTCCACCTTCGACGGGTCCTTGCCGCTGAACGCGCCGCCGCCGTGGCGGGCCGTGCCGCCGTAGGTGTCGACGATGATCTTGCGGCCGGTCAGTCCGGCGTCGCCCACGGGGCCGCCGATGACGAAGGCACCGCCGGGGTTGAGGATGTGGCGGACCGACGAGGCGTCGAGGTCGGAATCGGCCAGGACCGGGGTGACCACGTGCTCGACGAGACCGGCGCGCAGCTCCTCGAGGGACACCTCGGCGGAGTGCTGGGAGGAGATGACCACGGAGTCGATCGAGACGGGGCGGTCGCCGTCGTAGCCGATGGTGACCTGCGTCTTGCCGTCCGGGCGGAGATACGGGAGGGTCCCGTCCTTGCGGACGGCGGTGAGGCGCTCGGACAGCCGGTGCGCCAGCCAGATGGGGGCGGGCATGAGCACGGCGGTCTCGTCGCTCGCGTAGCCGAACATGATGCCCTGGTCCCCCGCGCCCTGGGCGTCGTAGGGGTCCAGGCCCGTCCCCTCACGGGTCTCGAGCGAGGTGAACACGCCGGAGGCGATCTCGGCGCTCTGCTGCCCGATCGAGACGGACACGCCGCAGCGGGCGCCGTCGAAGCCGTTGGCCGAGGAGTCGTAACCGATGCCGAGGATGGTCTTGCGGACGATGTCGGGGATCTCGACGTACGCCTCGGTGGTGACCTCGCCCGCGACATGCACGAGCCCGGTGGTCACGAGGGTCTCCACCGCGACGCGCGAGTCGGGATCCTGGGCGAGCATGCCGTCGAGGATGGCGTCGCTGATCTGGTCGCAGATCTTGTCGGGATGGCCCTCCGTCACCGATTCCGAGGTGAAAAGGCGCAGGGGGGAATCGATGCTGGGAGAATTCACGTGCTCACTCTACTTGGTTGGAGGGACAGTCCTGCATGGATCAGCGGGACAGCAGGCGCGCGGCATGGGCGATCACGGCGTCGGCGACGACCCGCTTGGAACCATGCACCGCGGCTGGTTCGCTGCCGTCCGCGTCGAGGATGGTCACCTCGTTGGAGTCCTTGCCGAACACCCGGTCCGCGCTGACCACGTTGAGCACCAGGAAGTCGCAGCCCTTCCGGGCGAGCTTCGCGCGGGCGTGCGTGAGGGGATCGGCGGCGGCGTCGCCCGTCTCGGCCGCGAAGCCGGCGATGACCTGCGGCTGTGCGCCGGCGTCCCGGGCGAGCACCGCCTCGCGGAGCACATCGGGGTTGCGGACGAGGGTGATGACAGGGTCGGTCCCGTCGTCGTTCTTCTTGATCTTGGTGGTGGCCGGCTCCGCGGGACGGAAGTCCGCGACGGCGGCGGCCATGACCAGCACGTCCGTGGTGGGCAGCGCGTCGAGGACGGCCTCGCGCAGCTGGAGGGCGGACTCGACGCGCACGACGTCGCAGCCGGCGGGCGGCGCGACCTCGGCGTGGGCGAGGACGAGGGTCACCTGGGCGCCCTGGGCGAGGGCCGCCTCGGCCAGCGCCATGCCTTGCTTGCCCGAGGACCGGTTCCCGAGGAACCGGACCGGGTCGAGGGCCTCGCGCGTGCCGCCCGCGGAGATGGTGACGCGCCTGCCCCGCAGGCTGCCACCGTTCCCGGCGCGGGTGACGACGGCGATGGCCGCCGCGAAGATGTCCGCCGGCTCCGGGAGCCTGCCGGGGCCGGAGTCCGCACCGGTGAGACGGCCGGTTGCCGGTTCGAGGACGGTCACGCCTCGCGAACGGAGGGTCTCGACGTTCGCGCGGGTGGCCGCGTGCTGCCACATCTCGGTGTGCATCGCGGGAGCCATGACCACGGGGCCGCGCGCCATGAGGAGCGTGCCCGTGAGGAGGTCGTTCGCGAGACCCGCGGCGGCGCGCGCCAGGACGTCCGCGGTGGCAGGCGCGACGACGACGAGATCGGCCTCGTGCCCGAGGCGCACGTGGTTCACCTTGTCGACGTCGTCCCAGACGCTGTTGCTCACGGGATGGCCCGAGAGCGCCTCCCAGGTGGCGGTGCCGACGAAGCGGGTGGCGGCGTCGGTGGGGATGACGGTGACGTCATGGCCCGACTCCGTGAAAAGACGGAGGAGGGATGCGGCCTTGTAGGCCGCGATCCCTCCTCCGACACCGAGGACTACGCGCACCGGCGGTCCGTGTTCCGGGCTGCCGTGATTACTCGGACGGTTCCATCGGCGTGGACACCAGCATGCCCTCGTTGATCTCGCGCAGGGCGATGGAGAGGGGCTTCTCGTTCAGCCGGGTGTCGACGAGCGGGCCGACGTACTCGAAGAGGCCTTCGTGGAGCTGGGAGTAGTACGCGTTGATCTGGCGGGCACGCTTGGCACCGTAGATCACGAGGGCGTACTTCGAGTCCGAGGCCTCCAGCAGAGAATCGATCGGCGGGTTGATGATGCCTTCGGGCTGAGTTGACACAGAGTTCTCCAAAAAATAAGGCGGGACCGGCCGGATCAGCGCTCCTCAGCGCTCCAGCGGACGCAGTCCCATCAGTGATACGAGCTCGTCTGCCGCATGCTCCACGGTGTCGTTGACGACGGTGTGGTTGAATTCCGGCTCGGCGGCAAGTTCCAGTTTAGCGGTTTCCAGCCGCTGCCGCTGTTCCTCGGCCGTTTCGGTGCCGCGTCCCGCGAGCCGGCGCACCATCTCGTCCCAGCTGGGGGGCGCGAGGAACACGAAGGTTGCCTCCGGCATGGTCTCCTTCACCTTGCGCGCTCCCTGCAGATCGATCTCCAGGAGTACGGTCCGGCCCTCGTCCATCGCGGCCTGGACGGTCCGGCGCAGCGTACCGTAGCGGTTGCGGCCGTGGACCACGGCCCACTCCAGCAGCTGCTCCTCGCCGACGAGCCGGTCGAACTCCTCCGGGGAGACGAAGAAGTAGTGCACGCCGTCGATCTCCCCCGGGCGCGGCGGGCGGGTGGTCGCCGATACGGACAGCCACACCTCGGGATAGTTGTCCCGGATGTAGGTGGACACCGTTCCCTTGCCGACCGCCGTCGGGCCCGCCAGGACTGTCAACCGGGGCTGTGACACTACCGCTTCCTTACTTTCTGGCCGAGCCAGACTGGTGTTGTTCGAGATAGGTGACGAGGGCCTTGCGCTGGTGGATGCCGAGCCCGCGTACGCGACGGGTCCCCGCGATGCCCACCTCCGCCATGATGGCGGCTGCCCGCACGTCGCCGACGCCGGGCAGGGCCTTGAGGAGGTCGAGGACTTTCAGGCGGCCCACGGCGTCGTCGCCGTCGGGATTCTCGATCACATCCGCCACGGAAAGCTTACCGGTCCTCAGCCGGGACTTGACGTCCGCCCGCACCGCGCGCGCCGCCGTCGCCTTCTCGCGCGCCCGCGTCCGCTCGGCATCCGTCAATGGCTTCAGGCTCACTGCTGCTCCCTACGCTGGACGGCACCAGGGATGGCGGCGACCGCTCGTCGTGTGGCTGGGTCGGGTGGATCGGCGGACACGCCTGGACGTCATCCGGGGTCGGTGGGGGGCCGGCAGGCCCGGTGGAACGAACCTACCGGGCCTGCGCCTCCGAAATCAATGCGGCCCCGCGCTCAGACGAGCAGGTCGCGCGTCCGTTCCGCCTCCGCGCGCAGTGCTGCCGGGTGCGGGCCCGCGGCGAGGATCGCCCGGCTCGACGTCGGCAGCACGAACGGCAGCGCCGCCCCGAACGCGGTTTCCAGTTCGCGGCGCCCGGCGCCCTGGGCGCCGACCCCGGGGGCGAGGACGGGGCCGTTGAGGGAGGGCAGGTCGAGGCCGAGGCGCTGCGCGGCATCGCCGACCGTGGCTCCGACCACCAGCCCCACGTGGCCCGGCCCGGGACCCGCGTTCTCGGCGGCGGCCGCATGCGCGACGGACCGTGCCACGGACGCGCGCCCACCCACGTGCTGCACCGAGCGGCCTTCGGGATTGGACGTCAGCGCGAGGACGAACACCCCGCGTCCCGTCGCGGTGGCGAGGTCGAGGGCGGGCCGGAGGGATTCGAACCCGAGGTACGGGTTCAGGGTGACGGCGTCGGCGGCCAGCGGGCGGCCCTCCCCCAGCCACGCCTCGGCGTAGGCCCGCATGGTGGACCCGATGTCGCCACGCTTGGCGTCCGCGATGGTCAGGACCCCGGCATCGGCCGCGCGTGCCAGCAGCGTCTCGAGGACCGCGAGTCCGCGCGCGCCGTGTCGTTCGTACAGTGCGACCTGCGGCTTGAGGGCCGCGGCGACCGGCCCGACGGCGTCGAGCACGGTGAGGGAGAACCGCTCGAGGCCCGCCGGGGAGTCCTCCAGCCCCCAGGCAACCAGCAGCCCGGGATGCGGGTCGATGCCGACGCAGAGGCTCCCCCGGGCCGCCCGGGCCGCCGCGAGCCGTTCCCCGAAGGGGGCGCGGGGCACGGCTGCGCCTGCCTCAGGAGGCATCGCGGGCCGCGGTGGACGCCCGGAGGTTCGCCGCGTGCTCCTGGAGGCTCGTCACCGACCACTCGTAGGAGCGCATGGCCTCGATCGCCTGCACGGCGGCCCCCACCTCGGGGATCGTCGTGATGACCGGGAGCCCGTAGGAGGTGGCGGCCGCGCGGATCTCGTAGCCGTCGCCGCGCGCCTGTCCGCCGGACGGCGTGTTGATGATCATGTCGATCCCGCCCTCGGTGATGAGGTCGACGACGGTGCCCTCGCCGTGGGCTCCTGCGCCCTCGGCGACCTTGCGGACCGTGGTCGCCTGGATGCCGTTGCGCCGCAGGACGTCGGCCGTGCCGCCCGTGGAGACGATCTCGAAGCCGAGGTCCACGAGCCGCTTGACCGGCATGATGATGGCGCGCTTGTCCCGGTTGGCGACGGACACGAAGACCTTGCCCTGCACCGGGAGGGCCGCGTTCGCGGCGGCCTGGCTCTTCGCGAAGGCCGTGTCGAAGTACTTGTCGATGCCCATGACCTCGCCCGTGGAGCGCATCTCGGGCCCGAGCAGGGAGTCGACCACCGTGCCCTCCGGTGTGCGGAAGCGGCTGAAGGGCAGCACGGCCTCCTTGACGGAGACCGGTGCGTCCAGCGGCAGGGAGCCGCCGTCGCCCCGGGCCGGCAACAGGCCGCGCCCGCGCAGTTCCGCGACCGTCACCCCGGTGCCGATCAGGGCGGCACCCTTGGCCAGCTGCACGCCGGTGGCCTTCGAGACGAACGGTACGGTCCTCGAGGCACGGGGGTTGGCCTCGAGGACGTACAGGACGTCGGAGGCCAGCGCGAACTGGATGTTGATGAGTCCGCGCACCCCGACGCCCTCGGCGATGGCGAGGGTCGCCTCACGGACGCGCTGCAGGACGTCGGCGCCGAGGGTGATGGGAGGAAGCACGCAGGCCGAGTCGCCGGAGTGGATGCCGGCTTCCTCGATGTGCTCCATGATCCCGCCGAGGTACATCTCCATGCCGTCGTAGAGCGCGTCGACGTCGATCTCGATCGCGTCCTCGAGGAAGCGGTCGATCAGCACGGGGTGAGCCTCGGTGATCTCCGTGGCGTTGGTGATGTAGCGGGACAGGTTCGCCTCGTCGTAGACGATCTCCATGCCGCGGCCGCCGAGCACGTAGGACGGACGGACCAGCACGGGGTAGCCGATGTCGTCGGCGATCTTCTTCGCGTCCTCGAAGGACACCGCGGTGCCGTTCTTCGGGGAGATCAGGCCCCCGGCGTCGAGCACGCGGCTGAACGCCCCGCGGTGCTCGGCGAGGTCGATGGCCTCGGGGGACGTGCCGAGGATCGCGATCCCGGCGTCGGCCAGTTCCTGGGCGAGCTTGAGCGGTGTCTGCCCGCCGAGCTGGACGAAGACGCCGAGGACCCCGCCGGTGCGCTGCTCCGCCGCGATGACCTCGAGGACGTCCTCGAGGGTCAGCGGCTCGAAGTACAGGCGCGTGGAGATGTCGTAGTCCGTGGAGACCGTCTCGGGGTTGCAGTTGATCATGACCGTCTCGTGGCCGGCCTCGCGCAGTGCCATCGTGGCATGGACGCAGGAGTAGTCGAACTCGATGCCCTGGCCGATCCGGTTGGGCCCGGAGCCGAGGATGATCACCGAGGGCTTCTCGTGCTGCGCCACCTCGTCCTCCTCGTCGTAGGACGAGTAGTGGTAGGGCGTGTAGGCGGCGAACTCCGCCGCGCACGTGTCCACGGTCTTGAAGACCGGGCGGATGCCGAGCGCGTGCCGCACCCCGCGCACCACGGCCTCCGGCGTGGAGGTGAGGGAGCCGATCTGCTCGTCCGAGAACCCGTGGCGCTTGGCATGCCGCAGCACCTCCTCCGTCAGGTTCGGCGCCGAGCGCACCTCCTCGGCGATCTCGTTGAGGAGCACGAGCTGGTCGAGGAACCACGGGTCGATCGCCGTGGCCTCGTAGAGCCGCTCCACGGTGGCACCGCCGAGCAGGGCGCGCTGCACCTGGGAGAGCCGTTCGGTGGTGGGACGCCTGGCCGCCTCGACGAGGGCGTCGACGTCGTCGGCCGGGACGGGCGCGAAGGACAGCTGCGAGCCCTTCTGCTCGAGGGAGCGGAGCGCCTTCTGCAGCGCCTCGGTGAAGTTGCGGCCCATCGCCATCGCTTCGCCCACGGACTTCATGGTGGTGGTGAGCGTGGGGTCCGCGGCGGGGAACTTCTCGAACGCGAACCGCGGGACCTTGACCACCACGTAGTCGAGGGTGGGCTCGAAGGACGCCGGGGTCTTCAGCGTGATGTCGTTGGGGATCTCGTCGAGCGTGTAGCCGAGGGACAGCTTCGTCGCGATCTTGGCGATGGCGAACCCGGTGGCCTTCGACGCGAGGGCGGAGGAGCGCGAGACGCGCGGATTCATCTCGATGACCACCACACGGCCCGTGGACGGTTCGATGGCGAACTGGATGTTGCAGCCGCCCGTATCGACGCCGACCTCGCGGATCACGGCGATCGAGATGTCCCGCAGGCGCTGGTACTCGCGGTCCGTGAGCGTCAGGGCGGGCGCGACCGTGATGGAGTCGCCGGTGTGCACGCCCACCGGGTCGACGTTCTCGATGGAGCACACGACCACGACGTTGTCGTTCCGGTCGCGCATCATCTCGAGCTCGTACTCCTTCCACCCGAGGATGCTCTCCTCGAGGAGGACCTCGCTCGTGGGGCTGTATTGCAGGCCCTGGCCGACGATCCGGCGGAGGTCCTTCTCCGTGTACGCGAGGCCGGAACCCAGGCCGCCCATCGTGAAGGACGGCCGCACCACCATCGGGTAGCCGAGGTCCTCGGCGGCCGCCAGGGCCTCGTCGATGGTGTGGATGATCGAGGACCGGGCCGATTCGGCGCCGCACCGTGCAACGACGCCCTTGAACTTCTCGCGGTCCTCGCCGAGCTCGATCGCGGCGATGTTCGCGCCGATGAGCTCCACGCCGTACTTGTCAAGGACACCGTTCTTGTCGAGGGCGATGGCCGTGTTCAGCGCCGTCTGGCCACCGAGGGTGGGCAGCAGGGCGTCCGGGCGTTCCTTCGCGATGATCTTCTCGACGACGTCGGGGGTGATCGGCTCCACGTAGGTGGCGTCGGCGAACTCCGGGTCGGTCATGATGGTGGCCGGATTGGAGTTCACGAGGATGACGCGCAGTCCCTCCTCGCGCAGGACGCGCAGTGCCTGCGTGCCCGAGTAGTCGAATTCGGCGGCCTGCCCGATGACGATCGGCCCTGAGCCGATCACGAGCACGCTCTTGAGGTCGGTTCTGCGGGGCATCAGTTCTCTTCCTGGGTTGTGCTGTCGGGGCGGGGCTGGGTGGCCGCGCCTTCCTTCTCGGACCGCATCAGGTCGATGAAGCGGTCGAAGAGGTACGCCGAGTCGTGCGGGCCGGCCGCCGCCTCGGGGTGGTACTGGACGGAGAAGGCGGGGAGGTCCAGGCACGCCAGTCCCTCGACGACGTCGTCGTTCAGGCTCACATGGCTCACCTCGACGCGGCCGTAGGTGCCGGCGGGCGCCTCGACGGGGCCGTCCAGCGGTGCGTCGACGGCGAAACCGTGGTTCTGCGACGTGATCTCGACCTTGCCGGTGCGGCGGTCCAGGACCGGCTGGTTGATCCCGCGGTGGCCGTAGCGGAGCTTGTACGTCCCGAAGCCGAGCGCGCGGCCGAGGATCTGGTTGCCGAAGCAGATACCGAAGAACGGCACGCGCGCATCCAGCACACGGCGCAGGAGGTCCACCTGGGCGTCGGCGGTCGCGGGATCGCCGGGCCCGTTGGACATGAAGACGCCGTCCGGCCGGGCGGCCATGACGTCGTCGAACGACGCCGAGGCGGGCAGGACGACGGTGCGCACGCCGCGCTGGGCGAAGTGCCGGGGCGTCATCGTCTTGATGCCGAGGTCCAGGGCCACGATGGTGGCCACCGCGTCGCCGGTCCAGCCGTGGTCGGCGGGGTCGACGACGTATGCCTCGTCGATGCTGACCTCCTCGGCGAGGCGGGAGCCCGCCATGGACGGCTGGCCGAGGACCATCCCGACGAGCCGGTCCTCGGGCAGTGCGGCGTCGGCACCGGAGAAGATGCCGGCGCGCATGGCGCCGCGCTCGCGGAGGTGCCGGGTGACGGCGCGCGTGTCGACGCCCTCGATGCCGACGATCCCCTGCTCGCGCAGCTGGTCGTCGAGGCTCTGCTCGGCGCGCCAGTTGGAGGGACGGCGTGCCGCGTCGCGGATGATGTACCCCGCCACCCAGATGCGGCGCGACTCGGCGTCGGCCGCGTTCACCCCGGTGTTGCCGATGTGCGGCGCCGTCTGGACGACGAGCTGGCGGGCGTAGGACGGATCGGTGATGGTCTCCTGGTACCCGGTCATGCCGGTGGCGAAGACGGCCTCGCCGAGCGTGGTGCCCTGGGCGCCGTAGGCGCGGCCGCGGAAGGTGCGGCCGTCCTCGAGGACGAGCACCGCGGGTGCCTGTCGGTGGACCGGTGCCGTTGTTGGAGCGTGGCTCACAGCTGTTCCCTGCCTTCGGGGGTCGATGGGGTGCGGTCGGGGGTGGTGTCTCTGCGGGGGGTGTCCGGGCGGGCGGTGTCCGGGCGGGCCGTGCCCGGGCGTGCGGGGCCGGCCGGGACGAGCGCGGCGATGGCGGCGACCAGCTGGGCTTTGTTCGCGGCGTGGCGGGTGCGGAACCCCGTGTCGACGCGCTGCGCGCCGAGATCCCAGGTGAGGATGACGAGCCCCTCCTTCTCGACGAACTTGCCGGTCATGCCGCCCGCGAGCTGCACCGAGGTGAGGTCGCCGCGCGGGATGAAGACGGTGCGGGCGCCCGTACGCGAGATCAGCACCCCGTCCTCGTGGACGGCGGCGACGGCGTTGCCGCGCAGGCCGAGGCCGTGGACCGCGATGCGGTCGAGCCAGTCTCCCGCCGTCGTCGTCGCGACGTACTGTCCCTCTGCCTCGTAGAGGACGGGGCCCGGGTCCGCGGGCGGCTCGTGCGGTTCGGGGACGTCCGACTGGCGACGCAGCCGGTTGCGCCACCCGAGCCCCATGAGCGCGACGATCACGGCGATGATGCCGACGGTCAGGGCGACCCAGCCTAGAGATTCCATGCGTCCGCCCCTTCGGTAGCGAGCGCCGCGGACGCCGGACGGGGTGAGGCGAGGCGCCCGTCGAGGACGGTCGGGTGGCCGGCGTAGAACGTGGCCCGGACGCTGCCGGGCAGTTCGAGGCCGCGGAAGGGGCTGTTGCGGCCCTTTGTGGCCATCGTGGACGGATCGACGGTCCAGCGTGCGGCCGGATCGACGAGGATCAGGTTGGCCGGCTCACCGGCGGCGATCGGCCGGCCCTGGTGCCCCAGCCGTCCGATCCGTGCCGGATTGCCCGACGTGACGCGGGCGAAGCCCTCCCAGTCCAGCAGCCCGGTCTCCACCATGGCGTGCTGCACGACGGACAGGGCGGTCTCGAGGCCCGTCATGCCCATGGCCGCCTGCGCCCACTCGCATTCCTTGTGCTCGCTCGGGTGCGGGGCGTGGTCGGTGCCGACGACGTCGATCGTGCCGTCGGCGAGGGCCGCCCGCAGCGCATGAACGTCCTCGGACGTGCGCAGCGGCGGGTTGACCTTGTAGACCGGGTCATAGCTGCGGACGAGCTCGTCGGTCAGGAGCAGGTGGTGCGGGGTGACCTCGGCGGTGACGTCGATGCCGCGGGCCTTCGCCCACCGGATGATCTCCACCGATCCGGCGGTGGAGACGTGGCAGACGTGCAGGCGCGACCCGACGTGCTGGGCGAGCAGGACATCGCGGGCGATGATGCTCTCCTCCGCGACGGCCGGCCAGCCGGTCAGGCCGAGCACGGCCGAGACCTCGCCCTCGTTCATCTGGGCGCCCTCGGTGAGGCGCGGTTCCTGCGCGTGCTGCGCGATGACGCCGTCGAACGCCTTGACGTATTCGAGCGCTCGGCGCATGAGGACGGGGTCGTGCACGCAGACGCCGTCGTCGGAGAAGACGCGGACGGCCGCCCGGGATTCTGCCATGGCGCCGAGCTCCGCGAGCCGCTCGCCGCCCAGGCCCACGGTCACCGCGCCCACCGGGCGCACCTCGACCCAGCCGGAGGCCAGGCCGAGGCGGTACACCTGCTCGACGACGCCGGCCGTGTCGGCGACGGGTGAGCTGTTGGCCATGGCGTGCACGGCGGTGAACCCGCCGAGCGCGGCGGCGCGCGACCCGGTCTCGACCGTCTCGGCGTCCTCCCGGCCCGGCTCACGGAGGTGCGTGTGCAGGTCCACCATGCCGGGCAGGGCGACGAGCCCCCGGGCGTCGACGGTCTCGGCGTCCGCCGGGGCGTCGGCCGTCGCCGCGGCGCCGACGGCGGCGATGACCCCGTCGCGGACGAGGATGTCCTGGATGTCGCCGCCCAGGATGGCGGCATCGCGGATGAGGTACGCGGGCGGGGTGGGGCCGGTGGTGCTGGTGCGGGTCGTCACAGGGTGCGGCCTTCCGGGATCGGGGCGGGCTGGTCGGCGGGCTGGTCGGGCTGGTCGTCGGGTTGATCGTCGTGCGGGTCCCCGGCGAGCAGCAGGTACAGCGCGGCCATGCGCACGGAGACGCCGTTGCGGACCTGCGCGAGGACGGTGGAGCGGGGCGAGTCCGCGGCTGCGGAGGAGATCTCCAGGCCCCGGTTCATGGGCCCGGGGTGCATGATCACGGTGTCGTCCAGGCCCATCGTGTCGAGCAGCGCGAGCCGTCCGTCGTCGAACCCCCAGCGCCGTGAGTACTCGCGCGTCGAGGGGAAGAAGGCGGCGTTCATGCGCTCGGCCTGCAGGCGGAGCATCATGACGGCATCGGGCCGCTGCGCGAGGGCCTCGTCGAGGTTGTAGAACACGGTGCAGGGCCAGGACCCGATACCGACCGGGAGCAGGGTGGGCGGGCCGGCGAGGAGGACCTCCGCGCCGAGCGTCGTCAGCAGCCAGACGTTGGAGCGCGCCACCCGCGAGTGGAGGACGTCCCCGACGATCAGGACCTTCATGCCGGCGAGGGTGCTCCCCGCGCTGGGCGTGCCCGCGATGCGTGCCCAGTGCCGGCGGAGCGTGAAGGCGTCGAGCAGGGCCTGGGTGGGGTGTTCGTGCGTCCCGTCGCCGGCGTTGACAACGGCGGCGTCGATCCAGCCCGACGCCGCGAGCCGCGCCGGGGCGCCGGAGGCCGGGTGGCGGATGACGACGGCGTCAGCGCTCATGGCCTCGAGGGTCTGCGCGGTGTCCTTCAGCGACTCGCCCTTGGACACCGAGGACCCCTTGACGGCGAAGTTGATGACGTCGGCGGAGAGGCGCTTCGCCGCGGCCTCGAAGGAGATGCGGGTGCGCGTGGAGTCCTCGAAGAAGAGGTTCACCACGGTCCTGCCCCGCAGCGCGGGGAGTTTCTTGATCTCCCGCTCCCCCACCGCCGCCATCTCCTCGGCGACGTCCAGCAGGCGCAGGGCGTTCCTCGCGGAGAGGTCCTGGGTGCTGAGCAGGTGCTTCACGCGCGGTCCTCGATGACGACCTCGTCCACGGCCGAGCCGCCGATCAGGTCGATCTCCGCGAGGTGCACACGCACGCGTTCCCGGGACGACGTCGGGAGGTTCTTGCCCACATGGTCCGCGCGGATGGGCAGCTCGCGGTGGCCCCGGTCCACGAGGACCGCCAGGCGGACGGCGCGCGGACGGCCCAGGTCGGCGAGGGCGTCGAGGGCCGCCCGGATGGTGCGACCCGAGTAGAGGACGTCGTCGACGAGGACCACGACCTTGTCGTCGATGCCCGACGGCGGCAGCTGCGTGGCGAGGGGGGATCGCGTGGGGTTGCGGCGGAGATCGTCCCGATACAGGGTGACGTCCAGCTGGCCGGTGATGAGGTCCGGGTCCACCGAGGCGTCGACGGACGCGATCTTCTGGGCGAGGCGCTGGGCCAGCGGGAAGCCCCTGCGGGGGATGCCCAGGAGCACGAGGTCCCGGGATCCCTTGTTCGCCTCGAGGATCTCGTGGGCGATGCGGGTGAGGGCCCGGTCGATGTCTGCTGCTGCGAGAACGACGCGCTTGGTGATGCCGGATTCCGAGGCAGGCATGGTCATAACACGCTTCCTCCTTCCCCGCCTCACTGGACGGAACTTAAAGGGTGGTTGCGCCTTCAAAACTACCACAGGGGCGCTTGCCCCTAGGGTTGGATCATGGCGATGAACAACCAGGGAACGAACGCGGGGGGCCCGCCGGACTACGGACGACCGGCCGACTCCCACCGCACACAGCAGGACCCGCAGTGGCACCCGCAGCGCGATCAGGGGTGGTGGAGCGACACCACCGTGCGGCACCCCCAGGCGGCCCCGCCGCGCGGCGCCGGCCACCCCCTGCATCCGGTGTGGATCCGGCCGCCGCGACGCGGGCGCGTCCGCGACGTCCTCCTCGTGCTCGTCGCGGCCCTCGTGGTGGCGGCCGTCCTCCTGGTCCTCTCGCTGTCCCTCGGGCCCTCGGCCTTCGTCCTCTGCGGGATCCTCGCCCTGGTACCGCTGGGGATCTGCCTGCTCGGGCTGCGCTGGATCGACCGGTGGGATCCGGAACCCCGCGGGGCGCTGCTCTTCGCGTTCCTGTGGGGCGCCGGAGCCTCCGTCGCCGTGACCCTGCTGCTCGGCACCTATGTGGTGGAACTGCTGGGAGACGCGTTCACCACGACGTCGCCCGAGGTTCTCGCGCCGGTGCTGCAGGCCCCGCTCGTCGAGGAGTTCGCCAAGGGCCTCGGCGTGCTGATCCTCGTGTACACGCGCCGCAGCCACTTCGACGGGCCCGTGGACGGCATCGTCTACGCCGGAACGGTCGCGGCCGGTTTCGCGTTCACCGAGAACATCCTCTACTTCGGCTCGGCCGTGCTGGATTCCGGCAGTGCCGGCGCCCTCGTGGGGGTGTTCGTCCTGCGCGGCCTGTTCTCCCCGTTCGCCCATGTCATGTTCACCGCGCTCCTGGGGTTCGTCCTCGGCTCCGCACTGAACCGGGGCGGCGGGAACGCGCGGATCCTGGGCGCCTTCGTGCTCGGGCTCCTGCCGGCGATCGCCGGGCACATGCTCTGGAACGGCGGCACGATCCTGCTGTTCGACAACTTCTTCCTCTTCTACTTCGTCGTCCAGGTGCCCCTGTTCATCGCCGCCGTGATCGCGGTCGTCCTCCTCCGTCGGGCCGAGCAGCGCCTCACCGAGGCCCGCCTCGGCGACTACGCGCGGGCGGGGTGGTTCACCCCCGAGGAGGTGCGCATGCTCGCCACCCGGCCCGGCCGGTCACAGGCCCTCGCCTGGGCACAGTCCATCGGGGCGAAGGAGGACATGCGCGCATTCATCCGGACGGGGTCGCGCATCGCGTACACGCGTCAGCGGATGCTGGGCGGACGGCGCGACGGCGACTACGCGGCCGAGGAACGCGCACTGCTGGCCGAGGCGTCGCAGCGGCGGGCCAGGATCTTCCAGCTGGCATCGGTCGGTCGCTGAGCGGCGCCCGGTCGGTCGATCCCGCCGTCGGCGGGCCCGAGAGCGCAGCCATGGTCGGTGCCGGACGGCGGAACCCGCCACCCGTGTGCACGGACGGCCTACGTGCTCCGGAAACGCCGAAGCTCCCGCAGGCCGTCGACGGCCTGCGGGAGCTTCCGGAGGGGTTACGCGGGGACGCTCAGGCGAGCAGGGTCGGCTTGAGCTGCTGCAGCCGCCCGAGGAGGCCGTTGACGAACTTCGGCGACTCGTCGGTGGAGAGCATCTTCGCGAGCTCGACCGCCTCACTGACCGCGACGCCGTCGGGGACGTCGTCGTTGTAGAGCAGCTCCCAGCTGCCGATCCGCAGGATCATGAGGTCGACGGCGGGCATGCGGTCGAGGGTCCAGCCCTGCGAATAGGTGCTCAGGAACTCGTCGATCTGCTCCTGACGCTCCAGGACGCCCTCGACGACATCCATCGTGTAGTCGGCGATGATCATGTCGGTCTTCTCGCGGCGTGCACGGATGACCTCGAGGGCCGGCATGTCGCGCTGCGCGGACTCGAAGAGGATGTCGAGGGCCCGACGCCGGGCCTTGCTGCGTGCGCTCACTCGTTGACGCGTCCCAGGTACTCGCCCGTGCGGGTGTCGACCTTGACCTTGGTACCGGTGCCCAGGAACAGCGGGACCTGGATCTCGTGGCCGGTCTCGACGGTGGCGGGCTTGGTACCGCCCGTGGAGCGGTCGCCCTGCAGGCCCGGCTCCGTGTAGGTGATCTCCAGCGTCACGGAGGCGGGGAGCTCGACGTACAGCGCGGAGCCCTCGTGCATGGCGATGGTGGCCATCTGGCTCTCGAGCATGAAGTTCGCGGCGTTGCCGACGGTCTTGCCCGGCACCGTGATCTGGTCGAAGTCCGTGGTGTCCATGAAGACGAAGTCTTCGCCGTCCTTGTACAGGTACTGGTAGTCGCGGCGGTCCACGGTGGCCGTCTCGATCTTCAGTCCGGCGTTGAAGGTCTTGTCGACCACCTTGCCGGAGAGGATGTTGCGGAGCTTGGTGCGGACGAAGGCGCCACCCTTGCCGGGCTTGACGTGCTGGAATTCGAGGACGTTCCAGAGGTTGCCTTCGAGCTTCAGAACAGTGCCGTTCTTGATGTCGTTCGTGGTCGCCACAGGTTCACTTTCGTCGGGTTCGCGGATGGATGGGCCGGCCGAGGCACAGCGGGCGCGCGGGGGCACACCAAAAGTCCAGACCCAAGTCTACCCCGTGCCGCACAGGGGCCCGTCGGCGGTGATCAGGTCGCCATCAGGATCCGCTCAGGACGCGATCTCCTGGTAGGCGGCGAAGAGGAGCGACGTGTCGGGGACCTCGAGCATGCCCGGCTTGCCGATGCCGTCCAGCACCACGAAGCGGAGGAGGTCGCCCCGGGACTTCTTGTCGCGGCGCATCCCGTCCAGGAGCGAGACCCAACGGTCGCGCCGGTAGGTGACCGGCAGCCCGAGGGACTCGAGGATGCTCCTGTGCCGGTCCGCGTCGGCGTCGCTGAGCCGCCCGACCATCCGCGAGAGTTCCGCGGCGAATACGAGGCCCACCGAGACGGCCGCGCCGTGGCGCCAGGAGTACCGTTCGGCGAGTTCGATGGCGTGGGCCAGGGTGTGACCGTAGTTCAGGTACTCCCGGCGGCCCGACTCCCGGAGGTCCTCCGACACGATGTCCGCCTTCACGCGGATGGACCGTTCCACGACGTCGCGCAGCACGGGCGAGGCCGCGTCGGTCGCCGCGCTCTGGTCCTGTTCGATCAGGTCGAGGATGACCGGGTCCGCGATGAACCCGCACTTCACTACTTCGGCGAGTCCCGTCACGAGCTCGTTCTTCGGCAGCGTCCCCAGCGCGTCGAGGTCCACCAGGACGGCGGCCGGGGGGTGGAAGGCTCCCACGAGGTTCTTGCCCTCGGCGGTGTTGATACCGGTCTTCCCGCCGACGGCGGCATCGACCATGCCGAGCAGGCTCGTGGGCAGGTGCACCACCCGGACCCCGCGCAGCCAGGTCGCCGCGACGAAACCGCCCAGGTCGGTCACCGCTCCCCCGCCGACCGTGACCACGGCGTCCGAGCGGGTGAAGTCGTTCTGCCCGAGGACCTGCCAGCAGAAGGCGGCCACCTGGATGTGCTTGCCCTCCTCGGCGTCGGGGATCTCCGCGGTCACGGCGGTGAAGCCGGCATCGGCGAGCTCGTCACGGACGGTGTCGCCGGTCGCACGCAGCGCCCGCGGGTGGATCACCAGGACGCGCCGCACGCGCTCCCCGAGGATCGCGGGCAGGCGCCCGAGGAGTCCACGCCCGACGACGACGTCGTACGAGTCTCCGGGCGCGCTCCCGGTGACCGGGATGATGGTGGGGGTCTCAGTGTCCATGGGGGGTCGTCCCGCTCTCGTGGTTCAGGTCGTGTGTCGGATCGTGTGTCGCCGCCGGGGTGCTGTCGGTCTGCTCACCGAGCCGGCTCTGCAGTGCCGGCAGGGCCTGGAGCACCGCCGCGGTGACCGCGCGGACGGAGAGGCCGCGGGTGTCGACGACGGTCGTGGCCAGTGCGGCGTAGACGGGCCGCCGCTCGTCGTAGAGCTCCTGCCACCGTTCCGCGGGGCGCCCGGCCAGCAGCGGTCGGCCGGAATCAGTCCTGATGCGCGGGAGGACGGCGGCGACGTCGGTGTCGAGGAAGACGACCGTCGTGTCCTGCAGCAGGTCCCGCGTCTGCGGGTGGAGGACGGCCCCGCCGCCCAGGGAGACGACGGCGTCCTCGGCCAGGGCGGCACGGACGACGTCGGCCTCGACGGCCCGGAAGGCCTCCTCGCCCTCGCGGGCGAAGATCCCGGCGATGCTGCCGTGCCGCTCGACGATCGTCCGGTCCGTGTCGATGAAGCGCGCGCCGATCCGTTCGGCGAGCATCCTGCCCACCGCCGTCTTGCCGACCGCCATGGGCCCCACGAGGACGACGGGATGGTCCCGCCGCATCAGGCTCCGGCGGAGCCCAGGAACTCCGGGATGTTCTCGAGGTAGCTGCGCAGGTTGCGGGCGGTCTCGGCCAGGGAGTCGCCGCCGAACTTCTCGGTGACGGCCTCGGCGAGCACGAGGGCCGTCATGGCCTCGGCGACGACGCCGGCAGCGGGGACGGCGCACACGTCCGAGCGCTGGTGGTGCGCGCGGGCCGCGGCGCCGGTGCTGACGTCGACGGTGCGGAGCGCCCGGGGCACGGTGGCGATGGGTTTCATCGCGGCGCGGACCCGGAGGGTGTCCCCGATGCTCATGCCGCCCTCGATCCCGCCGGCGCGGTTGCTGGCGCGGACGATCTTGCCGTCCTCGTTGCGCAGGATCTCGTCGTGGGCGGCCGTGCCGCGGCGCGCGGCGGTCTCGAACCCGTCGCCGACCTCCACGCCCTTGATGGCCTGGATGCCCATGAGGGCCGCGGCGAGGCGGGCGTCGAGCCGGCGGTCCCAGTGCACGTAGCTGCCCAGGCCCGGCGGGAGCCCGTAGGCCACCACCTCGACGACGCCACCGAGCGTCTCGCCCTCCTTGTGGGCGGCGTCGACCTCCGCCACCATCGCGTCGGAGGTGTCCCGGTGGAAGCATCGCAGCGGATCGGCGTCGAGGGCGATCACGTCGTCGGGGGTCGGCAGGACGGCGTCGTCCGGGACCGAGACGTAGCCGACGGCGACGGTGTGGCTGACGAGGCGGATGCCGAGGCCCTCGAGGAACTTCGCTGCGACGGTGCCGAGCGCCACCCGGGTCGCGGTCTCACGGGCGCTGGCGCGTTCCAGGACGGGACGGGCCTCGTCGAAGCCGTATTTCTGCATGCCGGTGAAGTCGGCGTGGCCGGGGCGTGGGCGGGTCAGGGGGGCGTTGCGCGCCGAATCGGCGAGCTCCGCGGCGTCCTGCTCCCCCAGGGGGTCGGCGGACATGATCTTCTCCCACTTGGGCCATTCGGTGTTCGCCACCTCGATGACCACCGGACCGCCCTGCGTCAGCCCGTGCCGGACGCCGCCCATGATGCGCACCTGGTCCCGCTCGAACTTCATGCGGGCGCCGCGCCCGTAGCCGAGCCGACGGCGGGCCAGGGCGTCCTGGATATCGGCACTCGTGATGCCCACCCCCGCGGGCATGCCCTCGATGATGCCGACCACGGCGGGGCCGTGCGATTCTCCTGCCGTCAACCAACGCAACATGGCTTCCATACTGCCATGCGGCGCGGCCCACCTCAGCGCCGGGTGGCACCCACCGCGTCATACATCACGCGGAGGACGGCTGCTCGGTCCTGGCCGGCCTCGGGGAAGAACAGGGCCACCTGCTCCACGGCCTGGTGGATCAGCATGTCGAGACCGGGCACGATACGCCCACCGGCCTGCTGCCACGCCGCGGCCAGCCGACTGGGCCAGGGGTCGTAGGCGACGTCGAGCAGCGTGCCGTCCGTGCGGAAGCCGGCGTGCGCCGCGAGCTCCCCTGCGAGCGGATCCGCGGCGTGCGGCGGCAGGGTGGAGATGACGACGTCGGACGCGGACACGGCCTCGGCCGCCTGCGACCAGGGCGAGAGGTCCACCTCCACGCCGAGGGCCTCGCCGATGCGCCGGAGGTCGGCCGCTGCTGCGGGACGGCGCACGAGGACGCGTACCGCGCCGGCTCCGAGCTGCGCGAGGCCGGCCACCGCGGCGGCTGCGGTGCCCCCGCCGCCCAGGACGACGGCACGTCGGGGCGTCACCACGCCGGCCGCGGCCAGGGCGTGGGCCACTCCTGCGACGTCGGTGTTGTGGCCGGTGAGGGTGCGGCGCGGGCCGTCGCCGCCGACGACGACGGTGTTGACGACGCCGAGCACGGCCGCCTGCGCCGTCGTGCCGTCGACCAGCCGTGCGACGGCACCCTTGAGGGGCATCGTCACGGACAGTCCGCGCCACGCACCGCCGGTGCGCATTTCATCGACGAACACGTCCAGTCGCGCCTCGTCGACGTCGATCGCGGAGTAGGAGCAGTCGATGCCGAGCACCCGGTACGCCGCCGTGTGCAGCAGGGGCGACTTCGAGTGGGCGATCGGCGAACCGATCACGGCGGCCCGCCATGCCTGGGCCGCCGCGGTCCCCGGAGGCACCACCTACTGGCACCGTCCGGGATGATCGGCACACCAGGCCTCGTACTCGGCGACGTAGCGCAGGTGCTCCGCATACGTCTCCGAGAACTTCGTCTCCCCCGTGTCGAGGTCCACCGTCACCCAGAAGTAGAACGGTACGTCCGCGGGCTCGACGGCCGCGTCGATCGCCTCGTCGCTCGGAGAGCCGATCGGCCCCTTCGGGAGCCCGGGGTTGGCGTACGTGTTGTAGGGGTTGGAGGTGTCGGTCTTCTCCTCGTCCGTCAGCTGGTACGTCCGGGTCCCGAGCCCGTAGGTCACCGATGCATCCGACTGGATGAAGCCGTTGGTCTCCGTGTTGCCGGGCTTCAGCCTGTTGTAGATGGACCCGGCGACCGTCGCGTAGTCGCCTTCCTGCGCTTCCGCCTGCACGATGCTCGCCACGGTCAGGATCCGGTACTGCTCGGCGGGGTCGGTGACACCGTCCTCGGCGAGCCGGTCGGTCGTCGCCGTGACCATCTCGGTGATGATGTCGGTGGCGGTGGCCTCGACGTCGAAGCGGTACTCGCCGGGGTGCAGGTACCCCTCGAGGGAGAGCGCCTGGGCGGGGAGCCCGAACTGCGCCGGGTCCTTGGCGAGGGCGTCGAATTCGGCGCGCGGGATCCCCGTGGACTCGCTGAGGATGTCGAAGACCTCGCCCTGCCGCAGGTCGCGTGCGACGGCGGCGTAGGAGACCATGGTCGGGTCCTCGCCGAGGAGCGCCTCGGCGGCGGCGGCGGAGGACATCTGCAGGCGCATCTCGTACTCGCCCGGCTGGACCTCGCGGCCCTCGGCGATGGCGCTGAGCGCCGTGACGAACGTCGCGGAGTCCGCCACGATGTCGGCGCTCTCGAGTCCGGTCCCGATCGCCAGTGCTCCGGCGCCCTCAGGAACCGAGAACACCGTCTCCTCGCCGCCCGGGCCCGCATAGTCCTTCACGTCGTTGAGGCCGAGGAACTCGCGCAGCATGAGGGCGGCGCCGTACACCGTGCCGGCGAACAGGGCGAGGACCACGAGCATGATCACGGTGCGGCGGATGCGGCGGCGCCGTTTCGCCTGCGAGGACGGGCGCCTGGTGTTGGGGCGTGGGACGTCCTGCGCCACGAAGAATTCCTCGACGGGTTCGGGATGCGTGGGGCCGTCCTCGTGCGCCTCGTCGTAGTAGCCGTCGTCGGGCTGGTCCGCAGAGTGGTCGGCCGGGTGGTCTGCGGCACCCTGGGGGGTGGAATGGCGGTCGCTCACGACTCGGATTCCCTCCTGCTGGGCGAACTGTGTTTGATGACTGGCTCCTTTGTAGGGGTCAGCAGCGGGCCCTGAGCGCCCGTTGCTGCTCGCGCAGGAACCGGATCCCCCACATCCCGTCCACGTGAACGTTGCGTGTCGATGGCATGCTGGAGTATTTCGACGGCAGCCACCTGATCCACCACCATACGATGATCACGGCTCCCGAGACCAGCAGCGTGCAGCGAACGGTGCGCCGAGACCGTGCTCAATCTCTCGTCGACCAGGCGTACCGGTAACGGATGGGACTGGCGGACGAGTTCCTCCACGAGCAGCCCTGCGTACTCCCGCGCCATCTCCGCGGAGGCGCCTTCCCGGCCGCTGAGGTTCTTCGGGAGTCCCACGATGATCTGCACGGCGCCGCGTTCGACCGCCTCGCGGACGAGGATCCGCACGTCGTGGTTCTTCCGCGCATCCCGCTTGAGCGTGCGGATGGGCGTCGCGATCAGGCCGTCACGATCGCACCCGGCAAGGCCCACCCGGACCTGCCCGACGTCGACGCCGAGTTTCGGTCCGAAGGGGTAGGGAGCGCCGCCGGACAGGCCGGGCACCGCTCCTCCGCCGTTCTCCTCCACGGGGGCCGTCAGCGCTCCGCGACCGTTGCGCGGATCGCCGTCAGCGCCTCGGGGATACGTGCGGCGTCGGAGCCGCCGCCCTGTGCGACGTCGTCCTTGCCTCCACCGCCGCCGCCGAGGATCTTCGCGGCGGTCCGTACCAGCGCGCCGGCCTTGACCCCGGCGGCCCGCGCCGCCTCGTTGGTCGCGACCAGGACGAGCGGACGGTTCTGCGCGACACCGGTTGCCGCGACGACGGCGGGCTCGGATCCGAGGCGGCCGCGCAGGTCCAGCACGAGCGTGCGCAGTTCGTCCGCGCTCCCGATCTCGCCGGCGTCGTGCGCTACCAGGCGCACGCCGTCGACATCGACCGCGGTGTCGACGAGCGACCCCGCGGTCAGGGCGAGCTGCTCCCGGCGGAGCCGGTCCAGTTCCTTCTCCGCGGCCTTGAGCTTGTTCAGGGTCGCCGCCAGGCGTTCGGGCAGTTGCACCGAAGGCACCTTGAGCATGTCGGAGAGCTCGGTGACGAGCGCCCGCTCCGCGGCGAGGTGACGGAACGCGTCCAGGCCGACGAGGGCTTCGATGCGCCGGTTGCCCGAGCCGACGGACTGCTCGCCGAGCAGCGTGAGGCTGCCGATGAGCGACGTCGATGGGACGTGCGTGCCTCCGCACAGTTCGCGGGAGAACTCGGCGTTCATCTCGACGACGCGCACCGTCTCGCCGTAGGCCTCGCCGAACAGCGCCGTGGCGCCGAGCGCCTTCGCGTCCGCGAGGGACATGATCTTGGTCTCGACCTCGTAGTTGTCGCGGATCGCGATGTTCGAGACCTCCTCGATCTCCGAGCGGGCGCCGGCGCTGATGCCCTCACCCCAGGAGAAGTCGAAGCGCAGGTAGCCGGCCTTGTTGAAGGAGCCGCGCTGCAGCGCCTCGGGGCCGAGGATCTCGTGGAGGGCCGCATGGACGATGTGCGTACCCGAGTGCGCCTGCTCCCCCGCGCGGCGGCGCGGGCGGTCGACGGCGGCCGTCACGACGGCCCCCGGGAACACCTCGCCCTCGCGGACGACGGCGCGGTGCACGATCAGGCCCTTGAGGGGACGCTGGACGTCGAGGACTTCGGCCACGAAGCCGTTGCCCGTGATGAGTCCGATGTCCGCGGCCTGCCCGCCGGCCTCGGCGTAGAACGGGGTCTGGTCGAGGACGAGTTCCACCTCGCTCCCCTGGAGGGCGCTCGGGACGGACTGGCCCTGGTCCAGGACGGCGACGATCGTGGCCTCGGAGGTCAGTTCGTCGTAGCCCGTGAAGACGGTCTGGCCGCGGCCGAGCAGTTCGGTGAACACGGACAGGTCGGCGTGGCCGGCCTTCTTCCCGCGGGCGTCGGCCTGCGCGCGCCGGCGCTGCTCGAGCATGAGCGTGCGGAAGCCCTCGGCGTCGACGGCGAGCCCGGCCTCCTCGGCCATCTCCAGCGTCAGGTCGATCGGGAAGCCGTAGGTGTCGTGGAGCGCGAAGGCGTCCTGGCCCGACAGCGGACGCTGCTCGGAGAGGGACTCCCGCACGGCCTCCTCGAGGCGCGCGGTACCCGACGCTATGGTGCGCAGGAACGCCTTCTCCTCCGCGTAGGCGATCCGGCTTATGCGCTCGAAGTCGGATTCGACCTCCGGGTAGACGCCCTTCATGGCGTCCCGTGAGGCGGGCAGCAGGTCGGGCAGGCAGGCCTTCTCGACGCCGAGGAGCCGCATGGCGCGGACGGCGCGGCGGATCAGTCGGCGGAGCACGTAGCCCCGGCCCTCGTTGGACGGGGTGACGCCGTCGGCGATGAGCATGAGCGAGGAGCGGATGTGGTCGGCGACCACGCGCAGCCGGACGTCGTCGGTGTGGTGCGGGTCCGCCGCGGACTCGGAGCTGGTGTAGGTCTTCCCGCTGAGCGCGGCGGCGCGGTCCAGGACGGGACGCACCTGGTCCGTCTCGTACATGTTCTCGACACCCTGCAGGATCATCGCGAGGCGCTCGAGCCCGAGGCCCGTGTCGATGTTCTTCTTCGGGAGCTCGCCGAGGATCTCGAAGTCGTCCTTGCCGGTGCCCTCGCCGCGCTGGTACTGCATGAAGACGAGGTTCCAGATCTCCACGTACCGGTCGTCGTCGGCCTCGGGACCGCCGTCGACCCCGTAGGCGGGACCGCGATCGTAGAAGATCTCCGAGCAGGGACCGGCGGGGCCGGGCTGGCCGGTGGACCAGTAGTTGTCCTTCTTGCCCATCTTCTGGATGCGCCCGGCGGGGACGCCGATGGCGTCGCGCCAGATCTCCAGCGCCTCGTCGTCCTCGTGGTACACCGTGATCCACAGCCTGTCCGCGGGCAGGCCGAACCCGCCGTCGGCGACGTCGCTGGTCAGCAGTTCCCACGCCATGCGGATGGCGTCGGCCTTGAAGTAGTCACCGAAGGAGAAGTTGCCGCACATCTGGAAGAAGGTGCCGTGGCGGGCGGTCTTGCCGACTTCCTCGATGTCGCCGGTGCGGATGCACTTCTGGACGCTCGTCGCACGACTGTAGGGGGCCGTCTCGCGGGCGGTCAGGTACGGGATGAACGGCACCATACCGGCAACGGTGAACAGGAGGGACGGGTCCGAGGAGACCAGCGACGCCGAGGGCACGACCGTGTGCCCGTTCTTCTCGAAGTAGCTCAGCCAGCGGCTGGCGATCTCGTGGGATTTCATGGGGGCAGATCCTTCGGTGGGTGGTCCGGACGCTGTGGTCCGGACGCTGTGGACCGGACGGGGAGGTGGGGCCGGCGGGGTCGCTGTCGGACACGGCGCCGGGCCGGACCTGCCGGCCCGTGGCGCGGACCGGCCGGTCATGGCGACGGCGGTCGGGCCCGCGGCGCCGGCGGTGATCCGTCCTAGCGGAGGGAGCGGCGGGACGCGGGGGCGGCGCTGGCGGCGGGAGCCGCGTCGGCGGCGGCGTCCCTGGCCGGGGCGGGTGCCGACACGCCGAGGGCGGAGCGGAGATCGTCCTCCCGCTCGCTCATGGCCGAGCGCAGGGCATCGGCGAAATCAGCGATGCTGTCGCTGATCTGGCCGACCGCACGGTTCAGGCCCTCGGGTCCGAGGTTCGACTTGGCCTGGGTCACCTTGCGCACCGCGACCACGCCGATCGTGATGCCGGCTGCCAGCCAGAATGCTCGTCTGATCATCGTTATCTCCGGTTCGTCGTTGGGTTAGCGGCTGCGGCGGCGGCGTGCCGGCGAGGTCCGGCCGGCGAAGGCCGAGCGGACGCCGTAGGAGAACGCCGAGACCTTGATGAGCGGAGCGCCGACGGTGGCGGCGATCAGCGACGACAGCGCGGAGATGTTCGCCGACGCGTCGGAGACGTTCGAGGTGATCCCGTCGACCGTCTTCAGCTGCCGGTGCGTGGTGCTCACGGTGCTCGTGACCTCTTCGAGCAGCGGCGTCGTCTCGTCGGTGACGGTGCGGATGGCCTTGCGGAGCTCGTCGAACACGCGTCCGAGCTTCCAGATCGGAACGGCCAGCAGCAGGACCAGGACGGCGAACACGCCCGCAGCTATCAGGCCTGCAATATCTCCACCTGACATGGGCGGTCTCCTTTACGCATGAGTGGACCGCCGGAAGGGGCGGGCAGGGAATTTCGTGCTCTTAGTACCTTACAGACCGAAGAGCCCGCGGCGGGTGCCACGGGCTCTTCGACCATGCTTGTCGTTCAGGACCGCGGGTGGACCCGCGGACACGGACGCCTAGCGTGCGTAGTACTCGACGACGAGCTGCTCTTCGCAGGTCACGGGGACCTCGGAGCGCTTCGGGCGACGCACGAGGCGCGCCTGGAGCTTGTCGAGCTGGACGTCCAGGTAGCCGGGGACGGCGGGGAGGACGTCGCGGTGCGCGCCGGCGGCGGCAACCTGCAGCGGGACCATGGTCTCGCTGCGGCTGTGCACGTGGATGAGCTGGCCTTCGGCCACCCGGAACGACGGGCGATCGACGCGCGCGCCGTCGACCATGATGTGGCGGTGGACGATGAGCTGGCGGGCCTGGGCGCTCGTACGGGCGAACCCGGCACGGAGCACGAGCGCGTCGAGACGCATCTCGAGCAGTTCGATCAGGTTCTCACCGGTCAGGCCCGAGGTGCGGCGTGCTTCTTCGAAGACGCGGGCCATCTGCGCTTCGCGGATGTTGTACTGGGCGCGCAGGCGCTGCTTTTCGCGCAGGCGCACGGCGTAGTCGCTGTCCTGCTTGCGACGCGCACGGCCGTGCTGGCCCGGCGCGTACGGCCGGCGCTCGAGGTACTTCTCGGCCTTGGGGGTCAGGGCGATGCCGAGGGCACGCGAGATGCGGACCTTCCGGCGGGCACGTGTGTTGTTAGCCACGTCTACCTTTCGATGTTTTTGCGGCGAAGAGGCGGACTCACGCCACGGGGGCGTCCGCACTTCCGGTGTCGCTGGCCTCCACTTGCGGAGAGCCGGGATTGGCCGCTTCCCGGTACTACAGTCCGCCGCGACCCTGGCCGCCACCCGCACACTGCAGCGGGGAACCCGCTGGAGGCACGAAGGAAGGCTGGTACACGACGACTTGCCAGTCAGCGGTCAATGCTAGCAGCGCGAGGGGCGGTGGGCCGAATCCCGCGTCCCGCCCTACTTCCCGCGGATGATCCGTCGGAGCCGGGACAGGCGGGACCCGATGTCCCGCTCCGCCCCCCGGTCCGTCGGCTCGTAGTAGTCCCGGCCCACCAGGTCGTCCGGCGCGTACTGCTGCGCCGCGATCCCGTGCGGCTCGTCGTGGGAGTAGACGTACCCCTTCCCATGACCGAGCTGGGAGGCACCGGGGTAGTGCGCGTCCCGCAGGTGCGCCGGGATACCCTGGCCGCGGCCCGCCCGCACATCGGCGATGGCGGCGTTGATGCCGTTGTAGGCAGCATTCGACTTCGGCGCGGTGGCGATGTGCACGACCGCCTCGGCGAGGATGATCCTGGCCTCGGGCATGCCCACGAGCTGGACGGCCTGGGCAGCGGCGACCGCCGTCTGCAGTGCCGTCGGGTCCGCCATCCCGACGTCCTCCGACGCCGAGATCATGAGCCTGCGGGCGATGAACCGAGGGTCCTCCCCGGCCTCGAGCATCTTCGCCACGTAGTGCAGCGCGGCGTCGACGTCCGATCCGCGCAGGGATTTGATGAACGCGCTCGCGACGTCGTAGTGCTGGTCGCCGGCACGGTCGTAGCGCAGGGCGGCGACGTCGACCGCCTTCTCCGCGTGCTGCAGCGTGACCAGCACGGGCAGGACACCCTGCCCGTCCTGCTCGTCCTCGGCCGTCGCCTCATCGATCGGGCCGGGCCGCGCGTGCCCGACGGCCGGGACGTCCCTCTCGGACTGCGCGACGCCGGCAGCCGCCTCCAGCGCGGTCAGGCCACGCCGGGCGTCGCCTGCGGCCAGGCGGACGAGGTGTTCGAGCGCTTCCTCGGACACCTCGACGGTGCCGGCGAGCCCGCGCTCGTCGTCGACGGCCCGCTGGAGCAGGCCGCGGATGTCCGCCTCGTCGAGCGGCCGCAGGGTCTGCAGGAGCGATCGGGAGAGCAGCGGCGACACCACCGAGAAGGACGGGTTCTCCGTGGTGGCCGCGATGAGGACCACCCAGCCGTTCTCCACCCCGGGCAGCAGGGCGTCTTGCTGGGCCTTGTTGAAGCGGTGGATCTCGTCGAGGAACAGGACGGTGGTCTGCCGGTACAGGTCGCGGGAGGTCAGGGCGTCGTCCATGACGCGGCGTACGTCCTTGACGCCGGCCGTGATGGCGGACAGTTCCACGAACTTCCGGCCCTGGCCGCGCGCGATCACGTGGGCGAGCGTCGTCTTGCCCGTCCCGGGCGGGCCCCACAGGATCACGGACGACGGCGCCGCGTGGGCTCCCGGATCGTGCTCCCCCGCGAGCGTCCGCAGCGGCGATCCCCGGCCCAGCAGGTGCTGCTGGCCGACGACCTCGTCCAGGCTGCGCGGTCGCATCCTCACGGCGAGCGGGCTGCGGGGACGCAGGCCGGCCGAACCGCGCACACCGCCGGCGGGCGCGTCGTCCGGTTCGTCGTCGTCGGCCGCGGCACTGAATAGATCATTCACGGCCTCAACGTTACTGTGGGCCACTGACGTGCAGGCACCCGCCGGGGCTCCTCCGGAGGACGGCGGCCGGACCGCGCACCCCCGACGAGAGGAAGCCGATGACCCCCAGCAGGTCCGTCCTCGTCGAGGCCCGGCGCCTCGACGGGTGGCTCGAGCGCTTCCAGGCCCGCAACGGCCCGTTCGGCGCGCAGGCCCTCCCCGAGCGCGCCGACGGCTCCGTCACCGTCACCGCCGCGAACGGCTGCATCGCGGTCCTGACCCCGCCCCTGCCGCCGGGCACCATCCCCGGTCCTGTCCCAGGTGGCGGATCCCGTCGTGCGGAGGACGGATCGGCCGGAGGCGCGGTCGAGGCCCCCGGGGACGCCGGCCTCATCGCGGACCTGCTCTCCGCGGTCGACCCGACGATCACCGTGGGGCTGCTGCTCATCCGGCGTGGCGGCTATTCCGTGGGCGTCGCGCGGGACGGCGGGATCGTCGCCTCGAAGACGGGCACGCGCTACGTCCAGGGCAGGACGGCCGCCGGCGGCTGGTCCCAGCAGCGCTTCGCGCGGCGGAGGGCCAACCAGGCCGACGCCCTCGTCGAGGAGACAGCGGCCCGCGCCGCCGCCCTCTTCGCGGCCCACCCGCCGTCGTGCCTGCAGCTCGGCGGCGACCGGACGCTGGCCACGGGCACCCTCGGCGAGGCCGCCCTCTCCCGGTTCGCGGGGCTCCCCCGGGTCCCGTTCCTCACGGTGCCGGACCCCCGCTTCGCGGTGCTCAAAGAGGCGGCCCGCACAGCCCTGTCCATCCGGATCACGGTGACGGACCCGCCCGCGGAGAGCGTCGACCCGGCCCCTGGCGCGGATTCCTGAGCGCGACACCATTCCCCCGGCGGCGCGATCACCGACAGCGCCACCCGACGGCGTCGCCGATCGGCGACCCTTCAGACCTCCCGGACGGCTGCCGCACGGAGGGCGGTGATCGCCGCGGCGGCGTCGTCCGCCCCGTAGACCGAGGAACCGGCGACGAAGACGGTCGCCCCGGCATCGGCGGCGCGCAGGATCGTCTCCTCCGTGATGCCGCCGTCCACCTGGATGGCGAGCGGTCGGTCCGCCCCCCGGACGGCCTCGGCGGCCCGGCGGATCTTCGGGAGGGTCAGGTCGAGGAAGGACTGCCCGCCGAAGCCGGGCTCAACCGTCATCACGAGCAGCAGGTCCAGCTCGCCGAGCATGTCCAGGTAGGGCTCCACGGGCGTGGCCGGCCGCAGCGCCATGCCGGCCTTCGCGCCGGCGTCCCGCAGCTCACGGGCCAGCCTGACCGGGGCCGCCGCTGCTTCCGCATGGAAGGTCACCGACGCGGCGCCGGCCTCCGCGTAGGCCGGCGCCCAGCGGTCGGCGTCCTCGATCATGAGGTGCACGTCGAGCGGCAGCGGGCTGACCTGCTGGATCCTCCTGACGATCGGCAGACCGAGCGTGAGGTTCGGTACGAAGTGGTTGTCCATCACGTCCACGTGCACGGCGTCGGCCGACGCGATGCGCTGCAGTTCGGTCTCCAGGTTCACGAAGTCCGCCGAGAGGATGCTCGGATTGATACGGAGATGCGCCATTGCCGTTCCTTTCGTTCCTCTGTCCTGACGTCCTGACGTCCTGACGGCCCTCAGGGATTCTTGCGGATGAGCGCGAGGTACATCGCGTCCGTGCCGTGCACGTGGGGCCAGAGCTGGGCGCTGGTCCCGTGCCCGGCGTCGAGCGGTCCCCCGATGCTCACGGCGTCGAGCGCGGATCCGGCGTCGAGCCGCTCGAAGCCCGGGCGCTTGCGCAGGCAGTCGTCGACGACGGCGTCCGTCTCCGCGTGGTGCGGCGAGCAGGTCACGTAGGCCACGACGCCGCCGGGGGCGACGGCGTCCAGCGCGGAGGTGAGGAGCTCACGTTGCAGGGGTGCGAGGCCCACGAGGTCCGACGGCTTCCGGCGCCAGCGGGACTCCGGACGACGGCGCAGCGCGCCCAGCCCCGTGCAGGGCGCGTCGACGAGGACGCGGTCGTAGTGGTCCGGCTGCTCCTGCCCGATGTCCCGGCCGTCCCCGACGCGGACGGTCCAGGAATCCTCCGGCAGGGGCCGCAGCGCCTGCCGGACCAGCTGGGCGCGGTGCGGGACCGGCTCGTTCGCCGTCAGGTGCACGCCGGTGTCGAGCCCGATCGCCGCGAGGAGGGCGGTCTTGCCGCCGGGGCCCGCGCACAGGTCGAGCCACTGCTCGGCTCCGCCCGGCCGGCTGCCGTGGAGGTCGACGGCGGCCAGGGCGCGCGCCACGAGCTGCGACCCGGAATCCTGCACACGGAGGGTGCCCGTGGCGATTCCGGGGAGCCTGCTGACGTCGCCGCCCGAGTAGTAGGCCGATCCCGGTGCCAGCCGGCCCGGCTCGGCCCCTTCCTCGAGGGCGTCGTCGAGCGTGCCGAGTCCCGGCAGGGCGACGAGATGGACCATGGGTGCGGCATTGTCCGCCGCCAGCAGGGCGTCGATCTCCGTGACGTCCCGGCCGTGGGCGACGAGCGCCTGGCGCATCGCGCGGACGATCCACTCGGGATGGCTGTGCGTCAGGGCCGCGATCGCCGTCGGGTCCGTCAGGCCCTCGACGAGTGCGGCGGTCCAGCCCTCCCGGTCATGCGCGGTGACCTTGCGGAGCACGGCGTTCACGAGCGAGGAGGGCCCTGCACCAATCACGGCACGCACGAGGCCCACGGTCTGGTCGAGCGCCGCGTGGGCAGGCACGCGCATCGCCAGGAGTTGGTGCACGCCGAGCCTCAGGGCGTCCAGGACGGCGGGGTCGAGCTGGTCCAGTGGACGGTCGACGCAGCGGGCCAGGACGGCGTCGTAGGTGCCCTGCCCCCGCAGGGCACCGTAGGTGAGCTCCGTCGCGAAGCCTGCGTCGCGACGGTCGAGGCGGTGCTTGCGGATGCTGGCCGGCAGGACGAGGTTCGCGTACGCGTCCTCGCCGGCGACGGCTCGCAGGACCTCGAACGCCACGAGGCGCGCCGGATCGGCGCGCCGGGTGCGCTGCGACGGCGCGGCCTGGGAGAACCGGCGTTCGCCGCCGCGGTTCCGTTCCCGGCCCTGGTCGTCGCGACGCCGGGTGCCGCCGGCCTGGCCGGCGCCCTGGCCGTTGCCTCCACCCTTGCCCGCGGCGCCCGGCCTGCGCTCACTGCGCCCGCCTGATCCTTTGTCCGTTCCTCCGGTCGTGCTCACTCGAACACCAGCTTTCCGCGCGTCGCCGCGCCCCGCGCCCAGTCGAGGGCGCTCATCATCTTCTTCCCGGCCGGCTGCAGGTCGCCGAGGACCAGCGCGTCCGTACCGGTTCCCACCAGGACCTGCCGCCCGACGACGTCGACCCGGCCGGGTGGGAGGGCAGGCTGTCCAGGGTCCGCGCCTCCGTCCCCGCTGCCGGGGACGGGCGCGACGGGCCCGAGTTTCACCCGCTGCCCGTCGAGCGTTGTCCACGCCCCGGGTTCGGGGGTCACCGCGTTGATGCGGCGGCGCACGGCGACGGCCGGTTGCGACCAGTCGATCCGCGCGTCCTCGATCGTGAGCTTCGGGGCGAGGCTGACGTCGCCCGTCTGCGGCGTCGCCGTCACGCGGCCTGCTTCGAGGCCGGAGAGGGTCTGCACGAGCAGGACCGCGCCGCTGTGGGAGAGGCGTTCGAGGACTGCCCCACTCGTGACGCCCGGGCCGAGCGTCTCCGTCATCACACCGAAGACGGGCCCCGTGTCGAGCCCCTCCTCGAGGAGGAACGTCGTCGCGCCCGTGACGTCGTCCCCGGCGAGGACGGCGTGCTGCACGGGCGCCGCGCCCCGCCAGGCCGGCAGGACCGAGAAGTGCAGATTGATCCAGCCGTGCCGCGGGACGGCGAGTCCGGCCCGCGGGACGATGCCGCCGTAGGCGACGATCGCCGCGGCGTCGAGATCGAGGGCGCCCAGCCGTGTGACCAGTTCGGGGGTGAAGCGGTTCGCCTTGATGACGGGCAGCCCGAGCTCCTCGGCCGCGGCGGCGACCGGGCTCGGGGTCAGGACCTTCCGGCGTCCCACGGGCGCGTCGACCCGGGTGAGGACGGCGACGACGTCGAACCCTGCGTCCACGAGCGCCCGCAGCGACGGGACGGCGACCCCGGGCGTCCCCGCGAAGAGGATCCTCATCGGCCGGTCCGGCCCGCTGCGCCGGCGCCTCCGCTGCCCGACGGCGCCGCGGAACGGGTGAAGCTGGACCCGAGGGACCGTGAGCGTTCTTCCGCGGTCCGTGAGGTGACGCGGTTGTAGTCGGCACTCCTGATGGCCCTGAGGGCGTTCTTCCGGTCCTCGCCCGCGAGCCGGTCGATGTACAGCGTCCCGCGGAGGTGGTCGGTCTCGTGCTGGAGCGCGCGCGCCAGCATGCCGGTGCCCTCCACCGCGATGTCCTGGCCGGACGCGTCCTTGCCGGTGACGCGTGCCCAGTCGGATCGGTCGACGAAGCTCCCGAGGCCGGGTACGGACAGGCAGCCTTCGACGTCGGACTCCCCCTGGGAGGCACCGCCGACCTCGAGCACCGGGTTCACCACGTGCCCCTCGGCGCCGTCCACCCGGTAGGTGAAGACCTGGAGCCCGATGCCGACCTGCGGCGCGGCGAGGCCGGCCCCCTGCACGTCGATCATCGTCTCGGTCATGTCCTCGACCAGCCGGGCGAGCTCGGGCCCGAACTCGGTGACCTCCGCGGCGGGGGTACGGAGGATCGGATCACCGATCATGCGGATACTCAGGACGGCCATCGGTGCTCTGTTCCTCGCTTCGGTCATTTCGGATGCTTCGGATGCTTCGACTGCTTCGATCGCTTCGGACCGGATGCGCGGTGCCGCGCCGGTCGGAGGATGTCGTGGGGCCCGCACCCTGATCGGGGGGCGAGGTTCCCGTCAATCCTAGTGGCGCGGCGCCCCGGGCAGAATCCGGCCCGGGACGGCGGCCGGGCGGTCGACGGCTCCTGGCCGCGGGCCGTGCCTCAGGCGGGCAGGGCGGTCTCGACGGGGACCACCCGGCCGGGCGGCGGACCGAGCGGCAGGAGCGCGCGACCCGCCTCGTCGGCGTCGAGCCCCGCTTCCCACGCCCGGCGGAGCGCGCAGAACCGCAGCCAGTGATTCTTCAGCACGGCGGGATTGGCCCTCATGGCCCGCACCTCTGTCTGGCCCACGGCCACCCCGAGCAGCAGCGGCTGGTCCCCGTGCGCCCACGGCCGCCACTCGCCCTTCTGGGGGTCGACGACGGACTCCTCCGCCTTCATCCCCGCCACGAGCTGCATCACCACCTTGTCGTCCAGCGCCTTCACGAAACCGTCGCGGTCGGTGTTCTTGGTCTTGTAGTCGATCAGGCATGTACGTCCACCGATCGTGGCGACGAGGTCCAGGGTGCCCGCATAGCCGAGTTCGCTGTTCCAGACCGTCAGTTCCGGCTCCACGGGACGCACGTCGTACAGCTCCCACCATTCGTCGAACCGCTGGGCGAAGCCTGCCTCGCCCGCCTCCTCGAGGGCCAGGCGGGCGGTGTCGAGCTCGTCGGGACGCCCGAGGGCCCGCAGCGCCACCTGTTCGCAGTAGTGGTGGACGCGCGTTCCGCGCACGGCTGCCTCGTCGCGGTAACGTTCGGCTGCCGACGCGGCCTCCCGGACCGCCGTGCGCAGCTCCGAGGGATTCCCCAGGGCTCCCGGCAGGCGGGCGTCCCGCGAGAGGGCGCTGGCCGCCATGTGGCCGTACCAGCCGCCGAGGGAGGTGGGGAGCTGCGAGATGACGGTGGTGATGGACGGGACGGCGGGCTGCTCCGACGTGGAGCGGGCGTACATCCGGCCGTGCGGTGTTGCGTGGGCGAGGAGCGGGGCGGTCATGGCTCCAGTCTCTCAGGTACCTCCGACACAGCGCTCCCCCGCCGATTGGACGAACCCCCGAACGTCCTATAGAGTTTTCTCTCGTTGGAAAACGACGAAACACCGCGAAATGCACGGCGTGGAGCAGGGGTTTCGGGTTCGTTTTTCTCTTGCGGACGTAGCTCAGCTGGCTAGAGCACCACCTTGCCAAGGTGGATGTCGCGGGTTCGAATCCCGTCGTCCGCTCGCAAGTCACTGTATGGCCGGATCCGTCCGGTGGTCGGAGCAATCCGACCATGGTGGGGTGGCCGAGAGGCGAGGCAGCGGCCTGCAAAGCCGTATACGCGGGTTCGAATCCCGTCCCCACCTCGTTGCAGGACGAGCATGAATACCCATGGCAATGGGCGATTGGCGCAGCGGTAGCGCGCTTCCCTGACACGGAAGAGGTCACTGGTTCGATCCCAGTATCGCCCACTACGGCGCCCCCTCGTGGGCGCTTTTTGCGGACGTAGCTCAGCTGGCTAGAGCACCACCTTGCCAAGGTGGATGTCGCGGGTTCGAATCCCGTCGTCCGCTCTCAGGCCGGTTGTCGGCCGTTGCCCGGTCCTGGCGAGGACCGGGCATTTTTTATGCTCCGCCGTCGGTGAACCGCACCCTTCCGCGCGAGCGCTCCTCCTGGTCCTCCCCTATGCTGGATGCAGCGGAAACGGACTGCGTTTCCACGACCGAAAGGAGGAGTCCGTGGGTTTATTTGACGGGCTCAAGGGCAAGGCCGGCACCCTCGCGGGTAAGGCGACCGAACTGATTGGCGACAATTCCGACAAGGTGAAGAACGGCATCGGGAAAGCTGGCGACTTCGTCGACAGCAGGACCCATGGCAAGTACTCGCACCACATCGACGGAGTGCAGACGAAGGCTTCGGAGATGGTCGACAAGGTCGACAAGAAGGACGGCAAGGGCGGCTTCGGCCCCACCTCCCCGCCGGCCGTATAGTACCCAGCCTGGCAATAAGGAAGCGCCGGTCCCGCCGAGAGGCGGTACCGGCGCTTCTTGCGTACGGGACCCCGGGGGTCCCGTACGGGGGCTAGGAGGCCACGTCGTCTAGGAGGCCACGTCGCTGCCCTGCCGGGCGAGGGCCGTCAGGCGGGAGACCGCCCGGTAGTACTTCTTCATGTAGCCGCCGTGCATCATCTCCTCGGTGAAGAGGTGATCGAAGGTCGTGCCGCTGGCCATGATGGGCACGTCGCGGTCGTACAACCGGTCCGCGAGGACCACGAAGCGCAGCGCCACGGCCTGTTCCGTGATCGTCTCCACGTTGTGCCATGCCACCGCGTCGATCCCGTCCAGCATCTGGCGGTACCGGCTCGGGTGCACGTCGGAGAGATGACGGAGGAGGGCCCCGAAGTCGTCCTCGGCGAGGACCCCGCCCGCATAGGAGGCGACCCTCTCCCGCAGGCCGGCGTCGTCCATCGCGTCGGGAGCCTGCGGCAGTCCGCGGTGGCGGAAGTCCTCGCCGTCGATCCTGGCCACCTCGAACTGGTCGGCGAGCACCTGGATCTCCCGCTGGAAGTCCTGGGCGGCGAACCGCCCGTCCCCCAGGGAACCCGGCAGGGTGTTGGAGGTCGCAGCGAGCTTGACGCCGGCGTCCGCGAGTTCACGCATCAGGCGCGACATCAGGACGGTGTCCCCCGGATCGTCGAGCTCGAACTCGTCGATGCACACGAGGCTGTAGCCGCTCAGTGCGTCGACGGTCTTGCGGAAGCTGAGGGCTCCCACCAGGTTCGTGTATTCGACGAACGTCCCGAAGGCCTTCAGCCCCGACGACGCGTGCCACAGGGACGCCAGGAGGTGGGTCTTGCCCACACCGAAACCGCCGTCGAGGTAGATGCCGGCCCGCGTCTCGGGCTTCTTCGCCCCGCCGAAGAACCTGCGCAGACCCGACGGCTTCGGCTCGTCCACGGTGGCCGCGAAGTCACGGAGCTTCGAGACCGCCGCAGACTGCGAGGGCTGCTGTGGATCCGGACGGTAGGTGTCGAAGGACACCTCACCGAAGCGGGGTGACGGGTAGAAGCCGCCCAGCAACTCATCGACGGAGAGCCTGGGGCTGCGCTCTGTGAGGTGTTCGATGACTGGCACGGATGTGGACCGCTTTCTCTCTCCGGTTGGTGGTGGCGGCGGCAGGCCCGCGGGGCTGCCGTTCCGCTACGCAAGACTACGGCACCCCCCGCCCGCGCGACGGTCCCGGCGCATGCTCGCGGCGACCCTTGACGCGCGGCGACCGCCGGAAGCAATTGTCCGGTCGCGTCGTTAGGCTAGGTGGAACCACGACCGCCCGTCCCAGGACGTCCCGCGGTCGTGCCCGGACAGCTGACAGCTACGCGAAAGGCCGCAATGACCCTGGCTCCAGATCCGCAGGACAAGTTCGCCGAGTACGCCCACCCCGAGCGACTCGTCTCGACCGACTGGCTCGCCGCGAACCTCGGCGCCGAGGGACTCGTCGTCGTCGAATCGGACGAGGACGTCCTGCTGTACGAGACGGGCCACATCCCCGGTGCCGTGAAGATCGACTGGCACACGGAACTCAACGACGAGGTGACGCGGGACTACATCGACGGTGAGGGCTTCGCGCGCCTGATGGCGTCCAAGGGCATCTCGCGTGGATCCACCGTGGTCATCTACGGCGACAAGAGCAACTGGTGGGCCGCCTACGCGCTGTGGGTCTTCACGCTCTTCAGCCATGCGGACGTCCGCCTGCTCGACGGCGGCCGGGACAAGTGGGTCGCCGAGGACCGGCCGCTCACCACCGACAAGCCCGAGGTCGCCGCCGGCGACTACCCCGTCGTCGACCGCGACGACGCCTCCATCCGCGCCTACCTCAGCGACGTCCTCGACCACCTGGGCAATCCGCTCATCGACGTCCGCTCCGGCGACGAGTACACGGGCGCCCGCACCACCATGCCGGCCTACCCCGAGGAGGGTGCCCTGCGCGGAGGCCATATCCCCACCGCGCGGTCCGTGCCGTGGGCACGGGCCGCCGCCGAGGACGGGACCTTCCGCACGCGCGCCGAACTGGACGCCATCTACCGGGACGAGGCAGGACTGCAGGACGGCGACGACGTCGTCGCATACTGCAGGATCGGGGAACGGTCCAGCCACACGTGGTTCGTCCTCACGCACCTGCTCGGCTTCGACAGGGTCCGCAACTATGACGGCTCGTGGACCGAGTGGGGCAACGCGGTGCGCGTACCCATCGTCCGCGGCACCGAGCCCGGAGACATGCCGGTCGTGTCCCGGAAGTCGGCACGATGACCACGGAGACCGTCCCGGCGAAGCTCGCCGCGATCATCGACGACTTCCAGGACCTGTCCGAACCGGACCGGCTGCAGCTCCTCCTCGAGTTCTCGAACGGGCTCCCGGCGTTGCCCGAGCGGTACAGCGCCCACCCGGAGCTGCTCGAGCAGGTCGTGGAGTGCCAGAGCCCGCTCTTCCTCACCATGGAGATCGGCGGAGGGCCGGACCGGCTGGTCCACCTGTTCTTCTCGGCCCCGCGCGAGGCCCCGACCACGCGCGGGTTCGCCGGCGTCCTGCTGGAAGGACTCGACGGGCTGCCGGCCGCGGACGTCCTCGCGGTGCCGGATGACGTCCCCGACCGCCTCGGCCTGACCCGTGCCATCACTCCCCTGCGGATGCGGGGCATGTCCGCGATGCTGGGACGGATCAAGCGGAAGATCAGGGAAGCTCAGTAGCCGCCGCGCCGGGCATCTTCCCGCCGGGGAGCGTGCGGCCGAAGAGGCGGCCGTCGAGCCAGCGTTCGACGACGGACTCCCACCGCTGCGGATCGATGTTCCACTCCTTCGTGTGCCGGGCCCGGTGGAACCGTTCGAGCGTGACGAACGACGGGTTCTTGGCTGCCAGTTCGGCCGAGGCGCCGATGGGGACGAACTCGTCGTCCTCGCTGTGGAGGACCAGGGTGGGCAGGGTCAGCTGCTCCGCGCGCGCGATCCAGTCCATGCTCTGGAGGTCCAGCGGGGCGGCGAGGCCGGTGATCCTCCGTGCCCGCTGGCTCGCCAGCAGGTACTGGCCGAGCCGCCCGACGCGGGCCGGGATCCGGTTCAGCGCGGCATGGTGCGCGAGCACCTCCATCCAGTTGATCACCGGTCCGTCCAGGACGAGCGCGGTGATCCGGCTCCGGTGGCGGGAGAGGTCCGCGGTCTGCAGGACGATCGCCCCGCCCATCGACCACCCGAAGAGCACCACGTCCCGGGCGCCGTGCGTCATCGCGAAGTCGATGGCGGCGTCGACGTCGTGCCATTCCGTCATGCCGAGGCCGTAGCGTCCGTCCGGCGCGGCGGGGGCCTCGCCGTCATTGCGGTAGGAGATGACCAGACTGGTCAGGCCGAGGCGCCGCGCCGGGGTGAGCGCGCGCAGCGCCTCGGCACGGGAGGCGCCACGACCGTGCACCATGATCGCCCAGGTGCCGGACGGCGCCTCCGGGCGGACCAGCCACGCCGGAGCCGTCCCGCCCTCGACGGGGATGAGCACCTCCTCCTCCGCGAAGCCCATGGCGGAGGGCGAGGGGTACACGGCGCCGCCCCACCAGCCGCGGGTCGCCGACGCCAGGTCTCCGGCATCGACCCGCTCCACCCGGCGCTCCACGGTGCCCTCGCGGGGGACATAGGAACGGATGGCGCCGATGCGGGCGTGGCCGGCCCCGCGGTCGAAGTGCAGGCTGTAGGTCCCCTCGACGGTCGTGTCGTCGGTGGCGGGGAGGATGACCGTGCGGTCGCCGGCAGATCCCACGACGGCCAGGATGTCGAGGTTCTCGTCGCGGACGCGCGCCGGCGTCACGACCTGACGCGCGAAATACACCGCGAGCCCTGAGACGGCGCCGGCCGCGGAGGAGGCGAGCGCGGCCCCCGCGCCCACGCCGAGCGCTGTCCACTTGAGCCAGGGTGCGGTCCCCTGCCGCCCTGCGGCCGCCGGCGTCTTCGATGTCATGGTTCCATTTCTACCCTGCGGTGCCGAGGGCCGTCGATTCGCGGACCGTTGCGGTCCCGACCCGGATGGCGTACAGGACCGCGCAGTACAGTGGCGCCATGACGCAGACAATCCTCGTACTGAGCGAAGAAGCACTGACCGGCCCGGATCTCCGCAACCTGCAGACGCTGCAGGGAGACGAGCAACTGGTGGAGATCGTCGTGCTGATCCCCGAGGACGCCAGCGAGTCGGTGCTCAGCGAGTTCTTCCGCCATCTGAGCCTGTTCGAGGTGGGCGAGGCGTTCCGCACCTTCTCCCCCGACGACCGCCGCCATGACGAGGCTACCGCCCGGGAGGCCCTCGCGACGTCGCTGCGGCTGCTCGAGGACGAGGGCTTCACGGCCCGCGGACGGACGACGGGGGAGAATCCCGTGGACGCCATGATCCAGGAGGCGAAAGCCAGCGGAGCCACCCAGGCGGTGGTCATCACCCGCCCCCACGCGATGGCGGACACGTTCCACACCGACTGGGCCAGCAAGGCCCAGGCCAAGCTCGGCATCGCTGTCCTGCACCTGTACTCGGGGTCGGGATTTATTGGCGACTCGTAGGCGTTGCAGAGGCTATGACCACTGAACGCGAGAGCTACCGCCCGGAGATCGAGAAGTCCGACGACGAATGGCGGCAGGAGCTGACCTCCGAGGAGTTCCAGGTCCTGCGGAACGCCGGCACCGAACGCCCGTACACGGGCGAGTACTACGACGCCAAGACGGCGGGCACCTACGCGTGCCGCGCGTGTGGCGCCGAACTGTTCACGAGCAACGAGAAGTTCGATTCGCACTGCGGCTGGCCCTCCTTCTGGGCACCGCTCGCGGAGGGCACGGTCCGCTACCTGCACGACCGCTCGCTCGGCATGGAGCGCATCGAGGTGCGGTGCAGCCGCTGCGACTCCCACCTCGGCCACCTCTTCAAGGGCGAGGGCTTCGACACGCCGACGGACCAGCGGTTCTGCATCAACTCCATCTCCATGAAGCTGGTTCCCGCCGAATAGTGGCGACGGCTCCAGGAGGACGACGGCGAAGGCCGGCCCCCGGGGCCGGTCTTCCTGCGTCAGGGATGCTGTGAAGGCCGACTGGTCCTCCCCTGCGCGGAACTCCTGAGAAGCATAAGGAAATCTGAAGCTCAGACTCTCTGCTTGTAAGAGTTGCTGTTCTCGTTGCTAGGCTCACCGCATCACGGAACAGCAGTCGTCCCGGCCAGAGAGAGCAGAAGCCATGACCGTCACCCCCCTCGTTCGAGCGGACAGCATGCCGCAGCACACCGACGCCTGGAAGGCGCTCAAAGCGGCGGCACAGGAGTTGCGGCTCCTGCAGGTCAAGGACGGTTCCATCCCGGAGGCCGAGCACCACCCCGCGGCCTCGGCGCACGCCCTCAGGATCACCACGGCCGTCGAGGAGCTCGCTCCCCTGTTCCCGCACGACGCCGACTACCTCGCCCGCACCGTGACGGCCTTCGAGGAATGGCGTGCCGGAGGCTTCGCCGTCCCCGACTTCCTCGAACCGCTGCTCGCCTTCCAGCCGCAGCTGGATCGCACGGACGGCCTCCAGCACCTCGTCGTCTTCCCGATGTACACCCAGAACGGCAGCACCAGCCGGCTCGTCGAGGCCGTGCTCGTCGAGGTGCTGTGGCCGGAGTTCGTCGCCGAACTGGAGGAGGGCGACTACTCCAACGCCCTTTTCGTGCCGATCAGGTTCCTCGACTTCACCGACGGCTACAGCACGAATTCCGCGGTGCTCTTCCCCGAGACCGTCGCCGTCAGCCGGACGCCGACCTTCACCTGGGGGGCCATCTTCGCGGACAGGGAGGCCGCGCGTTTCCGTCGCGTGGTGCGTGCGGCTGCCGGGATCACCCGCCTCGACCTGCCCGGCGAGGCGCTCGAGCTGCTGGAGGACCAGCAGCTCGCCGAGGAGACCTTCGTGATGTGGGACCTCATCCACGACCGCACCCACATGCGCGGCGACCTCCCGTTCGATCCGTTCATGATCAAGCAGCGCATGCCGTTCTTCCTGTACTCCCTCGAGGAACTGCGCTGCGACCTCACGGCCTTCCGCGAGTCCGTGAGGATCGCGAAGGACGAGGACGCCTCGCCCGAGGCTCGCCGGCATGCCCGCCTCGTGCAGTACGCCGTGATCTTCGACCGCATCTTCCGCTTCAGCATCACGGGCAGCCGCGTACGCAACTACGACGGCCTCGGCGGCCAGCTCCTGTTCGCGTGGATGCACCAGCATCGTGTGCTCCATTGGACGGACACCAAGCTCACCATCGACTGGGACGAGGTGGCCGACGTCGTCGTCGCCCTCGGCGAGCAGATCGAGCAACTGTACTGGCGTTCGATCGACCGCCCCAAGATCGCGCACTGGCTCGCCGCCTACGAGCTCGTCTCGGCCACGGTCACACCGCATCCCGCGTCCGTGTGGGCGAAGGGACCGGACGCGCTCGAGCTCATGGGCCCTCCGCGCGCCCTCACCGACGCCGTCCTGGACGACGAGTTCCCCCTGTCCATGTTCTTCGAGGCCCTGGACCGCAAGATGAAGCCCGTCATCGAGTCCACGGCCGGCATCACGGCGGACGCGGCATGAGCGCCGGCGCCGGTACGCGCACGGCCGTCGTCGCCGGTGCCACCAGCGCCTCCGGGGTCGCCCTGGTCCGGCGGCTGGTCGCGGACGGACTGACCGTCGTCGCCGTCGGATCCCATGCCGGCCGCCTCGACGCGGCCTTCGCGGACCTCGGCGGGGTCGACCGGCAGGCATGCGACCTGACGGACGAAACAGCCGTCCTCGCCCTCGCCGACCGCGTACGCACCGACCACGGCGGCGTCGACGCACTCTTCCACCTCGTCGGCGGCTGGCGCGGCGGCAAGGGCATCACCACGCAGACCACCGAGGACTACGGCTTCCTGCACCGCTCGGTCTTCACGACCCTGTTCAACACGAGCCGGGCGTTCTACGACCAGTTGGCCGCGCGCGGTGGCAGGCTCGCCGCCATCTCGGCCACGGCCGTCGCCGCGCCCACTGCGGCGAACGCGTCCTACGCCGCGGTGAAGGCCTCCGTCGACGCCTGGGTGCAGGCCGTCGCCGACGGCTTCGCCCGGGACGGCACGACGGCGGCCGCGAGCGTCGTCGTCGTCAGGGCCCTCGTGGACGACGCCATGCGCGCGCAGCATCCGGACCGGCCGTTCAAGGGCTACACGCACGTCGACGACCTGGCGGCGATCCTCGCCGGCCTGCCCGGGGCGCCCGCCGCGGAGGTCAACGGGACGCGCATCGACGCGGTTCGGGGATAATAGGACGGTGACCGACACCCTGACCCCCGTGGCCCCTCCCGCCTCCCTGCACGACCGCACCCGGCGCAGCTTCGCGTCGGACAACTACTCGGGAGTGCATCCCGAGGTCCTCGCGGCCGTCGCCGCAGCGAACGAGGGACACCAGGTCGCCTACGGCGAGGACCAGTACACGGCGCGGCTGCTGGAGGTGATGGAGCACCACTTCGGCGAGGGGATCTCCATCTACCCCGTCTTCAACGGCACCGGAGCGAACGTCCTCTCCCTGCAGTCGGTCCTGCCGCGCTGGGGCGCCGTGATCTGCCCGCAGACCGCCCATATCAACGTCGACGAGAACGCCGCGCCCGAGCGCGTGGGCGGCATTAAGCTCCTGACCGTGCCCACACCGGACGGCAAGCTCACGCCCGAGCTGATCGACCGCGAGGCGTGGGGGTGGGGCGACCAGCACCGCGCGCAGCCCCTGGCCGTCTCCATCACGCAGACCACGGAGCTCGGCACGCTCTACTCGGTCGCCGAGATCAGGGCCATCGCGGATCACTGCCACGCCCGCGGGATGCGCCTGCACATGGACGGCGCCCGGCTCGCGAACGCCGCCGCGGCGCTCGGCCAGCCCCTCCGGGCCTTCACGCGGGATGCCGGCGTGGACATCCTGTCCTTCGGCGGCACCAAGAACGGCCTCATGTTCGGCGAGTGCGTCGTCGTGCTGAACCAGGAGGCGTCCACGGGACTGGAGTACCTGCGCAAGCTCAACATGCAGCTCGCGTCGAAGATGCGCTTCGTCTCCGCCCAGCTCATCGCCCTGCTCGACGGCGACCTGTGGCTCCGTTCCGCGTCCCACGCGAACGCCATGGCGGCCCGGCTGACGGAGGGCGTCCGGGGGATCCCCGGCGTCACGCTGACGCAGGAGACCACCGCGAACGCGGTGTTCGCGATCCTGCCCCCCGGGACCGCGGATCGCATCCGCGAGAGCTTCCGGTTCTACGACTGGGACCAGGCCACGGGCGAGGTCCGCTGGATGTGCTCGTTCGACACCACCGAGGACGACGTCGACGCCTTCATCGAGGCCATCCGCCGGGAAGTGTCCGCCTGACGGTCCCGGCGCGCCGCACCTGCGCGCCCGTCGGCAGGGCATAGCCTGCGGGGGTGAGTGCTATCGGTGGCGTGTCAGAGCTTCCAGCCGAGTTCCTCGACGCCCTCGCGGGTTTGAGGAGGGCAGGACACCGCAGCGAGATCCGCCTCGAGGAGATCCCCGCCCCGTCGCGCCTGGCCCCGTTCGCCGTCGCCCTCGGCGCCGAGGTGTTCGAGGCGACGCCCGCGCCGCCGCTACCCGTCCACGGCCCGGCACGCACGCTCATCCTCCCGCCCGACCCGGAGGAACTGGCGACGGGCCGCTTCATCCTCCTCTACGACCCGGCGGGGTCCGAGGTCTGGAACGGTCGGTTCCGGATCGTGACCTACATCCGCGCCCAGCTCGAGGCGGACATGGGCAACGACGCCCTCCTCGGCTCCGTCGCGTGGACCTGGCTCGTGGAAGCCCTGCAGAACCACGGCGCCCGCCACTGCAGCGCCGGCGGGACGGCGACGAGGATCCTGTCCGAGAGCTACGGCACGCTCGAGGAGCGCGCGGACACCATCGACATCGAACTGCGGGCGTCCTGGACACCCGACACATCCGACGTGCGGCGCCACCTCGAGGCCTGGACCGACATGGTGTGCACCTTCGCCGGCCTGCCACCCCTGCCCGACGGCGTCCTGCACCTGCCGCACCGCAGGTCCTGAGGCCGCGTGCGAATCGCCGGGCGAGGAGGCCGTCAGGCCGCGGAATGCTCCGGGATAGACTGAAAACACCATGAGTTCCCACACTTCCGAACAGACGGACCGCGCCGCAGCATCCGATCCCGCCGACGCAGGCACACCAGAAGCACTCCCCCTCCTCACCGAGCCACGCGACGGCGTGCCCCTGGTCATCGACACGCGGACGGGCCTCGAACGCGCCGCTGCGGCCCTCGCGGCCGGGACGGGACCGGCGGGCGTCGACGCGGAGCGGGCCTCGGGCTTCCGGTACGGGCAGCGCGCCTTCCTCGTGCAGATCCGCCGCGAGGGGGCGGGCACCTGGCTCATCGACCCGGAGCCCTTCGACGACCTGCGCATCATCGACGACGCCCTCGACGGCGTCGAGTGGATCCTGCATGCCGCCAGCCAGGACCTGCCCTGCCTCTCCGAGCTCGGCATGTGGCCGGACCGGCTCTTCGACACGGAGCTCGCGGCGCGACTGGCCGGACTGCCCCGGGTGGGCCTCGCCGCCGTCATCGAATCGCAGCTCGGTTTCAGCCTCGCCAAGGAACACTCGGCCGCGGACTGGTCGAAGCGGCCGCTGCCGGAGCCCTGGCTCCGCTACGCGGCGCTCGACGTCGAGGTCCTCACGGAACTGCGGGACAAGCTGGCCGCGCTCCTCGAGCAGGACGGCAAGCTCGGTATCGCCGAGGAGGAGTTCGAGCACATCCGCCAGACTCCGCCCGCCGAGCCGCGCGTCGACCCGTGGCGCCGCACCTCCGGGCTGCACCAGCTGCGCGATCGGCGACAGCTCGCGGCCGTGCGGCAGATGTGGCTCGAGCGCGAGGACCTCGCGCAGCGCCGCGACGTCGCCCCCGGCCGGCTGATCCCCGACTCCGCCATCGTCGCCGCCGCCAAGGCCATGCCCTCCACCGTCCCCCAGCTGCTGGCGACCAAGGGGTTCCACGGCCGGGCAGCGCAGAAGGAGGCGCCGCGCTGGATCCGGTGCATCAGCGAGGCGGGGAAGCTCACCGACCTGCCGCCCCTGCATGTCTCCTCGAACGCTCCTCCCCCTCCGCGCGTCTGGGCGGAGAAGGACCCCGAGGCCGCGGCCCGGCTGCAGACCGCCCGCCCCCGCGTGGCACAGTGCGCCGAGAAGCTGGGGATGCCGGTGGAGAACCTGCTGACCCCGGACTACCTGCGCCGCATCGCCTGGCGCCCGCCCGCGGAGATCTCGCTCGAGTCCGTGACGGCGTCCCTCGCCGATCTCGGCGCGCGGCCGTGGCAGATCGAGCAGGTCGCCGCGATCATCACGGTCGCGTTCCTCGACCCGGACCCGCTGCCCGCCAAGGGCGGACAGGGAACCCAGGACGCGGCCGCCGACTAGCCCACCCCCACCTGGGCGGCCGCTTGCACGCTATGTTACTGACCAGTAACATGTTCGCGGATCAACATCTCAAAGAGGAGTACCAGGTGAGCCTAGAAACCGGGACCACGCCCACGGCCAGAACATCACGTGCACGCGCCGTCCGCGACGTCGTCTTCGTCGACGGAGTACGGACCCCCTTCGGCAAGGCGGGCGACAAGGGCATCTACGCCGGCATGCGCGCCGACGACCTCGTGGTGAAGTGCATCCGCGACCTGCTGCGCCGGAACCCCTCCCTGCCGCCCGAGCGCATCGACGACGTCGCGATCGCCGCCACCACCCAGACCGGAGACCAGGGCCTCACGATCGGCCGCACGGCCGCCCTCCTGGCAGGGCTCCCCCGCACCGTCCCCGGCTTCGCGATCGACCGCATGTGTGCGGGCGCCATGACGGCCGTGACCACCACGGCGTCCGGCATCGCGTTCGGAGCGTACGACGTCGTCATCGCCGGCGGCGTCGAGCACATGGGCAACCACCCGATGGGCGTCGGGACGGACCCGAACCCGCGGTTCATGTCCGAGCGCATCGTCGACCCGGCGGCCCTGAACATGGGCAACACCGCCGAGAACCTCCACGACCGGTTCCCCGCGATCACGAAGGACCGCACGGACGCCTATGCCGTGCGCAGCCAGGAGAAGCTCGCCGTGGCCTACGAGGAAGGGCGCATCCAGCCCGATCTCGTGCCGGTCGCCGGGAAGAAGCCCGGTGCGGGCTGGACCCTGAACAGCGTCGACGAACCCCCGCGTCCCGGCACCACCGTCCAGGACCTCGCGACGCTGCGTACCCCGTTCCGCGCCCACGGGCGCGTCACCGCGGGCAACGCGGCCGGACTGAACGACGGCGCCACCGCGGCCCTCCTCGCCTCCGCCGACGCGGCGGCGGAACTGGGACTGCCGGTACGCATGCGCCTGGTGGCCTACGCCTTCGCCGGCGTCGAGCCGGAGGTCATGGGCATCGGGCCCGTACCCGCCACGGAGAAGGCACTGCGCCAGGCCGGGCTGGACATCACCGACATCGGGCTCTTCGAGATCAACGAGGCCTTCGCCGTCCAGGTCCTGAGCTTCCTCGACCACTTCGGCATCGACGACGACGACCCGCGCGTGAACCGCTACGGCGGCGCCATCGCCGTCGGGCACCCGCTCGCCTCCTCCGGCGTCCGCCTGATGAACCAGCTCGCCCGCCAGTTCGAGGAGGACCCCTCGGTGCGCTACGGCATGACCACGATGTGCATCGGCCTCGGCATGGGCGCCACCGTCATCTGGGAGAACCCCCACCACGAGCACTACGGACAGGATGCAGCATGAGCTTCGAACGCTACGACGAACTGGCCGCGCTGGTTCCCACCGAGATCGTCACCCACTCGTACGTCCAGGACATCAGGCTCCCCGAAGGCGCCGGCGTGCTCGCGCTCATCACCCTCGACAACGACCTCGACCACTCGAAGCCCACGACCCTCGGGCCGAACACGCTGATCGAGTTCGGCCGCACCCTCGAGGGCCTGAAGGAACGCGCGGCGCGCGGCGAGATCGCCGCCGTCGCCGTGACCGGCAAGCCCTACTTCCTCGTCGCAGGCGCGGACCTCAGCACCGTCAAGAACGTCCGGTCCGAGCACCTCGGCCGCCTCATGGCCGAGCTCGGCCATGAGGCCTACGACCTCCTCGCCGACCTGGGCGTGCCGAGCTTCGCCTTCATCAACGGCGTGGCACTGGGCGGCGGCCTGGAGATCGCCCTCGCGGCGACCTACCGCACCGTGTCCTCGGGCGCCAACGGCATCGGCCTGCCCGAAGCCTTCATCGGCCTCGTCCCGGGCTGGGGCGGCGTCTACCGCCTGCCCCGCCTCATCGGCCCCGCCAACGCGGTGAAGGTCATGATCGAGAACCCGCTCAGCAACAACCGGAGCCTGAACGGCCGGGCTGCCTACGACCTCGGTATCGCGGACGCCCTCTTCGAGCCCGCCGACTACATCGAGCAGTCCCTGCTCTGGGCCGCACGGGTACTCCGCGGCGGCGAGGCCGCGGACGCCGTCGAGCAGCGGCGCGCCGGGCTCGCCCGGTACGACGACGATGCCTGGACCGGTGCCGTCGCGGCCGGCCGACGATTCGTCGAGGCGAAGACCAGCAACGCCGCTCCGGCGCCGTCGCGGGTACTCGACCTGCTCAAGGCGGGCCTCACCCTGTCCCGCAAGGAGTCGGCGGCCGCGGAGTGCACCGCCCTCGCCGAGCTCATGCAGACGTCCGAGTTCCATGCCACGGTCTACGCCTTCCTGGACCTGGTCCAGAAGCGCGGCAAGCGCCCCGCAGGTGCCCCCGACAGGAAGCTCGCCCGCCCGGTCTCGAAGATCGGCGTCGTGGGCGCCGGGCTCATGGCAAGCCAGCTCGCACTCCTGTTCGCCCGGCAGCTCAAGGTGCCGGTGGTCCTGACGGACATCGACCAGGCCCGTGTGGACAAGGGCGTCGCGTACGTCCACGCCGAGATCGACAAGATGCTCGACCGGAAGCGGCTGACGCAGGACGCCGCGAACCGCACCAGGGCGCTCGTCTCCGGCTCCGTGTCGAAGGAGGTGTTCGCCGACGCCGACTTCGTCATCGAGGCGGTCTTCGAGGAGCTGTCGGTCAAGAAGCAGGTATTCGCGGAGGTGGAGGCCGTCGTCTCGCCCGAGTGCATCCTCGCGACCAACACGTCGTCGCTGTCCGTGGCCGAGATGGCGGCGGACCTGGTGCACCCAGAACGCGTGGTCGGGTTCCACTTCTTCAACCCGGTCGCGGCCATGCCGCTGCTCGAGGTGGTCCGCGCGCCGAAGACCGACGACGCCGTGCTCTCGACCGCCTTCGTCCTCGCTAAGGGCCTGAAGAAGAACGCGGTCCTCGTGCAGGACGCGCCCGCGTTCGTGGTCAACCGGATCCTCGGCCGCATGTTCGGTGAGATCACCGCGGTCTTCGACGAGGGGACGGACGCGGAGACTGCGGACAACGCGCTCCGTCCCATGGGCCTGCCCATGACGCCGTTCCGCCTGCTCGCCCTCGTGGGCCTGCCGGTCGGGCAGCACGTGCAGGAGTCGCTGCACACCGCCTTCGGTGATCGCTTCCATGTCTCGGCGAACCAGCAGAAGCTGATCGATGCCGGGGTGAAGGGACTGTGGGAGAAGCAGGAGGACGGCTCCTTCCTGGTCCCCGAGCAGACGCTGGCGCTGATGGAGCGCGGTGACAGCCCGTCGACGTCGGACGGAGTGCTGCACCGCACGCAGGACGCCCTGGCGGACGAGATCGGACGCATGCTCGACGAGGGCGTCGTCGCGGCCCCGGAGGACATCGACCTGTGCATGATCATGGGCGCCGGATGGCCGATGCACCTGGGCGGCATCACCCCGTACCTGGACCGCGTCGGTGCGTCCGAGCGCGTCAACGGGAAGCGGTTCCACCAGGCCTGACGCAGTACCTCAGCCGCCCCTGCGCGGCGTCTCACAGACAGAAGCGGCGTCTCACAGACAGAAAAGGCCTCGATCGAAGGATCGGGGCCTTTTCTGCTTTCTGTTGCGCCGTCGACGTCGACGGCGAGGGTGGGCGGGGTGCACACGGCGGAGACCGCTCGAGGGTGGGATTCCCCGGTGGTGGATCTTCCCTGCCGGCCTCTGCGTGATGGGTCAGGCGAAGAGCAGTTCAGCTCGTCGAGAGCGTCGCGTGGTGAGGTATGTCGGCGTGCTGGGATCGTCCGGTGCCTCGTTCGGGGGCGTCGGCGTGTGGGCCTGTCCCTCCAGACCCTGAGCGCGTTGCAGTTCGTGCTCTCGTTCGTGCTCGAGTTCGTTCGGACCGCTGCCGGGGAGGGGTGGTGCGGTGGAGTGGTATGTGTGGCCGGTGGGCGTGCGGAGCTCGAGGGCATGCCGGGCCTCTGGACCGGGGTTGGGAGGGGCTGTTGCCGTCCAGCCGGCGAGTTCCTTGGTGTGGTTGCAGGCCTCACAGAGCCCTGCGCCGTTGGTGAGGCTGGTGGTCCCGTCATTGCGCCAGCGGATGATGTGGTCGTAGTGGCGGATCGGCGCATCACAGTACGGGGTCCGGCACAAATGATCCCGGGCCTCGATGAAGCGGCGCTGCCCTGGCGTGAAAAGTCTCGCTCTGGAGTCGGCCGCGATCAGCTCCCCACTCCTCGGAGCGGTATAAAGGCGCCGCAGCCAGACCTCGAACTCCCGTTCGGCATCTGAATTAGCAGCGTTCCCTGCGGCGGCTCCGGCTGGCGGCACGGCTGCGCGCTGGAACGCCTGCCCGGTGGGCTGCCCGGCTGACTGATCGGTGGGTTGATTCCTGGGCTGACCCGCGGGCTGGTCGAATGGGTGCTTTGTGGTGTTCCGGGTGGCGAGGAGGTCCCTCGCCCAGCCGGCCGGGACGATCCCGTAGCCGGGCAGCCGAGCCGGTTCGCTATCACCCTGGAGGAGGGTCCTGTCCGTTATGATCAGCTGCACCTCCACCCGGGAGAACCCGCCCGGTGTGCCCGTGGTCCGCTCCACCAGGGCATCAGCCATCACCTGACCCCGGCTGCGCTGATCGCCTTGCGCCCGGCAGGCGTCGGCGTGCCGGGTCAGTTCCGCGTGCACCGCCACCCCCTGGGCGACGGGCAGCAGGGCGGTCAGATAGGTCATGGTGTCCGGGGCCGGACGCAGACTCACATGCCGCTCCGACGCCGCGTGACTGGCCCGCTGCGTGACCGAGCGGGGATCCCGCCGATACGCGGCCGCCCGCGCCGCGGCGGCGATCTGCCGGTCACCGGCCCCGTCGAAGGTGCCGGTATCCGCGGCCAGCTCCTCGTCGACCGCGCACCGATCCGCAGCACTCAGGCAGCCGGTCTCCCGGACCAGCAAAGTGGCCCGCCATTCATAGAGTCGCCCGGCCTCGAGGGCGGCCATCGTGTGGGGCATCTCCGTCACCAACGCCCTGGCCAACCCCAACAACCGGCCGCCGCGGGCCGGGGACTCCCTCCGGGCCAGGGCGATCTGCGCGGCCACACCCTTGCCCTGCTCCGCGGCCGGGACACCGGCCGCGGTCTGGGACCGACGCTGGTCGACGTCGAAGGCGACCGTATCCCGGGCCTGCCGACCGGCGATCATGGACTTCAACTCCTCTGAATCACGCACCTCATCGATCAGCTCGACACCATCCGCAGGCATGGGGAGAGAGGCCAAGGCATCGGCCAGATCCCGTACACACCCAACCCGCACGAAACCCCCCGGGACAGCACCAGTGGCAATCGGGACATCCGCGGACGGGGCAGCAGAAGGGACAGCGGCGCGCACTGGAGCGTCACCGGGAAGCATGGTCCTGAGCTGATCGGTCAGCGCCTGCAGCCGGTCCACCAGGTCGACAGTGACCGCGCCCGTTGAAAGGGACGCCATCGCGCCAATCAGATCCCGCACACCGTCCGCCGAAACCGCAGTACCCACTGGAGCGCCGCCGGTTACGGCGGTTTCGAGCGGAGCATTCTGGCTGCTGTCCATACTGAATTATCCCAACCACCACCGACATTATGCGGCCGCCCGCACCCGACGCCGAGGGCAGAGATCACCAGCAACTGAGGGGTTCTCAAGCCTTTGATTCGTCGATCCCGAGACAGCACAACTCAGTCCGGACCAGAAGCACCGTAGGAGCATGTGGTCCGTCCGAGACTTCTGAACGGGCAGTACCGGAGCCCGCAGAGGGTCTGCCAAGGCATCGGCCACCGCGTGACTCAGCTCACAAGAAGGTCAGTGGTGCCCGAGATACTGCGCCATGGAAAAGAACCAGAATCTCCAGCCGAACCAGATCGGCACGCTACCCGAGGGGGTCGTTCCGAGCGGCACCGGACCGAGCAATGCTGCCCGCAGTGGTGCTGCATTCTTCCGTAGCCCGGCCCAACACATCCTGGCTGTGGTCCGCTCACTGGAACCAATGCCTCTCAGCTCGGATCCGGAGGAGCTCCTCCGTCAGATGCAAGTGCTCGACGACCTGCAGGACGCCCTCGCCCTCGCTGAGGCCCGGATCATCCTGTCGATCGCCATGGACGAGTTCCATGCCCGAGCTGCGTCGAGGTCCCCCGCAGCAGATCAAAGGCGGCGATAGCCGCGCAGGCGCCCTTGCCCGCCACGAGTAGTACTTCAGCTGGGAGCGCTGCTCGCGGGCAGTCGTGGCCGCGCGCGGGCCGTTTGCTGCTCGGCTCAGCCGATCGGGCTCGGCCGCTCGAGCTCAGGCGGCCAGTTTCGACCGACCGGTACCAGGCCGCCCGGCTCAGGCCGCTGGGCGGGGGAAGATTCGGTCGAGTTCGGTGAGGTCGTCGTCCGACGGCGTCCAGTCGGCCGCCGCCGCATTCTGCCGCACCTGCTCCGGCGAGGTGGCGCCGGCGATCACGGATCCGACGGACGGCTGGGCGGCGAGCCAGGAGAAGGCCACCTGGACCTCGGTGAGTTCCCGTTCGGCAGCGAACGCGGTGAAAGCCTCGAGCTGGTCCCAGTCCGCGGTCTCCAGCACGTTCTTGCGTGAGTGGGTGAGCCTGCTGCCGGCGGGGACCTCGTTGCGCCGGTACTTGCCGGTGAGCAGCCCATTGGCGAGAGGGAAGTACGGCAGGATGCCCAGGCCGTAGGCCTCGACGGCGGGGACCACTTCGCGTTCGAGGCGACGGTCCAGCAGGTTGTACGGGTTCTGCGCAGAGATGAAGGGCGTGTAACCGCCGCTGCGTGCCGTGAACTCGGCCTCGGCGATCTGCCAGCCGGCGAAGTTGGAGTGCCCGAGGTAGCGCACCTTGCCGCTGGTCACGAGGTCGTCGAGGGCCGCAAGGGTCTCCTCGATGGGCGTCCGGGCGTCCGGTGCGTGGTACTGGTACAGGTCGATCCACTCGGTGTCGAGGCGCCGCAGGGAGGCCTCGACCGCGCGGATGATGTAGCGGCGGGACCCGCGGGCGCCCCAGTCGGGTCCGTTGACACCGTCCATGTCGAGGCCGAACTTCGTGGCCAGGACGACGTCGTCGCGCCGGGTGCGGAGGGCCTTGCCGAGCTGCACCTCACTCACGCCCGGTGCCTTGCCGTACATGTCGGCGACGTCGAACAGGGTGATCCCGGCGTCGATCGCCGCATGGACGACGGCGTCGGTGCCCTCCTGCGACTCGGAGGTGGTGCCGGCCCGGCCGAGGTTGTTGCAGCCGAGCCCGACGGTGGAAACGCTGAGCCCCGAGGCGCCCAGTCTGCGATAGGTCATCATGCCCCTAACTTACCAACACAGTTGCCCCAGGCACATGACCCGGGGCAACGATGTTTGCGGTGGCGTCAGGCGAACCAGATACCGATCTCCCGCTCCGCGGACTCTGCCGAGTCGGACCCGTGGACGAGGTTCTGCTGGACCTTCAGGCCCCAGTCGCGGCCGAGGTCGCCGCGGATGGTGCCGGGCGCCGCCGTCGTCGGGTCCGTGGTCCCCGCCACCGAGCGGAAGCCTTCGATGACGCGCTCGCCCTCGAAGACGGCGGCGACGATCGGGCCGCTCAGCATGAATTCGACGAGCGGCTCGTAGAAGGGCTTGCCGAGGTGCTCGGCGTAGTGCTCCTCGAGCAGTTCACGGGTGGCGTGCACGCGCTTCAGCTCGGCGATGGTGTAGCCCTTCGCCTCGACACGGGACAGGACGGTGCCCGTCAGGCCGCGGGACACGCCGTCGGGCTTGACGAGGACAAGGGTGCGCTCAACGCTCATGGGGACTCCTGGGATGGATGCGCCGTCATGGACGGCGCGGATGGAACAACTGGTACCGGGTTCGACTCTACTAAATGCCCTACCCCTCGGGGTTCGCCTTCTCCCACTTCGCCTGCAGGCGGTCACGCTCCACGTTCTCGCGGTCCACGCGCGTCCCCTGCCGGATCCCGTACAGCCAGGTGAGGGCGAACGCGAGCCCGACGACGAACATGGCGGGTTCGAGGAAGCCCCCGGCGATGAGGACGAGCTGGAGGATCCAGCCGAGGGCGATGCCCCACTTCTTCGTCAGGACCGCGCAGGTGAGCACGAGCACCACGCTCAGGAGCAGTCCGGAGGTCAGGATGACGGCCGGCGGGATCTCGTCGCGCCGCAATCCGAAGACGACGAGCGTCGCGAAGAACACCACGAACGCCTCGAGGAGGAGGACCGTCGAAGCGAACATGACCTTCGTGGACCGCCGCTTCTTCGGCATACCGGGCCGCCACTCGCGCTGCGCCTTGGTCATGCGTCGTGCCATGCGTGGGCCTACTTCCCGAGGAGGGTGCGGGTTTCCCCGACCACCGTGATGGATCCGGTCACGAGGATGCCGCCGGCGAGGTCGTTGTTCTCCTCGGCCTTCATCACCGCCCACTCCAGGGCGTCGTCGAGCCCGGGCAGGATGGTGATGTTCTCCTCAGCGAACCCGGCCGACAGCGCTGCCTGCAGGAGGTCGGCGGCGGGGACGGACCGGGGCGATGTCGACTGCGTCAGGCAGACGTCCTCGAGGATGCCACCGAGCTCCTCGTGCAGCTCGGCCAGCATGCCCGCCGCGTCCTTGTCCTGCAGTACCCCGATGACGAGGACGAGCCGGCTGAAGTCGAACGCGTCGTTGATGCCCTTGGCCGCGGCGCGCGCCCCGGCAGGGTTGTGCGCTGCGTCCACGATGATGCTGGGTGCGGTCCGCACCACTTCGAGGCGGCCGGGTGAGGTGACGGCCCGCAGCCCGTTGCGCACGAGCTCCGTCTCGAGTTCGCGCTCGCCCCCGCCGAGGAACGCCTCGACGGCGGCGACGGCGACGGCCGCGTTCTCCGCCTGGTGCTCGCCGTGCAGGGGTACCAGCAGTTCGCCGTACCGGCCGGCGAGCCCGGTGATGGACACCACCTGGCCACCGACCGCGACCGTGCGGGACTCGATGCCGAACTCGACGCCCTCGAAGCGGAACTCCGCCCCGACCTCGCGGGCCCGCTCGAGGAGGACCTGCGCGGCGTCGCGGGGCTGGATCGCGCTGACCAGGAAGCTCCCGGGCTTGATGATGCCGGCCTTCTCGAGCGCGATGTCCTCCACGGTGTCGCCCAGCAGCTCGGTGTGGTCGAGGGAGATCGGGGTGACGACGGCCACCTGGCCGTCGCCGACGTTCGTTGCGTCGGTGATCCCTCCGAGTCCCACCTCGATGACGCCGACGTCGATCGGCTCGTCCGCGAAGATCGCGAACGCGAGGATGGTGACGCACTCGAAGTAGGTCAGGCGCGGCTCCCCGGCGACGAGGAGTTCGCCGTCGACGATGTCGAGGTAGGGCTTGATCTCGTCCCAGACCCGGACGAACGTCTCGTCCCGGACGGGCTCCCCGTCGATGCAGATGCGCTCCGTGACCCGCGCGAGGTGCGGGCTCGTGAAGCGGCCGGTCCGCAGGTCGTGCGCCAGCAGGATGCTCTCGATCATGCGTGCGGTCGAGGTCTTCCCGTTGGTGCCGGTGATGTGGATGATCGGGAACGCCCTGTTGGGCTCACCCAGGATCTCCATCGCCCGGTGGAGGGGCGCCATGCGCGGCTCCATCCTGTGCTCCGGGGCGCGGCCGAGCAGCTCCGCGTACACGCTCTCGACCGAGAAGGCGTCCAGCCCGGCGCTGCTCCCCGTGGCGTCGGTGGCGTCGGTGCCTGTCGTGTCATCCATGCTGCTGCTCCTGCTTCTCGACGGTGATGGTGAAGTCCTCGCGCGCGTCCGGGACTGCCTCGATGCGCAGCTCGACCGTCAGGGTCTCGGCCCTGATCAGCCCGGCGTTCGCCTCGAGCGCTCCGACCTGCCCGTGGGCGACGCCGACGGTGGTGCGGATGCGGTCGCTGATGTCGAGGTCGGCGTCGCGGCGTGCCTGCTGGATGGCGCGGATGGCGTCGCGGGCCGTCCCCTCGGCGGCCAGCTCGGCCGTCACCTCGGTGTCGAGGACGAGGAACCCGCCACCGGGCAGGACTGTCACCGCCTTCGAGGCGGCGTCGTTGCCCTCCACCACGGTGTCCAGGGTGTATTCGTGCGGCTCGAGGGCGAGGCCTCCCGCGGTGACGCCGCCGTCGTCGTCGACCTGCCAGTCGCCCGACTTCGACGCCTTGATCACCGTCTGGACGTTCTTGCCCAGCCGTGGTCCTGCCGCGCGGGCGTTGACCACGAGCCGCTGGGTGATGCCGAACTCGGCCGGTTCGGCGTCGGCCGAGTCGATCAGGCGCACGCCCTTGAGGTTCAGCTCGTCGGCGATGATCGTCGCGTACTGCCCGGCGAGGTCAGCGGCGGCGGGCGCCACGACGGTGAGCTCCCGGAGCGGGAGCCTCACCCGGAGGTTCGCGGCCTTGCGCAGGCTGGAACCGACCGAGCAGACCGCACGCGTGCGGTCCATCTGCTCCACCAGATCCGGGGCGGCGGGGAACGACGTCGCTTCGGGCCAGTCGGTGAGGTGGACGGACCGGCCGCCCGTGAGGCCGCGCCAGATCTCCTCGGTGACGAGGGGGAGCAGCGGTGCGGCGACCCGGCACACGGCTTCGAGGCACGTGTAGAGGACGTCGAACGCGTCGGTGTCCTCGTCGAAGAACCGCTGGCGGCTGCGGCGCACGTACCAGTTGGTGAGGGTGTCGAGGTAGCGTCGCAGGGACTCGCAGGCGTCACTGATCGTGAAGGCGTCGAGCGCTCCGGTGAGGTCGCGGACGAGGTTCCCCGTGTTGGCGAGGATGTAGCGGTCGATCGGCTCGCTCAGGAGCGCGGCGACCTCCGGCGTCACGGTCTTCGCCTCGTAGCCCTGTCCGCCCTGGGCGGCGTTGGTGTAGAGGCTGAAGAAATGCCAGACGTTCCACAGGGGCAGGATGACCTGGCGGACGCCGTCGCGGATGCCCTGCTCGGTGACCACCAGGTTGCCACCGCGCAGGATCGGCGAGGCCATGAGGAACCAGCGCATGGCGTCCGAGCCGTCGCGGTCGAAGACCTCCGAGACGTCCGGGTAGTTGCGCAGGCTCTTGGACATCTTCTGCCCGTCGGAGCCGAGCACGATGCCGTGGCTGATGACGTTGCGGAAGGCCGGCCGGTCGAACAGTGCCGTGGACAGGATGTGCAGCATGTAGAACCAGCCGCGGGTCTGCCCGATGTACTCGACGATGAAGTCGGCCGGGTTGTGCGTGTTGAACCACTGCTCGTTCTCGAACGGGTAGTGCACCTGCCCGTAGGGCATGGACCCGGAGTCGAACCAGACGTCCAGGACGTCCTCGACGCGGCGCATGGTCGACTGCCCGGTGGGGTCGTCCGGGTTGGGCCGGGTGAGCTCGTCGATGAAGGGGCGGTGGAGGTCCACCTCACCCTGCTTGTTGACCGGCAGTCGTCCGAAGTCCGCCTTGAGCTCGGCGAGCGAGCCGTAGACGTCGGTGCGCGGGTACTCGGGGTTGTCCGACTGCCAGACGGGGATGGGGCTGCCCCAGAAGCGGTTGCGGCTGATGGACCAGTCGCGCGCGTTGGAGAGCCACTTCCCGAACTGGCCGTCCTTGACGTTGCCCGGGATCCAGGTGATGTCCTGGTTCAGTTCCACCATGCGGTCGCGGATCTTGGTCACTTCGACGTACCAGGAGGACACCGCGCGGTAGATCAGCGGATTGCGGCAGCGCCAGCAGTGCGGGTAGCTGTGGACGTAGCTGGACTGGCGGACCAGGCGCCCCTCGGACTTCAGGACGCGCGTGATGTGCCGGTTGGCCTCGAAGACCTGCAGCCCGACGATCTCCGCGAGCGGTCCGCTGCCGAACACGGGCAGGAACTTCGCACCCTCGTCGACCGACAGGATCACCTGGATGCCGGCCTCCTCGCAGACCTTCTGGTCCTCCTCGCCGTAAGCGGGCGCCTGGTGGACCAGGCCGGTGCCGTCGGTGGTGGTGACGTAGTCCGCGACGAGGATGCGGAAGGCGTTGCGGTAGCCGCCCTCCTCGGGGTCCGCGAGGTAGTCCCACAGCGGCTGGTAGGTGAGTCCCGCCAGCTCGGTTCCGAGGTGCCGGGAGGTGACGGCATCGCGCGCGGCGGCGGCATCGACGAAGCCGAGGTCCTTGGCATAGTTGCCGAGGAGCTCCTCGGCGATCAGGTAGCGCCCACCCGCGTCGTCGCGCCGACCCTCGACGACGACATAGCTGATGTCCGGCCCGACGGCGAGCGCGGCATTGGTGGGCAGGGTCCAGGGCGTGGTGGTCCAGGCGAGGGCCTGCACGCCGGCGAGGTCCTTCGACAGGGCCGAATCGCCGGGGAGGATGGGGAACGTGACCGTGACGGTCTGGTCCTGGCGGTCCTGGTAGACGTCCTCATCCATGCGCAGTTCGTGGTTGGACAGCGGCGTCTCGTCGTTCCAGCAGTACGGCAGCACGCGGTACCCGTTGTAGGTGAGGCCCTTCTGGTGCAGGGTCTTGAACGCCCAGAGGACGGACTCCATGTACTCGGGGTTGAGGGTCTTGTAGTCGTTGTCGAAGTCGACCCAGCGCGCCTGGCGGGTCACGTAGTCGCGCCACTCCCCCGCGTACTTCATCACGGACGCGCGGGAGGCGTCGTTGAACTTGTCGATGCCCATGGCGAGGATCTGCTGCTTGTCGGTCATGCCGAGCTGCTTCATCGCCTCGAGTTCGGCGGGCAGGCCGTGCGTGTCCCAGCCGAAGCGCCGTTCGACGCGGCGTCCGCGCTGCGTCTGGTACCGGCCCACCAGGTCCTTGGCGTAGCCCGTGAGGAGGTGGCCGTAGTGCGGCAGGCCGTTGGCGAACGGCGGTCCGTCGTAGAACACGAACTCGTTGGAGCCGTCGACGCCGGCGTCGCGGTGGTCGATCGACGCCTGGAAGGTGCCGTCCTCCTGCCAGTAGCGGAGGACGCGCTCTTCGAGCTCGGGGAAGCGCGGCGAGGCGCTGGTCCCGGCGGAGGGTGTGCCGCCGTCGTCGGGCGACACGGCTTTGGGGTAGATCTGCGGCATGGGTCTCATCCTGTGTACGGCGGCGTCGGGTGGTGCAGGAGTCCTGCCGTGAGGACGGGACCCTGTCTCCCGCCGCCGGTTGCCTAACCGGCTGCGAGGGTCCAGGACCCGCGGTACCACCTCACTTGCCGCCGTCGTCCGCCGTGCCGCTCATCGCGGTCACGCGGGCCGGGGCCGCCGCTCGTTTCTAGGCTGTGACGGGCCTGCCCGTCCGGTTCTACGGGCCGCCTCCCGGGAGGCGGCCTTTCTTCCGGAAGCTCACCGGTGATGGCCGGGTCGACGCTTGTCCGTCCAGTCTATCCCGGCTCCGAATTCGTTGTCGAAAGGATGGAAGCACGTCGGGCGCCTCCGCGCGCGCACCGAAACCCGTTGTGGCCTTGGCCTCGGCTTGGCAGGGTGGGAGGATGACACCCCCCGCCCTTCCCACCGCATCCGCCCCGGACACGGCCCGGCTGCTCCTCGGCGTTCTCCTGCCGACCATCGTGAAGGGTCCCATCATCCGGCGGCCCTGGGCGGTTGGGCTCGCAGCACGCCTCGACCTGGACACCCGGGCGGTGGGGATCGTGAGGACGATCCACGCGAAGTACCCGGCCGGTCCGCTGATGCTGAAGCTGCCGATCCGCAGGCAGGCGATCGTCCTGGCGCCCGGCGACGCCAATACCGTCCTGGCGCAGTCCCCGGAACCGTTCACCCCCGCCAGCAGCGAGAAGCGCGCGGCGCTGTCCCACTTCGAACCCTCCAACGTGCTGATCACGCGCGGACCCCTCCGGACGGTGCGGCGCGCCCTGCAGGAACAGGTCCTCGACACGGACCACCCCGTGCACCACCTCGCCGACCGGTTCGTGCCCGTGGTGGAGGACGAGATGCGGCAGTTGCTCACGGAGGCCGCCCGCAGCGGATCCCTTCCCTGGGACGACTTCCTCGACGCCTGGTACCGGGTGGTGCGGCGGGTGGTGTTCGGCGACCACGCGCGCGACGACACGGACCTCACGGACATGGTGATCCGCCTGCGCAAGGACGGGAACTGGGCGTTCCTGAAGCCGGTGCGGAAGAAGACCCGACGGCGCTTCCTGGCGCGGATCGACGAGGAGCTCGCCAACGCCGAGCCCGGAAGCCTCGCGGCCGTGATGGCCGCCGCTCCGAAGGGCGACGGCGCCGAGCCCGCCGACCAGGTGCCGCAGTGGCTCTTCGCGTTCGACCCCGCCGGTATGGCGACGTTCCGCGCCCTGACCGTGCTCGCCACCCATCCGGAGGCGATGGCCGCCGCGCGGCGGGAGGTCGACGGCGACACCTCGGGACGCCGCCTCCTCCCCTACCTGCGCGCCGGCATCCTCGAGTCGCTGCGCCTGTGGCCCACCACCCCGATGATCCTCCGCCAGACCACGCAGCCCGTGCAGTGGGAGCAGGGACTGATGCCGGCCGATTGCGGCGTGCTGATCTACGCGCCGTACTTCCACCGCGACGAGCGTTCCCTGCGCAGCGCACACAACTTCTCACCCGAGCGCTGGCTGACCGAGGAGGACGACGGCTGGCCGCTGGTCCCCTTCAGCGGCGGACCGGTGGTCTGCCCGGGCAAGCAACTGGTGCTGCTCATGACCAGCGCGGCTCTGGCGGAGCTGGTGGCCGGGCACGACTTCCAGGTGGAGGAGGGGCAGTCGCTCGACCCGGACCGGCCGCTGCCGGGCACCATGGACAACTACAGCGTCCGGCTGGGCGTCTCCCCCAGGGCCTGAGCAGCGACGCCCGGCCGCCGCACCCGCGTCATCAGCCGGGTTCCCCGGGCCTTCAGCCCCGGAGGACCTTGTGGTTGGCAGCCTGCGCGAGCGGACGGAGGACGAGCTGGTCGATGTTCATGTGGTGCGGCGCGTTGAGCGTGAACGCGACGGCGGCGGCGACGTCGTCGGCCGTCAGGGGGTACGCGACCCCTTCGTAGACCTTGTCGGCGGCGCCTCGGTCACCGCTGAGGCGGTTGAGCGAGAACTCCTCGGTGTGCACCATGCCCGGCGAGACTTCGATGACGCGCACGTTGTGCTCGGCCTCCTCGAGGCGGAGCGAGCGGGCCATCGACTCCTGCGCCGCCTTCACGCCGCAGTACCCGGCGCCGCCCTCGTAGGGCGCGAGCGCCGCCGTCGAGGTCAGGAACAGGACGCTCCCCTGGCCGCCGTCGCGCAACGCCGGGAGCAGGGCCCGGGTCATGCGCATGGAGCCGAGCACGTTCACGTTGTACATCCACTCCCAGTCCTCGGTCCTGGCCTCGGCCACCCGCTCCGTGCCGAAGGCACCCCCGGCGTTGTTGACCAGCGCATGGACCGGGCCGGTCGCGGTGACCTCGGCCGTGAAGGCGTCCACGGATGCCTGGTCGGTCACGTCCAGCACCATGGGAGTCGCCCCGGTCTCGTCGGCGAGCGCCTGCAGGCGGTCGATGCGCCGGGCCGCGGCGACGACGTCCCAGCCGTCCCGACGGAGGGCGCGGACGGTCGCGGCGCCGATCCCTGAACTGGCACCGGTGACGATGGCGAGCAGGGCGGAAGGGGCGGGGTCGGCGGGGGCGCCGAGGGGCGCCCTGGATGTCTCGGTCATGGGGCCACTGTAGTCAGTGGGGGCCGAAACCCGCCTCGCGGCCGGCGATGGCGCGCCCGGCCCGGTGCTGGACAGGGCCGGTCAGGGCAGAGTGACCAGCGTGGAGGCGAGGTTCCGGACCCGCGTCCTCAGCACCTCGCGGACGGTGCGGACCCCGTCCAGGTCCATGGCCGCCGGATCGGAGATCTGCCAGTCCTCGTACTTCTTCCCCGGGTAGATGGGACAAGTGTCCCCGCAGCCCATGGTGATGACGACGTCCGCGGCCCGGACGACGTCGTCGGTCAGGGGCTTCGGGAACTCCTGACCGGGATTCAGGGCGAACCGGCGCGTGATGATCGGCAGGTACGTGGTGAACGTCGCCGTCCGGCTGAGCGCCGTGTAGGACTCGAAGACGTAGCGTTCGACCATCTCCGGGCTGAAGACGCCGTCGAACGTCGAGGACAGCTCCGCGGAGATGCGCTCCAGCACGCGTCCGCGCAGGAGTGCGCCGTCGTCGGCTGCAGGTGACTCGTTCATTCGTTCCCCTTCGATGTGGCCCGCGCTCGGTATCAGCAGGTCGGCGGTCAATGGTGGGCGGCGATCCGGGTGGTGGTGCTCAGTGGTCCGGGTCCCCCGACCGCCCGTGGGCGGTGCCGGTGGGGAAGCCGATCCTGACCAGCTGTGGCCCGCCACAGCACCCGGCATCAGCGTCGGCATCCGGGCCGGCGGCCGTGCCGGTCCCGCACTGTCGCGTCGCGTCACTGTCGATCGCGGCCGGGACGATGGTGTCGCAGGAGCCCCCTAGATCGGTGCTGCAGACGCCTGTCTCGGGAAGCTCGAGCTGGAGGCGGGACGCAGCTTCCGTGTCGCCGGCGATCGCCGCGGTGACGGAACGGACCTGCTCGTACCCGGTGGCGAGCAGGAAGGTGGGCGCCCGTCCGTAGGACTTCATCCCGACGAGGTAGAAGTCCTTCTCCGGGTGCGCCAGGACGTCCGCGCCGTGGGCGGGGACCGTCCCGCAGGAGTGGAACTCCGGGTCGATCAGGGGCCCTAGGGCGCGCGGTGCTTCCACGGCGGGGTCGAGATCGAGCCGCAGTTCGCGCAGCATGTCCAGATCCGGCCGGAACCCGGTGGCCGGCACCAGGACGTCGACCTCGATCGTCCGAGGGCCGGCCGGCGTCGATGCCGTCACCGACAGGCCCGACGGCTTCCGGGCGAGACCGGTGATGGTGAAGTCCGCGACCAGCTCGACGACGCCGTCGCCGACGAGGGTCCTGAGGCGGCTGCCCAGGGCGCCGCGGGCGGGCAGGCCGTCGAGGTCTCCGCCACCGTAGAGGCGCTGGGCGGATCCGCCGCCACGGACGGCCCAGAGGATCCGGGTGCCGGGCTCGTTCCTGGCGACCTCGCCGAGATCGATCAGCGTGTTGGCGGCCGAGTGCCCCGCTCCGACGACCATGACCGTCCTCCCTGCGAAACGTGCCCGCTCGAGTCCGAGGACGTCCGGCAGCGCGGAGCCCACCAGATCCGCCACCGCGTCCTCGCCCGGCGCCGGCAGTCCTGCCTGCCCGAGGGGGTTGGGCCGGCCCCACGTGCCGGAGGCATCGATGACGGCGCGCACGTGGTGATCCGTGGTTCCGTCGGGGGTGGTGACCCGGACGAGGAACGGCGTCGTGGCGCGGTCCCTGGTGCGGGTCTTGTCGAGGCCGAGGCGGGTGACCGCCGTGACGGTGCTGTTGAACCGCAGCGTCCCGGCGATGGCCGGGATGGCTGCGAGGGGTTCGAGGTAGGACTCCACCAGCTCCCGCCCGTACGGCAGGGCGGTCTGGCGTGGTTCGGCCCAGCCGGCGGGTTCGAGCAGGCGACGGGCTGCCGGATCGATGTCGTACTGCCACGGCGAGAACAGGCGGATGTGCGCCCACTGGCGGACCGCTGCACCGACGGTCCCGCCCTGTTCGAAGACGATCGGGGTGAGCCCCTGCTCGAGGAGGTTGGCGGCCGCGGACAGTCCGATCGGTCCGGCGCCGATGACAGCGACCGGGAGGTCGGTCGCTGTGGCGTCGGCCGGCAGGGATGCGGTCATGCCGTCGGTCCCGCGCCGGTGGGCAGGAGTTCGCTGATGAGCTGCCGGATGCGTCCCTTGATCTCGTCGCGGATGGGCCGGACCGAGTCGACACCCTTGCCCGCGGGGTCCTCGAGGACCCAGTCCTCGTACCGCTTGCCGGGGAAATAGGGGCATTCGTCCCCGCAGCCCATGGTGACCACGACGTCGGAGGCCTTCACGGCGTCGGTGGTGAGGATCTTCGGGGTTTCCGCGGTGATGTCGATACCCTCCTCCTTCATCGCCTCGACCGCGGCGGGGTTGACCTGGTCGGCAGGCTGCGAACCGGCAGAGAGGACCTCGATGCGCCCCTCGGAGAGGTGGTTGAGGTAGGCCGCGGCCATCTGTGACCGGCCGGCGTTGTGCACGCACACGAAGAGGACCGAAGGCTTCCTGTGATCGACGGTCGTCGTGGCTGCTGTCTCGGTGCTCATGATGATTCTTTGTTCATCGCCTGACGCCGGAGGGCCGGGCGGCCGGCTGGAGGGGAGGAGCCGAATCCCGGGCCAGACACCTCACGTTCCGGCGACCTACCAGGGATCGACTGGCTTCGATGTCGAGTATGCGGACAGATATCGATGGATGTCAATGCGCAGGTATGCTGGGCGAATGACGACGATCTCCGAGCCCGGGACGGCTGGCCTCGCAGCAACCGCATCGGCTCCCGCACCGCTCGACAGTGCAACCGACGACGGCAGCTGCTGCGTGCCCTCCGGCACTCCCGCGATGAGTGCGGACCGCGCCGAGGCACTGTCCCGGCAGTTCAAGGCCATCGCCGACCCGAACCGGCTGCGCCTGGTCTCACTCATCTCCGCGAGCGCCGCCAACGAGGCATGCGTGTGCGACCTCACCGAACCACTGGATCTCGGCCAGCCCACGGTGTCCCACCACCTGAAGATCCTCGTCGACGCCGGCATCCTGCACCGCGAGAAGCGCGGCGTCTGGGCGTACTACTCCCTCGTGCCCGGGGCCCTGAACTCCCTCGCCGGCGTCCTCACCGAAGCCCGATAACACCCTCCCGGGCTTCTGCCCTCCACCACTGCCCCCCATCACGAATCGAGACCCCCAGTGAGCTTCACAGCGGACAAGCCCTCCGTCCTGTTCGTCTGCGTCAAGAACGGCGGCAAGTCCCAGATGGCAGCCGGCCTCATGGACAAGGTCGCCGGCGACTCGGTGACCACAGCGTCGGCGGGGTCGACGCCGGGCTCCGCGGTCAACGCGCTCTCCGCCGCGGTCCTGGCCGAGGTCGGCGTCGACATCAGCCGGAACATCCCGCGCCGGATCACCACGGAGGACCAGCGCCGGGCGGACGTCGTCGTGATCCTCGGCAGCGAAGCGCAGGTCGACGAGGTCGAGGGGACCCGCTACGAACGATGGACCACCGACGAGCCCAGCAACCGCGGGATCGACGGCATCGACCGCATGCGCCTGGTCCGCGACGACATCCTCGCCCGCGTCACCACGTTGCACGCCACGCTCACCGCCCCGTAAGAGCTCCCCCCACCCCCTCCTGCTGTCCTCCCTCGCCGTCCCCTGCCCTTCTCCTCCCGCGCGCCTCTTCCCCCAAGGAGTCCTGCTGCCATGACCGTGGTCGCCATCCTGATCTTCCTCGCCACCCTGACCCTGGTCATCTGGCAACCCAAAGGCCTCGGCATCGGTTGGTCCGCCCTCGGCGGGGCAGCGCTCGCGCTGATCACCACCGTCGTGAGCCTGTCGGACATCCCCATCGTGTGGGACATCGTCTGGAACGCGACCTTCGCGTTCGTGGCGATCGTCATCATCTCGCTGGTCCTGGACGAGTCCGGGTTCTTCACCTGGGCAGCACTGCATGTCGCCCGCTGGGGCCGGGGCAACGGCCGCCTGCTGTTCACCCTGATCGTCCTGCTCGGGGCCGCGATCGCCGCGGTGTTCGCCAATGACGGGGCAGCACTGATCCTCACCCCGATCGTCATCCAGATGCTGCTCGCCCTGAAGTTCCCGGCCAGGGCGTCCCTCGCGTTCGTCATCGCCTGCGGGTTCATCGCCGACGCCGGCAGCCTGCCCCTGGTCGTGTCGAACCTGGTGAACATCGTCACCGCGGACTTCTTCGACATCGGCTTCGCCCGCTACGCGGTCGTCATGGTCCCGGTCGGACTGGTCTCCGTCGCCGCCAGCCTGGCTGTCCTGCTCCTGTTCTTCCGGAAGGCCATCCCGCGCCACTACGACGTCACCGTCCTCGCGAACCCGAGATCCGCCATCGCGGACCCCCTGACCTTCAGGACCGGCTGGGTGGTCCTCGGGGTCCTGCTGATCGGCTACTTCGCCGCAGACCCCCTGCACATCCCGCTCTCCGCCGTCGCGGGCCTCGGCGCCGTCGTACTCATGATCGTCGCCTCCCGCCGACCTGCCTTCCTCTTCCCGCGTGCAGCCGCCTTCGCGACCACTGCGACAGCGCACGGATCGACACCGGGAGCAGCCGATGCGCGGGTCGCGGACCTCGATTGCGAGACGGTCGGAGCGGCCCACCGCTCGACGACGGGACCGGGCACCGCAGCCCGCTCCGGCTTCGACCCCGACGATGCAGCACCGGATGCAGCGGACGCGGGTGCTGTCGCGCTCCCGAACCCCGGGATCTCGGTTCCGCGGATCCTGAGGGAAGCGCCCTGGCAGATCGTCCTGTTCTCCATCGGCATGTACCTCGTCGTGTACGGGCTGCGGAACCAGGGCCTCACCGACGAGCTCGCCGGTGTCTTCTCCGCCGTCGGCTCCAACGGTGTCCTGATCACCGCCCTGGGTGTCGGTGTCATCGTCGCGGTCCTCGCGTCGCTGATGAACAACATGCCCACCGTCCTCATCGCGTCCCTCGCGATCGGGTCCGCCGGTGCCACCGGGCTGACCCAGGAGGCGATGATCTACGCCAACGTCATCGGCTCCGACCTCGGCCCGAAGATCACCCCCATCGGCAGCCTCGCGACCCTCCTGTGGCTGCACGTCCTGGACCGCAAGGGCATCCACATCGGGTGGGGCCAGTACTTCCGCACCGGGATCGTGCTCACCATCCCCGTCCTCCTCATCACCCTGCTCGCGCTCGCGGGATGGCTCACCGTCGTCGGCGTCTGAAAGCAGGTCCGACGCGAGCTAGTAGCGGGCGAGGACGTCGATGAACTCGTCGGCACGGGCGAGGGTCTCGACCAGCTTCGCCCGCCGTTCGGCGGCCGTTTCGCGGAAGAAGGCCAGGCGCGCGCGCAACTCGCCGGCCGCGGCCTCGTCCTTCTCCTGCTGCAGGGCGTCGAGGACGGCGAGGAGGTCCTTCATCTCCTCGAGCGTGAAGCCCAGCGGCTTCATCCGCCGGATCACCATCAGCCGCTCGAGGTCCTCCTCGGTGTAGACGCGGAACCCACCGTCGGTGCGGGCGGTTGCGGGGAGGATGCCCACCTCGTCGTAGTGACGGATCGTCCGCAGGGACAGGCCCGTGCGCTCCGCGAGCTCACCGATGTGCATGGTCCGGAGCCCTGCTGTGTGGCGTACCTCGGTCACGGCCCACCTCCTTGTCACGACAACTCTACCCTTACGTTAGGGTTGGTTTGGAACCGGTCGTGCACAGAGGCGTGCGCCTCCCCATCGCCCCGCTTCCCGTACACCGGGACGAACGCCCGAAGGAACCTGCCATGTCCGCAGCAGCACCCATCGCTCCACCGGAACTCACGCCCGCCGAACGCCAGTCGGTGGCCAGGACCCTACGGAACCCGCGCCTGCTGAAGACCGAGGTCCTCGCCGGCCTCGTCGTCGCGCTCGCCCTGATCCCCGAGGCCATCGCCTTCTCGATCATCGCCGGCGTCGACCCGCGGCTGGGACTGTTCGCCTCGTTCACGATGGCGGTGTCCATCGCCTTCCTCGGCGGACGCCCGGCCATGATCTCCGCCGCGACCGGCGCGATCGCCCTCGTCATCGCCCCGCTGGTGGACAGCCACGGCGTGGACTACTTCACCGCCGCGGTGATCCTCGGGGGGATCTTCCAGGTGATCCTCGGCGTCACCGGCGTCGCCCGCCTCATGCGGTTCATCCCCCGCTCCGTCATGGTGGGCTTCGTCAACGCCCTCGCCATCCTCATCTTCATGTCCCAGGTCCCCGAACTCATCGACGTACCCTTCCTCGTGTACCCGATGGTCGCCGTCGGCCTGCTGATCGTCTTCGGGCTGCCCCGCCTCACCAGGGCGGTGCCCGCACCGCTGGTCGCCATCGTGGTCCTGACCGTGTTCGCGGTCGTCGCCGACGTGCTCGTGCCCACCGTCGGGGACAAGGGCGAACTGCCCGAGAGCCTGCCGTCCCTGTTCTTCCCGAACGTGCCGCTGACCCTCGAGACCCTCCAGATCATCGCCCCCTTCTCCCTGGCGCTGGCCGCCGTCGGGCTCCTCGAGTCCCTCATGACCGCGAAGCTCGTCGACGACATCACCGATACCCGCTCCGACAAGACCCGCGAATCCTGGGGCCAGGGAGCAGCGAACATCATCACCGGGTTCTTCGGCGGCATGGGCGGCTGCGCGATGATCGGCCAGACCATGATCAACGTGAAGGCCTCCGGTGCGCGCACCCGGATCAGCACCTTCCTCGCCGGCATCTTCCTGCTCGTCCTCGTGGTGGCCCTCGGCGGCATCGTCGCCCTGATCCCGATGGCCGCCCTCGTCGCGGTCATGATCTTCGTCGCCATCGCCACCTTCGACTGGCACAGCATCCAGCCATCGACCCTGAGGCGGATGCCCCGGAGCGAGACCGCCGTCATGCTCGCCACGGTCATCGTCACCGTGTGGACCCACAACCTGGCGATCGGCGTCGGCGTCGGCGTCCTCGTGGCGATGGTCGCCTTCGCGCGCCGCGTGGCGCACTTCGTCACCGTCGAACGCTCCGAGACCACCACGGACGGGGACCGGCACGCCACCTACACGGTCGACGGCGAACTGTTCTTCGCGTCCTCCAACGACCTCTACACCCAGTTCGAGTACGCCACCGACCCCCACCGCGTCACCATCGACCTGCACGGATCCCACCTCTGGGACGCCTCCACCATCGCCGCCCTGGACGCCATCACCGAGAAGTACCGCACCCACGGCACCGAGGTGGAGGTCGTCGGACTCAACGAGGCCTCCACCATGATGCGCGAACGCCTGGGCGGGACGCTCGGCGCCGGCCACTGACCCGGCCGCTCCGGGATCCGCCGGCGCACTTCCGCCCGCGGAACCCGCCGTCGTGCCGGAGTCGGCGGGCGGTAGGGAACAATGGAGGAATGGCCGATACCACCCAGGGCACAGACACGCCCTCCCCCCAGCCCGTTTCCGTCCCCGACAAGCCCGCGCTCGAGGGGCTCGAGGAGAGACTGTCCCGCCAGTGGCGCAAGGACGGCACCTACGCCTTCAACCGTGACACGACGCGCGAGGACGTCTACTCCATTGACACTCCGCCGCCCACGGCGTCGGGATCGCTCCACGTGGGACACATGTTCTCCTACACGCAGACCGACGTCATGGCGCGGTTCAAGCGCATGCGCGGCGCCAACGTCTTCTACCCCATGGGCTGGGACGACAACGGCCTGCCGACCGAGCGCCGCGTCCAGAACTACTACGGCGTCCGCTGCGACCCGTCCGTCCCGTACGACGCCGGCTACCGGCCTCCCGCCGAGCCCGCGAAGAACCAGCGGGACTTCGACGCGGTGTCGCGGAAGAACTTCATCGAGCTCTGCGAAGAGCTGGCCGTCGAGGACGAGAAGGTCTTCGAGAACCTCTTCAGCACCCTGGGACTCTCGGTCGACTGGGACCTGACGTACCGGACCATCGACGACACCTCTCGTGCCGTCTCGCAGCGCGCCTTCCTCGAGAACCTGAAGGCCGGCGACGCCTACCTCGCCGAAGCGCCGACCCTGTGGGACGTCACCTTCCGGACCGCCGTCGCGCAGGCCGAGCTCGAGGACCGCGAGCAGCCCGGCGCCTACCACCGCATCGCGTTCCACGCCCCCGACGGCACCCGGATCCACATCGAGACGACCCGTCCCGAGCTGCTGCCGGCGTGCGTCGCCCTCGTGGCGCACCCCGACGACGAGCGGTACAAGCCGCTCTTCGGCACCACCGTCACCAGCCCGCTGTTCGACGTCGAGGTCGAGATCAAGGCGCATCCCCTGGCGAAGCCCGACAAGGGCAGCGGTATCGCCATGATCTGCACCTTCGGCGACCTGACCGACGTCACCTGGTGGCGTGAACTGCAGCTGCCCACCCGCGCCGTGATCGGTCGTGACGGCCGGCTGCGCGCCGAGGCACCCGAGTGGATCGCGACCGACCGGGCCCGCGGGAACTACGCCCAGCTGGCCGGGAAGACGATCTTCAGCGCCAAGGAGGCCGTCGTCGCGATGCTCCGCGAGAGCGGCGACCTCGAGGGCGAGCCGAAGAAGATCATGCACCCCGTCAACTTCTACGAGAAGGGCGACAAGCCCCTCGAGGTCGTCACGAGCCGCCAGTGGTACATCCGCAACGGCGGGCGCGACGCAGGCAAGCGGGAGGCGCTGATCCAGCGGGGGCGCGAGATCGACTTCCACCCCTCCTTCATGCGCTCCCGCTACGAGAACTGGATCGAAGGGCTGAACGGCGACTGGCTCGTCTCACGCCAGCGCTTCTTCGGCGTCCCGGTGCCCGTCTGGTACCGCCTCGACGCCGACGGCGAACCGGAGTACGAGGACCCGATCCTCCCGGCCCTCGAATCCCTGCCCGCCGACCCGGCCGCCGACCCGGCACCCGGCTTCGACGAATCCGCCCGCAACCAGCCCGGCGGCTTCATCGGCGACAGCGACGTGCTGGACACTTGGGCGACGTCGTCCCTGACCCCGCAGATCGTGGGCGGCTGGGCGCGGGACGAGGACCTGTTCGGGAAGGTGTTCCCGTTCGACCTGCGCCCGCAGGGCCACGACATCATCCGCACGTGGCTGTTCTCGACGGCGGTCCGCGCCGACGCCCTCCAGGACTCGGTGCCGTGGAAGCATGCCGCCCTCTCCGGGTGGATCCTCGACCCCGACCGCAAGAAGATGTCGAAGTCCAAGGGCAACGTCGTGGTCCCCACGGACGTCCTGGAACAGTTCGGGGCGGACGCCGTGCGCTACTGGGCCGCATCGGCGAAGCTCGGCGCGGACACCGCGTACGAGGTGAACCAGATGAAGATCGGCCGGCGCCTGGCCATCAAGCTGCTCAACGCGTCGAAATTCGTCCTCAACCTCGGGGTCACCGATGCGTCCATCGGCTCCGGTGCCCTGGACCGCGTCTCGAACGCGCTGGACACCTCCCTGCTCGTCCAGCTCCGCACGGTGACCGAGCAGGCCACGGCCGCCTTCGAGAAGTACGACTACGCGCGTGCCCTCCAGCTCACCGAGTCCTTCTTCTGGACCTTCACGGACGACTACGTGGAACTGGTCAAGGACCGTGCCTACGGCGATCCGGACGACGCGGGGACGCAGTCGGTCCAGACCGCGCTGGCGACGACACTGGACGCCCTGCTGCGCCTGTTCGCGCCGTTCCTGCCGTTCGCCACCGAAGAAGTCTGGAGCTGGTGGCGCGAGGGATCGGTCCACCAGGCGGACTGGCCCGGTGCCGACGCCCTCGCAGCGCTCCCGGACTCGGCCGACGCCGGCGTCCTGACGTCGGTGGCCCTGGCCCTCGGGGGCATCCGCAAGGCGAAGTCCGAGGCCAAGGTCAAGCAGCGCACCGAGGTGGAACGCGCCGTCGTCACCGCGTCCGCCGCCCAGGCGGGGCAGATCCGTGCGGGCCTGGCCGACCTCCTCGCGGCCGGCAATGCCCGGGACCTCCGGGTCGTCGAAGGGGACGGAGCGCTGAGCGTCTCCGCCGTCGAGCTGGTCCCGCAGCCCGCGGAGTAGCGTCCGGACGCAGGAAGGGACCCGCCGGTGGGCGGGTCCCTTCCTGCGTTCGTGCCGGCTGACGACTAGTCGAAGCGCGGGCTCTCCGTGCGGGAGCGCTTGAGTTCGAAGAAGCCGGGGAACTCGGACATCAGGACGGCGCCGTCGAAGATCCGGCCGGCCTCCTCCCCGCGCGGGATCCTGGTGAGCACCGGCCCGAAGAACGCCGTGCCGTTGAAGGCCACGACCGGCGTGCCGACCTCGTCGCCCACGCGGTCGATGCCGTCCTTGTGGGACGCGCGCAGCCGGGCATCGTACTCGTCGGTGTGCGCGTAGGACGCGAGGTCGGCCGGCAGGCCCACCTCCTCCAGCGATTCCCGGATGACGACGTCGAAGTCCCTGTTCTGGCCGATGTGGATGCGGGTGCCCATGGCGTCGTACAGCTTCTTGATGTACTCGTCACCGTGCAGCTCCGCCGCAGCGATGATCACGCGCACCGGACCCCACCCCTGCAGCATCATGGCCTGGTAGTCCTCGGGGAGGTCGCGTCCCTCGTTGAGGACGGACAGGCTCATGACGTGCCAGGCGACCGAGATGTCGCGGACCTGCTCCACCTCACCGATCCAGCGGGACGTGATCCAGGCGAAGGGACACAGGGGGTCGAACCAGAAATCGGCCTTCTCGACGGTCGTGGACGCAGTCATAGGGTGCTCCTTGCAGGGTTGGTGAGGCCGAGGCCTTTTCCGGTGCAACCAGCGCCGCCGGCTCGCTATTCCGGCCGAATTGGTGCGGGCCCGCAGGAGGCGGTCTAATGGGAGGACACGACCAGTCGAGGATGCCTGGCGCTATCCCTGCGTCGCCATCGGGCTGGATGAGCTCGCACCGGCGACCCCGGTGCCGAAAAGGATGCCGCTGTGCAGCACCACCGGACCGAGACCCACGACACCTGGCTCGAACGCGAGGCGCTCGCGGAAGCCATGATCCCGCTCATCGGGCGCCTGTACCGCGACAACAACGTCGTGACCAGCATCCACGGGCGCAGTCTCATCAACAAGTCGACGATGAACATCCTGAAGGCGCACCGCTTCGCCCGCCGGATCACCACCGAGGAGCTCCGCCTCGAGGACACCGCTCCCCTGCTGCAGATCCTCGCCGACCTGGACCTCGGCGCGGCCGCGATCGACATCGGACGCCTTCGCCTCGCCTACGACCGCGCCGGGGACGGGCGGACCCTCGAGGAGTTCACCCGCGCGGAACTCGCCGACATCGTCGGCCGGGGCGGGCACGACGAGCGCACGAGCACCGACGTCGTCCTGTACGGCTTCGGCCGGATCGGGCGCCTGGTGGCCCGCCTCCTGATCGAGAAGGCCGGCGGAGGCCACGGGCTGAGGCTGCGCGCCGTCGTCGTCCGCCGGGGCTCGGACAACGACCTCGCCAAGCGCGCGAGCCTGCTGCGCCGCGACTCGGTGCACGGCCCCTTCGAAGGGACCATCCAGGTGGACGAGGCATCGAACACGATCACCGCCAACGGGATCCGCATCCAGGTGATCTACTCCGACGATCCGTCGACCATCGACTACACGGCCCACGGCATCCACGACGCCATCATCGTGGACAACACGGGCCGCTGGCGCGACGCCGACGGCCTGTCCCAGCACCTGAAGAGCCCCGGCGTGGCCAAGGTGCTGCTGACCGCCCCGGGCAAGGGAAGCTTGAAGAACATCGTGCACGGCATCAACCACCACGCGATCGAGGAGACCGACCGCATCATCACCGCGGCCTCCTGCACCACGAACGCGATCACGCCCGTCCTCAAGGCCATCAACGACCGCTTCGGTGTGGTCCACGGGCATGTGGAGACCGTCCACTCCTTCACGAACGACCAGAACCTGATCGACAACTTCCACCGCGGCGACCGGCGCGGCCGCTCGGCGGCGCTCAACATGGTCCTCACCGAGACGGGGGCGGCGACGGCGGTGGCGAAGGCCCTGCCCGAACTGGCCGGGAAGCTGACCGGCAGTTCCATCCGCGTGCCGACCCCGGACGTCTCGATCGCGATCCTCAACCTGACCCTCGACAACGCGACCACGAAGGAGGAGGTCAACACCTACCTCCGTGAGATGTCCCTCCACTCGGGCATGCGGAAGCAGGTGGACTACATCGACAGCCCGGAGGTCGTCTCGACGGACTTCGTCGGCTCGCGGCGGACGGGCATCGTCGATGGCCTCGCGACCATCGCCGACGGCACGTTCCTCGTCCTGTACGTCTGGTACGACAACGAGTTCGGGTACAGCTGCCAGGTGGTGCGGGTCCTCGAGGAGATGGCTGCGGTCCATCCGCCGTCGTACCCCGTCGCGGACACCGTGGCCGCGGTGACAGCGAACCGCTGATCCGGCCGGTCAGGCGGAAGGCCCGGCCGGATGGCCGGGCCTTCCGCATGCGGTGGGCTATCAGGCGGATTTGTTCCGGCGCTTGGCGGCCACCTCGTGCGAGATGAGCGTGGGTTCCGCGCGCTTGGCGACGACGTCGTCCGTGATGACCACCGTGGCGATGTCCTCGCGGCTGGGGAGGTCGAACATGACGGGCAGGAGGACCTCCTCCATGATGGCGCGGAGGCCTCGCGCGCCGGTCCCCCGGTCCAGCGCGAGGTCGGCGATGGCCTCGAGGGCCTTCGGTTCGAGGACGAGTTCGACGCCGTCGAGCAGGAACATCTTCTGGTACTGCTTGAGCAGCGCGTTCTTCGGCGCGGTCAGGATCTGCATGAGCGCCGGCCGGTCCAGGTGGGTGACGGTGGTGATGACGGGCAGCCGGCCGATGAACTCGGGGATCAGCCCGAACTTGAGCAGGTCCTCGGGCATGACGTCCCCGTAGCTGGCCTCCTCGTTCTTGAGGGAGCTCAGCGGTGCGCCGAAGCCGATGCCCTTGCGGCCCGCCCGGGAACCGATGATCTCCTCGAGGCCGGCGAACGCGCCGGCGACGATGAAGAGCACGTTCGTGGTGTCGATCTGGATGAATTCCTGGTGCGGGTGCTTGCGCCCGCCCTGCGGGGGCACGGAGGCGACGGTGCCCTCGAGGATCTTCAGCAGGGCCTGCTGGACGCCCTCGCCCGAGACGTCGCGCGTGATCGAGGGGTTCTCGCTCTTGCGGGAGATCTTGTCGATCTCGTCGATGTAGATGATGCCCTGCTCGGCCTTCTTCACGTCGTAGTCCGCGGCCTGGATCAGCTTCAGCAGGATGTTCTCGACGTCCTCGCCCACGTAGCCCGCCTCGGTGAGGGCAGTCGCGTCCGCCACGGCGAACGGGACGTTGAGGCGGCGGGCAAGGGTCTGGGCGAGGTAGGTCTTGCCGCACCCGGTGGGACCGATGAGGAGGATGTTCGACTTCGCGATCTCGACGTCCTCGGTCTCCACCGCGTCGGCGAGCGTACCGGCGGCGCGGGGCCCGTTGCCCGACTGGATGCGCTTGTAGTGGTTGTAGACGGCGACTGCGAGGGAGCGCTTCGCGGGCTCCTGGCCCACCACGTACTCCTGCAGGAAATCAAAGATCTCGCGGGGCTTCGGCAGCTCGAACGTCCCGAGGTCGGCCACCTCGGACAGCTCCTCCTCGATGATCTCGTTGCACAGGTCGATGCACTCGTCGCAGATGTACACACCGGGGCCGGCGATCAGTTTCCGGACCTGCTTCTGGCTCTTCCCACAGAAGGAGCACTTGAGCAGATCCGTGCTCTCACCAATGCGAGCCATGGTTCAATCCCCTTAGGTTTATCGCGATTGCTATGTCCACTCTAGGCCACCCCGCCGCGGGAGCCAGTATCAAAAGGCCCGTGGTGCCATGCGGCACCACGGGCGGGGGACGGGTCGGGCGGCGGACCCGGGGGCCGGTCCGGCCCCCGGGTCCGCCGTCGCTGCTACGGGGTGTTGATCTTCGGCGGGGTGATCTTCCGCGACGTCAGGACCTCGTCGACCAGTCCGTACTCGACGGCGTCGGCCGCGGTGAGGATCTTGTCGCGCTCGATGTCGATGTTGACCTGCTCGGAACTGCGGCCCGAGTGGAGTGCCAGCGTGTCTTCGAGCCAGGTGCGCATACGCATCACCTCGTTGGCCTGGATCTCGAGGTCGGACGCCTGCCCCCCCTGCCCGCCGGAGAGGGCCGGCTGGTGGATCAGCACGCGGGCATTCGGCAGGGCCAGCCGCTTGCCGGGCGCTCCCGCGGCCAGCAGGACGGCCGCGGCGCTTGCGGCCTGGCCGAGGCACACGGTCTGCACCTCGGGCCGGATGAACTGCATGGTGTCGTAGATCGCCGTCATGGCCGTGAAGGAGCCACCCGGCGAGTTGATGTACAGGGTGATGTCGCGCTCGGGGTCCGTGGACTCGAGGACGAGCAGCTGCGCCATGACGTCGTCGGCGGAGGCGTCGTCCACCTGCGTGCCGAGGAAGATGATGCGGTCCTCGAACAGCTTCGTGTAGGGGTCCTGGCGCTTGAAGCCGTAGGGCGTGCGCTCTTCGAACTGGGGAAGGATGTAGCGGCTGGTCGGCAGGTTCTGCGCCGTCGATCCCGCTGCTGCCTGGAATTCGTGGTTCATGGTGTCTCCTGTAGGACGACTGGTGAAGAAAGGGGCTGTGCGCGGACTAGGACGTCTGGTCGGTTCCGCCGCCGCCGGCCACGGAGCCCGAGTGCGCGGAGATGTGGTCGAAGAATCCGTACTCGAGGGCCTCCTGGGCGGTGAACCACTTGTCGCGGTCGTTGTCCTTCAGGATCTTCTCGACCGTCTGGCCCGTCTGGTCGGCCGTGAGTTCGGCCATGACCCGCTTCATGTGCAGGATCAGCTCGGCCTGGATCCGGATGTCCGTCGCGGTTCCACCGATGCCGCCGGACGGCTGGTGCATCAGGATGCGTGCATGGGGCGTCGCGTACCGCTTGCCCTTGGTGCCCGAGGAGAGCAGGAACTGGCCCATCGATGCGGCGAGGCCGGTGGCCACCGTGACGACGTCGTTGGGGATGAACTGCATGGTGTCGTAGATCGCCATGCCGGCGGTCACCGAGCCGCCGGGCGAGTTGATGTAGAGGTAGATGTCGCGCTCGGGATCTTCGGCCGACAGCAGCAGGAGCTGCGAGCAGATGGCGTTCGCGTTGTCGTCGCGGACCTCCGAACCGAGCCAGATGATGCGCTCCTTGAGGAGCCTGTTGTAGATGTAGTCGTCACGACCGCCCATCTCGGGGCCGGCCATGCTCGGGGTGCTTGGTTCGGTTGCCATTGACGTTAACCTCTCACTCTGGCGGGCCGCTGCCGCTTCGGCCGACCCGTCCGTTTGTCTCTCCTTGGACACTAACCCGCTGGCATGGCGAATTGCTCCCGCTCCGCGAACTGTTCGCTGACGGCGCACGGTCGCGCCGCCGTCGTCCGGATGCCGTTCGCCGAGGGCCTCCGGACATCGCCTGAGGGCTTAACGAAGCAGCGGTGCCGCCGCCCGGAGGCTGCGGCACCGCTGTCTGCACTGCTGGCTACTCGGAAGCCGCCTTCTTGCGCGGCGCCCTCTTCTTCTTCGGGGCCTCGGCGGCCTCCGGCTCCTCGACGGCCTCCGGTGCCGCGGCCTCGGGGGCTTCGGTCGCCTCGGCCTCGGGCGCGTCCGCGACCTCGGTCACCTCGGCGTCAGGAGCGTCGACGACGTCCTGCTCGGTCGCGGCATCGTCCGCGCTGATGGTCTCGATGTCTTCATCACCGGGGCGGACGAACTCGCTGAGGTCGACGACGGCACCGTTGGTGTCGGTGACCGTCGCGTACTCGAGGACCTTGGCGAGGGCCTTGCGGCGGCGCACCTCGCCGACGATCATCGGGACCTGGCCGCTCTGGTCGAGCATCTGGGCGAACTGGTTCGGCTCCATGCCGTACTGGCCGGCGGTCGAGACGATGTAGTCGATCAGCTCGGGCTGGCTGACGCCGACCTCCTCCTTCTCGGCGACGGCGTCGAGGATGACCTCGTTCTGGAAGGCGCGCTCCGTGTTGGTGCGGATCTCCGCGCGGTGCTCCTCGGTGTCATGGTCCTCACGGGCGCTGTGGGCGTTCTCGCCGTTGAAGTGCTGCTCGAGCTGCTCCTCGATGACGCTCGCGGGGACCGGCACGGCGACGAGCTCGACGAGCTTGTCGAGCACCTTGTCGCGTGCCTCGACGCCCTGGTCCATCAGCTTGGACTCGGAGGCCTGCTTCGTGAGGTCGGCACGCAGTTCCTCGGCGGTGTCGAACTCCGACGCCAGCTGGGCGAACTCGTCATCGACCTCGGGGAGCTCGCGCTCCTTGACGGCCTTGACGATGACCTTGACCTGCGCATCGGCGCCTGCGTGCTCGCCGCCCGCCAGCTTGGTCTCGAACGTGGCGTCCTCGTCGGTGGAGAGTCCGGTGACGGCCTCGTCCATACCCTCGAGCATGGTCCCGGAGCCGATCTGGTAGGACAGGTCCTGAGCCGAGTCGACCTCGTCATCGCCGACCGACGCGGTCAGGTCGATGGTCAGGAAGTCGCCGTCCTTGGCGGGACGGTCCACGGCGGTGAGGGTGCCGAAGCGCCCGCGCAGCTCGTCCATGGCCTTCTGGATGTCCTCGTCGGAGGCCTCGACGGCCTCGACAGAGACTTCGATGCCCTCGTAGTCCGGGAGTTCGATCTCGGGGCGGATGTCCAGCTCGACGCTGAACGCCAGCTGGCCGTCCTTCTTCGCGGGGTCGGGGACCTCGGTGATCTCGACCTCGGGGCGGCTCAGGGGGCGGATGCCCGACTCCTGCACGGCGCTCTGGTAGAAGCCGTTGAGGCCGTCGTTGACGGCGGTCTCGATGACGTAGCCGCGGCCGACGCGCTGGTCGATGAGCTGCTGGGGAACCTTGCCCTTGCGGAATCCGGGAACCTGCACCTGGGTCGCGATGGTCTTGTAGGCCTCGTCGATGCTGGGCTTCAGTTCCTCGAAGGGGACCTCGACGTTCAGCTTCACCCGGGTGGGGGAAAGGGTTTCAACAGCGCTCTTCACAGCGTAGGACTCCTGAAATGATTGGGGTTGGTTCTGCAGCGGAGGCACTTTCCTCATCACACAACAGAGTCGGGGTGACAGGAGTTGAACCTGCGACTTCCTGCTCCCAAAGCAGGCGCTCTACCAAGCTGAGCTACACCCCGTAAGTGCGAGTGCCAGTCTACGCACCTTTGCGCCGACCTCGCACATTTGGCGATAGCGCGGCAGCTGTGATGTAGTTATAGGCGTTCCACGGGGCCGTATCAGTGCTCCCGCGGGGCTGTAGCTTAGTGGTAAAGCCTCTGTCTTCCAAACAGATGATGCGAGTTCGATTCTCGTCAGCCCCTCTCCTTCCGGCTTGTACCGGACCCTCACCCGGACCGACGCGTCCGGGTGTGCTGCTTTAACCGGCGGCTCCGCTGGGATCAGTCCGGCTGGCACAGCGGGCACCAGTAGACGTTCCGGGCCGCCATCACCGCGGTGAGGATCGGTGTCCCGCAGCGGCGGCACGGCTGGCCCGTGCGCTTGTAGACGTAGTGCGGGGCGGACCGTTTGGGGCGTCCGTTCCGTGCCTCGGGGGTCGTCGTGACGATGCGTCCGTCCCGGACGCCGTCCTTCATCAGGCGCACCGTGTCGGCCCAGAGGCCGGCGGCCTCGTCGTCGCGGACCTGCTTCCCCGGTCGCCACGGGTTCATGCCCTGCAGGAACAGCACCTCGGCACGGTAGATGTTGCCGATCCCCGCGATCACCGCCTGGTTCATCAGCTGGGTGCCGACGGGGGTGATGCTGGACAGCAGCTTCCGCGTGAACACCGTACCGTCCGACCGCGGCTGCAGGGGGTCCGGACCCAGCTTCGCGCGGGCCGCCTTCTCCTCCGCCCCGGTGATCACCTCGCACGCCGTGGGTCCCCGGAGGTCCGCCCAGCCGTGCGCCGACACGAACCGGACACGGACAGCGCCCACCGGCGCGGGAGGGCCCGCGTACCCGGAGCCAGGGCCGTCACCGGAGGGCTGCTCCGACTCCCCCACCCGGCGGGGAGCCCCTATGCTCGAGGCCCCGCGGAACGTCTCGTCGCCGCCAAAGGTCCACGCCCCGTACAGGCCGAGGTGCACCCGCAGGACGCGGCGGTTGTCGAAGCGCAGGAACATCTGCTTGCCGTGGGCGAGCGCGCTGACCAGCGTGGCACCGTCGAGCTGGGCGGCCCCCGCGGCGAACCGTCCCTGCGGGCTCGAGACGGCGAGCCGCTCACCGGTGAAGACGGACCCGAACTGCCGGGCGAGCCTGTGGACCGAATGGCCCTCAGGCAACGCTCCCCGATTCCTCGAACCGCGACACCTGCGCGATCCTGCGGCTGTGCCGCTCGGCGCCGCTGAACGGTTCGGTGAGGAACGCCTCGACGATCGCCGTCGCCTCCGCCACCGAGTGCTGCCGTCCGCCGACCGCGACGACGTTGGCGTCATTGTGCTGGCGTGCCAGGCGCGCGGTGTCCAGGCTCCACGCGAGGGCGGCCCGGACGCCGCGCACCTTGTTCGCGGCGATCTGCTCGCCGTTCCCGGAACCGCCGAGGACGATCCCCAGGGCCTGGGTGCCGGCGGCCTGGTCCGCGATGACGGCCTGCGCGGCGTCGATGCAGAACGAGGGGTAGTCGTCCTCCGGATCGTAGGACGTGGGGCCGTGGTCGACGACGTCGTAGCCTGCCGCGGTGAGGTGCGAGAGCAGGTGGGCGCTCAGTTCCATGCCTGCGTGGTCGGTGGCGAGGTGGACGCGCATGATGATCGGTTCCTTCTGGGTGGCGCCGGGGAGGAGGCGATGGTGGCCGCGCGGGGTGGACGCACGGCTGGACGGGAGGTCTCCAGCCTAGACCGCGGGGCCGGGCGGGTCGACGTGCGCGGCGACACCGGGCGGAGTGAGAGAATCGAACCGCCGCGTAACCCTCATCACACGCGGAGTACCCGAATCCCACCCCTGGAGGCGATCCTTGCCCGGTCTGAACCTGACGCGCGACGAAGCACGCACGCGCGCCGATCTGCTCACCGTCCACTCCTACGAGGTCACCCTCGATCTCACGCGCGGCGAACGCGTGTTCCGCTCGACGACGGTGGTCTCCTTCGACGCACGCCAGGGCGCCTCGACGTTCATCGACGCCGTGACGGACGCCGTGCATCGGGTGGAGCTGAACGGCGTCGCACTGGATCCCGCGGAGGTCTCCGACGGCGTCCGGATCCAGCTTCCGACGCTGGCCGACAGCAACGTCCTCGTCGTCGAGGCCGACATGCTCTACATGAACACCGGCGAGGGTCTCCACCGTTTCACCGATCCCGTGGACGGCGAGGTCTACCTCTACACCCAGTTCGAGGTCCCGGACTCCCGCCGCGTGTTCACCGTGTTCGAGCAGCCCGACCTGAAGTCGACGTTCCGGTTCTCCGTCACCGCTCCGTCGCACTGGGACGTCATCTCGAACACCGCCACGCCGGAGCCCGTCCGGGCGGGATCGGTCGCCGACGGCGCCGCCTCCACCTGGTCCTTCGAGCCCACCCCCGTCATGTCGTCCTACGTGACCGCGCTGATCGCAGGCCCGTACCAGTCGGTGCGAAGCGAACTGACCAGCTCGGACGGCCGCACCATCCCGCTCGGGGTGTTCGCCCGCAAGTCCCTCATGCAGTATCTGGACGCGGAGAACATCTTCGCCCTCACCCGCCAGGGCTTCGCGTTCTACGAGGAGCAGTTCGGCACGCCCTACCCGTTCGCGAAGTACGACCAGCTGTTCGTGCCCGAGTTCAACGCCGGAGCCATGGAGAACGCGGGCGCGGTCACGTTCGTGGAGACCTACGTGTTCCGCTCCCGCGTGCCGGACGCGACGGTCGAGCGCCGCGCCATCACCATCCTGCACGAGTTGGCCCACATGTGGTTCGGGGACCTCGTGACCATGCGCTGGTGGAACGACCTCTGGCTGAACGAGTCGTTCGCCGAGTTCATGTCCACCCTCGCGGCCGCGAAGGCCACCGAGTTCGAGCAGGCGTGGACCACGTTCGCGATCCTCGAGAAGGGCTGGGCCTACCGCCAGGACCAGCTCCCGTCCACGCACCCGATCGTCGCCCGGATCAACGACCTCGAGGACGTCCAGGTCAACTTCGACGGCATCACCTACGCGAAGGGCGCATCCGTGCTCAAGCAGTTGGTGGCCTGGGTGGGCCAGGAGGAGTTCATGCAGGGCGTGCGCCAGTACTTCGCGAAGCACTCCTGGAAGAACACGGAACTCGTGGACCTGCTGTCCGAACTCGAGGCCGCCAGCGGCCGTGACCTGAAGGCGTGGTCCGCCCTCTGGCTCGAGACCGCCGGCGTCAACACGCTCCGCCCCGAGTTCACCACGGACGACGACGGCACCATCACCTCGTTCGCGATCCTCCAGACCGCGGTCGAGGCGTTCCCGACCATCCGCCCGCACCGCCTCGCGGTGGGTTTCTACGACCACGACGACGACGGCGCCCTCGTCCGCGTGCACCGGCTCGAGCTCGACGTCGACGGCGAGCGCACGGAGGTCGCGGACCTCGTGGGTCGCAGGCAGCCCGCCCTCGTGCTCCTGAATGACGACGACCTCGCCTACGCGAAGATCCGCCTCGACCCGGCGTCCCTGCGCACGTCCGTGCGCCACGTCAGGGACTTCCGCGACTCGCTCCCCCGCACCCTCGTCCTCGCCTCGGCGTGGGACGCGGCCCGCGACGGCGAGACGCCGGCACGCGACTACGTGGAACTCGTCCTGCAGAACATCGGAGCGGAGTCGGACTCGTCCGTCGTGCTCGTGCTGCTCCGTCAGCTCGCCTCGACCCTCGCGTTCTACGTCACCCCGGAGGACCGCGAACCGATGGGCGACGCCGCGGCGGACAGCCTGCTGGACCTCGCGCTTGCTGCCGCTGCCGGCTCCGACGCCCAGCTGCAGTTCACGAAGGCCTTCTCCGCCCACGCCCGCACGGTGCCCCAGCTGGACACCGTCGAGGCCCTGCTCTCCGGTGAGCATGTCCCCGGAGGACTCACCGTGGACCAGGACCTGCGGTGGGAGCTGCTCACCAGCCTCGTGGTCGGCGGGCGCGCCGGAGAGCAGGAGATCGACGGCGAACTCGCGAAGGATTCGACGGCGACCGGTCAGCTCGCGGCGGCAGCGGCGCGCGCGGCACTGCCCACCCCGGAGGCCAAGGCGGCGGCGTGGGCGGCACTCGTCGACTCGGCCGACCTGCCGAACGCCACCCAGCGGTCCATGATCGGCGGATTCACGCGCGTCCACGACCGGTCGCTCCTGGAGCCCTTCGTGGCGCGGTACTTCGCCTCGATCCGGGACGTGTGGGCGACCCGCACGCATGAGATCGCCCAGCAGATCATCGTGGGCCTCTACCCGTCGCTCCTGACCACGCAGGACACGCTGGACCGCACGGACGCCTTCCTCGCCGCCCTCGGCGACGAATCGCCGTCGCTCCGGCGCCTGGTGCTGGAAAGCCGGGACGGCGTCGTGCGCGCCCTGAAGGCGCAGGCCGCCGACCGGTAGGCGCTCACCCGGACGGGGAGGACCACCGTCCTCCCCGTCCGCACGGTCTCCACCTGCCGGCGCGCCGGCGTTAGGGTCGTGTCATGAACCTGCAGGAACACCACTACTCGGCGCACGTCCGCTGGACCGGCAATCTCGGCACCGGGACCTCCGGGTACCGCTCCTACAGCCGTGACCACGAGGTGGACGTGGACGGTCCGGGCCTCCTCCTCGGGACGGCGGACCCCACGTTCCACGGGGCGAAGGACCGCTGGAACCCCGAGCAGCTGCTGCTGACCGCCGTCGCGCAGTGCCACATGCTGTCCTACCTCCACGTCGCCGTGACGGCAGGCGTGGTGGTCACGGGCTACCGGGACACGGCGACGGGCACCATGCGCCTGAACCGGGACGGCTGCGGCGAGTTCACGGGGATCGTGCTGCACCCCGTCGTCGAACTGCAGGACGCGGCCCAGGGCGGCCTCGCCGATGCCCTGCACGCGGAGGCGAACCGCCTGTGCTTCATCGCACGGTCCCTGAACTTCCCGGTCCATCACGAACCCACCTCCGTCGCCTCCCGGCCCTGAGGCCCACCGGGCCCGCCCCATCACCGCTGTAGCCTGTTAAGGCGTCCCTGCGCCTCGCGCGCCCACTCCCGGCGGACCCCGGATGCCCGCATGAAAGCGATCTCCATGACATTCCTGAACTCCCTCGGCTATGGCGGCCAGGTCATCACCGCACTGATCATCCTGGTCGGCGCCCTGATCCTGTGGCTCGTGCTCCGGTACGTGATCAACCGGTCGGTCAAGCGCGTCCAGAGCGGCTACAGCGTCTTCAAGAAGCCCCACTTCAAGTGGGCCCAGCCTGCGCTGCGTCCCTTCGACAGCGCCCGGCGCGTCCAGCGTGCGGAGACGATCGGCGGCCTGCTGTCGAGCGTGGCCGCCGTGACCATCGCGATCATCGCCGGCCTCATGGCCATCGAGACGCTCGGCTTCAACATCGGCCCCATCCTCGCGAGCGTCGGCATCGTCGGCATCGCGATCGGTTTCGGCGCACGCGAGGTGATCCGTGACGCCTTCCTCGGCTTCTTCATCACGATGGAGGACCAGTACGGCATCGGCGACACCATCGAGGTGGGCGACACGGTGGGCGTGGTCCAGTCCCTCGGCCTGCGCATCACGCGCATGGTCGATAAGGACGGGGCCATCTGGTACGTGCGGAACGGGGACATCACCAAGGTGGGCAACCGGTCGCAGGGCACCTACGTGGAGCCGGCGCCGGAACCCGGCGTACCGGCAGCACCCGTTCCGGCAGCACCCGCGCCGGCCCTCGCCAATGAGCAGTCATGAGCACGCAGGACCGCAGCGGCCTTCCCTCCGCCGGAGAGGCAGGACCGGGCCCGGTCGGGGTCCCGGGGATGATGCCGCCGTCCGCAGGCGCACGGGCTGCCCTGCCCGTCGAACGGCTCGTCGCGGCCGGACAGGATTTCACCCAGCCGCAGTACACGGACAACTTCTACGAGGCGGTGGGAGGCCACCCAACATTCGTGCGGCTGGTCGACGCCTTCTACGATGGCTTGGCGGACGACGACGTGCTGCGACCCATGTACCCGGAGCAGGATCTCGGTCCGGCGAAGGAACGCCTGCTGATGTTCCTCGAGCAGTACTGGGGCGGGCCGAGGACCTACGGCGAGCTGCGGGGCCATCCGAGGCTCCGCATGCGGCACATGCCGTTCCGGGTCGGGCCGCAGGCACGCGACCGGTGGCTGCAGCACATGCGCGCCGCGGTGGACACCCTGGACCTCCCTCCCCTGCACGAGGCGACCCTGTGGGACTACCTCGAGCGCGCCGCGCACTCGATGGTGAACGCGGCGGACTGACGCCGGCAGCCCGGTCCGCGGGCCACCGTCACCCGGGACCCTGCGCCGCCGGACCGCCGCCACCCGGGACCCTGCGCCGCCGGACCGTCGTCAGAGGATGGCTGCGGCGCGGACGAGGACGTGCCCGCGTGCCGTGCTGACGCGTGACCAGCGCCCGTTCGTGTGGACCGTCGCCGACGTGCCGGGCTGGAGGAAGCCGAGGCTGAACGCGCCGAAGGCCGCTCCGGCCGGGACTGCGCCGGGCACCCCGGCGAGGGGGCGCCCCCATACGGCGATCCTCGCGCTGCTCACCCGGGGTGCGCCCGCGCGGTCAGGCAGGCTGCGGGCCACCTCCGCGATGCCCTGGTGCGCCGCCTCGTCCAGGACCTCGGCCGCGACCGTGCCCGCCGCTTGCCATCCTGACCGGGGAGGGAGGATGCCGGACCAGTTCTCGGTGACCGTCACGGTGGGGACGGGGAACACGACGTCGCCCTCGGGCATGCGGGCGAGCCGGTCGAGGACAGAGCCGAGCGCGACGGTGGTGTCGACGTCGGCCTCCTCCTCGAGGGCCATGGTCCTGAGCCCCAGCACGGTGGGCACGGCTTCCCCGAGCACCGTGGGCCGGAGCGTGCACACGTACGCGGCGAGCACCCGGCCCGCGCCCACGAGTCTCATGCCGCTGTCGTCGTTGCCCCGGGCACGGGCGGTGAAGGTGCGGAGGTCGGCGACCGTGTGCGGGTCCGCGAAGCGCAGGGATGACGACGTCATGCCCGCGTGCCGGCCCGCGTGCGGCGGAAGGGAACGGCCGGGCCCCGCCAGGACAGGAGGATGGCCCTCTGCTGGTCGGACAGGCGCACGGGACGACCGGTGGTGCGGCTGACCATCACCATCGTGGTCGCGGCGATCGCACTCGTGGTGCTCCCCTCGGCCGCCACCCGGTCCCGCACCGCATAGCCGAGGTCGAAGCTCGAGCCTCCCACCGCGGTGATCCAGAGATCGACGGCGGCAAACTCCATGCTCACGGTCAGCGGCGACAGGTACTCGATCTCCTGGCGCCCCACGAGCGTGTAGTGGTCGGGGTCGATCAGATCGATGAACGAACCATCGGGGCGAGGCTCGTGCATCAGCGACAGGCGCGCGTCCTCGAGGAACTGCAGGAAGCGGACGTTGTTGACGTGGCCGTAGGAATCCTCGTCGCCGAACCGCAGCTGGAGGGGGAAGGTGTGCACCGGGGACATAGCGCCATCTTCTCAAACCGCGCCGCCACCGAGCCATTCGCCGTGCCCGCGGACCCCGGTGTGAGTAACACCATGGGCCCGGCCGCGTGCCCGTATTGAGTGCGCTCGGACCGGCGTCTACTGTCAGTAGATGCCCGGGAGCGACCGCTTCCACCGCCCCTGCCCCCACGAGGAGACACCGAACCATGGCAGAACACGCGCCAGCACCAGAGGCACCGGCGCAGGGAGCGCAGCCGAAGGACCCCACGAGGGCCCTCCTCGACCTGCTCGACCTCAGCAGCGCCGAGGGGGCGCAGACGGACGAGGAGATCTTCGTCGGTACGTCCGCCCGCCAGCCGGGCCGGCGCGTCTTCGGCGGCCAGGTGCTCGCCCAGTCGCTGATCGCCGCGATGCGGACGGTCGAGCCGACGCGCGACGTCCACTCGATGCACGGGTACTTCCTGAGGGCCGGTGACGCCGACCAGCCCATCACGTTCGGCGTCCAGCGACTGCGGGACGGGCGGTCGTTCTCCGCCCGGCGCACGCACGCCTACCAGAATGGCGTGCCCATCCTGTCCATGATCGCGTCGTTCCAGGAGCCCGACGACGGCATCACCCACCAGGACCCGATGCCCGCCGGCTTCCCCGATCCCGAGAGCCTGCCGTCCACCGCGGAACTGCTCGGCGGTTTCGACCACCCTGTCGCCCAGGCGTGGGCCTTCGACCGGCCGTTCGACATCCGGCACGTCGACGCACCGCTGTACCTGTCCAACGAGGGTTCGCGGGAACCCCGGAATGCCGTCTGGATGCGCAGTCTGGGGCCCATGCCCGACGATCCGAACATCCACCGTGCCGCCCTCGCGTATGCGAGCGACTACACGCTGCTCGAATCGATCCTGCGGCCCCACGGCCTGAGCTGGATCCAGCCCGGCATGAACGTGGCGAGCCTCGACCACGCGATGTGGTGGCACCGCCCCGTGCGCGTGGACGACTGGCTGCTGTACGTCCAGAGCTCGCCCAGCGCGTCCGGGTCGCGGGGACTCGCCGCGGGCCGCATCTACGACCGCAGCGGGGCGCTGGTGGCGAGTGTGGCCCAGGAGGGCATGGTCAGGATCCCGTCGGCCTGACATCCACGCGTGCAGACAGCAGAGGGACACGGCTTCGGCCGTGTCCCTCTTCTGTCTGCTTCCGCCTGTGCGGCCCCTGCTAGTCGCGCGTGAGGCGGCGGTGGGTGACGCGGTGCGGCTTCGCGGCATCGGCTCCGAGCCGTTCCACCTTGTTCTGCTCGTAGGCGTCGAAGTTGCCCTCGAACCAGTACCAGTGGTCCGGGTTCTCCTCGGTGCCCTCGTAGGACAGGATGTGGGTGGCCACCCGGTCGAGGAACCACCGGTCGTGCGAGACGACGACGGCGCAGCCGGGGAACTCGAGCAGGGCGTTCTCGAGGCTCGAGAGCGTCTCGACGTCGAGGTCGTTGGTCGGTTCGTCGAGGAGCAGGAGGTTCCCACCCTGCTTGAGGGTCATCGCGAGGTTCAGCCTGTTGCGCTCACCACCGGAGAGGACGCCGGCCTTCTTCTGCTGGTCCGGTCCCTTGAAGCCGAACGCCGACACGTAGGCACGCGAGGGCATCTCGACCTGGCCCACCTGGATGAAGTCGAGGCCGTCGGACACGACCTCCCACAGGCTCTTGTTGGGGTCGATGCCGCCGCGCGACTGGTCGACGTAGGAGATCTTCACCGAGTCGCCGATCCGCAGTTCGCCGCCATCGAGGGGTTCCATGCCCACGATCGTCTTGAACAGGGTGGTCTTGCCGACGCCGTTCGGGCCGATGACGCCGACGATCCCGTTCCGCGGGAGCGAGAAGGACAGACCGTCGATGAGGATGCGCTCGTCGTAGCCCTTGCGCAGATCGTGCGCCTCGATGACCTGGCTTCCGAGCCTGGGGCCCGGCGGGATCTGGATCTCCTCGAAGTCGAGCTTCCGGGTGCGCTCCGCCTCCGCGGCCATCTCCTCGTAGCGGTTCAGGCGTGCCTTGGACTTCGTCTGGCGTCCCTTGGCGTTCGAGCGGACCCATTCGAGTTCCTCGGTCAGACGCTTGGAGAGCTTCTGGTCCTTCTTGCCCTGGACCTCGAGGCGCGCGCGCTTCTTCTCCAGGTAGGTCGAGTAGTTGCCCTCGTAGGGGTACAGGTGACCGCGGTCCACCTCCGCGATCCATTCGGCGACGTGGTCGAGGAAGTACCGATCGTGGGTGACGGCGAGCACGGCGCCGGCGTACGACTTCAGGTGCTGCTCGAGCCAGAGCACGCTCTCGGCGTCGAGGTGGTTGGTGGGCTCGTCGAGGAGGAGCAGGTCCGGCTTCTGCAGCAGCAGCTTGCAGAGCGCGACACGGCGACGCTCACCACCGGAGAGGACGCGGACGTCGGCCTCGGGCGGCGGGCAGCGGAGGGCGTCCATGGCCTGCTCGAGCTGGGAGTCGAGGTCCCAGGCGTCGGCGGCGTCGATGGCCTCCTGCAGCTTGCCCATCTCGTCGAGCAGCGTGTCGTAGTCGGCGTCCGGGGAGGCCATCTCCTCGGAGATCTCGTTGAAGCGCTGGATCTTCCCGTAGATCTCGCCGACGCCCTCCTGGACGTTGCCGAGCACGGTCTTCTCCTCGTTCAGCGGTGGCTCCTGCAGCAGGATGCCGACCGTGTACCCGGGGCTGAGGCGTGCTTCGCCGTTCGACGGCGTGTCCATGCCTGCCATGATCTTCAGGATGGTGGACTTACCCGCACCATTCGGCCCCACGACGCCGATCTTCGCACCAGGGAAGAACGACATGCTGACGTCGTCGAGGATTACTTTGTCGCCAACGGCCTTGCGGGCCTTGCTCATTGTGTAGATAAATTCCGCCATGCCCCAAGGCTAGTGGTTGCCCGGACCGATCTCACATTCGGCCGGTCCGGCCAGGCCATGTTCGGCCCGTCCCGGCCCGTGTATCAGCGCTGGTCCCCGACGAAGCACAGGCCGGAGGCGAGTGCTGGAAGGACTACCACCGTGACCGCGCCCTCACGCACCTCACCGACGACGCACGTCCCGTCGATCAGGCCCGCGCCCTGGATCGCGTCGACGTCCAGCCCGGTCGGCGTGCTGTCGATGGACACCTCGACGGCCTCGGGGGCCGTGCCGGCGTCGGCGAAGCCCTGCTCGACGGCGGCGCGGACCCGGTCGCTGGTGACCGCGTCCCCGCTCCCGGCCAGGGTGGCGAGTGCGGCGTCGACGGACGGGGCGATGTCCGACGCGTCCTTTTCCGGCGACGTCGACCCCGCACCCGGCGACGCGGTGGCAGGCGTCGTGTTGCCGGCCTGCGACGATGTCGGGATCGGGACCGGGACCGGGACCGCTTCCGCGGCCCGGGAGGAGGGCGTGCCCGATGTGTCCGGTGTCACGGCGGGCGTAGCCGTACAGGACGTCAGGCACAGGGTCAGTCCCAGGCCGAGCGCCATGACCACCCGGACCGTTCCACCGGGCCGGTTGCGAGGGAGGGCGATAGTCACCCGACCATCCTGCCACCGATCGCCCTCCGGCCCCGGTCAGAACGGGACAGCCTCCTCCTGCCGGGCGTCCGCAGGGTCGCCGCCCGCCTCCCCCACCGGGAGAGGGTCACCCGTGCCCGTGCCCGTGCCGTCGTCGTCGACCGGGTCGGCATCGAAGGCCGACGCCGACCCGAACATCTCCCCCGTTGCCGCGTCCACCCCGGCGGGAAGGCCGTCCCCGGCGGGAACGCCACCCGAGGAATCCTCCGATCCGGCACCCGGCTGTGCCTCGCCGCGGTCAGCCGTCGTGCGCTTGAAGTTCGCGGTGCCCCACATGAGGTCGTGTCCGGCGGTGTCCGCATCGATGTCGACGGATGTTCCCGTCCTGCCGTCCTCCTTGATCCAGGGGCGCACCCGGAGCCGCCCGGTGACGATCACCCGATCACCCTTCTTGAGGCTGGCCCCCGCGTTGGTGGCGAGCTGGCGGAACATGGACACCGAGTACCAGTTCGTGTGCCCGTCCACCCAGGCGTTCGTCTCCTTGTCGAAGCGGCGGTCCGTGGAACACATGCGGAACCCGGCCACCGCCAGTCCGCTCTGAGCCGAGGTGAGCCGCACGTCCGTCGCGACATAGCCCCGCACGGTGATGATGTCGGTCATGATCTGTCCTTCCGTAGATCCCGGTGGACGGCGTTCGGTGCCGGCCTCCACCAAGTCTTCGGCCGGGAGGACCACGGCGCGGGGGGCACGCGGCCCTATGTGGACAACCGCCCCCGCGGTGCCGGGACCGGCACGGGCCGGCACGGGCCGGCACGGGCCGGGACGGCAAAGGGCCGGACGCGTCGGCGTCCGGCCCTGCTGCTGTGCCCCCGGCAGGATTCGAACCTGCGACCAGAGGATTAGAAGGCCCCTGCTCTATCCCCTGAGCTACGGAGGCAGTGACCTCAGTTTACTATGGGCGGTCCGGCGCGATCCCGACCGCGGTCGCGGAGGCCCTGCGCGGTCGTCCTATCCGGCCTCGGCGGGGAAGCTCACCCGCAGTTCCAGGCGGTGCTGGCCGTCCGGGTCCTGCGAGTAGACGGCTTTGCCGGCGATACCGCGGAGCCCGTCCGTACCGGATCCGGGGATAATGTGCCCCGAGCTCGCGGCGTCCGCGCCCTCGGCGACGCCCCAGTGCTGGACCGTCATAGAGCCGGCCCGGTCCCCGATGGTCCCCACGAACTGTTCGGACGCGACGTAGCCGGCGCCGACGTCGTTCCCTGCCATCAGCAGTTCGGCCGTGCTGGTTCCGCTGATCTCGCCTTCGAAGACCTTCGAGGCCCGTACGCGGGAGAGTTCGCCCGTGCTGCCGGGCTCCGAGTACGGCTCGGCATCCCAGCTGGTGATCTCGAACTCGCCGTTGTACGTCGCCGTTCCTGTTTCAATCATCTGTTCAGTATCGCCGTTCAGGGCCGGTACCGCATGCCGGGATGCGTGGTCAGTGCGTCACGCCAGGCGTGGAGGGACGATAGCGCCGCAGGAACAGGACCTTCGTACTGCGGTCGATGAACACGAGGTAGAGCGCGAATCCGAGCGCGACGACGGCTGCGATCTGACGTGCCATCATCAGGCTGAAATCGAAGTACGGGAAGATGTCGAGCTGGTCCGTGATGGCGTAGACCATGAAGAACGCGACCGTGAAGTACAGGAACTTCACCTGCCAGTCGTCACGGATGCCGGTGACCGCGAAGAGCGGGATCAGCCAGACGACGTACCAGGACTGGATCATCGGCGACAGCACCACGATGGCGGAGAAGGCGATGGCGAGACGGCGGACGAGGCGGCTGTGGTCGCCGCGGAAGACCTGGAGCGCGATGATCACGAGCGAGGCGAGCCGGGCGAGGGTGTGGAAGACACCGGCGAGGTCCCATCCGGGCAGGCCGACGGCGTCGCCGAGCGTGGCGATGACGAGCCCGATGAAGCCGACGGGCGCGTACCAGATCCAGACGCTGCCCGGGGTGCTGAGGGCGCCGACCCACCCGAAGCCGAAGGTGTTCACGTACCCCATGACCCACAGGATCCCGAGGGACATGCTCGCGGTGAGGAACCAGTAGAGGAAGCGCCGCGGCCAGGAGGCGCCCCTGCCCGCCCACATCAGGCCGACGAAGGGCAGGAAGATCAGCGTGATCGGCTTGATGCCGACCGAGAGCGTGATCAGGAGGATCCCGAGGACGGGCCGCTTCGTCGCCGCCAGGTACAGGCCGGTCAGGGCGAGGCCGATCATCAGCGAATCGTTGTGGATGGCCGCCACGAAGTTGATGAGGAACAGCGGATTGGCGGCGGTCAGCCACAGGGCGCGATTCGCGTTGATGGAGTGGAGCGCCGCGAGTTTGGGGATGACGTAGACGCACAGGGCCACCCCGACGAGCGCGACGACCCGGAACAGGATGATCGAGGTGTCGGGGTTGCCACCGGTGATCCTGACGATGCCCTCCTCGATCCAGAGGAAGACGGGCCCGTAGGGGGTGGGACTCTGCGCCCAGAGGTCGTCGGCGCCGATCTGCAGATAGTTCGAGATCTGCGAATACCCGTCGACGTAGGGGTTGAGCCTGGCCACCATGACCTGACCCTGGGCGATGTACGCGAACACGTCACGGCTGAAGAGGGGCAGCGCTGCCGCGAGCGGGATGGTCCACGCGATGATGGCCTTCATCAGGTACGGCCGCGTGTCGTCCGACCAGCCGTTCAACCGCTGACCCAACCGCAGCCAGGCCCGGACGAGGAGCATCCCGCCGAGCGCCAGGAGGAGGACGGAGAGCACCGCGCCCGCAGGTTCGAACCGCAGCCAGATGATGATCGGGGTGCGCCGGAGTTCCGCCGAGGCCAGTGACAGCCAGCCGACGCCGAGTGATCCCATCCACATGAGGAGGGACCCGACGAATCCCTGCACGATGGCGATGTCCGGTCGGTTCGGCCCCTGCTGCGTCGCGACGTCGGAGAGCGGGACCTGGGAGGGCATCGGGGAAATCCAATCGTCGGCAAGCATGAGTCGGCGTCGAACGCCCTGTCCTCAGGCCATCGGCCGGTGACGACCCGACGGCGGGCGACCCGCGAGCGGTGCCCTTGCCGGAAGCAGCAGGGTTTCCCAGATCTCCCCGCAACCCTGAGCGAACTGTTCGAATATTAGCATCGGGCCCGGAGTGCGACCCGGCAGGGCCTGCCGCAGAGGGTGCGGCGTCGGGCGTGGAAGCGGGGGTGCCGGGCGGTACATTGGTCGAATGCCGATATCGAATGACCCCATCGTCTGGATCGACTGCGAGATGACGGGACTGGACCTCGTCAACGACGCCCTGATCGAGGTCGCCGTCCTCGTGACGGATTCCGAGCTCAATGTCCTCGGGGACGGCGTGGACGTGGTGATCAAACCCACGCCCGAGGCCGTCGCCCAGATGGGTGACTTCGTGCGCGGGATGCACACGACGTCGGGCCTGCTGGAGGAGCTCGACGGCGGCATCCTGATGGAGGACGCCGAGCAGCAGGTCCTCGAGTACATCAGGACCTGGGTACCCGAGCCGCGCAAGGCCCAGCTGGCAGGCAACTCGGTGGGCACGGACCGGAACTTCCTCGTCCGGGACATGCCGCTCGTCGTCGACCACCTGCACTACCGGGTCATCGACGTGTCGACCATCAAGGAACTGGCTCGCCGCTGGTACACGCGTGCCTACTTCCAGGCTCCCGCGAAGACCGGCGGCCACCGGGCCCTCGGCGACATCGAGGACTCGATCCGGGAGCTGCGGTACTACCGCTCGGCGGTCTTCGTGCCCTCCCCCGGACCGGACTCCGCGACCAGCAAGACCATCGCACGCACGATCGCGTCCTGACGCCCTCGGCGGGCGCTCGTCCGCCGCGGTCGGGAGCACACCGAAAAGTGTGTAAACTTGGATCCGCTGCCTTCCGAGGACAGCCCGGCCGGCTACTCGCCACCGGGGTGGACCGCGGAGACACATGGTGGGTATAGCTCAGCTGGCAGAGCGCCTGGTTGTGGTCCAGGAGGTCGCGGGTTCAAGCCCCGTTACTCACCCTCAGTCGTCGGGAATGATCCTGGCCACGTATGCCGTCCCGGAGAACGTCCGGGGCGGCATCCGCATTTCCGGCCCCACCCAGCCCAAGCCCCGAAGAACGGCCCTCCCGGCCTGCGCCTTCCCGGGCTGCGAGCATACGAAGGACCCCCAGTCATGGAACGCACAGTGTTCGAAGAAGATCACGAGCTCTTCCGCGATGTCGCCCGCGAGTTCAACGACCGCGCCGTCGCTCCCCACTACGCGGAGTGGGACCGGCAGCACCTGATGTCTCGCTCGGTCTGGACCGCGGCGGGTGAGCAGGGACTGCTCGGGCTCGCCGTCCCGGAGGAGTTCGGCGGGGCGGGGATGCCGGACTACCGGTTCCGGACGGTGCTGGACGAGGAGTTCGCCCGCAGCAACCACCTCGCCGTCGGACTCGCGTTCCACCTCCAGGACGATCTCGTCCTGCCGCACCTGCTCGCCTACGGGTCGGACGACCTCAAGGAGCGATGGCTGCCGGGCATGGTCTCCGGTGAGATCGTCACGTCCTGCGCGTGGACCGAGCCGGGTGCCGGCAGCGACCTCCGTGGTATCCGGACCAAGGCCGTGCGCGACGGGGACGACTGGCTGATCACCGGCCAGAAGGTGTTCATCGGCAACGGGATCAGCGGAGACGCATCCCTCGTCCTGGCGCGCACCGACGGCAGCTCGGGCCGAGGGTCGAGTGACGCGTTCTCCCTGTTCATGGTGCGCAAGGGCGAGGGCTACGCGCCCGGCCGCCAGCTCGACAAGATGGGCCTTCGCGCATCCGACACCGCCGAACTCTTCTTCGACAACGTCCGGGTGCCCGGCGCGGACCTCGTGGGCGAGGTGGGCCAGGGCCTTCGCTACAGCCTCGCGCAGATCCCGCAGGGCCGCCTCGGCATCGCCGTCGCCTCCGCGGCGCTCGCCCGGGCGACCTACGAGCAGACCCTGAGGTACGTGACCGAGCGCAGCGCGTTCGGTGAACGCGTGCTCGACTTCCAGACCACCCGCCATGTGCTCGCCGACATGCTCACCGAGGTGCAGGTGACGGAGACCTTCGTCGACCGCGCGGTGCTGGCCTTCAATGCGGGCACTCTGACCCCCACCGCCGCTGCCCAGGCCAAACTGTGGGCCAGCGAACGGACGAAGTCCGTCACCGACCGCTGCCTCCAGCTCCATGGCGGCTACGGCTACATCCTCGAATACCCGGTCTCGCAGGCCTTCCTCGCCGCGCGGCTCCTGACGATCTTCGGCGGGACCAGCGAGATCCTGCGCGAGTCCATCGGCCGTTCGATCGCTGACCGCCCCACCCAGAACAGGTAGGTTCCATGACCGTCCACCCCATCACGATCGCCGGCGAACCGGTCCTGCACCGGCGCGCCCTGCCCGTCGGGGCGTTCGACGACGCGCTGCGCACCCTCATCGCCGACATGTTCGAGACGATGGACGTCGCCAACGGGGTAGGACTCGCCGCCCCGCAGATCGGCGTGGGGCTGCGCCTGTTCGTCTACGGGATGGACAACGACGACGACGTGGCCCCGCGCGGCGTCCTCGTCAACCCGACGCTCGTGACCTCGAAGATCCCCGGCTCCGATCCTGACCCGGAGGACGAGGCGGAGGGCTGCCTGTCCGTCCCGGGCGAGTCCTTCGCCCTCAAGCGCGCCGACTGGGCCCGGGTGTCAGGGTTCGACGGCGACGGCGCGCCCGTCGAATTCGAGGCGACCGGATGGTTCGCCCGCTGCATGCAGCACGAGTACGACCACCTCGACGGCAGGCTCTACGTGGACCGCCTCAACAACCGACAGGGACGCAAGGCGAGCAAGGCGATGAAGAACAACGGCTGGGGCGTGCCCGGGCTCACCTGGACGCCCGGGGTGGACCCGGACCCCTTCGGCCACTAGCCGGCCGGGGCTGGGGCCGCACGCTTCGGTGTCAGGCGTTCCTCTCGGCCTCGACCCGGGCTTCGGGCGCCGGGGCCTCGACGAGGTCCTCCAGCCGCTTCACCCCGCGGAGTGGACCCAGCAGGGCCACGAGCGGTGCGGTGCACGCGATGAGGACGCCGATGAGGACGGCCTGGCGGATGCCGACGGTCTCCGCGAGGACTCCCGCCAGCAGGCTCGCGAGCGCGAGCATGCCCCAGCTCACCGTGCGGGATGCCGCCCCGAGGCGGCCCATCATGTCCGGCGGGCACACGCGCTGGCGGAAGCTCGTGCCGACGACGATGTTCCAGGCGACACTCGCGCCCATCATGAACATGCCCAGAAGCCCCCAAAGCATCCCAGCGCCGGGCGAGAGGACCAGGAGGGAGGCGTAGCCGAGCACCCCGGGCACCATGGACCAGCGCCACAGCGGCCCGGAGCCGAAGCGCTCGCCCATCGAATTCGCCGTCATCCCGCCGACGGCTCCCCCGACAGACGACGCGGCCAGCAGCAGGCCGAGCCACAGTTCGGACTCCCCCAGGGTCCTCAGCACCAGCAGCACGAGCAGCGACGCGGAGATGTTCCCGCCCAGGTTCCAGAGCGCGGCGTTGAGCAGGAGGGCGCGCAGCGGGGCGGTGCTGAAGGTGTAGCGCAGGCCGTCCACCATCTCCCGGACGATCCGGTGATCGCTCCGCGGGCGGACGATCTCCTTCACATCGAGGCGGTGGATGGCCAGGAGCGCGACGACCGACGTCGTCAACTGCACGATCAGCGTGTTGGAGGCGCCGACGGCACCGGTGAGCCATCCTGCCGCGGAGCGTCCGGCCGCGTCCGCGGCGGCACCGGAGCCCGTGATCAGGCCGTTGCCCTCCATGAGCTCGTCCGCGGTGACGGCCTGCTGGACGAGCGCGGCGTCGGCCAGCTGGAAGAAGACGCCGCTCACACCCGCGACGAAGGCGGCGGCGAACAGCAGCGGGGTGCTGAGGAATCCGAGCCAGTAGCCGACCGGCAGGAGCGCGAGGACCAGGACGCGGACGGCGAGGGATGCGAGCATCACCGGCTTGCGGGGCAGCCTGTCGACCCACACACCGATCAGCAGTCCGAACAGGAGCCAGGGCAGGAACGTCATGCCGGCGAGGGCTGCGACCTCGAAGTTGCTGGCCTCGAGTTCCACCGCGGCGATGACGGGCAGCGCCACCGCGGCAACGGCGTTCCCGAGGACACCGAACGTGCTGGAGACCATCAGCGCGCGGAAGTTCCGATTGCGCACCAGCAGGTGTCGTGTTTCAGTGCCCCCAGAGCTCATCCGACCACCCTAATCCAGAGCACCTACGGCGACCGGACCGCCGTGACCACTTTCCCGCACTGATTCGCCGGGTCTTGACGGGTCCCGGGATCCTGCCGATAATTGTTCGCCCCGGCAACAGGATGGGCGGCTGTTGTTCCCGATTTCTCCCTTGGCTTAGCGGGACCCCCTCCGATTGCAGCGCGGTCGGCGGAAGAGCACCATGGATGAGGGAGTGCGTCCCGCGGTCGTTCCCCCAGCAGTATCGCGGTCGACGGGCTCCCGAGGCGGCTATAGACGCCGGGCGGTCCCCCTACCTCTTGAGACCGGGTGCGGGGACCGTTTCATGCCCGCTGCAGGGAGGTCCCCGGCCGTCCGGACCCGCGGCCGGGTCGAAGTGAACGGGCCGACCCCGAAGCCCCAGTAGTAGGCCGACCCGTTCATACCGCAGCGCTTGCGTATGAGACCCGCGGCGATGTTCACACAGTAGGGCGGCCGTGGTCCCTCCATGACATCCGACGCGCCGGAGACCGTGAAGGGCTTGCGCCCGCGGGTCGGGAGAGCGGCACATCCGGTGCGGAGGAATCGGCACCTGGTCTCGCGGGGAGGTCGGGGGATGGGTCGACCGATACGCCGGGTTCTGTCATCGCGCGCCGTCGCCGGCACGCGAGTAGCGACCATCCATCTACGGACGCCGTTGCCGACGCCCTCAAGCGGCCTACCCGTGCACTCGGGCGGGCAGCCCTCGATCGCGCACTGTCTGGCCTTGCTCCGGGTGGGGTTTACCGAGCCGTGCCGGTCACCCGGCACGCTGGTGGTCTCTTACACCGCCTTTTCACCCTTACTGCCCGCGCCGGCCGAGGCCTGCAGCGGGAGCGGTTTCTTTTCTGTGGCACTGGCCTGCGGGTTACCCCGAGTGGGCGTTACCCACCACCCTGCCCTGCGGAGCCCGGACGTTCCTCGGTGGAGCGGATGCTCTCGCCCCGTCCAACGCGGCCGCCTGGTCGACCCATCCGGTGACCATTCTAGGCGACCGGGACGCCGTCAGGCGCCGCGCGCGGACGGCCCGCCCGCGTTGGATACAGTGGATCGGTGCTGATCCTGCTCCCCCCGTCCGAAGGCAAGTCCGCCGCCCGTACGGGCGCTCCGCTCCACCTGGACGACCTCCACTTCCCCGAACTCAACCAGGCGCGCAGCGCCGTGCTGGACGCCCTGAGGACCGCCAGTGCCGCCGACGACGCGCATGCGGTCCTCGGCGTCGGGGCGTCCCTCGCCGAGGACGTGGCGCGGAACTTGGTGCTCGACGTCGCACCCGCCGCCCCGGCCCACGACATCTACTCGGGTGTGCTGTACGACGCCCTCGACTATGCGGGCATGACCGCCGTCCAGAGGCGTAAGGCGAGGGAACAGTGCGTCGTCGTGTCCGCCCTGTGGGGCGCCGTGGGCTTCGGCGACCGGATCCCGGCCTACCGTCTGTCGATGTCGGTCGACCTCCCGGGCACGGGGCGCCTCGCGGCCTACTGGAAGGAGCACCTCGCGGCTCCGCTGGCGCACCACGCCGGGGACGGCCTGATCGTCGACTGCCGGTCGAGCACCTACGCTGCGGCCTGGACCTCGCCACCGCACCAGAGCGCCGCCGTCAACGTGTTCCAGGTCCGGAACGGGAAGCGGACGGTCGTCTCGCACTTCGCGAAGCACACACGGGGCGAGCTCGCCCGGCACCTCCTCACCCGACGCGGTGCGGCGCCCGCGACACCCGCCGCCCTGCTCGCAGCGGCCCGCGAGCGGTGGACGGCCGACCTCGAGCCCGCCACCGCACGGAAGCCCGCGCAGCTCGACATCGTGCTCGACTGACGCACGCTTCCCTCCGCTGGCCCGCCGACCCGGCGTCGTCGGGGAGACAGCCGGATGCCCACCGACTCGCTGCACCCGGCGGGCATCCGCGACGACGCGCGTGAGCGGGGCCGGCGGTCAGTCGGCGACGAGCTCCACCTCGAACCCCTCGGCGTTCTCGAGGTACGCGGCGTAGTGGTCAGGGCCGCCCGCGAACGGGTGCCGGTCGGCGAACAGCACCGACCAGCCGTGGCTGGCCGCCCGCCGGGCCAGGAGGTCGACGTCGGCGCGGGAGCCCGCGCGGAACGCGAGGTGGTTCACACCCGGACGACGGCGGTCGTGGTCGGCCGCTGCAACATCCGGTCCGCTCTCCAGGACCACGTAGAACTCCTCCGAACCGAAGCTCACGCCGTTCTTCCACGACTCCCTGCGGGGGAACCCCAGCCGCTCGAGGAGCCAACCCAGGCTGGCGTCCGCCGCGGTGAGATCCCGGGTCCACACCTCGACGTGGTGCAGCCGGCCGGCGCGGCGGGGCGCCTCCTGCGCGGGGGCCTCGCGCGCGGTCGGGGCTGCGCTCGAGGCCGCACCCGACGACGCGGTCGCGGTTGCCGCAGCGGCACGGGGCTTCCAGTCGACGCCCGCCATCCCGGCGTCCATCGCCTCGTTGGAGAGCCGGTCGGCGTCCTTGTTCCGCTCGCGCGGGATCCACTCGTACGTGACGCGCCGCGGATCGAGGACCTTCCGCGCCGCGGCCGCGAGGACGCGCATGTCGGCGTGCTTGATCTGCCACCGCCCGGACATCTGCTCGACGACGAGTTTGGAGTCCATCTTCACGTGGACGGCAGCCCTCGGGTTGATCTCACGGGCGAGCTCCAGCCCGGACACGAGACCCGAGTACTCGGCGACGTTGTTGGAGGCCTTGCCGATGTAGGCGGCCTTCTCCACGAGGATGCGGCCGGTGTCGGGGTCGCGCACGAGCGCGCCGTACCCGGCGTGCCCCGGGTTGCCCCGCGACCCGCCGTCGGCCTCGACGACCAGACGCGCGGGCAGGTCCTCCTGCGCACGGTCGTGATCCTCGTCCTGGTCCTGGGCGTAGGGGTCGAACAGTTGCTGGTCCGTCACGGCTGCTGGTTTCCCCAGTCGCTGGAGCGGACGAGGATGCAGCCCGAGTCGGGGCAGAGGACGACGTCGTCGGGAGCGGCCGCGGAGATGTCGGCGAGGTCGCCGGGGCTCAGCTGCATGCCCGACCCCTCGGACTTGCCGTGGAAGAGCCGTGCTGCGCCGACGCCGCGCCGAGCGAGGATCCGGTCGTAGACGGCCAGGAGCCCCGCGTCGAAGGTGGCGGCGAGTTCGTCCCGCTGGGCCTGCACGCGAGCGCGCTGCGCATCGATGTCGGCGAGCTCCGCGTCCCGGGCTTCCTCGAGGCCCTTCAGCTCCGCGCGGACACCGTTCGTCCGCCCCTGCACCTCGGCCTGCGCGGCACGCGCCGTGTCCACCCTCTCCATGACGTCGAGTTCGACGTCCTCTAGGTCCGACCGCCGCTTCGTGAGGGTCGCGACCTCGTGCTGCAGCGCCGTCAGGTCCTTCGAGGTCCCGGTTCCGCTGTTGAGCCGCTTCTCATCGCGTTCGAGGCGATTGACGACGGACTGGACCTCGTCCTCAGCGCGGGTGAGCTCGCGCTGCAGGTCCCCGAGCTCGGTCGTCGCCCGGACGAGTTCGGCGTCCACTTCCGCCACCCGGCCCGCGACGATCCCGATCTCGGGATTGCTGCGCGCGGCGGCGGCCTGGCGGGTGAGCTTGTTGAGGGTCGAGTCGAGCGCCTGCAGGTCGAGCAGGCGGAGTTGTTCCTCGGGTGCAGCCTTGGCCACGGTAAACCTCCAGGATGGGACGGATGGGGCACGACGAGCGGGCGTGGGCGTCGTCCCAGCCTAGGCCACGGCGCCCGGGCGGGTCGTCAGTGACCGGGCGTGAGGACGAAGTCCCAGGGGTCGGTGTTGACGCCGCTCACCCGGATGTCGGCGGTGAAGCCCTGATCGGACAGGACGTTGGCGAGGGCCTCGGCGGCGGGCGTCAGCCACAGCCACTCGCTGCCGAAGTGCGAGACGTCGATCAGGTAAGGCGTGGCACCGGCGGCTGCCTCCCTGACCTCCGACGCGGGGTGGTGCCGCAGGTCCGCGGTGACATAGACGTCCGCCCGGCTCGACCGCACGCGGTCGAACAGGGAATCGCCCGCGCCGCCGCAGACGGCGACCCTCCGCACCGGGGCGTCCTTGTCGCCGGCGACGCGCACGCCGCCCGCCACGGCCGGGAGGATCGAGAAGACCACTTCCGCGAAGGCGCCGAGCGTCACCGGCGCTTCGAGGTTCCCGACCCGTCCGATGCCCTCCTCGGGCAGCCCGTCCGCCGCCGGGGTGAGCGGCTGGACGTCCTGCAGCCCGAGGGCGTCCGCCAGCACGTCCGACACTCCCCCGACCGCGCTGTCCCCGTTGGTGTGGACCGTGACCATCGCGCAGCCGGCCTCGATCAGCCGATGGACGGCTTCGCCCTTGAAACCCGACGCGGCGACGGAGGAGACGGGCTTGAGGAGCAGCGGGTGGTGGGACACGATCATCGTCGCACCCCAGTCGAGTGCCTCGTCGAGGACGGCCGCGGTGGGGTCCACGGTGAAGAGGATCCTGTCCGCCCGCCTCCCCGACCGGCCGGCCACCAGCCCCACCTCGTCCCAGTCCTCCGCGAGGCTCTCGGGCCACAGCTCCTCGATGGCGAGGAGCACGTCGCCGACGGTCGGTGCCTGCGTGCCGGGCGGATCGGGCGCGTCGACGCCGGTCGGAGCGACGCCTGCGTCGCGCTCGTTCTGGTCCATGACACCAGTAATACCCGCCACCGGCGGGCCCGCCAAGTCCGCGCCGTCCACCGACGGCGGAACGGGCGCGGGAATCATCGGCACGTGGCGCGCATTGACACTGTCATGAAGACTTTTGTGCTTGGAGGGGGCTGCTTCTGGTGCCTCGATGCCGTCTACCAGAAGACCCGTGGCGTGACCGAGGTCGTCTCCGGGTACACCGGCGGCCATACGAGGCACCCGGACTATGACAGCGTCTGCTCGGGGATCACCGGACACGCCGAAGTGGTGGCGGTGACCTTCGACGAGGACGTCGTCCCCGAGGACGTCATCCTGGACATGTTCTTCGTGTCCCACGACCCCACCACGCTGAACCGGCAGGGCTACGACGTCGGCACCCAGTACCGCAGCGTCATGTACCACCAGGACACCGCGCAGAAGGAGCTCTTCGAGGACGCGATCAGCCGCAACCAGGAGAACTGGAAGAACCCGATCGTCACCGAGGTCAGCCGGCTCCCCCATTTCCACGTCGCCGAGGACTGGCACCAGAACTTCTACGCGAAGCACCCCGAGCAGGGCTACTGCCAGGTCATCATCAATCCGAAGCTCGCGAAGGCACGGAAGTATTACTCCCAGTGGCTGGCCGCATAGGAGCGCCGGTGCCCGGCCGTTAGGCTGACCGCCGTCGCTCACGGGGCAGGCCCACGCCGCCCCACCCCGACGATCCCCCGTATCCACCCCACCTCCGACAAGGCAGGCTCCCCATGGCAAAGATCTACGACGACGTCACCCAACTGGTCGGGCGCACGCCCCTCGTCCGCCTCAACCGACTGACCGAGGGACTCGAGGCGCAGGTCGCCGTCAAGCTCGAGTTCTACAACCCCGCCAACAGCGTCAAGGACCGCATCGGCGTCGCTATCATCGACGCCGCCGAGAAGGCGGGCGCCCTGCGCCCCGGCGGAACGATCGTGGAGGGGACCTCCGGCAACACGGGGATCGCGCTCGCGATGGTGGGTGCTGCCCGCGGCTACAAGGTGGTGCTGACGATGCCGGAGACCATGTCCACCGAGCGACGCGTCATGCTCCGGGCCTACGGCGCCGAGATCGTCCTCACCCCCGGTTCCGAGGGCATGCGGGGCGCCGTGGACCGTGCCAAGGAGATCGTCGCGACGACGGAGAACGCCATCTGGGCCCAGCAGTTCGCGAATGCGGCGAACCCGGAGATCCACCGCACCACCACCGCGGAGGAGATCTGGGAGGACACCGACGGCGAGGTGGACATCTTCGTGGCAGGTGTCGGCACCGGCGGGACGATCACCGGCGTCGGCCAGGTGCTCAAGGAGCGCAAGCCCGGCGTGCAGATCGTCGTCGTCGAGCCCGCCGACTCGCCCCTCCTCAGCGGTGGTGCGCCGGGCCCGCACAAGATCCAGGGCCTCGGCGCCAACTTCGTCCCGGAGAACCTCGACCGCGAGATCTACGACGAAGTGATGGACGCGACGGTGGAGGACTCGGTGCGGGTGGCCCGCGAGCTCGGGACCAAGGAGGGCATCCTCGGCGGGATCTCGTCGGGAGCCATCGTCTGGGCCGCGCTCGAGCTCGCGAAGCGCCCGGAGAACGCCGGTAAGCTCATCGTGGCCATCGTGTGCGACTTCGGCGAGCGCTACATCTCCACGATCCTCTTCGACGACATCCGCGGCTGATCCCGACGCGACGTCCGTCCCCAACCACTCCACGAAAAGGTAACCGGTGAGCTTTCTAGAACGACTGCGCGAGGACCTCGAGACCGCGCGCACCCACGATCCGGCGGCGCGTGGTCCGGTCGAGACCACCGTGGTGTACTCGGGGCTGCACGCCATCTGGGTCCACCGCCTGACCCACCGCATGTGGCGGGACGAGAGGCTGCGCTTCCCCGCCCGGGCCCTCGCCCAGCTGGCGCGTGCCCTCACCGGCGTCGAGATCCACCCTGCGGCCACCATCGGTCGGCGGTTCTTCATCGACCACGGGATGGGCATCGTGATCGGCAGCACCGCCGAGATCGGCGACGACGTCATGCTGTACCAGGGCGTCACCCTGGGCGGACGCTCGCTCGAGAGGGTCAAGCGCCATCCCACCATCGGGGACCGCGTCACGATCGGCGCGGGTGCGAAGGTGCTCGGGCCCATCACGATCGGTGCGGGCAGCGCGGTCGGCGCTAACGCCGTCGTGGTCAAGGACACGCCCCCTGACTCGATCATCACCGGGATCCCGGCGACGTTCCGCCACCGCGATTCGCGCCGCGAGACCCAACCGGCCGTCGACCCGGCGGAGTACGTGGACCCGGCGATCTACATCTGACGCACCGACGGATCCAGCATGCGATCGAGCATGCGAGCCGGACGAGGGAAGCCCCGGACCGCGGTCCGGGGCTTCCCTCGTTCATGCCGTCAGGGCCGTCAGTGCGTGTCGACGGCCTCGATCTCGGACTTGTCCTCGCCCCACATGGTGTGGAAGGTGCCCTCGCCGTCGACCCGGTTGTAGGTGTGCGCGCCGAACAGGTCGCGCAGGCCCTGCGTCAGGGCGGCCGGCAGGCGCTTGCGGCGCAGGCCGTCGTAGTACGCCAGCGACGCCGAGAAGACCGGCACGGGGATGCCCAGCTGGACGGCCGTGGACACCACGCGGCGCCAGGCCGGCACGGCTCCCGCGATCGCCTCGGCGAACGCGGGGGCCAGCAGGAGGTTGGCCGGGCGGTCACTGCCCGCGTACGCCTTCATGATGTCGTCGAGCAGCTCGGCCCGGATGATGCAGCCGGCCCGCCACAGGGACGCGATCTCGTCGAGCTTCAGGTCCCAGCCGTACTCCTTCGCCGCGGCCGTGAGCATGTCGATGCCCTGCGCGTAGCTGACGAGCTTCGAGGCGTACAGCGCGAGCCGGACGTCCTCCACGAAGGTGTCGGGCAGGTCCACGGTGCCCTCGTGGCCCTGCAGGATGTCCTGCGCCAGCACGCGCTGCTCCTTCTGGGAGGACAGGGCGCGGGCGAAGACGGACTCGGCGATGCCCGACGTCGGGCTGCCCAGTTCCAGCGCGGAGACGACGGTCCACCGGCCGGTCCCCTTCTGCCCGGCGGCATCGACGACGACGTCGACGAACGGCTTGCCAGTGCGCGCGTCCGTGTGGCCGAGCACCTCGGCGGTGATCTCGATGAGGAAGGAGGACAGCGTGCCCGAGTTCCAGTCGGTGAAGATCTTCGCCTGGTCGGCCGGCTCGATGCCGGCGCCGGAGCGCAGGAGGTCGAAGGCCTCCCCGATGACCTGCATGTCCGCGTACTCGATGCCGTTGTGCACCATCTTCACGAAGTGGCCGGCGCCGTCCGTGCCGATCCAGCGGCAGCAGGGCTCGCCGTTGTACTTGGCGGAGATCTTCTCCAGCATCGGGCCGAGCGAGTCGTAGGCCTCGCGGGATCCGCCGGGCATGATGGACGGCCCGAGGAGGGCACCTTCCTCCCCGCCGGACACGCCGACGCCGACGAAGTGCAGGTCGTGGGCGGACAGGGCGGCTTCACGGCGGCGGGTGTCCTCGTAGTGGGAGTTTCCGCCGTCGATCACGATGTCCCCCGGCTCCAGCAGAGGCACCAGCTGGTCGATCACGGAATCCACCGGCTTGCCGGCCTTCACCATGATGAGCACCCGGCGGGGCTTCTCCAGCGAGTCCACGAGTTCCTGCATGGTCTCGGTGCGGACGAACTCGCCGTCACCGCCGTGCTTCTCCAGCAGGGCGTCCGTCTTCTCGATGGATCTGTTGTGCAGGGCCACGGTGTAGCCGTTGCGGGCCAGGTTGCGGGCGAGGTTGGCTCCCATGACTGCCAGGCCTGTGACGCCGATCTGTGCGCTCAATGTGTTCTCCGTCATTCGTCAACTGCATGCAACGTGGTGCATGTGCCGGTGCTTCGGGCGCGTTCCCGCCCAGCTCCTCCGGTCCCTTTCACACTATTACCGTCGCGCCACGCGCCGCCACACCCGCGTGGGCCCGCGCCGTCATGTGTCGGCCGGTCGAGGCCTCCCGAGTCGCCATCAGGGCTGGCCCGACTGGGACGCTGGCGCCATCCGTGAAAGAATGATAAGGATGTCCGACATTACCGTTACCCCCACAGCCCCTGCCCCTGCTTCCTCGCGCCCCCAGGTGCGCCCCGAGGTGGAGGGTTCCGAGCCGATCGTGTCCAGTGACGGCAGGCCGCTGCTGCAGTTCAAGTCCCCGCGGGTCAGCCAGCCGCCGGTGCACCTGGCGGACCTGACCGTGGCCGAGCGGCAGGAACGCCTGAAGGAGCTGGGACACCAGGGGTTCCGCGCCAAGCAGCTGTCCACGCACTACTTCTCGCACTACTCCACCGACCCCGCGGCGATGAGCGATCTGCCGAAGGCCGGGCGGGAGGAACTGGTGGCGGCCATGTTCCCGCCGCTGCTGACCGAGGTGAAGCGCCTGACCACGGACAACGGCGACACCATCAAGTTCCTCTGGCGCCTCTTCGACGGCGCCCTCGTCGAGTCCGTGCTGATGCGCTACCCGGGTCGCGTGACGCTCTGCGTGTCCTCCCAGGCCGGCTGCGGCATGAACTGCCCGTTCTGCGCGACCGGACAGGCGGGGCTGACGCGCAACATGTCGACGGCGGAGATCGTCGATCAGGTGGTCGCCGCGAACCGCGCCCTCGCCGAGGGCGCCCTCGGAGACCTGCGGACCGATGGCGGGCACGACGCCGACCGCGTCACCAACATCGTCTTCATGGGCATGGGTGAGCCGCTGGCCAACTACAAGCGCGTCATGGCCGCGCTGCACCGTTTCGTGGACGACTCCCCCGAGGGCCTCGGCATGTCCGCACGAAACATCACCGTGTCGACGGTGGGCCTCGTGCCGGCGATCAACAAGCTCGCCGCCGAATCGCTGCCGGTCACGTTCGCGCTGTCCCTCCACGCGCCCGATGACGAGCTCCGCGACGAGCTGATCCCGGTCAACACGCGCTGGAAGGTCGACGAGGCGCTCGACGCCGCCTACAACTACTACCGGGTCACCGGACGACGCGTCAGCATCGAGTACGCACTCATCAAGGACATGAACGACCACCCCTGGCGCGCGGACCTGCTGGCGAAGAAGCTGAACCAGCGCGGGCGCGGCTGGGTGCACGTCAATCCGATCCCGCTCAACCCCACGCCGGGATCCATCTGGACGGCCTCCGAGAAGAGCGTCTCGACCGAGTTCATCAACCGGCTCCGCGATGCCGGCATCCCGACGACGCTCCGCGACACCCGCGGCAAGGAGATCGACGGCGCGTGCGGCCAGCTCGCCGCCGAGGAGTAGTCCTGCCACGATTGGCGCCGGCGATCGACGAGCCGGTATAGTCGACCCTCGTGATGCAGCCCCGGCCGGTTCCGGCCGACGGTCCGGTGTCACGGGATCAGGGTCTTTAGCTCAGCTGGTAGAGCGCCACGTTTACACCGTGGATGTCATCGGTTCGATCCCGGTAGGACCCACCGAGAACACAGAAGGAGCCCCGCTGATGCGGGGCTCCTTCTGTGTCCGGGGCCCACGGGCGGTCAGTGGGCGGCTATGCGTTCATGGGCCTGGCAGTCCTCGCAGAAGAGGGTTTCGCAGATGTCCCCGCAACACTGGCAACGGTGCTCTGTGTAGCTCATGACTCGACAGTAATGGCTCTGCCCGTGCGCTACCCGGGGGGCCGCTACTCGACCTGATTGATGAACAGACAGGTAGTCCCGGGCACCCGCCGCACCCCGGGCGGTGGAGCGGTCAGCGCTTCCTGAGAACAGCGGCGAGCCTCTGCGCCAAAACGATCACCACCAGCGATGCCCCGGTCACGAAGAGCAGGGACAGCCACAGGGCCGGCGCGCCGCCGTCGTCGTCGATGCCCAGGCCCAGCCTGCGGGCAGCGATGCAGAGCGCCAGCATGCTCATACCCGCCACGAGGATCGCCGTCCTCCGGTTCCACCGCCATCGTCCCAGCACGCCGTCCACTCTAGCCGCAGACGCCGGGTGTCCTCCTACCGCTGCGCCTCCACCACGCCGACCGGCTTGCCGTCGGCGAAGGTGACGACGTAACCCTGGCCCATGATGTCGACGACGCACTCCCTCGTGCCGGTGACCCGGCAGTCCTCGCCCGTACCGGGCAGCGTGGGGGGCTCCTCGAAGATCGGTTCCAGGAGTTCGGGCGGGATGCCGGGAGGTGCGGGCTCGAAGAACGGGACGGACCCGGGGCGGAGGCAGGTCGAGGGATCGGCGGGATCCGTCCACCAGGCGCCCTCCTCGGTGACCGGACACCGGGGAGAGGGCGTCGCGGACAGGAACCCCTGCGGCAGGTCGCCGGGCCGCCCGGCATCAGTGGGAAGCGGAACCGGCGCCGTCATCGCCCCCGAGCCGGCCGGGGCCCCGGTGGACCCACTCACGCCGGCGGGACCATCGGCGATCGGAGGGAGGTCCGGAGCGGACGCTGGTCCGGCGGTCGCGGCGCCGGGGACTGCCACGGCTTCGTCCGCCGCCGTCCTTCCCTGGACGTCGAGCACCAGGGGTGCTGCGACCAGGGCCGCCGCGGATCCGAAAGCTACCAGAAGAGATCGTGTTGTGTGCTGCATTGTTCCACCCTGCTTGAGAGACCTGTTGGATTGACGCTACGGCGGAGCGTCCGACACCGACACCGAGGTGACTACTCGTACGGGACGTTGACTACCTGCGGCAGACCGTGCAGTCCCTAGGGCTGCGTCAGGTCCGGGAGCCGTCCGGCCAGGTAGGTCAATGCCTCGGAGACACCCGCCTCGATCTTGAGCGACGCGAAATCGTCCCCGCGAGTCCACCCGCGGTTGATGATGACCACGGGCTTGCCCGCCTTCGCCGCGTGGCGGACGAAGCGCAGTCCGCTCATCACGGTCAGTGACGACCCGGCGACCAGCAGGGCGGCCGCGTCGTCGACCATGGCGTACGCGTCGGCGACCCGGCCCTTGGGTACGTTCTCGCCGAAGTAGACGAAGTCGGGCTTGAGCATGCCGCCGCAGACCGGGCACGGTGCCATGAGGAAATCGCCGGTGTCGTCCACGTCGGCATCGGCATCCGGCGCGATGTCCCCGGCATCGGACTGCCGCTCGAGGTAGCCCGGGTTGAGGCCCTCCAGGATCTCCGCGATCCGGGACCGGGGGAAGGACGACGCGCACTGCAGGCACACCACGCGGTCGAACGTCCCGTGCAGGTCGATGACGTTGATGCTCCCGGCCGCCGAGTGCAGCCTGTCGACGTTCTGCGTGATGAGGCCGGACAGCAGGCCCCGCTGCTCCAGTCGCGCGACGGCGGCGTGACCGGCATTGGGGTCGGCCCGGCGCAGGTGCCGCCAGCCCAGGTGGTTCCGCGCCCAGTAGCGGCGCCGGAGGGCCTCGTCGCCGACGAACTGCTGGTACGTCATCGGGTTGCGGGGCACCGACCGCGGACCGCGGTAGTCCGGGATGCCGGAGTCGGTACTGAGCCCCGCACCGGTCAGGATGGCCAGGCGCAGCCCGCCGAGCAGGGCGACGGCCTCGTCGAGGAGGACGCGTTCCGCCTGCTGCAGCGCGGTGAGGTCGGACGCCGGGGGCTCGCGCACGAACCCGGTCAGGCCGAGCCCCGGGTTCGACTCCGGTCCGGGCAGGTCGTCACGCATCCGCATGCCGCCGCCCGGAGCGGTCACAGGGCCGCTTCGACCGAACTCAGCGCGCGGGCGTAGTCGGCGATCGGCCGGCCCTGCCCGTGGGCGGACGACACGACGGCGCGCACCACGCCGGCACCGTCGAGCACGTAGCTGATGCGCTCGGCGTAGCCGTTCTCCTCGTCGAACGCCCTGTAGGCGCGCGTGACCGACCCGTGCGGCCAGAAGTCGGCGAGGAGGTCGAAGGAGATGTCGTTCGCGTCGGCGAACGCCCGCAGCGTGTACTTGTGGTCCACGGAGACCGCCACGAGCGTGACGCCCGCGGCGTCGAACAGCTCCAGGTTGTCCCGGAGCTGCCCGAGTTCGTCCGTGCAGACACGGGAGAACGCGAAGGGGAAGAAGACGACGACGGAGCCGCCGACCAGGGATGACCGGGTCACGGTCTCGCCGAACTGGTTCGCCAGTGCGAACCCGGGTGCCGCCGCTCCGACGTCGAGGGGCACGGCCTACTGCTTCCGGCGGTTGACGAGCCGCGTGGCGGCCCATTCCTTGGACACGCCAGCCGAGGACGTCGAATGCAGTCCGGCCGTCGGGGCGGCTTCCTGGATGTCCGCGGGCGGTACATATCCGGGACGGCCCGACTTCGGCGTGAGGAGCCAGACGACTCCATTGCCGCCCAGCGAGGTCAGGGCGTCCACGAGGGCGTCCACCAGGTCGCCGTCGCCGTTCCGCCACCAGAGCACGACACCGTCGACGACATCCTGGTCGTCCTCGGTGAGCAGTTCGGACCCTACGCCGTCCTCGAGGTTTTCACGGAAATCGAAGTCGACGTCGTCGTCGTAACCGAGTTCCTGGACGAGGTCCCCCTGCTTGAAACCCAACTTGCCTGCCACGTTGACCGCAGTGGCGGCTTCAGCCTCGCTCACTTGTCTCCTCCTGGAAAGACGGGACTGTCGCCCGACGGATCCTGCTATAGATGCACATGCCTACCAGCCAACACCTTTATGCGCCAAGCATCAAGCCAGCGGGCGGATTTCAGGCGCGCCGTCGCCCGGCACGCCCGAATCGACCGCGGTGACGCCCCCGCCACACGCCCTCGGCGTAATCTGCCCGGCGTCCCCGCTCCCGCTACGCATCGGGCGCATGGCGGCGATAGAGTGAAGAACCATATGGCCTGGGTGCTTTCGCCGGGCATACACCTCTGCGCGGGCCCACGAGCCATGCGCAGGCATAAAGCGACACAGACAGAATCTGTGGAAGTGGAGAGATATCGCGTGGCTGCAGAACAAGGTACGGCGGATATTCTGAGCGGTCTGACCGCTGGCAAGCCCGACGGGGATCCCGAGGAGACTGCCGAGTGGATCCAGTCCCTCGACGAGCTGATCAGCACCCAGGGCACCGAGCGCGCGCAGTACATCATGCGTTCGCTCCTCCAGCGTGCCGGCGCCCAGTCCGTGGGCGTTCCGATGGTCACGACGACCGACTACGTCAACACCATCCCGGCGGACCAGGAAGCGGAGTTCCCGGGCGACGAGGAGATCGAGCGCAAGTACCGCGCGTGGCTGCGCTGGAACGCGGCGGTGATGGTGCATCGCGCCCAGCGCCCCGAGATCGGCGTCGGCGGACACATCTCGACCTACGCCGGAGCGGCGACCCTGTACGAGGTCGGCTTCAACCACTTCTTCAAGGGCAAGGACCACCCGGGCGGCGGCGACCAGATCTTCTTCCAGGGCCACGCCTCCCCCGGCATGTACGCCCGCGCCTACCTCGAGGGACGCATCACCGAGGAGGACCTCGACGGATTCCGCCAGGAGAAGTCGAAGGAGGGCCACGCCCTCTCCTCCTACCCTCACCCCCGCCTGATGCCGCACTTCTGGGAATTCCCGACCGTGTCGATGGGCATCGGCCCCATGAACGCCATCTACCAGGCGCAGTCGAACCGCTACCTGCACAACCGCGGCCTCAAGGACACCTCCGAGCAGCAGGTCTGGGCCTTCCTCGGCGACGGCGAGATGGACGAGCCCGAGTCGCGCGGCCTGCTCCAGCTCGCAGCGAACGAGAACCTGGACAACCTCAACTTCGTCATCAACTGCAACCTCCAGCGCCTCGACGGGCCGGTGCGCGGTAACGGCAAGATCATGCAGGAGCTCGAAGCCTTCTTCCGCGGTGCGGGCTGGAACGTCATCAAGGTGGTCTGGGGGCGCGAGTGGGACTCGCTGCTCGCCAAGGACCACGGCGGTGCGCTGGTGGACATCATGAACCAGACGCCCGACGGCGACTACCAGACCTACAAGGCCGAGTCCGGCGGCTTCGTCCGCGACCACTTCTTCGGCAAGTCGCCCGAGACGAAGGCCATGGTCGAGGACCTCACCGACGCCGAGATCTGGAACCTCAAGCGCGGCGGCCACGACTACCGCAAGGTGTACGCGGCATACAAGGCCGCCACCGAGTTCAAGGGAAAGCCGACGGTCGTCCTCGCGAAGACGGTCAAGGGATACGGACTGGGCCCGCACTTCGAGGGACGCAACGCGACCCACCAGATGAAGAAGCTGACCAACGCCGACCTGAAGGCGTTCCGCGACCACCTGCGGATCCCCGTCACCGACGAGCAGATCGACGATGACCTCTACAACGCGCCGTACTACCACCCGGGCGCCGATGCACCCGAGATCAAGTACATGCTCGAGCGCCGGGCTGAGCTCGGCGGTTTCGTCCCGGAGCGCCGGACCAAGCACGCCGACGTCGTGCTGCCCGGCGACAAGGCATACGAGACGGCCAAGAAGGGGTCCGGGAAGCAGATGGCCGCCACCACCATGGCGTTCGTGCGCATCCTGAAGGACCTCATGCGCGACAAGGAGTTCGGCAAGCGCATCACGCCGATCATCCCCGACGAGGCACGCACCTTCGGCATGGACTCGTTCTTCCCGACGGCCAAGATCTACAACCCCAAGGGCCAGAACTACCTGTCCGTGGACCGCGACCTCGTCCTCGCCTACAAGGAGTCCGTCCAGGGCCAGATCCTGCACGCGGGCATCAACGAGGCGGGATCCATGGCCGCCTTCACGGCAGCCGGCAGCGCCTACGCCACCCAGGGTGAGCCGCTGATCCCGATCTACGTCTTCTACTCCATGTTCGGCTTCCAGCGCACCGGCGACTCCATCTGGGCGGCCGCGGACCAGATGGCGCGCGGATTCATCATCGGGGCGACCGCCGGACGCACCACGCTGACCGGTGAGGGCCTGCAGCACGCCGATGGGCACTCGCCGATCCTCGCGTCGACCAACCCCGCCGTCATCACCTACGACCCGGCGTTCGGCTACGAAATCGGGCACATCATGCGTGACGGGCTCAACCGGATGTACGGGGACATCGGCGACAAGCCGGAATCCTTCCGCAACGTCATGTACTACGTGACCGTCTACAACGAACCGTTCCAGCAGCCCGCCGAGCCGGAGGAACTGGACGTCGCGGGCCTGCTCAAGGGCATCTACCTGCTGAAGCCCGCGAAGGTCGACGGGCCGAGGACGCAGCTCCTCGCGTCCGGCGTCGCCGTCCCGTGGGCCCTCGAGGCGCAGAAGATCCTCGCCGACGAGTGGGGTGTCTCGGCCGACGTCTGGTCCGTGACCTCCTGGAACGAACTGCGCCGCGACGGCCTCGACGCCGAGGAGGAGGCCTTCCTCAACCCGGGCGCCGAAGCACGCACGCCGTTCGTGACGCAGCAGCTCGAGGGCGCGACAGGTCCGATCGTCGCGGTGTCCGACTTCATGAAGGCCGTCCCCGACCAGATCCGCCAGTTCCTGCCGAACGAGTTCGCGACCCTCGGAGCCGACGGCTTCGGCTTCTCCGACACCCGCGCGGCGGCACGCCGGTTCTTCAAGATCGACAGCCACTCCGTCGTCGTCCGGGCGCTGGAGATGCTCGCCCGCCGCGGCGAGGTCGACGCGAACGCGCCGAAGGAAGCGATCGAGAAGTACCGCCTGCTCGACGTGAACGCCGGGACCACCGGCACCACGGGCGGCGAGGCCTAGGCCCCGAGTTCCGCTGGAGGGCGGCGGCGGGAGCAGTCACGAACTGTTCCCGCCGTCGCCCTTTTTGTAGCCTTCACACAAATGGAAGGTGGCGGGTCGGAGACCGTATGCTCGGAGGATGCCGCAGCCTGACGACGTTCCCGCCAGCGTCCCGACCACGGGAGGGGCGACGAACGCGGGCACCGCTCCCCCGGATCCGGCGACCGTCGAGAAGCTCCGCGCCACCATCGGGTCGCTGTCCACGGCGACGCTCCGGCAGCTCGACGCCGACCTGCCGTGGTACCGCGGACTGCGGCCGGACGAGCGCTCGGCGCTCGGCATGGTGGCGCAGAAGGGCATCGCGTCCTTCGTCAACTGGTACCAGAAGCCCGTCTCGCCGGCCTGGGTCCTCAGCGACGTCTTCGGCACGGCACCCACGGAGCTCACCCGCTCCATCAGCCTTCAGAAGGCCCTGCAGCTCATCCGGGTGGTGGTGCAGGTCGTCGAGGACCACGTCCCGTTCCTCGCGCCGGCCGCCGACCAGGGGCCCCTGCGTGAAGCCGTGCTCCGCTACTCGCGCGAGGTTGCCTTCGCCGCGGCCGACGTCTACGCCCGGGCCGCAGAGACCCGCGGATCCTGGGACACGCGGCTCGAAGCACTCGTGGTGGACGCCATCCTGCGCGGCGAGAGCTCGGACGCGCTCCGTTCCCGGATCGCCGCTGTCGGCTGGAAGTCCCAGGCCCGCATCACCGTGATGGTCGGCAGCGCCCCACAGGAGCCCAACGCCGGCTTCCTCAACGAACTCCGTCGCGTCACAGGGCGCCTGGCCGAGGACGTCCTCGTCGGCATCCAGGGCGAGCGGCTCATCCTGGTCCTGGGCGGGGTCCGGGATCCAGCCAAGGCCTACCCGAGGATCAGCGAGCTCTTCGGCGACGGCGCCGTGGTCCTGGGACCCGAGGCGGAGTCGCTGGTCGCCGCGAGCAGTTCGGCCCAGGCGGCCTTCGCGGGACTGACGGCCGCGAGGGCGTGGCCCGGAGCGCCCCGGCCGGTCTCCTCCGAGGACCTGTGGCCCGAGCGCGTCATGTCGGGCGACGACACCGCGCGGCGCTCCCTCATCAGGACGATCTACCGCCCGCTCCTGGCTGCCTCGAACGGGCTCGAGCAGACCCTGTCCGCCTACCTCAGCCTCGGGCACTCGCTGGAAGCCACCGCCCGGTCCCTCTTCGTGCACGCGAACACCGTCCGGTACCGGCTCCGCCGCGTCTGCGATGTCACCGGCTGGGACCCGCTCGTCCCCCGCGAGGCCTACGTCCTCCAGACGGCGCTGGTCGTCGGCCGCCTCGCGCCACCGCCGACGGCCGCCGTGCTCGGCGGACCGGCAGCCGGGACGGGGCGCGCAGCACGCGCCGCACCCGCCGACCAGGGCGCGACAGCGGCTGCCGCGCGTGCGGTGTCCTTGTAGACTTCCTACAACGCTGCACAGTGAGCTTGGTTCAGGCGAACACCCGATAATGCTCCACCGATTTGGAAAGCTGGAAGAGTGCTTGCAATTGCCTGCCCCGGACAGGGCTCACAGACTCCGGGCTTCCTGAGCCCCTGGCTCGAGCTCCCGGGAGTCCGGGACCACCTGGAACGGCTCAGCGACCGCGCCGGCACGGACCTGGTCCGCCACGGCACCGTCTCCGACGAGGAGACCATCAAGGACACCGCCGTCGCCCAGCCGCTGATCGTCGCGGCGGGCCTCGTCACCGCGCGCCTGATCCTCCAGGACCACCCGCTCACCGCGGCCACCGTCGTCGCGGGGCACTCCGTGGGTGAACTGACCGCCTCGGCCGTCGCGGGGGCACTCACCGAGGACGACGCCGTCGCCTTCGTCCGGGTCCGGGCCAACGCCATGGCCGAAGCCGCCGCCGCACTGCCCACCGGCATGAGCGCCGTCCTGGGCGGCGACCCCGACGAGGTAGCCGCCGTGCTCGCGGACCTCGGGCTCACCGCCGCGAACGCCAACGGAGGAGGGCAGGTCGTCGCCGCGGGTACCCTCGAACAGCTGGCTGCCCTCGCCGACGCTCCTCCCGCCAAGGCGCGCGTCATCCCCCTGAAGGTCGCCGGGGCCTTCCACACCAGTCACATGGCCCCAGCCGTGACGGCCCTCGAAGCGCTGCGCCCCAGCCTCTCGCCGACGGACCCGCTCGCCACCCTCGTGTCCAACTATGACGGAAGGCCCGTCGCCGCCGGCGAGGGCAACCTGGACAGCCTCATCGCGCAGGTCTCCCGCCCGGTGCGCTGGGACCTCTGCATGCAGTCCATGCAGGCGATGGGTGTCACCGGGATGATCGAACTGTCACCCGCAGGCACGCTGACCGGTCTGGCCAAGCGTGGAATGCGCGGTACGGCGGCACTCGCAGTAAAGTCGCCGGAGGACCTGGACGCCGCCCGCAGCTTCATCACGGAGCATTCGCGGACCTCGGATCCGGATCCGTCCCTTACCTCCGAAGGACCTCAGTGAGCATCGCCGCAATGAAGCAAGCCCCCCTCCGCGAACACACCCGCATCCTCGGCGTCGGCGCGTACCGGCCGGAGGTCATCGTCACCAACGACGACGTGTGCCAGTGGATCGACTCCTCCGACGAGTGGATCCGGCAGCGGACCGGCATCGTCACCAGGCACCGCGCGCCCCGGGATGTCAGCGTCATCGACATGGCGGAGGCCGCCTCCCGCGAGGCGCTGGAGGCGGCGGGCATCGACGCGTCGCAGCTCGGGGCCGTCCTCGTCTCGACGGTGACCCACCCCTACGCCACGCCGTCGGCGGCCGCTCAGCTGACCGACCGGCTGGGAGCGACGCCCGCACCCGCCTTCGACATCTCCGCAGCCTGCGCCGGCTACTGCTACGGCATCGCGCAGGGTGACGCGCTGGTGCACGCCGGGACCGCTGAGTACGTCCTTGTGGTGGGCGTCGAGAAGCTCTCCGACTTCATCGACAACTCCGACCGCACCATCTCGTTCCTCCTCGGCGACGGCGCCGGCGCCGTGGTGATCGGCCCCAGCGACTCGGCGGGCATCGGCCCGTCCGTGTGGGGATCGGACGGCAGCAAGCACGAGGCCATCCGCATGCACCGGTCCCTCATCGACGTGCGCGACTACGCCATCGGCGCCGTCGCCACCGACACGGAGCGCGCGGCCGACGTCGACGCCGGCCGCGAGAGCCTCTGGCCCACGATGCGCCAGGACGGTCCCACGGTGTTCCGCTGGGCGGTCTGGGAGATGGCCAAGGTCGCGCAGCAGGCCCTGGACGCGGCCGGCGTGACCGCCGACGACCTCGCGGTGTTCCTCCCCCACCAGGCCAACATCCGTATCATCGATGAGATGGTGAAGCAGCTGAAGCTGCCCGAGCACGTCTACGTGGCTCGGGACATCGTGGACGCCGGCAACACCTCCGCCGCCTCGATCCCGCTCGCCATGCACCGCACCCTGAAGGAACAGCCGTCGCTCCGCGGCACGCTGGCCCTGCAGATCGGTTTCGGTGCAGGCCTCGTGTTCGGCGCCCAGGTCATCGTTCTCCCCTAGTTTTCAAGCCCAGACCGCGAGAGTGCGGTTTGACCATCCCCGCCGGTGCACCGGCAAGAACAGAAAAGGAGCCACCATGGCTAGCAACGAAGAAATCCTGACCGGCCTCGCCGAGATCGTCAACGAGGAGACGGGCCTCGCCCCGGAGTCCGTCGAGATGGACAAGTCCTTCACGGACGACCTGGACATCGACTCCATCTCGATGATGACCATCGTCGTCAACGCCGAGGAGAAGTTCGGCGTGCGCATCCCCGACGAGGAAGTCAAGAACCTGAAGACCGTCGGCGACGCCGTCAACTTCATCTCGGGCGCACAGGCCTAGTTCCTGCGGTTCCGAGCGCTGCGGCCGCTCCCGGCGTCCCCGCCGTGAGCGGCCGTACTCGTAATCCCCCCGCCCCGGTCGAGCCGGCGCACCTCCCAGCTTCGAAAGAGTGACCATGCCACGCAAAGTCGTCATCACCGGACTCGGTGCAACCACCCCCATCGGCGGGGATGTCCCGACCATGTGGGCCAACTCCCTCAAGGGAGTCTCGGGCGCACGGACCATCGAAGCCGACTGGGTGCAGAAGTACGAGCTGCCGGTCACCTTCGCCGCCCAGATCACGACCCCCGCCTCGGAGGTCCTGTCCCGGGTCGAGGCCAAGCGGATGGACCCGTCCACGCAGTTCGCCGTCGTCGCCTCCCGCGAGGCGTGGCGGGACTCGGGGATCGAGGAGGTCGACAAGGATCGCCTGGCCGTCGCGTTCGCGACCGGCATCGGCGGCGTGTGGACGCTGCTCGACGCCTGGGACACGCTGCGCGAGAAGGGTCCCCGGCGGGTCCTGCCCATGACCGTGCCGATGCTCATGCCCAACGGCCCGGCCGCAGCCGTCAGCCTCGACCTAGGCGCCCGCGCCGGCGCCCACACCCCGGTGTCCGCCTGCGCCTCAGGCACCGAGGCACTGCACCTGGGCCTCGACCTGATCCGTTCCGGCAAGGCCGACGTCGTCATGTGCGGCGGCGCCGAAGCCGCCATCCATCCGATGCCGATCGCGGCATTCGCCGCCATGCAGGCGCTGTCACGGCGGAACGACGAGCCGGAGCTGGCCTCACGTCCCTACGACACGGCCCGTAACGGCTTCGTCATGGGCGAGGGCGCCGGAGCGCTCGTCATCGAGGCCGAGGAGCACGCCTTGGCGCGCGGCGCCCGCATCTACGCCGAGCTCGCAGGCACCTCCGTCACCGCGGACGCCTACCACATCACAGCCCCCGACCCCGAGGGCCTGGGTGCGACCCGTGCCCTGAAGGCGGCCCTCTTCGACGCCCGCGCCCAGGCGGAGGATGTGGTCCACATCAACGCGCATGCCACCTCGACGCCGGTCGGCGACAAGCCCGAGTACATCGCCCTGAAGGCCGCCCTGGGCAACCATGTGCACGAGGTCGCGGTATCGGCGACGAAGTCGCAGACCGGTCACCTCCTCGGGGCGTCCGGTGCCGTGGAAGCCGTGATGACGGTCCTCGCCATCCACGAGCGCAAGGCCCCGGTGACGATCAACCTCGACAACCAGGATCCCGAGATCCCCCTCGACGTCGTCACCTCCCCGCGCGACCTGCCCTCGGGCGACATCGTCGCCCTGAGCAACTCCTTCGGGTTCGGCGGCCACAACGCCGTCATCGTCCTCCGGAACGTCTGACCCTCCGCAAGGGGAAAGGCGCCACCCCCGTGGGGTGGCGCCTTTCCCCTTGCGGTCGATGCGGTGTGACATCGGAGCCCTGCGGCCGCAGCCGGGGCGAAGGTCTGCCGCCGACGGGACGTGCGGTCAACCCACCTGGTGCAGCCAGCGCACGGGCGCGCCCTCGGCGGCGTGGCGGAAGGGCTCCAGTTCCTCGTCCCACGACTCCCCGAGTGCGAGGGACAGTTCGTGGTAGACGGCAGCGGGATCGCCCGCTCCTGCCTCATAGGCGTAGCGGATGCGGTCCTCCGTCACCATGATGTTGCCGTGGACGTCCGTCGTGGCGTGGAAGATCCCGAGCTCGGGCGTGTGGGACCATCGGCCGCCGTCGGCGCCGGCGCTCTGTTCCTCGGTGACCTCGTAGCGAAGGTGTGCCCATCCGCGGAGCGCGGACGCGAGCTGCGCGCCGGACCCCTGCGGGCCGACCCAGGAGAGTTCGGCGCGCAGCATTCCGGGCGCGGCGGGCTGCGCCGTCCACTCCATGTCGATGCGCTTGTCCAGCACGGAGCCGATCGCCCATTCGACATGGGGGCACAACGCAGTAGGGGCTGAGTGCACGTACAAGACACCGCGCGCCATCACAACAGACATTCCATCCTCCATAGCTGTAGGTACGTCTTCCCCAACGACCTGCAACGGATGATGACAGTGCGATTAACCTGGCAGAGCTTCACGAGACCACCCGCGTTACCACGCGGGATCCGCCTGACTCCTGCTCATTCTGCACGAGACGCGTGAATTTCGCCACTTCGACAGCCCGCTGCCCATCCCTTGGACGGCCAGGCCCGGAATGGCTAGCCGACAGCGGTTCCTCACGCCCTCGGATGTGCCTGCTCGTAGCTGCGGCGGAGCCGGTCGACCGACACGTGCGTGTACAGCTGGGTGGTGGCGAGGCTGGAGTGCCCGAGGATCTCCTGGACCGCCCGGAGGTCGGCGCCGCCATCGAGCAGATGGGTCGCGGCGCTGTGGCGCAGCGCGTGCGGCCCGCTCGCGGCGGTGTCGCCCAGCGCGTCGAGGGTCGCGCTGACCTGCGCTCGCACCGCGCGCTGGTCGATCCGCCCTCCGCGCCGGCCCAGGAAGAGCGCGGGGCCGCTCTTCTCCGACACCCACCGTGGCCGGCCGCGTCGTAGCCAGTCGTCGACGGCGTGCGCTGCCGGGACGCCGTAGGGGACGGTGCGCTCCTTCGCGCCCTTGCCGAGCACCACGAGCGTTCGGCGCTCCGTGTCGAGGTCGTCGATGTCGAGACCCACCAGCTCGCCGACGCGGACTCCCGTCGCGTACAGCAGTTCGAGCATCGCGCGCAGTTGCAGCTCCTGCGGGTCGCCCTGTTCGGTCCGCTCGGCGACGGTCGTGAACATCGCGGCGGCCTGCGGCTGGCTGAGGACGGCGGGCAGGGTACTCGTCCTTTTGGGGGCACGGAGTCGGAGGGCCGGGTTGGCGGGGATCAGATCCTCCCGAACCGCCCAGTCCATGAAGGTGCGGACCGATGCGGCCCGCCGGGCGATCGTCGACCGGGACAGCCCGGCGGCGTCGAGCGCTCCGAGCCACGCGCGGAAATGCCGCAGTTCCAGCTGCGTGAGCGCGGTGACGCCCGACTCCCCTGCATGCAGCAGGAAGAGTTCCACGTCCTTCAGGTACGCGCGCACCGTGTGCTCCGAACGGTTGCGCTCCCGCGTCAGGTAGTCGCCGAAACCGTCGAGGCCGGCGCGGAGCTCGCTCGCCAATCCCGCACTGCTGTCTGCCATGAGTTCCTCCGCTCCCAGTATCCACGGCACACTCCGTCCGGCATGCTCTCCGACCCGGCGAGGCGCCCGCGGGCACCGAGCGGCAACAGGGCGGCAACCGGGCGGGCTCACCGCTGGAGGTCCTGCGCGAGACGCGGACCGGGATCTGCTCGGTGCTCCCGTTCGAGGTCCAGCAGCGCGGTCTTGGTCGCCGTCCCCGCGGCATACCCGACCACGGCTCCGGTGCTGCCGACCACCCGGTGGCCCGGCACCATGATCGACACGGGATTGTCGCGCACTGCCGCACCGACCGCGCGGCCCATCCGGGGGTTGCCGAGCTGCGTGGCGATATCGCGGTAGCTGCGGGTCTCCCCGTAGGGGATCGCCCCCACCTCGGCCCACACCCGGTGCTGGAAGGCCGTGCCGTGGAGCTCGACCGGAGTGTCGAACGTGCGGCGCGTTCCAGCGAAGTACTCACCGAGCTCCCGGCCCGCCTGGCGGAGGAGGTCGACGGTCCGGGCGGGAGGGGCCGCGGCTCGGGCCTCCGCCGCCGTCGGGAAACCCCGCTCGTGGAGGTGGTTCTCCGTGCTGCGGTGCCCGAGACGCGCCCGGTCCGGCGCCGGGGAATGCCCCGCGTGATACAGGCCGATGATCGCATCCGCACCGGCGACGACAAGCAGGGGTCCCACGGGTGATGGGATCTCGTGATGCCACCGGTCCGTCTCCGGGTCGTCGGGATGGTCGCTGGTCATGTGTGTCCTCCTGGGTGGCGGGTAGGGCGGGCGGGCTCAGGTGGAGCCGCGGTGGTGGACTCGGAGGTTCGATGGAGGTGGGCCGGTCAGGCTCTCCGGCGGCACCACCCGCCGCCGGCCCTCACCGCGAGTCCCGCCAGCTCGAGGCGCGCGAGTCCGCTGATGACCTCCCGCGTGGAAAGGCCCGCGACGATGGACAGCTTGTCCACCGTGGTCGGAGCACGGACCGGGAGGCCGTCCAGCAGCAGCAGGTCCGGGATGGTGAGGCCGTCGTGGTCCCGGACGGGAGCGGCGTCGGCCCGTGCCTGGTCGCCGAGCGACTCTGCCCCGAGCGGCCCCGCGAGCTCGACGACGTCGTCGGCGTCCGTGACGCATACCGCCGTCCCGTCCCTCAGCAGCCGGTGGCACCCCGCGGAGTTCACCGATTGCACGGAGCCCGGTACGGCTCCGACCGGACGGCCGAGCCCGGCGGCATGGTGTGCCGTGTTGAGCGCCCCGGAGCGCCACCGCGCCTCGACCACGACCGTCACCGCGCTGAGGGCGGCGATCAGCCGGTTGCGCTGGAGGAACCGCCAGCGCGTCGGGGAGCTGCCGGGCGGCACCTCCGAGATGAGCACGCCCTGGTCGGCGATCGCGCGCAGCAGGTCCTCGTTCCCGGCCGGGTAGTACCGGTCGATTCCGCAGGCCAGGATGGCGACGGTGGAGGCGTGGTCCCCTCCCCCGGTCGTGGCGAGCGCGGCCCGGTGCGCCTGCGCGTCGATGCCGTAGGCGCCGCCGGACACCACGGTGTAGCCGCGCAGGGCGAGGCCCGAGGCCAGGTCGATGGTGACGGAGGACCCGTAGGCGGTGCTGTCCCGCGACCCGACCAGTGCGGCGAGACGCGCGGACGGCGGGATCTCGTGCCGCCCCCGGACCCAAAGGCACAGGGGTGCCGTTCGCTGCAGGTCATCCAGCCCCGCCGGCCAGTCGTCGGACTCCGGGATGACGAGGCGCCCGCCGAGCCGTTCCAGCGTCGCCAGGTCCCTCTCGGGTGCCAGGTCGCGGAGCCGTGGAGTCCACCGCGCCAGCCCGTCCTCGAGCGGACGGCGGCCGCCGTCCGGGATGTCGAGTGTTTCGCTCAGGTGGCCGTGCACATCGGGGCCCGCCATGACCTCCCGACGGGCGATGCGCAGGGCATCCCGGGGTCCTACTACCGACACCAGGGCCAGGCCGACGGCATCCGATGGTTCGAACAGGCGGGACAGCGCGGCCCTGGCCAGACGGAGGTCCTGCTGCTCCCGACTCACGCGGCACGCTCCTGCAGCCGGAAGCCGAGAGCGGTGACGACGTCGTCCGCCTCAGGGCGGGAGCGCCCGGCCAGGTCCGCAATGGTCCACGCGACGCGCAGGACCCTGTCCCAGCCGCGAGCGCTGACGAGATTCCGGTCGAGCGCGCGATCGAGTGAGGCCGTGACCGCCCGGGGAAGCGCGAGCTCACCGCGGAGGATCCTCCCCTGGACCTCCGCGTTGGTGGCGTAGTCCCAGCGGTGGAGGCGTTCCCGCTGGGCTGCCCGCGCCTCGGCGACCCTGCCCGCCACGGCCGCGGAGGTCTCGGCCGACCGGACGTCCACGTAGTCGACCAGACTCACACGCTGGACGGCCAGTTGCAGGTCGACGCGGTCCAGGAGCGGCCCAGAGAGGCGGTTGAAGTACCTCCGGCGCTGCTGCGCGGTACACATGCAGTCGATCCCCTTCCCGTTCGCGAGACCGCAGGGGCAGGGGTTCAGGGCCAGGACGAGCTGGAACCGGGCAGGGTAGGACGCCGTGCCGGAGGCCCGGTGCAGGACCAGCCTGCCGCTCTCGAGCGGCTCGCGCAGCGCCTCGAGCACGCGTCTCTCGTACTCGGGCGCCTCATCGAGGAACAGGATGCCCCGATGCGCCCGGGAGGCAGCGCCCGGTCTCGGGATGCCGGTGCCACCCCCGATGATCGATGCGGGCGTCGCCGTGTGGTGCGGGCTCTCGAAGGGCGGCTTCCGCACCAGCTCGGTGCAGAACCGTTCGCCGGAGAGGCTGTGGATCGCCGACACCTCCATCGCGTGGTCGTCCTCGAGATCCGGGAGGATGCCCGGCAGCCGCTCCGCGAGCATCGTCTTGCCAGCGCCCGGCGGTCCGACCATGAGGAGATGGTGGGCGCCCGCGGCGGCGATCTCGAGCGCGAACCTCGCCTCGTGCTGGCCCGCGATGTCGGAGAGATCCCGGGCCGGCAGGGGCCGTGCCGTGTGGACGACCGGTTCGCTGCGGACGACGGGCTCGGGCAGCGTGACCTGCGCGGCGTCCGCACCGAAGGCCAGCACCACCTCGGCGAGCGTGCGGTAGGACCCGACCTCGGCGGCCGGGACGAGGGCTGCCTCCGGCGCGTTCTCCTCCGCGACGATGATGCGATGGTGCCCGGCCTCCACGGCAGCCATCACCGCGGGCAGCACACCGCGGACCGGCCGGAGCTGCCCGTCCAGCCCCAGCTCGGCGATGAAGACCGTGGACCCAACGCCGCGGACATCGCCCGCCGCGGCCAGCGCCGACATGACGATCGCGAGGTCGAAGGACGACCCCCGCTTCGGCAGGGACGCGGGGATCAGGTTCACCGTGATCTTCCGACGGCTGAGCGGCACGCCGGCGTTGCGGGCCGCGGCCCTGATCCGGTCCTTGGCCTCGTTGAGCGCCGCGTCCGGGAGGCCGAGCAGCACGAACGCGGGCAGGGTCTGCCCGATGTCCGCCTCGACCTCCACCACATGCCCGTTCATGCCCACGAGGGACACGGCGTAGGTACGTCCGAGCGCCATCAGATCACGGCCCGCACGTGTTCGATGCGCGGTGTTCCCGTGCCGTCGTCGAGCACGCCGACGGCGTCGATCCGGAAACCGCTGAACCGCCGGTTGTGCGCGCGGGCCCACTGCGAGGCGAGCAGATACAGCCTCTGGAGCTTGGCGGCCGTGATGGCCTCGAGGGGTTGCCCGAAATCGTCCGAGCTGCGCGTCTTGACCTCGACGACCACGAGGGTGGACCCGTCCACCGCCACGAGGTCGATCTCCCCCGCCGGGCACCGCCAGTTCCGATCCACGATCGTCAGACCGGCCCGCTCCAGGAAGACGGCGGCTGTCGCTTCCCCGCGACGCCCCAATTGATCCTTCGCCAACATGGCTATCACCTCCGCCCCCAGCCTCGTCGCGGCGGGTGGCCCCCACGGGGCGTCGGGCGGCTATGTGGACAACCAGACGACGCCGCCCCGGTCCACACGCCGGACACGGCACTGGTGGACGGACCGGCGTCGTCCTAGCGTGGAGGTGCAGCGGCAGCCGGCCGGCCGCCGCGCAGTCGACGGATGGAGGACACCGTGTCAGAGCAGAGTGATGTCATTCCCGGTGGGACCGAAGCGGATCTCCAGGGGCAGCGGGCCTCGGCCGGGGCCGGGGCGGCGAGCATGGCTGCGGCCGGTGAGGGGACGGGAGGCTCGGAGGCCGACCGGCAGGAACAGGACACCCCCTCGACGTCGGTGCCCCCGGCGGTGGTGTGGGCATCGCTGGCGAAGGGACAGGCGGCTCGGAAGCCGATCGCCTGGAGCAGGCCGCGGACGTGCCGCTCGATGCCGAGGACGCCTTCCCGCACGGGAGCGGGGACGACACCGGGTCCTGACGTGGTGGGACCCGGCGTCCTGACGGGGTAGCACCTGTCTACCGCGGTTCGGCAGGCCCCGCTCGCCGTGGCGGTAGGACCTCGGGCCTGGAGGTAGCCAGGACCCCCCGCCGTGGGCGCCCGGAGGGCGTCAGTTGCCCAGGGTGCCGTCCTTGGGCAACGCGATGTCGTCCGACTTGGCGAGCTCCTCCACGTTGACGTCCTTGAACGTGATGACGCGGACGTTCTTCACGAAGCGGGCCGAGCGGTACACGTCCCACACCCACGCGTCCTGCAGCGTCAGGTCGAAGTAGACCTCGCCGTCGGCAGAGCGCGCCTGGAGGTCCACGTGGTTGGCCAGGTAGAACCGGCGTTCCGTCTCCACGACATAGCTGAACAGTCCCACGACGTCCCGGTACTCGCGGTAGAGCTGGAGCTCCATGTCTGTTTCGTAGTTCTCAAGATCCTCGGCACTCATTCGACCATCATCCTCCACTTTCCATACGGGCTGCGCCGGGCCGGTCTAGGCTCCCCAGACGCCAGGTCCTTCGGTGGTACGCACTGGGGCCGGCCGCGTCGATGGCCGCGCGATGACCCTCCGTCGCATAGCCCTTGTTCACGTCCCACCCGAACTCCGGATGGTCCGCGGCGAGCGACACCATCAGGGCATCCCGCTCCACCTTGGCCAGTACGCTGGCTGCCGCCACGCTCAGGCACGTCAGGTCCGCCTTGATCCGGGTGTGGACCGGGGCGGTGCATCCGGCGAGGTCCACCTGCTCGACCGGGGCGCACGCGCCGTCGTCCGTCCCGTAAAGCACCCCCTGGGACCGCGCGGACAGCCAGTCGTGGTTACCGTCGAGGATGACGACGTCGGGGGTGACGGTGTCCAGGACCGAGGCCCAGGCCCTGCCCCCGGCTGCGCGCAGCGCGGACATCAGTCCCAGCGCGTCGATCTCGGCTGCCGAGGCGTGGCCGACGGCGGACGCGACGGACCAGCGGCGGATGCGGGGCACGAGCGCCTCGCGCTCGGACGGAGGGAGCAATTTGCTGTCCCGCACGCCGCGCAGAGGGGAGGGCGCACCGAGGTCGACGACGACGATGCCCACCGACACCGGCCCGGCCAGGGCCCCCCTGCCGACCTCGTCGCATCCGGCCACGTAGCGATGACCGGCAGTGGCGAAGGACTTCTCGACGCTCAGGGTGGGCGCGGTGGAGCGTTTCCTGCGCAGGGCCGTCATGGACCGGTGGGCGTGGGAGCTGGAGTGGCGGCGGAAGTCGGCCGCGCATCGGTCTCGGGCTCGGGTACGCCGTCGAACACCTCCGATGGGGTGCCGAGGAGACCGATCCGGTTCAGCGGCCAGGCGATGACCGCGGCCCTGCCCTCGACGTCGTCGATCTGGACGAAACCCGCACCGGGCTTGTCCCGGTTGGCCCGCGAGTCGGCGGAGGCGTTGCGGTGGTCCCCCATCACCCAGAGCTTGCCCTCGGGCACGACCACGTCGAAGGGCACGTCCGAGGGGCTTGCTCCCGGGTAGAGGTACGGCTCGTCGAGCGGCTCGCCGTTGACGGTGAGGCGGCCCTGGGCGTCGCAGCAGATGACGTGGTCACCCGGGAGCCCGATGACACGCTTCACCAGGTGCTGCTGGGACTCGTCGGGGGCGAGACCGATGAAGACGAGCGAGTCCTTGAGCCAGCTGCCCTGCGTCTCGGTCTGCACGGGGAGCCAGCCCTCGGTGTCGCTGAAGACGACGATGTCCCCGCGCTGCAGGTCGAAGGGCTGCGGCACCAGCCGATTGACGAAGATGCGGTCGTCGATCTCCAGGGTCTCCTCCATGGAGCCCGAAGGGATGAAGAACGCCCGGAAGAGGAAGGTCTTGATGAGGAAGGAGAGCACCAGCGCGATCACGACGATCGTGCCGATCTCCTTGAGCCAGGCGCCGACGCCGCGATCGCGGTCCTTGCCGTCGCGGCGTCGATCCCGGGGAGCGTCGGGCACGGCCCCGCCCGCAGGGGGTGCACCGGGATCGGACGCCGGTGCTGCGGGGGCCTCGGCCCGCGAAGAGGACTTCCTGCGGAAGCTCCGTGCCATGTGAAAACTTTCCTCTGTACTCGTGATGCCCGGCTGCCGCCGGCTCCGGGAACGGGCCTCCGACAGGCGGCCCGGGCTCCGATTCGACGTCAGTCGGACGGTCGGTCGATCGGGCCGGACCGGTCCAGTGGCCAGACTAGCTGAAAGGCCCGCCCGATGATCCGATCCTCGGCGACGAGCCCCCCGCCCGGCGAGCCGAGCAGCGACCGCGAGTCCATCGATGCCGAGCGATGGTCGCCGAGGAGCCACAGCCGCCCCTCGGGGACGACGACGTCGAACCTCGTGGTGCTCGCGGCCTCGTCCGGGTGGACGTACGGCTCGTCGAGGACGGTGCCGTTGACCGTCAGCGACCCGCCTGCGCTGCAGCACGCCACGCGGTCACCGCCGACACCGATGACGCGCTTGACGTAGGTGGTGTCGTTTCCGGCGAGTCCGAGCCACTGACCCGCGCCGGCGAGGACCTGCTCGGGGAGGCTCCGCGGATCACGGATCGGGTCGAAGGACCCGCGGCCGTCGAACACGACGACGTCGCCGCGCTGGACACCCTGGTCCGCGAGCTTGCTCACGAGCACGCGGTCGCCCTCCGTGAGCAGGGGCTCCATCGATGCCGACGGGATGAAGTAGACGTCCAGCAGGAATCCTCGCACGAGTCCGGTGACCAGGACGGCGAGGAAGACGGCGGAGAACACGAAACGCCAGCCCACAGAGCGGGGCCGGCGTTTCGGTTGCCCTCCAGCCGATGACCGGGAAGCGGGCGTTTCATGCACCAGAGGGAGCTACTTGACCGTCTTGGGGTCGCGCTTCTCCTTGATTTTCGCTGCCTTGCCGCGCAGTTCGCGCATGTAGTACAGCTTGGCGCGACGCACGTCGCCCTTGGAGACGACCTCGATCTTGTCGAGGACCGGGCTGTGCACGGGGAACGTACGCTCCACGCCGACACCGAAGCTCACCTTGCGGACCGTGAAGGTCTCGCGGATGCCGTCGCCCTGGCGACCGAGCACGAAGCCCTTGAAGATCTGAACACGGGTGTTCTTGCCTTCGATGATGTTGACGTGGACATTGACGGTGTCACCCGCGCGGAAGTCGGGGACGTTGTCGCGGAAGGATCCGGCGTCAACCGAGTCGAGAATATGCATGGTCATGCTCCTGGTGAACGCCACAGGTCATCCACGTTGGTCACGGCGGCCGAGGACCGGACGCATGGCCCGGACAATACCGCCGAAGTAGGTTTTCCGGCCGATCCGATGATTCGGTGGCCGGTGTGTGGAACTGTTGGCCGGACGCCCCCTGTGGCAGGGACCGGCCCAGTGGACACAGAGCACGATTATTCCACAGCGCAGACGCCAACTGCTAATGCTGCGGTTTCGTCAGCCGGCCGTCGACGACGTCGAAACCCGCCGCACGCAGCGCCTTGAGATCCGCTTTCCCCAGGACGCCGACGTCGACCCGGGCGAGGAGGTCCGGGCGGCGGTCGGCGGTGCGCTGGAACTGCTCGAGACGGCGCCATTGCGCGATCATCGCGTGGTTGCCGCTCAGGAGCACGTCGGGGACGTCGCGCCCGCGCCACGACGACGGTTTGGTGTACACGGGGTATTCGAGCAGGCCGTCCGAGTGGGACTCCTCCACGAGGGACTCCGGGTTGCCGACGACACCGGGGATGAGCCGCGCCACGGCCTCGACCATCGCGAGGACTGCCACTTCCCCGCCGTTGAGCACGTAGTCGCCGAGTGAGACCGGCCGGACGTCGAACTCCTCGCGCGCCCAGTCGACCGCGCGCTCGTCGATGCCCTCGTACCGGCCGCACGCGAAGACCAGATGATCGAGCTCGGCGAGCTCGTACGCCATCGCCTGGTCGAACACGGCACCGGCCGGCGACGGCACGATGAGGGTGGGCCGGGACGCGCCGGCGGGTGCCTCCGCCCGGACCGCCTCGAGCGCCTGCGCCCAGGGCTCGGGCTTCATGACCATGCCCGCGCCGCCGCCGTAGGGGGTGTCGTCGACCGTCCTGTGCCTGTCGGTCGTGAACGACCGCAGGTCATGGATGCGCACGTCCAGCACGCCGTCCTGGCGCGCCTTCCCGATGAGGGACAGGTCGAGCGCGGCGAGGTACTCCGGGAAGATGGAGACGACGTCGATGCGCACTAGTCGCGCGTCCCGCCCGGCCCGGAGTCGGCGGCGGAATCGCCGGGAGCGGCGTCGCCCGCGACGTCGTCGCCGTCGTCGGGCGCCTGGTTGGAGCCGGGGGTGTTGAGGTCGAAGAGGCCGGTCGGCGGGACGATGGTCACGAAGCCCCCCTCCGGGTCCACCTCGGGCACGATCGATCCGACGAACGGCACCAGCGCCTCGTGGCCGTCGGCGAGTTCGACGACGAGGAGGTCCTGGACCGCCATGGTCCGCAGGGCGGTGACCTTGCCCACGGACGTCCCGTCGACGCGGGCGTCGAGGCCGACGAGCTCGTGCTCGTACCAGGCGTCGTCGTCGTCGTCCTGGGCGCCGGCCGTGTCGACGAAGAGCTGTGCACCGCGCAGCGTCTCGGCCTGGTTGCGGTCCGCCACCTGCTCGAAGGCGACGATCAGGATGTCCTTGTTCCACCGCGCCTTCACGACCGTCAGTTCGGCGACCCCCGCGCCCTCGACACGGAAGGTCCCGCCCGGCTCGAAGCGGTCCTCCGGGGCGTCGGTGAAGAGCTGGACCGTCACCTCTCCGCGGATGCCGTGGGGCTTCCCGATCCTGGCTGCGAGTACGTCCATCGTGGTGCTCCTGCTTGGTCTGGCTGATGCGTGGGTACTACCTGGGTATATGGGAACGGCCCCACCACCAGGTCCTGGTGGTGGGGCCGTTCAGCATGCTGTCTGCCGTGAAGCTCGGGGCCGGTCAGTCCCGGCGGCGGTCGGTGTCCACGACGTCGACCCGCACCGGTTCGCCGTCCGCGAGGGCCGACACCACGGTGCGCAATGCCCGGGCGGTGCGCCCCTGGCGGCCGATCACGCGGCCGAGGTCCTCCTGGTGGACGCGGACCTCGAGCGTCTCGCCGCGGCGGTTGTTCTTCGCGGAGACCCTGACATCGTCAGGGTTGTCGACGATGCCGCGGACGAGGTGCTCCAGAGCTTCGGCCAGCAAGTTACTCTGCCTCGGTGGCTTCCGCGGCGGCGTCGTCGGTCTTCTTCGCCTTCGGCGTGATGGCCTCGGGGACGATCACCGAGCCCTTCTCGGGGGCGACGAACGCCTCCTTGGCGGCCTTGGTCCTCAGGGTGCCTTCCTGGCCCTTGAGTCCCTTGAACTTCTGCCAGTCACCGGTGATCTTCAGCAGGACGGAGACCTGCTCGGTGGGCTGCGCGCCGACACCGAGCCAGTACTGTGCACGCTCGGAGTTGATCTCGATGAACGAGGGCTCCTCGGTGGGGTTGTACTTGCCGATCTCTTCGAGGGCACGGCCATCACGCTTGGAGCGTGAATCCATGACGACGACGCGGTAGAACGGTGCGCGGATCTTGCCCATGCGCTTGAGGCGAATCTTTACGGCCACTTGTGTGGTCACTCCTTGTAAATGAAAAGGGGGCGAACCCGTCATCCTGCTCCCGTGGGGCGGGCCATTCATGAGGGTTCAAAGGACACAATGCACGCGCAGAGAGAGGGGCTGCGCGGATCGAGTACGGAACCATTGTGCCAGACGGCCGTGCTTTAGGCGATTCCGCCCGACGTGTCGGCGGCAGCCACCCTGATCCGGTTCCGCCAGGGGTCCTCGAAGCGCAACTCCGCCCCCGTGTGGTGGGTTGCGACGCCCGCGTGGGCCAGGCGGTCCGCCAGTGCACCGACCCCGTCCGCCGCCGGCACGCGGATGAGGACCTCGCCGAGTCCGAGGGTGTCCTTCCGCGGCCCGGCACCCCTGCTGTTCCAGACATTCATGGCCATGTGGTGGTGGTAGCCGCCGGCGGAGACGAACAGGGCCTGGTCGTGCCACCCGGCGGTGCGCTCGAAGCCGAGGACGTCCACGTAGAAGCGATGCGCCGTGCCGACGTCGCCGACCTGCAGGTGGATGTGGCCCACCCTCGCGGCCCTCGACGCCGCGTGCGACGCCGCGTCCTCGGTGAGGTACCGCTCGACGTAGTCCCGCGGGGGGAGGGGGAGGCTGTCCATCACCACCGTGCGGGTGCCGCGCCCGTCGCCCGTCCACGTCCACTCGCCCCTGGGCCGGTCGACATACAGTTCGATCCCGTTCCCCTCGGGGTCGGTGAAGTAGAACGCCTCGCTCACGAGGTGGTCTGCACTGCCCACGTAGGTACTGAGAGGATGCCGGGCGGCGGAGGCGACGGCGGCCGCCAGGTCCGCACGGTCCGTGAAGAGGAGGGCGGTGTGGAAAAGGCCGGCGTCACCGCGCTGCGGGAGGTGCAGGTGACGGGCGGACTCGAGGCGGAGGACCGCGCTCCCCCGCCGGCCGAGGACGACGGCGTCGGCCCCGTCCTCGAGCACTTCGAGCCCGAGGGCCGTGGTGTAGTAGTGGGCCAGACCGCCGAGATCATCGACCCTGAGCGTCAGCGCCCCCATGGCGGTATCGGCGGGCAGCAGGTCCTGCATGGGCATGTCGGCTCCTCGAGGTGGAAGGTTCTCCCCCTGCACAACTAGTTGAAGCTTCAACTTATTCCACGGATGCGGTCATGACCTCGCCGCGGAGCACCACGGCGCGGAGGGAGGCGAGGGTGCCCACCCCCAGGCGCGGATCGGCAGCGCAGACGACGGCGTCGGCGCTCGCCCCCTCCTCGATCCCCGGGAAACCCAGCCAGGCACGCGCGGACCAGCAGGCCGCGTCGAGTGCCGCGGCGGGGCCGAGACCCGCAGCGGACAGCGCCGCCACCTCGTCGGGGAGCCTGCCGTGGGCGATGACACTGCCGGCGTCGGTACCCGCATAGACGGCGATCCCGGCATCGTACGCCCGCCGGACCATCTCCTCCCGACCACCCCACAGCCGGCGCATGTGCGCCGCGTAGTCGGGATACTTGCCCGCGGCGCCGTCGGCGATGGCGGGGAAGGTGTCGATGTTGATCAGCGTGGGGACGATCGCCACGCCCTGCTCCCGGAATCGGGGGATGTGCCGCGGGAGCATGCCGGTGGCGTGCTCGATGCAGTCGATCCCGGCGTCGAGCATCCCGTCGAGCGTCTCGGCCGCGAAGCAGTGGGCGGTCACACGGGCACCCTCCGCGTGCGCGGCGTCGACCGCCTCCCTGAGGGCCGCGGGAGGGAAGGCGGGGGCGAGGTCGCCGAGGGAACGGTCGATCCAGTCCCCCACGATCTTGACCCAGCCGTCGCCGCGCCGCGCCTGCTCCGCGACGGCTCCGGCGAGGTCCGCCGGCTCCACCTCGACGGCGTAGTCGCGGAAGTAGCGGCGCGTCCGCGCCACGTGCCGGCCCGCGCGGACGAGGCGGGGCAGGTCGGCGCGGCCCTGCACCCACCGCGTGTCGTTGACGACCCCGGCATCGCGGATGAGCAGCGTGCCTGCGTCCCGGTCCTGCAGCGCCTGCTGTTCCGCCAGCTCGTTGGGCACCCGCCCCCGTCCGTCGAGGCCGACATGGCAGTGGGCGTCCACCAGGCCGGGCAGCACCCAGCCCTCGATCGTCCGTGCCGGCCGGCCGGGTGGGCGCCGGAAGGTGAACCGACCGTCCTGCACGTAGACGTCGGGCACGGACCGCGATGGCGCCGGCAGCACCGTCCCGGTGAGGTGCAGGAAACCGGGCCCGTCAGGCAGCACGGGATCCGTCGACGACGGTCATGCGGCGGCCTGCTGCCGGCTGGTGCGCAGGAAGGACCGGATGAACGCGTCGCCCTCGGCGGTGTCGTGCGGACGGTGCCCGCCCGGTGCCGTGCGGTGGATCGCGCCCGTGCCGGCGAGGTATGCGGCGACCTCCTCGTACAGGGGCTCCCATCCGCCGGTCAGCACCAGGGTCGGCACGCCGGGGACGATCGACAACGGGGCCTCCCAGGGAGGGCTCTGGAGGCGGAGCCTCGCGGCGTCGCGCCGGGCATCGGTCGTGGCGGGGGTCCGCGCGTCGGCGTCGGACACACGCCGCACGAAGGTGCGGAGGATGTCGTCGTCGGACATCGCGTGGCGCTCGGCGAAGAGGGGCTCCATCAGGGCGATGTGCGCCGCCGTGGCGGGGAGTTCCGCCGTGAGGGAGAAGCACGCGGGCTCCACCAGGGTGAGCGTGCGCACCAGGTCGGGCCGATCGACGGCGAGCATCATCGCCGCCACCGCTCCCTGGGAGTGGGCGACGACGTGTCCTCCGCCGCCTCCCCCGCCGCCCAGGGCATCCGCGATGATCTCCTGGTCCCGGTCATGGTCCGTGCCGACGGGTTCCTCGGTCGCGGAGAAACCGTGCCGGCGGACGTAGAGGCAGTCGAAGTCGATGGACAGGCCGTGCTGCCGGGGCCACGCCGCGGCACCGAAGGACCCGCTGCCATGGACGAAGACCACGCGCTCGGCGCCCATCAGGGCCCGCCCATCACTGCTCGGCGCTTCGGGTCGCAGGACGGCACGGCCGCCCTACTTCCCGAGGAACTTCTCGAAGCCCTTGGGGAGATTCATCGCCGACGGGTCGAAGTCCTCCTGGCCACCGAACGCGGCACCGGTGGGCGCCGCCGTGCGGGCGGCCGCGCGTCGCGCCTCCGCTTCCTGGAGCTCCTGCGCCGCCTTCGCGGGGTTGCCCGAGCGCGGCTTCTTCTTGCCCTTCGCGGCGGCGGCCTTGTTCTTGCGGGGCCCGCCGAAGCCTCCAGGACCGGCCATGCCGGGCATGCCCGGGATGCCGCCGCCGGACGCCATCTTCTTCATCATCTTCTGTGCCTGCGTGAAACGCTCCAGCAGGCCGTTGACCTCGGAGACATGGACGCCGGAGCCACGGGCGATCCTCGCGCGGCGGGATCCGTTGATGATCTTGGGGGCGAGGCGCTCGTGCGGGGTCATCGAGCGGACGATGGCCTCCACGCGGTCGATCTCGCGCTCGTCGAAGTTCTCGAGCTGCTCCCGCATGTTGGCGGCACCCGGCATCATCATGAGCATCTTCTTCATGGAGCCCATGTTGCGGATCTGCTGCATCTGCGCGAGGAAGTCGTCGAGGGTGAAGTCCTCCTGGTCGGCGAACTTCTTCGCCATCCTGGCCGCTTCGTCCTTGTCCCAGGACTGCTCGGCCTGCTCGATCAGGGTGAGGATGTCGCCCATGTCGAGGATGCGCGAGGCCATGCGGTCGGGGTGGAACAGCTCGAAATCGCCGAGCCCCTCACCGGTCGAGGCGAACATGACCGGCTTGCCGGTGACGGACGCGACCGAGAGTGCGGCACCGCCGCGGGCATCGCCGTCGAGCTTGGTCAGGACGACGCCGGTGAAGTCCACGCCCTCGTTGAAGGCGAGCGCGGTGTTGACGGCGTCCTGGCCGATCATCGCGTCGATGACGAACAGCACCTCGTCGGGGTTGATGGCCGCACGGATGTCCGCCGCCTGCTGCATGAGCTCCGCGTCCACGCCGAGGCGACCGGCGGTGTCGACGATGACGACGTCGTGCAGTCGGGCGCGCGCCTCGGCGACACCCTGGCGGGCGACGGCGACCGGGTCACCGGTGGCGGCCTCGAACTCGGAGCTGACGCCGGGGTGCGGCGCGTAGACGGGCACGCCGGCCCGCTCGCCGTTGACCTGGAGCTGCCGGACGGCGTTGGGGCGCTGGAGGTCGCACGCGACGAGCAGCGGGCTGTGGCCCTGGCCCTTGAGCCACTTGGAGAGCTTGCCCGCGAGCGTCGTCTTGCCTGCACCCTGCAGGCCGGCGAGCATGATCACGGTCGGCGGGTTCTTCGCGAGCCGGATGCGCCGGGTCTCGCCGCCGAGGATCCCGACGAGTTCCTCGTTGACGATCTTGACGATCTGCTGACCCGGGTTCAGGGCCTGCGAGACCTCGAGGCCGAGGGCGCGCTCCTTGACGGCGGCCGTGAAGGCACGCACCACGGGAACGGCGACGTCGGCGTCGAGCAGGGCGCGGCGGATCTCGCGGACCGTGGCATCGATATCCGCCTCGGTGAGGCGGCCCTTGCCGCGGAGGTTCTTGAAGGTCGCAGTCAGCCGGTCGGAGAGTGAATTGAACACGTGCCGTGCACTACTTTCATCGGGGACTTTGGAGACTCAACTCCCAAGGGTATCAACTGGGGACGCCCGGGAGCGCTCGGCGCCCCGTCCCGGGACCGCCCTGCGCCCTGCCCCGCCGTGCCGCCGGGCGCAGACCGCGACGCGCGTCGGCGGCGCAGGACACACACGGGGATAAGTGGCAGGGTGAAGAGGTGGATACTCACTCGCTCGCAGAACACGACACCATCCCCGACGACGCCGACACGCGCGTCAGGACGCTCCTGATCCTCGGTGCCTCCGGCGACCTGACCGGGCGCCTCCTCCTCCCGGGACTCGCGCGGCTCATCCGCCTCGGCCGGGCCGACGGGCTGAAGCTCGTGGGCGCGGGCTCCGACGACTGGACCGACGAGCAGTGGCGTGACCGGCTGGACGACTCGTTCGCCCACGCGCGCGAGAAGGCGGACGACGCCGGACGGGCATCGCTGCAGCAGGTGCGCGACGACAGCTGGTACCAGTTCCTCGACGTGACGAAGGACGGGCTGGCCGATCTGGTGCAGGGCCTCGAGGGTCCGGTGGCCATCTACTTCGCCCTGCCCCCGGCCGTCAGCCAGATGGCCTGCAGCGCACTCGGGCCGGATTCGCTGCCGAAGAGCACCCGCCTCGTGATGGAGAAGCCCTTCGGCACGGACCAGGCCAGCGCGCACACCCTCAACGAGAAGCTCTCGAAGCTGGTGCCCGAGCAGAACATCCACCGCGTGGACCATTTCCTCGGCAAGGCGACGGTGTTCAACATCCTCGGCCTGCGGTTCGCCAACCGCATCCTCGAGCCGGTCTGGAACAACCTGCACATCGAGAAGGTCGAGGTGATCTTCGACGAGGACCTCGCGCTCGAGAACCGGGCCCGTTACTACGACGGCGCCGGCGCGCTGCGCGACATGATCCAGAGCCACCTGCTGCACGTCATGGCACTCCTGGCCCTGAACGCGCCGTCCACCCTGCACGAGAGGGACCTCCGCGACCACATCGGTTCCATCCTCCGGGCCAGCACGGTGGACCTGGACAGTCCGGGCAGCAGCCGCCGGGCACGCTACGCGGCGGGCACGATCGGCGACCGGCAGATCCCCGACTATGCGGCCGAGACCGGCGTCGACCCGGAGAAGGGCACCGAGACGCTCGCGGAGATCACCGTGTCCATCAACAACGAACGCTGGTCCGGCGTGCCGTTCGTCCTCCGCTCCGGCAAGGCGCTCGGTATCAAGCGCAAGGAGGCCGTCATCACCTTCCGGCCGGTGAGCCACCTGCCGGTGGGCTTCACGGGCCAGGACGCACCGACGAAGCTGCGTATCGGGTTCGGCCCCGACACGCTGCAGCTGGAGATCGACGTCAACGGGCCCGGCGACATCTTCTCCTTGGACCGGGCGACCCTGAGCGCCGACCTGAACCAGACGGACCTGCTGCCCTACGGCGAGGTGATCGAGGGTGTCCTCGCCGGCGATCCGACGCTCTCGGTCCGCGGCGACACCGCGGAGGACTGCTGGCGCATCGTGGAGCCGGTCCTCGAGGCGTGGTCGGAGGGCCGCGTGCCCCTCGAGGAGTACCGGGCAGGCTCGGACGGACCGGAGGCGTGGCCGTCGTCGCACGGCCGGAAGGAGTAGGCCGCAAGGAGTCCGTCCGATGCGGCCGACCCATGCGCCCACCGACTCATCCTGGTCGATGGGCATCACGCAGGATGCCCCCTGAGGAGGGCGAGTCGGTGGGCAGAGGGATCAGCGCCGAACCCACCTGAGTGGGCTGATCGGGTGCACCGGAGGGAGTTCCGGCGCTCAGACGCTCGCGCGGGCCAGCAACTCGTCGAGCTGCTCGTAGGCTTCGCCGAGGCCGCCCTCCATCCCGGACTGCGCCGTGCCGTCCCGGGCCTCCATGCTCGGATAGACGGCACGGGCGCTCAGCCGCGTCCTGCCGCCGGGCAGGTCCTGGAAGGTCAGGAACTCGATGCTGACGACGTCGGGGTAGCCGTCGTACTCGAAGGTCTGGATCGCGAAGTCGTTCTCCCGGACCGTATGGAAGACGCCGCTGAACACGTGGTCGACGCCGTCCGGGCCGGTGTGGGTGTAGCGGTAGCTGCCGCCGGTCCGGAAGGAATAGTGGTCGATGCCCAGCTTCAGACGTCGCGGGCCCAGCCACTGAGCGACGAGATCGGGGTCCGCGTACGCGTGGAAGACCTCCCTCACGGGATGGTCGAACTCGCGGTCGAAGTCGATGAAGGGCAGGCCCTCCGGGATGGTGAGTTTCAGGGCATTGCTCATGACGAGTCCTTTGCCTGCGAGCCGCGTGCAGCGGCCCGGGTGGTGAGCACGGCGTCGAGGCCGCGGAACTGCTCCTCGTGGATCAGCCGGTACTGGTCGATCCAGGCGGTGAGCGCCTCCAGTCGTGCAGGGTTCAGGTGGACGGGCCGGCGCTGGGCGTCCCGCGTGCGCGTGACGAGTCCCGCCTGCTCGAGGACCTGGATGTGCTTCGAGATCGCCTGTTTGGTAATCGCGAAGGGTTCCGCCAGTTCGTTGACCGTGGCCGGACCCCGGCTGAGCCGGGCGATGAGGCGGCGGCGGACGGGATCGGCCAGCGCCAGGAAGGCGAGGTCGAGGCGTTCGTCGTCGGTCACGGGTCACGCTCCGGGTGTTCGACCACTGCGTCGATCAACGAGTTCATTGATCAACCAGATGGTTGTTCAAGGGTAGTCCCGCTGTTCGGGCAAGGGCAAGGGGCCGGCTTCCTCTTTCTACGGACCCGTGTGCCCACCGACTCGCGCTTGTCGCGTGGCATGTCGCGGGATGCCCCCTGATTAGGACGAGTCGATGGGCAGGACCGTCGAGGGCCGGCACAGCAGGACGCCCGGCCGGATATCCCGGCCGGGCGTTCTTGGCGGTGCTTCAGGTGCGGGGCTGCCTACAGGGCCGCGTCTCCGCGTTCGCCGGTGCGGACGCGGACGGCTTCCTCGACCGGGATGACCCACACCTTGCCGTCCCCGGCGCGGCCGGTGTTGGCGGTGGAGACCAGGACGTCGACGATGTCGGTCACCCACGCATCCGCGACGAGGACCTCGACGCGCGCTTTCTGCAGGAGGTCCACGGTGTATTCGGCCCCGCGGTAGACCTCGGTGTGACCGCGCTGGCGGCCGTAGCCGCTCGCCTGGCTCACGGTGAGGCCCTGCACCCCGTAGTTCTCCAGGGCTCCCCGGACGCCGTCGAGCTTGTCGGGCCGGACGATGGCTGTGACCAGTTTCATGAATGTACGCCTTCCGTGACGTCCTGCTGCGCGGAGTTCTGCTTGGTGCTGTGCTTGGCGCCCTGCTGGGAGATCATCTGCTCGGCGAACGGGTGGAAGGATCCGCCCACGCCCAGCCCGCCGAATTCGTAGGCGGTCTCCGCGTGCTCGGTGAGGTCCACGCCGGACACCTCGTCGTCCGAGCTGATCCGGAAGCCGATGGTCTTGTGGATGGCGAGGCCGATGATCGCGGTCATGACCGCGGACAGGGCGATCGCGATCGCAGCGGCCACGATCTGCGCGACCAGCTGGCCGACGCCGCCGCCGTAGAGCAGGCCGCCACCCTCACCCTCGATGGGCAGCATGATGAAGCCGAGGGACAGCGTGCCGACGATCCCGGCCACGAGGTGGACGGCGACGACGTCGAGCGAGTCGTCGAACCCGAGCCGGTACTTGATGCCGACCGCGAGGGCGCAGACCGCGCCGGAGACGAGGCCGAGGCAGAGGGCGCCGACGGGGCTGACGTTCGCGCAGGCCGGGGTGATGGCCACGAGGCCGGCGACGATGCCCGACGCGGCGCCGAGCGAGGTGGGGCGTCCGTCACGGATGCGCTCGGTCATGAGCCAGCCGACCATAGCTGCCGCGGGGGCTGCCATGGTGTTGACCCAGATCAGACCCGCTTCCTCGGCCGAGCCGGCCGCGCCGCCGTTGAAGCCGAACCAGCCGAACCACAGGAGCGCGGCCCCGAGCATCACGAACGGGATGTTGTGCGGGCGCTGTGCGGGGTCCTTGCCGAACCCCTGGCGCTTGCCGAGGATCAGGGCGAGGACCAGGGCTGCCACGCCGGCGCTGATGTGCACCACGGTGCCGCCCGCGAAGTCGACGGCTTCTCCGACCGCGCCGCCGACGGCGCCGTCGGCGCTCAGGAGGCCGCCGCCCCACACCATGAAGGCGAGGGGGCAGTAGACCAGGGTGACCCAGATGGGGACGAAGATCACCCAGGCACCGAACTTCGCCCGGTCGGCGATGGCACCGCTGATCAGCGCCACGGTGATGATGGCGAACGTCGCGCCGTACCCGGCGCCGATGAGGTCCTCGGTGCCGATGAGCCCGCTCATGCCGAACGAGGTGAACGGGTTGCCGAAGAGCTGGGCGATACCATCGCCGCCGGTCATCGAGTAGCCCCAGAGGACCCACACGATCCCCACGAGTCCGACGGCGATGAAGCTCATCATCATCATGTTGAGGGCGGCCTTGGCGCGGGTCATGCCGCCGTAGAAGAAGGCGAGCCCGGGGGTCATGAGAAGTACGAGGGCGGCTGAGATCATCACCCAGACGTGGCCTGCTGTCAGATCCATCAAACACGATCCTTCCAAAGGTGCGGGGACTTCCCGCTCCTCCAGAATGCGATGGCCGTGTTTCGGTCCCGGGGGCATCGTGTTGCGCGCAGGTTACGGGCGGAGCGTCGGAGTAAAGACCCTGTGACGCTCGTGTTTCCTGCAGGTTTCCCGGCCCGCCGGGCCTTGACGCGGAGCGGCTCGCAGCCCGCTCCCGCCGACGGTCCTAGCTGAGCAGGGCGTCGACGAATCCCTCGGCGTCGAACGGCGCGAGATCGTCGGCACCCTCGCCCAGCCCGATCAGCTTCACGGGCACACCGAGGCTGCGCTGGATGGCGACGACGATGCCGCCCTTGGCGGTCCCGTCCAGCTTGGTGAGGACGATGCCGGTGATGTTCACGACCTCGGCGAACACGCGGGCCTGGTTGAGGCCGTTCTGGCCCGTGGTCGCGTCCAGGACGAGGAGCACCTCGTCCACGGTGCCCTGCTTCTCGATGACGCGCTTGACCTTGCCGAGCTCGTCCATCAGGCCCACCTTGTTCTGCAGGCGCCCGGCGGTGTCGATGAGCACGACGTCGACCTCCTGCTCGATGCCGGTCTTGACCGCCTCGAACGCGACGGACGCGGGATCGGCGCCGTCGACGTCGGACTTCACCGTCGGCACGCCGACACGGGCACCCCAGGTGGCCAGCTGCTCGGCGGCGGCCGCGCGGAACGTGTCCGCGGCGCCGAGGAGCACGTCCTTGTCATCGGCGACGAGCACGCGCGCGAGCTTGCCGACCGTGGTGGTCTTGCCGACTCCGTTGACGCCGACCACCATGACGATGGCCGGACGGTCGGCGTGGCGCTGGGTGGCCAGGGACCGGTCCATCGTGGGATCGACGAGCTTCACGAGTTCCTCGCGGAGCATGTCCCTGACCTCGGCGGGGTTGCGGCTGCCCGTCACCTTCACGCGCTCGCGCAGCGCGTCGACGAGTTCCATGGTGGGCTCGGTGCCGAGGTCGGCCATGAGGAGGGTCTCCTCCACCTCGTCCCAGACATCCTCGTCGATGTTGTCCCGGGACAGGAGGGCGAGGAGGCCCTTGCCGAGGGCGTTGTTGGACCGCACCAGGCGGGCGCGCAACCGGGCGAGCCGGCCCTGGACGGGATCGACGGTGTCCAGGCGCGGGGCGGGCGCCTCCTCCAGGCCGCTGAGGTCGTTCGGGACGAGCACCCCGGTCGGCAGGCCGTCCGGCCGCTCCAGGACGTCCGTGGACGTGGCGCCGTGCGTCCCGCCGCCCTCCACCTGGTCATCGGGGTCCCGGGGCGAGGAGTACATGCCGGGAGGGGTCCGTCTGCCGCGCACGAGGAGGATCGCGAGCGACCCGATCACGGCGAGCGCGAGGATGACGAAGATGACAGGCAGGAGGATGTCGTTCACTGATCCACCTTCTCATATGGGTCCTGCAGGCATGGATTGAGCCCCGGCCCCGAGGCAGTGACAGAATGCGAGGACCATGGCCGGATTCCCTCGCATACCCAAGAACTCCCCCTTCCGGATCTCCCGCCCGGGACGACGGACGGGAGACGGCGCCACACCCGTCGAGGAGCGGCAGCGGATCCCCCGGGAGATCCGGGTCCTCATCGCGGCCGCGTTCGTCATCGCGATCGGGTTCGGCCTCGTGGCGCCGATCCTGCCGCAATTCGCGCAGAGTTTCGACGTGGGGGTCACCGCGTCGGCCGTGATCGTGAGTGCGTTCGCGTTCACGCGCCTCGTCTTCGCGCCCGCGGGTGGCCGCCTCGTGGAGCGGCTCGGCGAACGGCCCGTCTATATCGTCGGGCTGCTCATCGTGGCCCTGTCCACCGCTGCCTGCGCCTTCGCCGCCGACTACTGGCAGCTCCTCGTCTTCCGCGCCCTCGGCGGTATCGGCTCGACGATGTTCACGGTCTCCGCGATGGGCCTGATCGTGCGGCTCGCCCCGCCGGCCATCCGCGGCCGGGTGTCCGGTGCGTATGCCACCGCGTTCCTCCTCGGCAGCATCGGCGGTCCGATCGTGGGCGGCCTGCTCGCCCGGTTCGGCCTGCGGGTGCCGTTCCTCGTCTACGCGGCAGCCCTGCTGGTCGCCTCAGCGGTCGTCTTCTTCCAGCTGAAGGACACCTCGCTCTCGGAACGCAAGGCGGCGCGCAGCAAGCCGGCACTGACGGTCCGTGAGGCGCTCACGGACTCCGGGTACCGGGCGGCGCTGGCGTCCAGCTTCACCAACGGCTGGTCCTCCTTCGGCGTCCGGATGGCGCTGGTGCCGCTGTTCGCGGACGCGGTCCTCGGAGCGGGTACGGAGATCGCCGGCATCTCCCTCGCCTTCTTCGCAGCGGGGACGGCGCTCGCCCTCACGGTGTCCGGCGGGCTCGCCGACTCGCTGGGCCGGCGGCCGCTCGTGATCACGGGGCTCCTCGTGAACGGGGCCGCGATGATCGCCCTCGGCTTCTCCGGGAACGTGCCGGTGTTCCTCGCCCTGTGCGTCGTGGCGGGCATCGGCACCGGCCTCCTCAATCCGGCACAGCAGGCCGCGGTGGCCGACGTCATCGGCAACGACCGCAGCGGCGGAAGGGTCCTCGCGACCTTCCAGATGAGCTCCGACTTCGGAGCCATCCTCGGCCCGATCCTCGCCGGCCTCATCATCGACCAGCTGCCCTTCGGCTCCTTCGCCCTCGCCTTCACCGTGACCGGCGTCCTGGCCGCTCTCGCCGCCGTCGTCTGGACGCTGTCCCGGGAGACACTGTCCCGGGAGACGCTGTCCCGTCCGGACCGCACCCCCGCGGCCGCCCCCGACGGCGACGACCCGGCCGGCCGCCGCAGCTCCGGCCCGTCCACGGAGGAGCAGGGGACCCCGGGGTCCTAGCCGAGGGCGTCCTCCCGCTCGGCCGCCATGCGCTGGCTGATGACCGTGGACACGCCGTCGCCGCGCATCGTCACACCGTAGAGGGCGTCGGCGACCTCCATGGTGCGTTTCTGGTGGGTGACGATGATCAGCTGGCTGGACTTCCGCAGTTCCTGGAAGATCGTGATCAGCCGCCCGAGGTTGGTGTCGTCGAGGGCGGCCTCCACCTCGTCCATCACGTAGAAGGGCGAGGGACGCGCCTTGAAGATCGCGACCAGCAGCGCGACGGCGGTCAGCGACCGTTCACCGCCGGAGAGCAGTGACAGCCGCTTGATCCGCTTGCCGGCGGGCCTGGCCTCGACCTCGATCCCGGTGGCGAGCATGTCCGCCGGGTCCGTGAGCACCAGCCTGCCCTCGCCGCCCGGGAAGAGGGTCGCGAAGACGCGCTCGAACTGGTCGGCGGTGTCCCGGTACGCAGCCGTGAAGACCTGCTCCACCCGCTCGTCGACCTCCCGGATGATGTCCAGCAGGTCCTTGCGCGTCGCCTTGAGGTCGGCGAGCTGCGTGCTCAGGAACTGGTGCCGCTCCTCGAGCGCCGCGAACTCCTCGAGGGCGAGGGGGTTCACCCTGCCGAGTGCGGCGAGGTCCCGTTCGGCGCGCTTCAGCCTCTTCTCCTGCTCCTCCCGCACGAACGGGACGCCCTGCGGCAGCGGCGTGCCGTCGTCGTCGACCGGCGCGCGCAGCGCCGCCCACTTGTCCTCCGTCACCACGTCCCCGGGCACGGGCAGGTGCGGACCGAACTCGTCCACGAGGTGGTCCGGTGTGAGGCCGAGGTCCTCGATGGAGCGGTTCTCGAGCGCCTCGATCCTGAGGCGCTGCTGCGTGCGCGCGAGCTCGTCCCGATGCACAGAGTCCGTGAGCCGTGCCAGTTCGACGCCGAGGGCCGCGGTGGACGCCCGGACCTCCTGCAGCTCCCTGTCCTGCTGCTCGCGCAACTGTTCGGCGGCGTCGCGCTGGTCCGCCGCGACGGCCACGGACTGCGCGGCCTGCTGCTCCGCGCGGCGCGCTGCCGCGGCGACCGCCGCAGCCCTGACGGCCTGGACCTGACGGATCCTCGCCTTCTCCGCCGCCTGCTCGCGTGCGCGGCGTTCGGACTGCGCGGCGCGTTCGAGCGCTGCGGCCCGGTTCCCGAGCGCGGCGAGCTGCTCCTCGCGGCTGCGCAGAGCGAGGCGGGCCTCCAGTTCGGCCTGACGCGACTCCACCGCGGCGCGCCGCAGGGCGTCGCGGTGCTCGCTCGAGGGCTCGGCCTCCTCGGGCTGCTCCTGAAGGTCCGTCAACCGCTGGACGGCCTCCTGCAGCCGGGTCTCCTCCTGCGCGAGATTGGCCTCGGCGGCATGCACCAGGACCGTCAGCCGCTCGGCCTCCCCGCCCGCGGACCTCGACTCAGCGTGGAGCCGGCCGAGCTTCTCGGCGACCGCGGCCATCCGGGCATCGGATTCGTGCAGGCGTGCGAGCGCGGCGTCGACGCGGTGCTGCGCCGCCTGCCGGCCGGACCGTGCCGCGGCCAGGCTGAACCTGAGGCGTTCCGCAGCGGCGACGGTGCGGGCCAGCTTCTCCTCCGTGCCCTCGGCGGCGGCCCGCAGTTCGAGGGAGCCTGCCGCACCCGGTGCGCCGCCCCGCGCCGTATGGCGGGACACGACATCGCCGTCGTGCGTGACCGCCAGGGGCGCAGTCCCGTCCTCCACGGCGCGGCGCGCCGCCTCGAGGTCCGCGACCACCACGACGCCGTCGAGCAGCGCGGCCACGGCAGGCTGCAGGGCAGGCGGAGCGGTCACGACGGTCAGCGCGGGGACGACGGCGGCGGAGAGCTCCGGCCCCGCGTCCGGCCTCGACGGCCGGCTGGTCGCCCCGGGTCCGGAGGCGACGACGAGCGAGACCTGCCCGGCGTCGTCGTGCTTCATGAGGTCGATCGCCCGCGCTGCCACGGCGATGCTCCGGACGGCGACGGCGTCGGCGGAGCCCGCGAGCGCGGCGACGATTGCCTTCTCGAAACCGGGGGCAACGTGCAGGAGCTGGGCGAGCGGCTCCAGCACGCCGTCGAGCCCGGCGGCGAGGAGGGCCGCGGAGCCGTCGCGCTGCTGCAGGCCCTCACGCTGCGCCTCGAGCCGCGCGGCCAGGGCACCGCGCTCACGTTCCGTGGCGCGCTCCTGCTCCACGAGGGCGGCCACGTCCTGGGTGAGGGACCGGAGGACGTCCGACGCCGCCTCGTGATCGGCGTCGAGGCCCTCCTCGCCCTCCTCGTCCCCGGCGACCCGGCCTTCGAGCGCCTGGAAGTCGTGCTCGGCCGTCCGACGTCGTTCCTCGGCCGCGGTGATGGACGTGCGCAGGCGCCCGAGCTCGGCGACCGCGGACTCGACGCGCGAACGTGCCGCACCCACGGCTCCCGCGAGCCGCGCATCGCCCTCGCGCCGGTCCGCGGCGGCCCGCAGGAGGCGCGCGAGCCTCGCATCCTCGGCCGTCGAGGCCTCTTCCGCGGTGCGCCGGGCGGTGAGGGTCTCCTCGAGGGCACGGCCGAGGACCGCCACTTCCTCCGCCAGGCCGGCGACCTCCGCCCGCACGCGCCCGGCCTGCCGGTCGAGGTGGTCGGGGTCGCGTCCCTGGTCCGGTTCCGACGCCTGTCCGAGGAGGTGTCCGCGGTCCTCGGCGCGCGTTGCGAGGGCGGCGAGCTTCTCCCGGGCGCTGGAGAGCGCGTACCAGGCCTCACGTGTCCGGTTGAGCGCCGGGACGGAGGCCGCTGCGGCCCGCTCGAGGTCCGCCTGCCGCTCCCGGCGGGCGCCGAGCAGCGTCTCGATCTCGTCGCGGCGTTCCTGCAGGGCGGCCTCGGCCGCGGTGTCCCGCTCGAATCCGGCGCGCAGGGTGACGAGCTCGGCGGCGAGCAGGCGCGACCTCGCGTCACGCACCGCGAACTGGACCTGCTGGGCGCGCCGGGCCACCTCGGCCTGCTTCCCGAGCGGCGTGAGCTGCCGGCGCAGCTCCCCCGTTAGGTCGGACAGCCGTGCGAGGTTCGTCTGCATCGCGTCGAGCTTCCGCACGGTCTTCTCGCGCCGGCGACGGTGCTTGAGGATCCCCGCGGCCTCCTCGATGAAGCCCCGGCGTTCCTCGGGGGTGGCGTGCAGCACCTTGTCGAGCTGCCCCTGGCCGATGATGACGTGCATCTCACGGCCGAGCCCGGAGTCGGAAAGGAGTTCCTGGATGTCGAGGAGTCGGCAGTTCTTGCCGTTGATGGCGTACTCGGACCCGCCCGACCGGAAGAGCGTGCGGGAGATCGTCACCTCGGAGAACTCGATGGGCAGGGCGCCGTCGGTGTTGTCGATGGTGAGGGATACGTGGGCCCGCCCGAGCGGCGCGCGGCCGGACGTCCCGGCGAAGATGACGTCCTCCATCCTGCCGCCGCGGAGCGTCTTGGCCCCCTGCTCCCCCATGACCCAGGCGAGCGCGTCGACGACGTTGGACTTGCCGGACCCGTTGGGGCCGACGACGGCGGTCACGCCGGGCTCGAAGTCGAAGGTGGTTGCCGAGGCGAAAGACTTGAACCCTCGCACGGTTAGACTCTTCAGATGCACGGTGGCAGGCTCTCCAGATGGGGTAGGACCTCCCTAATCTACCGGAGTCCACCGACGGCACCGGGTAGCGGGTAGCCAGGACGGCGGTCCCCGACGCTTCCGGAGTGACCGCCGATGCATTACCAAGTAGGCTTACGAAAGTTTCAGCAGTATCCGAAGGCGTCCAGGCCGACCCACTCGTGGGTACCTTCCCGGCCACAGACCGGCGCTATCAGTTGACGAGGCAGGAAATTTGACCGGTAACGCGACCTTCCGACATGACAACACGGCTTTGCTCGCCGTCACGAGTGTGGAGGCGCCGGTAGTCGTCAGTTCCGCAGAGTTCGACGAACGGCTTGCCCCCAGCCTCAAGAGACTGCGCCTCTCCAAGCGGCTCCTCGAGCGCGTCGCAGGAGTCACCGAGCGCAGGTGGTGGTCCCCCGGCTCCGACTTCGACGACGCCGCGATCGAGGCCGGCGCCAAGGCGATGGCCGAGGCGGGCATCGAGCCGGGTGAGGTGGGCCTCCTGATCAACACCTCGGTGACGCGACGCAACCTCGAACCGTCGGTCGCCGTGAAGATCCACCACTCGCTCGGCCTCCCCTCCTCGGCCATGAACTTCGACCTGGCGAACGCCTGCCTCGGCTTCGTGAACGGCATGACCCTCGCCGCGAACATGATCGATTCGGGGCAGATCAAGTACGCGCTGATCGTCGCCGGTGAGGACGCCCAGAAGACCCAGGAAGCCACGTTCCGGCGGCTCAACCGGGAGGATTCGACGCGCCAGGACTTCCTGAGCGAATTCGCGACCCTCACGCTCGGTTCGGGGGCGGCCGCCGCCGTGCTCGGCCCCGCGGACCTCCACCCGGGCTCGCACCGCATCCTCGGCGGGGTGTCCCGCGCCGGGACCGAGCACCACGAACTCTGCGTCGGCGGGATCGACGGCATGTACACGGACACCAAGGGCCTGCTCGACGGCGGCCTGGAACTCGTCGTCACCGCGTGGCACGAGGCGCAGGCGGACGGCTGGGCCTGGGACTCCATGGACCGCTACGTCACCCACCAGGTCTCCAACTCCTACACGAACGCGATCATCAAGGCCGTCGACCTCGAGCGCGACCGGGTCCCCATCACCTTCCCCCACTGGGGCAACGTAGGGCCCGCATCCCTGCCCATGACCCTCGCCCAGGAGGGCGCTTCCCTGAGGTCCGGGGACCGTGTCCTGTGCCTCGGCGTCGGGTCCGGCCTCAACACCTCGATGATGGAGATTGCGTGGTAGCACTCCCCGGCGTCGACCCCTCCTGGTCGACGTATCTCGACGTGCCCTCGACCAGCGGGGCGGACCGCCCCGGCACCACCCACCGCTGGCACTACCTCGACAACGGCGCCGACCTCGCGGGCGGCACGATCCGGGGCACGCTGCTCTGCGTGCACGGCAACCCCACCTGGTCCTACCTCTGGAGGACCTACCTCGCCGCCGGTCGCGCAGCGGGCTGGCACGTCATCGCCGTGGACCAGCTCGAGATGGGCTACTCCGAGCGGACGGGCGTGTTCCGGCGGCTGGACGACCGCATCACCGACCTCGAGGACTTCGTCTCGGCCGTCGGGCTCACCGGCCCCGTGGTCACCGTGGGCCACGACTGGGGCGGCGTCGTCAGCCTCGGCTACGCCGACCGGAACCGGGAGGACCTGGCCGCGGCCATCCTCACCAACACCGCCATCCACCAGGACCCGGACCGGCCCATCCCGGCGCCGCTCAGGCTCGCCCTCGCCCCGGGCGTCCACGGCCTCGGCACCCGGACCACGAGCGCGTTCCTCGACGTGACGCTGGCCCTCGCCCGGCCCGCCCTCGCCCCCGACGTGCGCCGCGCCTTCCGTGACCCGTACCGCACGGCCGCCGATCGCCAGGGCATCACGCACTTCGTGTCGGATATCCCCGCGGATCCCTCGCACCCCAGCTACGCGGCCCTGACCAGGACCGCCGAGGGCATCCGCAGCCTCGGCGTCCCCGTCCTCATGATGTGGGGGCCGCACGACCCGATCTTCTCGGACCCCTACCTGGAGGACCTCGCACGGCGCCTCCCCCACGCCGACGTCCACCGCTTCGAGCGTGCGAGCCACCTCGTGCAGGAGGACGCCGACACGGCGTCGACGGCCATGCAGTGGCTGGCCGGACGATCGGTCGGACACCCCGCAGCCGACAGCGGAGTCCCGACCCGCGACGACGTCCCGGCCCCCGACAGGGCGCCGCATGTCCCGCTCGGCCGGCGACTCACCGAGCTGGCCGCCGGACCGGACGCCGCGCGGACCGCTGTCGCGGAGATGAAGCCCTCCGGCCCGGCGCGGACCCTCTCCTGGCAGGAACTCGCCGACGACGTCGCCGCCGTCGCCGCCGGACTGACCGCGCTCGGCTACGGTCCCGGCAGCCGGGTGAGCCTCCTCGTCCCGCCCGGCGTGGACCTGACCGTGCTCATCTACGCGTGCCTGCGCATCGGCGCCGTGATCGTCGTGGCCGACGCCGGCCTCGGCGCCCGCGGCCTCAGCCGTGCCGTGAAGGGGTCGGCGCCCGACGTCGTCATCGGCATCGAGCGCGCCCTCGTCGCGGCCCGCGCCTTCGGGTGGCCCGGGCGGCGGATCAGCGCTGCTCCCCTGCCCCCGGCAATGCGCCGGGCGCTGCGCGTGGAAGCCTCGCTCAACGACCTGCGCGCCGCACCGCCCGGACCCGCCCCCGAAACGCCCGACGCCGACGCCGACGCCGCCATCCTCTTCACCTCCGGCTCCACGGGCCCGGCGAAGGGCGTGGTCTACACGCACCGGCAGCTCTCCGCCATGCGGGACGCCGTCGCCGCCACCCTGGGCCTGGGCGAGGGAGCCTCGCTCGTCGCGGGCTTCGCGCCCTTCGCGCTGCTGGGACCCGCACTCGGCGCGACGTCGGTCACCCCGGCCATGGATGTCACGGCCCCACGGACCCTGACCGCGCAGGCGCTGGCCGACGCCGCGGACGCGATCGACGCGACGGTCGTCTTCGCGTCCCCGGCCGCCCTGCGCAACGTCCTCGCCACCGCCGACGCGCTGACGGACGAGGGCAGGACGGCCCTGGGGCGGATCTCGCTGCTGCTCTCGGCGGGAGCACCGATCCCCGTGCCGCTCCTCGAAGCGGTGCAGGACCTCGTGCCGTCCGCCGCCCTGCACACCCCCTACGGCATGACGGAGTCCCTCCTCGTCGCCGACATCGACCTCGCGGGCATCCGCGCTGCCGCGGCCGCCGCGGAGGACGGTCTCGACGGCGCAGGGGGCGGGGTGTGCGTCGGGCTTCCCGTGCACGGCGCCCGAGTGGCCGTCAGTCCACTCGACGGCAACGGGTCGGCGACGGGCGAGGCCACGACGGCGCCGGGGCGGACCGGCGAGATCCTCGTCGACGCTCCGCACGTCAAGGACCGCTATTTCCGGCTGTGGAAGACGCAGCAGGAATCGACACGGACTGCCCCGTGGCACCGCACCGGGGACGTCGGTCACTTCGACGCCGCCGGACGCCTCTGGGTCGAGGGCCGGCTTGGCCATATCATCACGGCGGCCTCCGGCGTCCTGACGCCCGTCGCCCTCGAACAGTCGCTGGAGACGATCGACGGCGTCCGGCTGGCAGCCCTCGTCGGGGTCGGTCCCGCAGGTACGCAGGCCGTCGTCGCCGTCATCGAAGCCGACGCCGCGGGGCGCCGCCCGGCCCTGGCCGATGCTCCGCTGGCGGACGCCGCACGGGCCGCCGCCCGGAGCCACGGCGTCGACCTGGCTGCGGTCATCGCGGTCCCCGCCCTTCCCGTGGACATCCGGCACAACGCGAAGATCGACCGCACGCGCATCGCCGAGTGGTGTGCCCGCTTCCTCTCCGGCGCCCGCGCAGGGTCCCTGTGACCGTCCTCGTCACGGGGGCGAGCGGGATGCTGGGGCGCGCCGTCGCCGGGCACCTCATCGCAGCCGGTGAGGACGTCCGGTGTCTCCAGCGTCGGCCCTCCACCGTCATCGGCGCGCAGGACGTCCTGGGGGCCATCACGGATCCGGTGGCCGTCGCCGCCGCGGTGCAGGGCTGCCGCGCCGTGATCCATCTGGCGGCGAAGGTCTCCTTCACCGGCGCCCCTGCCGAGTTCGACAGCATCAACATCGACGGGACCCGGATCCTGCTGGACGCCGCCCGGGCGGCCGGCGTCACCGACGTCGTGCACGTGTCCTCGCCGTCCGTCGCGCACGACGGCTCGTCGCTGGTCGGCGCTCCCGCCGGCCGCGCGGACCCGGCACACGCGCGCGGCGACTACGCCCGCACCAAGGCCGCGGCCGAGCTGCTCGCCCTGGGCCGTTCGACGCCGGCGTTCCGCGTCGCTGCGGTCCGGCCGCACATCGTGTGGGGGCCCGGCGACACGCAGCTGGTGGAACGCGTGATCGAGCGCGCGCGCCACGGGCGCCTGCCGCTGCTCGACGGCGGGACCGCACTGATCGACACGACGTACGTGGACAATGCGGCGTCGGCCATCGTCGCGTGCCTGCGGCGCATGGACGCGGCGCAGGGCCAGGCGCTCGTCGTCACCAATGGCGAGCCCCGCGCGATCGCCGAGCTGCTCGGCGGGATCTGCCGTGCCGGCGGGGTGGAGCCACCCCGCCGGTCCGTTCCGGGAGCCGTGGCCCGGGGAGCGGGGTCCGTGATCGAGCGCGCGTGGCTCCGCCTCGGCAGGACGGGTGAGCCGCCCATGACCCGCTTCCTGGCCGAGCAGCTGTCGACGGCGCACTGGTTCGACCAGCGGCACACGCGCAGCGTGCTCGACTGGCGTCCGTCCGTCAGCGTCGACGAGGGGCTCGAGCGCCTCGCGGCGTACTACCGCTGAGGCCCGCTTCCGCCTTGCCCTTCCTGCGCCTGATGGTGCAGCTGTGGCGGGTCGTGCCGTCGAACACCCGCCACATCTGCGCAACGGACGCATTCCGCGCACGCACCCCGGGTGCCGGCCCCCTGCGCCGGCCGCCTGCCCGGCCAAAAACGCAGAAGGACGGGATGCGTGATGCATCCCGTCCTTCCGACCGTCCTGCTGGTGGCGCCGGCCGTACGGCCGACGGACTCAGCTAGCGGGTGTAGTACCCGTCCACCGACATGGCGCTGACCGAGTGGACCAGGGTGCCCTGCGAGGCGTTCAGGGCGCTGACCATCTGGCCGTCACCGAGGTAGATACCCACGTGGCTGCCACCGTTCTGGCTCACCAGGTCACCCGGCTGGGGGTTGCTGGTGGGCGTCAGGGCAGCGAACTGGTCCCAGGTGGTGCGCGGCAGGCTGATGCCGTTCTGGGCGTAGGCCCACTGCACGAACGCCGAGCAGTCCCAGGCGCCGAACGCGGTTCCGCCGTACACGTAGCCCGAGCCCACGCCCTGCATCGCCGTTCCGACGATGCCGCCGCCGGCCGCCGGAGCGACGGACTGGAAGCTGTACGCGGGGGTGGCTGCCGGAGCGGCCGGAGCAGCGGGGGCTGCGACCGGAGCGGGTGCCGCGGCGGGCACTGCGACGATCGAGGCCGACTGCGCGGAGTACTGCGCGGGAGCGGCGGAACCGCCGAGGGAGATCGACTGGCCGGGGTAGATGACCGAGGCGTAACCGAGTCCGTTGGCTGCGAACAGCGCGTCCAGGCCGACGCCGTGCAGTGCCGCGATGGAGCCGAGCGTGTCGCCGGCCTGCACGGTGTAGGTGCCCGCGGCAGCGGTGGAGGCTGCTGCCGGCTGGGTGGTGATCTCGCCTGCGGCGTTCGCCGGGAGCGATGCGCCGAACATGATCCCTGAAGCGACGGCGACGACGGCGGCAGGCTTGCCGGCGACGGAGGCGCTTGCGGAGACGGCTCGTGACGCCGTGATGAAGGGGTTGATGCGCGTGGGGACGGCCCGGTGGCGCGCGATATGGCTCTGCTTGGACATGTTGTTGCCTTTCCCAATGCCTGCGAAGTTAGCTGTCGGGTTCGGATGGGACATCCGGACACGCTTCCTGCAGACCATCGTCCCCAGGACTGGTCTGCGCGTGTCTTTACCCCTAGGACCCGTGATCGAGTCCGCTAGTGGTTCCCCCGCCCCTGTCGAATGTGTAGTGCGAACGGTCCGTCCTCATCGACAGGGTTAGGCAGTGTGAGGATGGGCGCCCATCCGTTGTGGATCGGACGCGAGACCAACCGTACCGGCTCCCGGCGCCGGTTGTCACATTTAGATCACGAGGCGAAAATCACCTTTTTCCACCAAAGATGTCAGAGCCGTGCATTGCGTGGTCTGGGCTGGCACTGCGGGCACAGATAGGACGATCTGTTCATGAACGATTCGCGGCGCAGCAGTGTGTTCCTGCCCACGGACGCACAGCGGCGGCAGGGCCTGCCCTCCCGCCCATAGGCCTCCAGATCGCGGGCGAAATAGCCCGACGCCCCGTTCACGTTGACGTACAGGGAGTCGAAGCTGGTGCCACCGGCCGCCAGCGCGCGCTGCATCACCGAGGTGACGGCGTCCACGATGCGCTGGGTATCCGGGCGGCGCATCGTGTCCGTGGGGCGCGCATAGTGGAATCTGGCGGCCCACAGCGCCTCGTCGGCGTAGATGTTGCCGATCCCGGAGACGAGTCCCTGGTCGAGCAGGGCGCGTTTGAGTCCTGTCCTGCGCCCGCGCAGACGTTCGTGGAGGGAGTCTGCGGAGAACGCCGGGTCGAGGGGGTCGCGCGCGATGTGCGCGGCCTGGTGGGGGATGAGTGGGAGGTCCGATGCTCCGAGCCCGCCGGGCAGCCCGTCCGGCGTCGGCTCCAGTTCCGCGACGAACATGCCGCCGAAGATCCTCTGGTCGACGAACCGCAGGTCGCCCGGCAGGGCGGCGCCGTCGTCGTCGACAGCCGGCGAGAGCGCGAGGCGGACCTTCAGGTGCTTCTCCCGGGGGGCGTCGGGTTCCTCGACGAGGAGCTGCCCGCTCATCCCCAGATGCGCCATCAGTGCGACGTGCGGGCGATCGCCGGGCCGGCCGGCGTCCTCGAGGGTCATCCACAGGAACTTCCCCCGGCGCACCACGTCCGTCACACGGGCACCCGTTACGTTGCCGACGAAGTCCTCGACGCCCTCGACGTGTCGCCGGAGGGACCGGGGATCGAGGATGTCCACCGATTCGACGGTGCGGCCCACCACCCAGCGCACGAGGCCGCGGCGCACGACCTCGACCTCGGGGAGTTCAGGCACTCAGGCCCCGTCGGGCGACGCGGAAGCGTCCCGAACGCCGGTGACACCCGCGACACCCGCGACACCGGTGCTGCCGCCATCGGCCGGCCCGCCCTGCAGCGTCGGCTCCTGCTGCGCCGTCAACGTCTTCCAGGACTCGGCCGCGGCCGCCTGCTCGGCTTCCTTCTTGGAGTTGCCGCACCCGGAGCCGTACTCGGTGCCACCGATCAGCAGGCGGGCCGTGAACGTCCGGGCGTGGTCCGGTCCCGTGCCGTCCACCTGGTAGTCGATCGTCCCGAGCCGCCGGGCTGCGGCGGTCTCCTGGATGCGGGTCTTCCAGTCGGTGCCCTCGCCGAGCACCGCCGAATCGCGCAGCAGCGGCCCGATCAGCCGCATGACCATGGCGCGGGCCGTCTCGATGCCGTGGCTGAGGTAGGCCGCCCCGATGACGGCCTCCATGGTGTCCGCGAGGATCGACGCCTTGTCGCGTCCGTTGGTCAGCTTCTCCCCCTGGCCCAGCAGCACGTAGCTGCCGAGATCCAGGGTGCGGGCCACCCCGGCGAGGGCCCTGGTGCTGACCACGGCGGAGCGCCGCGTGGCGAGTTCTCCCTCGGACAGCGCGGGGTTGTCCCGGTACAGCGCGTCGGTGACCGCCAGCCCGAGGACCGAGTCGCCGAGGAACTCCAGGCGCTCGTTCGTCGGGATCCCGCCCTTCTCGTAGGCGTAGGAGCGGTGCGTGAGGGCAAGACGAAGCGTCCCGGTGTCGATATCGACTCCGAGACGCTTCGTGAGGTCTTCCGTATTCTTCACAACTGCATCAGCTGATCCAGCACCGGACGGACGCCCGGGCAGGCACAGGGCCTGGCCGCGGGGCGCGGGTCCGCTGTCAGACGTCGGCTACCTTGCGGCCCTTGTATTCAAGGAACAGCGGGGTGCCGGCGGAATCGGTGACAACCTTGGCCTGGTGGGCGAGGCTGTAGGTGACGCGGCCGTTCTCGAGGGTCTTGACCAGCTTGGGGGCGGTTGCCTTCCACTGGGACCGGCGTGCGCGGGTATTCGCGCGGGACATCTTCCGTTTCGGGACAGCCACGGCTAACTCTCTTCCTTCTCGTCTGACTCTGACTTGGGTGCCGCGTTCTGCTCGGCGGCGGTGCCCGTCAGCCCGGCAAGGGCTGACCAGCGAGGATCCAAAACTTCATGGTGGTGGTCAGGATCGTCGTTGAGCTGCGCTCCGCATTCGGAACACAGGCCCTGGCAATCCTCCCGGCACACCGGCTGGAATGGCAGCGACGTAACCACTGCATCCCTCAGCACGGGTTCCAGAGCGACCGAATCGTTCTCCACCGTGTGCTGTTCTTCTTCGCCTTCCACCGACAGCGACGCGGAGTCGCTGTAGAAGAAGAGCTCCTGGATCTCCACGTCGCGGTCAAACCGCAGTGGCTCCAGGCACCGGCCGCACTCGCCGGTTACTTCGACGTTTGCCGTTCCCGACACCAGGATCCCCTCGTGTACCGACTCGAAGCGCAGATCGAGTTCCATATCGGAACCCTCCTGCACGCCGATCAATGCGACGCCGAAATCCTTGGGTACCGGTGCATGTTCTTCGACTGTCCGCATGCTTCCCGGACTGCGTCCGAGATCCTTGACACTGAATGTCAAAGGCGAACTGAGATCGCTTTTAATGGTGACTCCTGTAGAACATATGACCGACGTACCATCCTAGCCTGATCAGGCGGGCAGGCCCAAAACGGGTGGGCCGTCTAGGCTCGGACCGTGATGTCCCAGTCCCCTCCCCCCGCACAGCGTCGACGCCTGGCCCGGGGCCTGCGCATGGCGGGCGTCCTGCTGGTCGCAGGACTGGCGGCCTGGCTGGTCCTCGCCTGGACGCTGTTCTACGATCCCCCGCTCGGTCCGGCGGGCAGGGCCGACGCCGTCGTCGTCCTCGCCGGAGCGGCAGCGGAACGCCTGCCGCTCGGACAGGACCTGGTCGACGACGGCGTCGCCGACGAACTCGTCCTCTCCTCCACCGGGCTGCCGGGCAATACGGCGACGGACGCCGTGTGCGCCGAGGAGAACCCCCGCATCACCTGCTTCGTCCCCGATCCGCTGACCACGCGCGGTGAGGCCCGCGCTGTGGCCGCCCTGGCGCGGGACAACGGCTGGGACGACATCGTCGTCGTGACCTCCGCCTACCATGTGACCCGGGCGTCGGTGAACCTGGCGCAGTGTTCCACGGCGGACATCACGATGGCCGGGTCACGGCCCGATCTCGGGGCTCCCGGGTGGCTCGCACGGTTCGTCGAGGAGAGCACGGCCCTCGTGGCGTCGGTCGTCCGACCGGCCTGCGCACGCGCCGTCTGAGGGCGGGTCCCGCGATCCGGAGGATCAGGCGGATCCCCGGAGGTGCCTGTTGACCGCGTCCGGGACGAAGGGGGTGACGTCGCCGCCGAGTGATGCCACCTCCTTCAGGAGGGTCGAGGAGACGTGCGCGAACTCGGTGTCCGTCGGCAGGAACACGGTGTCGATGTCGGCCAGGTGCCGGTTCATGGTGGCCATCGGCAGCTCGTAGTCGAAGTCGAGGCCGGACCGCAGCCCCTTCACGAGCGCGGTGGCGCCCTGCTCCCGGCAGAAGTCCGCGAGCAGACCCTCGCCCATCGGGAGCACCGTCACCCCGGGGAGGTGCGCGAGGCTCTCCGCGCAGAACATCATGCGCTGCTCGAGGTCGAACCGGTACTTCTTCGCGTAGTTCGTCGAGACCGCGACGATCACCTCGTCGAAGAGCCGCGCGGCACGGCTGATGACCTCGAGGTGGCCATTGTGGAGGGGGTCGAAGGATCCGGGGCAGACGGCGCGGCTCATGCCCCCACGGTACCCAGTCAGGCCGACCCCGGTGGGATGGGGCCGACCCCGGCCGCGCGGGGCCCGCGGTGCGGGGACCCGCGGGTGGTGGCGCGGGGTGTCGGAACGGCAATACTGGTGGGATGACGACAGACGCTCAGACTCCTGCCACGCGGAGTACCGGCGGGGCGCCGTGGATGCGGGCGGCGCGCGGCGCGAACCTGCTCGGCGATGACGGCCGGCTCGGCATCACCATCTTCGAGGAGGTCACGGCCCTCGCGCAGCAGCATGCGGCGGTCAACCTCGGCCAGGGCTTCCCCGACGAGGACGGACCGCAGGAGATCCTGGATGCGGCGCGGGCGGCGATCGCCGACGGCGCGAACCAGTACGCGCCGGGTCAGGGACTCCCCGTGCTGCGCCAGGCGATCGCCGCGCACCAGGAGCGCTTCTACGGTCTCACCGTGGACCCGCAGACCGAGGTGATCGTCAGTACGGGCGCCACCGAGTCGATCGCCGCCGCGATCCTCGCCTTCGCCGGCCCCGGGGACGAGGTGCTGACCTTCGAACCGTTCTACGACTCCTACGGCGCCGTGATCGGCCTCTCCGGCGCGACGCACACCACGGCCCCGCTGCGCGCGCCGGACTTCCAGCCCGACGCCGCGAGCCTCGAGGCCGCGTTCAGCGAGCGCACGAGGATCGTCGTCGTCAACAATCCCCACAACCCGACGGGCAGTGTCTTCACCCGCCCCGCCCTCGAACTGATCGTGCGGCTGGCGGAGCGCCACGACGCGATCATCCTGACGGACGAGGTGTACGAGCACCTCACGTTCGGTGTGCAGCACGTGCCGGTCGCATCCCTGCCCGGGGCGGCGGAGCGCACCCTCAGCATCTCCTCCGCCGGCAAGACGTTCTCCGTGACGGGCTGGAAGATCGGCTGGCTCAGCGGTCCGGCAGAGCTCGTCGCCCAGGTCCGTACCGTCAAGACCTTCCTCACGTACACCTCGGGCACGCCGTTCCAGGGCGCGATCGCCCGGGGCCTGGCCCTGCCCGATCAGTTCTTCACCTCGGCCGCGGACATCCTGCGGAAGAAGCGGGACCTGCTGGGCGAAGGCCTTCGCGCGGCCGGCTTCGACGTCTACGAGCCGGAGGGCACCTTCTTCACCATGGTGGACGCCGCGCCGCTCGGCATCGAGGACGCCACCGACCTCGCGCGCCGCCTGCCGGGCCTGATCGGCGTCGCGGCGATCCCCGTGGCGATGTTCTGCCACGCCGAGGGCGCCGAGCGCACCCGATCCCTGCTGCGCTTCGCCTTCTGCAAGAAGTTCGACGTCATCGAGGAGGGCGCACGGCGCCTGGCGACCCTGCGGGCGCGCGTATGAGGACCGGACCGGACTCCGGCGCGGGATCGGGCCCGGCGTCGGGCGCGGGATTCGCGGGGCCATCAGGAGGACAGTCGGCGACCGAGGAGTTCGAGGTCCGCACCCGCTGGCTCCCCGGGACGGGCGCATACGCGGAGATCGACGAGGACGCCTACATCGAGGGGGCCCTGATCCTCAGCATCGGCGGAGCGCAGCAGTCCCACGTGGACATGCTGCATCCCGGCCGGGTGTTCTACGAGTACCTGCAGCGCGTCGCCAACGTCATCGACCTGGCGGCGCCCGCGGGTACTCCCCTGCGGGTCCTGCACCTCGGCGCCGGGGCCCTGACCCTCGTCCGCTACGTCCAGGCCACGCGGCCCGGCTCCCGGCAGGTCGCCGTGGACCTGGAGGCCGAGCTGATCGACTTCGTCCTGGACGCCATGCCGCTGCCCGAGGGCACCTTGTGCGAGATCATCGCGGGAGACGCCGCGGACGCCGTGCTCGAACAGCCCGACGCAGCCTTCGACGTCGTCGTGCTGGACATCTTCGCGGGGGCGGACGCCCCCGCCCACCTGACGAGCCCGGACTTCGCGGCGCACCTGCTGCGGGTGTGCGCCGAGGACGGCGTGGTGCTGGTGAACGTCGGCGACGACCCCCCGCTCACCTTCGCCCGCGCCCAGAGCAGGCAGCTCTCCTCGCTTGCGACGGCGACCGCCGTCCTGACCGAGGCCGCCATGGTGGGCGGTGAGCAGGCGGGGAACGTCGTCGTCGCCGCCCGTCACGCTGCATGGCCCGCCGCGTGGACCCGGGCGCTGCTCTCCGCCGGGCCCCATCCTGCGGCCGTCCTGGCCGGCACGGACCTCGCGGACTTCGAACAGGCACCCGCCTAGAGCTTCCTCCCATCCGGAGGCCGCACCCGCACGAAGCACTCCGTACGCGGGTGGCGCGGGAGGCAGCGGTACGCTGGTCAGGACGGTGAGCGTCGGCTGTTCCAGGAGCGCCGGCAGCCCCGCACGCGGACGAGACCACTGCACCACGGGGAGGAGATATTCATGGCCGATCGCGGCCTTCCCTATCTCCGGGCCCTCATGCTCGTCTCGCTGATCATGGCGGTGTCCTCGGCATCCCACGTCCTCGCCTCGGGGCACCTGCCGCACCTCGGCGTGATCCTGCTGCTCGGCGCGCTCCTCCTGATCCCGATGACGCTGCTCACCCGGCGTCCGCTCTCCTTCCGTTCGGCGCTGGTCGCGATGGGCGCTGGGCAGCTGCTGCTGCACGTCCTCTTCGGCATGACCGCCGCTCCCGCCGTCTGCCAGAGCTCCTCCGCGATGCCCGGCCATCACGCGGCCTTCGAGCTCGCCTGCTCGCCGGCCGCCCAGGACCAGATGGGCGCCACGTCGGGGGGCCTCGTGATGCTGCTGCTGCACGCGCTCGCCACGGTGATCCTGGCCGTCGCCGTCTCCCGCAGCGATCACGCGCTGGAGTTCCTCCGGGCGTGGCTGCGCCCGCTGTTCGTCCTTCCGGCGCTCGCCCCGCCGGCGCCGCCGCGCCGCCGTCCTGTCCGGGACGTCCCGCCGCCCGTCGCGCCGCTGTCGGTGCACACCTCGGTGCCGACGCTGCGCGGTCCGCCGCGCGCCCGCGCGCTGCCGATCTGACCCGGACGTCCCACGGACCCTGGGCTCCGGTGGCGCCTGCCCGCACCCCTTCCCCCAGTTCCCCGCTGCTCCACGATCTCCCGCTGTCGCGGGCTGGAGCGCACCCCTGAAAGGCAGTCCCATGACGTCGTCCTCCCCCTCACGCGCCCTCACCACCGGCGCCGTCGCACTCGCCACCGTCGGCCTGATGGCCGTCGGCCTCGGCGCGGCCGGCGCCCACGTCGGCGTCGAACCGACCTCCACCACGGAGGATGGGTACGCGCAGCTCACCTTCAGCGTGCCCAATGAATCCGAGACCGCAGGCACGAACAAGATCGAGGTGCAGCTCCCCACCGAGCAGCCCTTCACCTCGGTGCGGGTCAAGCCGGTCGAGGGTTGGACGGCGGAGGTCGTCTCCGGCGCCCTGCCGGAGCCCGTCACCACTGCCGACGGCGCCACGCTCAGCGAAGCGGCCCTGTCCGTCGTGTGGACAGCGGACCCAGGCGCGGAGATCTCCCAGCAGGAGTACCAGACGTTCTCGATCTCGGTCGGCCGCCTCCCCGAGGCAGGGTCCACCGTCCTGCTGCCCACCACCCAGTCCTACACGGACGGCGAGGTCTCGGAGTGGACCCAGGAGACCGTCGAGGGCGAGGAGGAACCGGAGAAGCCCGCACCGTCCTTCGTGACCACCACGGCCGCCGAGGGCGAGGACGCGCACGGCACACACGGGGCGGCTGACAGCGAGGCGACCGACGAGGCCGTCGACGCCGAGCAGGCCGGGTCGACCACGGACGCAGCGTCCAGCACCGACACCGGGTCGATGTCGGCAATCGGCTGGACCGGCCTGGTCGCCGGCCTGCTCGGACTCGCCGCCGGCGTGACGGCGCTCGTGAGGACGAGGCGCCGTGCCTAGCCGCCTCCGACCCTGCACCCCGGGTCAGATCCTGGCCCGGGGGCCGGGCGGCAGAGCCTGACCCGGGACGGGCGGTGTCCGCGAGAGCAGACACCGCCCGTCAGCGCTGCGCCTGAGCACGCCGCCGTCCGTCAGTCGACGGCCGGCTCCAGGAACCACAGGCGCGTCTCGCCGTACTTCTTGTCCGAGAACCGCTCGAGCCATGCGGGCCACTCAGGTTCCGGGGACCGCGATGACCGCTCGACGACGACCACGGCGCCCTCGGCCAGCCGCGACTCCAGTGCACCGAGGACCGCGAGCACGCCGTCCGCCATGACCGTGTACGGCGGGTCCATCAGGACGAGGTCCCACGTCAGTTCCGGCGCCACGCGTTCGAGGTAGGTCTCGACCTTGGACCGGTGCACGCGCACCGCCGTCCAGCCCAGCACCTTGTTCACGAGGTCGGCGTTCTTCTGGGCCACGGCGGCGGCACGGTCGGCGGATTCGACGAGATCCACGGTGGCCGCGCCGCGGCTCGCGCTCTCGACGCCGAGGGATCCCGAGCCTGCGTACAGGTCCAGCACATGCGCCCCGTGCAGCACCCCGTAGGACTCCAGGCGCGAGAACAGGGCTTCCTTCACGCGGTCGGTCGTGGGCCGGGTGCTGGTCCCCTCGACGCTGGTGAGGGTCGAGCCGCCCGCGGCTCCGGCGATGATGCGCGTCATACCGTCGACTCTATCGCCCGTCCGGTGCCCGGCACGCCCCCGCCCTACAGGGGGTAGATGCTCGCGTCCTCGTGACGGAACCCCAGGAACAGCCGGCTGCCGGGCACGATCCCGAGGGCGACGACGTCGGACGGGGCGACATCCGCCGCCAGGCCGCCGGCGTGCACGCGGACGAGGTCGCCGCGGTGCTCGACGTCGTCGACCTCCGCCTCGATGCACGCCGTCCCCGGCGCGGTCCCGGCGCTGCGGGACACGGCGACCTTGCCCGGCCGGACGGCGAGCGCGAGGGATGCCCGCTCCGGGTCCGTGCCGGTCAGCGGCACCGTCCACCCGTCGGCCGACCGGAAGCCGTCGGCCGTCCGGACGCCCGTGACGAGGTTCAGGCCGGCCAGGTGAGCGCCGAACGCCGTGACCGGGCGCGTCAGGACGGCAGCCGTGGCCCCGGACTCGACCACCCTGCCGCCGTCGAGGATGAGCACGCGGTCGGCGAGGAGGAAGGCATCGAGCGGGTCGTGGGTCACGATGATCGCCGAACGGTCCACCAGGACATCCCGCAGCAGGGTCCGGATGGCCGGGGCGACGGTGACGTCGAGGGCGGACAGCGGTTCGTCGAGCAGGAGCAGCGACGGGTCGGCGGCGAGCGCGCGGGCGACGGCGACGCGCTGCGCCTGCCCGCCCGAGAGTTGCCCGGGCCGCCGGCCCGCGAGGTCCCCGGCGCCGACGCGGTCGAGCCACGCCAGGGCCGTGGACCGGGCGGCGGCCCGGTCCGCGCTGCGGCTGCGCGGGCCGAATGCGACGTTCTCCAGCGCCGTGAGGTGAGGGAACAGCAGCGCCTCCTGCGCGAGCAGCGACACGCCGCGGTGCCGCGGTTCCGTGAGCACGCGCCGGCCCGCGGCGACGTCGAACAGGACCGTCCCGTTCAGGTCCGCCCGGCCCGTGGACGGGGCGAGCAGCCCGGCGAGCAGGGCGAGCAGGGTGGACTTGCCCGCGCCGTTGGGCCCGAGGACGGCGAGGGTCTCCCCCGGGGCGAGTCCGAAGGCGACGTCGAAGCCGCGCTCGGCCAGCGTCGCGGCGAACGTGAGGCTCATGGGCGGGCCGCTTCCCGGGACGTTGCCCGTGGCGGGGCGGCGAGGTCCCCGAGGGGCCGGACGCGGTGGGCCACCCCGACGACGGCGACGGCCACCAGCACGAGGATGAAGGAGAGGGCGACGGCGGCGTCAGGGTCGGTCTCCCGCTGGAGGTACACCTCGAGCGGGAGCGTCCTCGTGGTGCCCTGGAGGCTGCCGGCGAAGGTCAGCGTGGCGCCGAACTCGCCGAGGGCCCGCGCGAAGGAGAGCACCGCCCCGGACACCAGCGCCGGCAGCACGAGGGGCAGGGTGATGCGCCGCAGCACGGTCCAGCGTCCGGCGCCGAGGGTGGCGCCCACGGCCTCGTACCGGGTGCCGACCGTGCGCAGGGCGCCCTCGAGGCTGAGCACCAGGAACGGCAGCGCCACGAAGGCCTGCGACAGGACGACGGCGGTGGTCGTGAAGGCGATGTCGATTCCCAGGGCGGTGAGGCTGCTGCCGAGCAGCCCCCGCCGCCCGAACGTATAGAGCAGTGCGATGCCTCCGACCACGGGGGGCAGGACCAGCGGCAGCAGCACGAGGGACCGGAGCAGCCGCTGGCCGCGGAACGAGGTCCGGGCGAGGACGAGCGCCATGGGGACGCCGAACAGGATGCACAGCGCCGTCGCCGTGACGGAGGTCCGCAGGCTCAGCAGCAGGGCCGCCGTCGCGCTTTCCGAGGTGACGAGCGGGACGACATTCGGCCAGTCGACCCGCAGGGCCATCGCAACGATGGGCAGGACGACGAACAGGCTGCCGACGACGGCCATCGCCACCACCCAGCGGGGCAAACGTGCGGCGCTCACGGGCGCCGCCTCAGGGCGCCGCAGCGGGCGCGGGAGGACTCAGGGCGCACCGAAGCCCGCCGCCCCGAGGACCGACCGCCCAAACGGGCCGGACGCGAACTCCACGAACTCCTGTGCGGTCGCGGCGTCACCGCTGCCGGCGAGGGCCGCGATCGGATAGGTGGTGGGCGCACCGGCGGCCTCCGGGATGTCGATGCCGCGGACGGCGTCGCCCGCCGACCGCACGTCGGTCACGTAGACCAGGCCGGCGTCCGCCTGGCCGGAGGTGACCTTGCCCAGCACGTCCGTCACGGAGGATTCCTCGCTGACGGGCGCCAGGTCCACGTCGGCGGCCTCCTCGACCGTCGCGGCCGCGGCCCCGCAGGGCACCTGCTGCGCGCAGACCACCGTCTTGACCCCGGGCCTCGCCGCATCAGCGAGGGAGGTGATGCCCGCCGGGTTGTCCGCGGGCACGGCCAGCTGGAGGGTGTTGGTGGCGACATCGACGGGGTCCCCGGCGAGCAGGTCAGCGACCTTCGCCATGTTCCCTGCGTCGGCGGAGACGAAGACGTCGGCCGGCGCGCCCTCGCCGATCTGGGTGGCGAGATCGGACGAGCCCGCGAAGTTCAGGCTGACCTGCGCCCTGGGGTAGGCCTCCTCGAACTGCCCGGCCAGTTCCGTGAACGAGGCCGTGAGGGACGCCGCGGCGAACACGGTGATGCTGCCGTCGACCGCGTCTCCGCCCGCGGCGCCGTCCGCGGCGCCGGGGTCCGCGGTGCCGCACGCGGTCAGGGCGAGCACGACGGCGGCCCCGACGGCCGCCACGATCGCGCGAGGGCGGGGGGCGGACGTCGGGCGCTTCCCTGTCATGCCTTGCCCGCGGGGGTCTCGATGATGACCGTGGTGGCCTTGACGACGGCGATGGCGATCGACCCCTTTTCCAGGCCGAGGTCCCGGACGGCCTCGCTGCTCATGAGGGACACCACGCGGTGCTGCCCGCACTGCAGTTCCACCTGGGCCATGACGGTGTCCGTGATGATGTCCGTGATGATCCCGACGAATCGGTTGCGCGCGGACCGGCCGATGTCCGAGGGGTCGCCGGGCAGCACTGCGTTGCGGCGCGCGAGCCCGGCGAGCTCCAGCGCGTCCACCACGGCCCGCCCCGAGGCGTCCTTCGTGCTCCCGAGGAGGCCGCCGTCGATCCAGCGGCGCACGGTGTCGTCGCTGACAGCGAGGAAGCGCGCGGCGTCACCGATCCGTATCTGCGTCATGGAGAAGAGATTACCTCCTCAGACGCGGACATCGCAGGTCAGCCCTTCTCGAGGAACGCTTCCTTCTCGGGGTTCAGGTACAGCTCGATTGCCAGCGCCAGCCCCGGGGACTCGTGCAGGTCCGGATCCTCGGCGACGATCTCCTGCGCATCGGTGCGCGCCTTCTCGATGACCTTGCCGTGCTGGGTGATCTTCAGGAAGCGGAGAGCCGAGCGACCGCCGGACTGCGACGCTCCGAGGATGTCCCCTTCGCGCCGGAGTTCGAGGTCCTTCTGCGAGAGCTCGAAGCCGTCCGTGGTGGACGCGACGGCGGACAGCCGCTCCCGGCTCGGGTGGTCGGGCTCCAGCTTCGTGACGAGCAGGCAGGTTCCCGCGTGCCCTCCCCTGCCGATGCGCCCGCGCAGCTGGTGGAGCTGGGAGATGCCGAAGCGGTCCGCGTCCATGATGACCATGAGCGTCGCGTTGGGCACGTCCACGCCCACCTCGATCACCGTGGTGGCGATCAGCAGCTGTACGGTGCCGTCCGCGAAGCGTCCCATGACGTCCGCCTTGTCCTGCGGGTCCAGGCGCCCGTGGAGCATACCGCTCGTGACGCCCTGCAGCTGGGGGATCTCCGCCAGGGACTCGAAGAGCGCGACGACGCTCGTGAGCTCCTGCGCTCCCCCGGCCTTACGCTCCACGGTCGGGTCCCCGTAGAGCGCCTCGGGTGCGTCGTCGTCGGCTTTGCCGTTGTCGCCGATCTTCGGGCACACCACGTAGACCTGTCGCCCGGCGTCGATCTCCTCGCGGGCGCGGGACCAGATCCGGTCGATCCACGCCGGGTGCTCCGTGAGGCCCACCTCGTGGGTCGCGATCGGCGACCGCCCGGCCGGCAGCTCGGAGAGCGTGGAGGTCTCGAGGTCGCCGAAGACCGTCATGGCGACGGTCCGCGGGATCGGGGTGGCGGTCATGACCAGCACGTGCGGGGAGGTGCGGGCCTTGGTCCGCAGGGAGTCGCGCTGTTCCACGCCGAACCGGTGCTGCTCGTCGACGACGATCAGGCCGAGGTCGAAGAACTGCACGTTCTCGGAGAGCAGCGCGTGCGTGCCGATGACGATCCCGGCCTCCCCCGACGCGGCGTCGAGCAGGGACCTCTTCCGCTGCGCGGTGGACATGGACCCGGTGAGCAGCACCACGCGGGTGCCGTCCATGGCCCCGCCGAGCATGCCGCCCTCCGCCAGCGGCCCGAGCGTCCGGGTGATGGACTGCAGGTGCTGGGCAGCCAGCACCTCGGTGGGGGCGAGCAGCGCGGCCTGTCCCCCGGCGTCGATGACCTGCAGCATGGCCCGGAGGGCCACGAGGGTCTTCCCCGAGCCGACCTCACCCTGCAGCAGCCGGTTCATGGGGTGGTCCCGGGCGAGGTCCTCCGCGAGGGTCAGGCCCACGTCGCGCTGGCCCTGCGTCAGCGTGAAGGGCAGCCGGGCGTCGAACTGGTCGAGCAGTCCGCCGGCATGGGGGGGACGCGCCGTCGCCTCCTCGCGGGCGGCGAGCGCACGACGGCGGGCGAGGGCCGCCTGCAGGACGAACGCCTCCTGGTAGCGGAGGCGGTGCTGGGCCCGGTAGGCGTCCTCGATCTGCGGTGGCCGGTGTACGAGCTCGTAGGCCGTGGCGAGGCTCATGAGCTTGTCGCGGCGGGCGATCGACGCCGGGATGGGATCGTCGAGGTCGGAGAGCCGAAGGGTGTCGAGGACCACGCCCACGGCCTTGGCGATCTGGTCGCTGCTGAGCTTCTCGACCGCCGGGTAGACCGGGATGGGGCGTTTGGCGCGGGCGGGGTCGTCGTCGCCCTCGTCGAGCAGCGAGTAGCGCGGGTTGGTGAGCGAGAGATGCCCGCGGTAGAGCGTGACCTTGCCGGAGAACATGGCCCGCACACCGGGTTTGAGCTCGCGGGCGGCGGTGAAGCCGTTGAAGAACGTGAGGTTCATGCCGCCGAGGCTGCCGTCGGCGTCGTCGGTGATGACGACCTCCAGGAGCGTGCCCTTGCGCGTGTGCATGCGCCGCGAGTTGGCGGACTGCACGCGGGCGATCAGGGTGACCTCCTCGTCGACCGGGACCTCGGCGATGGGCGTGAGCTCGCCGCGCTTGAGGTAGGTGCGCGGAAAGTGGTTGAGCAGCTCCCCCACGGTGGTGATGCCGAAGTACTTGTCCAGGTGCTTGGCCACCGGGCCGAGGCGCTTCTCCAGCGAGGCGTCCAGCTCGGAGGAGGTCGCCTCCCGGGCAGCGCCCGTGACGGGCCGCACTACGTCAGGACTCACCGGCATCGGCTCCGACGGGCGGGGCGGCGAGCTGGGTCACCGTGATGTTGACCGGCGTCCCCGCCTCATGGATGAGTGCCAGCGCGGGCCCCGGGTCCGGGACGTGCACGTGGACGCGCCAGCGGTAGCCCTCCTCGACCTCGGTGACGGCGCTCATGATCACCGAATCACCGATCTCGTCGAGGTGGAGGCGCAGGGTGGCGGCGTCCAGGGGGCTCAGGTTGATGGTGCACATGACCTCCACGCCGTCCGCGTCACCGCCCAGGTGGATGTGCGGCGCCTGGATGTCATAGCCGTGCAGGCCGTCGATCAGTTCGTCCTGCAGCTCCTCGCCGAGGGCCGCGGCCCGGAGCGCGTCGAGGATCAGGAGGAAGCCCACGCCTCCGGCGTCGACCACCTTGGCCTCGGTGAGCGCGCCGAGCTGGCTCTCCGTCTCCACCACGGCGCGCAGCGCGGCCTGCACCGCGGCCCTGAGGGTGAGGGTGAGCGCGTGGTTGCTGTCGTCGGCGGCGTGCCCGGCGGCGGTCTCGGCGGCCCCGCGCGCGCTCGCCTCGAGGACCGAGAGCATGGTGCCGGGTACGGGGTCGCTGAGCGCGGACCAGCTGCGGATCTGCGCACGGTGCAGAGCGGAGGCGAGCAGCGAGCTGGTGAGCCGCGTGGTGCCGTGCAGCGGTTCGGCGAGCGCTGAGAGGAAGACGGCGAAGAGGGTGCCGGAGTTCCCGAGCGCCTCCTCCATGGCGGCGCGGCCCGCGATGGCCAGCAGGTCGCCGAGGTCGACGGCGTCCGCGTCGTGCGCGGCGCGCGCGGCGGAACGGACGGTCAGGTAGAGGTTGGTGCCGGTATCGCCGTCGGCCACCGGGAAGATGTTGATGGCGTTCAGGCGGTCGCTGTGGTTGCCGAGGGACTCTTCGGCCTTGCTCAACCAACGCTTCATCGCGAGTGCGTTCGCGGTGATCTTAGTGTGCAAAGTGATCCCATCCCCTGAGAGCTGCGGCCCGTGACGCCAGTGTCACAAGCGGCTGGCCCGGCATTACCGAGCCTACCGCAGTGAACCCGGCCGGCAGCAGGACGCCCTGCGGGAACGTGGCGAGGAGACCGTGGTCCTCACCCCCGCCGAGCACCCATTCCATCGCGTCCACACCGAGCAGCGCGCCGGTGTCCTCCAGCACGGCCGCGAACGGCTTCAGTGCTGCCGGGTCCAGGTCGAGCCCCACGCCGCTCGCGGTCGCGATTCGTCCGGCGTCGCGGATGAGCCCGTCGGAGATGTCCAGCATGGCGGACGCACCGGCGATGGCGGCGGCGGGACCGGCGGCCAGGGGTGGTCGGGGTCGCAGCTGCGCGGCGACGAGCTCCTCCCCCAGCGATCCGACGTCTCCCAGCGGCCCGAGGTCCCCTGTCGGTCGGTCGTCCCCGATCAGTCGGCCGTCCTCGAGCAGCGCAAGGCCCGCGGCGGCCCGGCCCAGGGTGCCGGCGACCGCGACCGTGTCGCCGACCTTCGCACCGGAGCGCAGCACGGGCTCGCGGCCGTCGAGCGTCCCGGTGACTGCGGCGGTGACGACGAGCTGCGCTCCCGCCCCGAGGTCGCCGCCGACGACGCCGCACCCGGTCGCGCCGAGCTCGTGGATCGCGGCGGTCAGACCGTCGGCCAGGGCCTCCACCCAGTCCACGGGCGTGGTGGGCGGGAGGGTGAGGCTGACCACCAGTGAGGTTGTGCGACCCCCCATCGCGTTGATGTCACTGAGATTCTGGGCCGCGCACTTCCAGCCGACGTCGTAGCCGGTGGTGCGGTGACCGTTGGGGCGCAGGAGCCTGAAATCGTGGTCCTCGACGAGCGTGTCGATGCTGATCACGGTTCGGCCATCCGGCGCGGCGAGGATCGCGGCGTCGTCGCCGGGGCCGAGGAGGACGGCGTCCGGCGCCGGGAGACGGGGGAAGATCCGTGCGAGGAGCTCGGCCTCGGAGAGGTCTGCGACCGTGAGCCGGTGCATGGAGGTGGGAGAAGACGACTGCGACACGCCACCACGCTACAGCGCAGCTCCGACACCGAGCATGTCCCGGCAGCGTCCGCACCGCGGCTACAGTTAGTCCGAATATCCGGCCGCAGTAATGGGAGCCCGGTGATCCCGCTGGGACGGGTCCTCACCGACGCGCAGCACTGCACGCAACTCTTCTTCACCACACGGGGGTCCAATGCCTGTAGTCATGCCCATCTTCGGTACGCGTCCTGAGGCAATCAAGATGGCTCCCATCGTGCAGGCGCTGAGGAAGTCCGGTGTGTTGGAGTGCGTCGTCACCGTCACCGGACAGCACCGCGAGATGCTCGACCAGGTTCTCAGCCTGTTCGACATCGAGCCCTCTCACGACCTCGAGATCCTCCGGCCCGGCCAGACCCTCGCCGGGATCATGACCCGGACCATCGACGGACTGGACGCTCTCTTCGCCGCAGCCCCGCCTGACGCCGTGGTGGTTCAGGGTGACACGACGACGTCGACGGCGGCCGCGATCGCTGCGTTCTATCGTGGGATCCCCGTGGTGCACGTCGAGGCGGGACTGCGGAGCGGCGATCTCTTCTCGCCGTTCCCCGAGGAGGCCAATCGCAAACTCACCAGCCAGATCGCCAGCCTCCACCTCGCCCCCACCGCTTTGAGCAGGCAGAACCTCCTCAACGAGGGAATCGCCGCGAAAGACATCGTCGTGACAGGCAACACCGTCATCGACGCGCTCCTGGATACCGTGGGCAAGAACCTCCCCTTCTCCGATTCCCGGCTCGAGGACCTGGCGTCCACCGGCCGGCGCATCCTGCTGGTGACGACGCACCGCAGGGAGAACCAGGGTGATGTGATGCGCGGTATGGGGCGCGCTCTCGCCAGGCTGGCGGAGTCGGAGCCGGACCTCGTGATCGTTCTGCCGGTCCACAAGAACCCTGTGGTGCGGGAAGCCGTCCTCCCCGCCATCGAAGGCAAGCCCAACGTGCTCGCCACCGAGCCCCTGGACTACGGCCAGTTCACCCGTCTGCTGTCCCTGGCGCACATCGTGCTCACCGATTCCGGCGGCATCCAGGAAGAAGCACCGAGTCTGGGCAAGCCCGTGCTCGTCATGCGTGAGAACACGGAGAGGCCCGAGGCGGCAGACGCCGGGACGGTGCGGCTCATCGGCACGGACGAGGAGCGGATCGTGGACGAGGTCATCGCTCTCCTGCAGGATGATGACCGCTATTCGGCGATGGCGGCGGCGGTCAATCCCTATGGGGACGGCCGGGCGGCAGAGCGCGTCGTGGCCGCCCTCGAGCACCTGTTCGACGCCGGCACCCGGCTCGCGGACTTCACGCCCCAGGCGGATGACTCCCCGACGTACGAAGGACTGCTCTCCTGACGTCTCCGCACCCTCCGGCGCCGACCGTGTCCCGTCGCCGCCTCCTCCAACTCTCGCTTGCCGCAGTCACCGTGGCGGCCGTGAGTCCCCTCAGCGGCTGCTCCGCCGACACGCCGCGCGGCGTGGCGTCGAACAGTTCCATGCCCGCCGGCCGAGCGACCACGCTTGAGGAGACCATCCGGCTCGGATCTCCACTGTTCGAGGGCAGCCAGTACCGCATGCTCGAGAAGGGTGGCGCCCAGGAATCGGTGCTGCGCGAGGATCTCGCGCAGCGACCCGACGGAGCCGATGCGGAGCCGGCGGCACGGGCGGTCTTCGGGCATATCACCGACTCACACATCATCGATGCGACAAATCCCGGCCGGTTGTCCTTCCTCTGGCAGTACTCCGACTTCGACGAGGGCTACCCGACCTCCGGCAGGTTCCGGCCGCAGGATGCCCTCACGCTTCACGTCCTGGATGCGACCGTCCGGGCTTTCAACGACCTCGAACGCGGGCCCGTAACCCGGCGCGGCATCGACGCGCTGATGCTGACGGGCGACATCACCAACTCCTTCCTCACCAGTGAAGTGGAAGCAGCAGCAGCGATCCTGAAGGGGGGCGACGGCAACTCCAATCCCGTGGGCCGATACGAAGGCATCCAGGACCACGAACCGGCTCCCCGCAGGCTGCAGCTGAACGTCTGGCATCCCGAACCCGAGAAGGGTGACGCCCCACGTGATCAGTGGAAGGAGCAGCATGGTTATCCGACCGTTCCGGGACTGCTCGCCGCCTCCAGTCGGACCATCGAGGCCCCGGGCACGGCTTTTCCCTGGTACGTGGGATTCGGCAACCACGATGAAGCCGGCCGCCTCGACGGTTCACGGATCTCCAACGGCGAACAGTTCCTGGATGGGCTCCGGACCGGCCCCCGCCTTCCGCTGGAACTGCCGGAGCAGATGACCACGTCGCGGTTCTGGAGGCAGGTATCGGACGGCGAGAAGGATCGGGAGAGCCTGATTGCCGAGCTGCCGTCACGCACGATCACCGCTTCCCGCCTGCGCTCAGTGTTCGACAAGCCGAAGTTCCAGGCGGAACTGACGCCGCCACGTCAATCCGTCGACCGGCCGGGATCGCCGGCCGCGCTCCATTACGCCTTCGACGTGTCGCCCGACGTTCGCGGGATCATGCTGAACACCTCCAGCCCTGATGGAGGCGGCCGCGCCGTTCTCGACCAGGACCAGGCAGCCTGGCTGGTGGAGCAGTTGCAGGCAGTGTCCAGCAGGTATACCGACAACGAGGGTCGCGACGTGACGGCAGAAGTCGACGACAAACTGGTCGTGCTGTTCAGCCACCACCCGCTCCGCGCTTTCGACGAGGACCCGTCCGCGGAGGACGACGGCGGCCGGTCGATAACGCGCGGTGATCTGCTCGATCTCCTCACGCGCTTTCCGAATCTCGTGCTCTGGATGAACGGGCATGAACATCGACACAAGATAGTGCCCCATCCAGGCTCGGGCGGTTCGGGAGGCTTCTGGGAGGTCACCACAGCATCGCTCATCGACTTCCCCCAGCAGTCACGGGTGGTCGAGATGCTGGACAACCGGGACGGCACCCTGTCCATCATCGCGACGCTCGTCGACCACTCCTCCGCCGGCGACGTACGACGCGACGGACCCCAGACACCGCAGTCGCTCGCCGCGCTCAGCCTCGAACTGGCCACCAATCGGCCAGGTCTGGACGCTGGGGGCGTCATCGGAAGCAGCAAGGACCGGAATGTGGAGCTGCTGCTCACCGCCCCCTTCTGATCAGACCCGACAAATGGCCCGGCGCGTCCGATTCGGTAAAACCACCTGCTCCTGTAGGATCACCGCGGGGGCACCGCAGAATGGTGGTGCGACTGCAACGGTCTCGTGGTATGACGTCTGGTCGATCATGTTCCCTCTCCAATGGCGAAACATTCGACGGGATCACTCATGACGGTTCAGGCAGTAATTCTTGCGGCAGGTATGGGCACACGACTCGCACGCCCCCACCCCAAGCCGCTCACCGAATTGAGCGACGGACGAACCATCATGCAGCAGCAGGTGCAGAACCTGACGTCCGAGTTCAAGAAGAAGCTGCGCCTGTCGATCGTCGTCGGATTCAAGCTGGAGATGATCCTCGAGCACATCCCCCATGCATCCTTCATCTACAACGAGGCCTTCGATCAGACGAACACCTCGAAGAGCCTCCTGAAGGCGCTCCGGAACTCCACCAAGGGCGGCGTGCTGTGGATGAACGGCGACGTCGTCTTCGCACCCGAGATCGTGAACTACCTGCGCCCTTTCATCGAGCAGGATCTCTCCTTCGTCTCTGTTGACATGTCCTCGGTGAGCGACGAGGAAGTGAAGTACACCGTTGACGAGAACGGGCACATCGAACAGCTGTCCAAGACCGTCGAAGGAGCCCTCGGAGAAGCAGTGGGCATCAACTACATCTCGTCCAAGGACAAGAAGAAACTGATCAAGCGTCTGGCGCAGGTCGGCGATCAGGACTACTTCGAGCGGGCCATGGAGCTCACCATCACCAAAGACGGCGTCCAGTACACGCCGGTCGATATCAGCAACTTCTATGCCGTCGAAGTCGATTTCGCCGATGACTTGGAGCGGGCCAACGAAGAGTTGGACGCCAGAGTGCCCGCGAACGCCTGATCCACCCTCCGAAGGACAATCGACTTATGGCACGTTGGACCACCGCCGACGACGCAGTATCCGGCATCCGTCGGGTGGCCGAACGGCAACTGCGCACCGCATGGCAGAAGCTGCCGGCTGAACAACGCACGAAGTTGCGGCAGGCCATCCATCCGGCTGATGTGGCCAAGGTCGAGCGCCGGGTATCGACGCTCTCGTCAGGGAACGCACGCCCTGCCGTACCGGCACAAAAGCCAGTCATCGCGATCAGTGTCGTCGTCTCGGATGCGGCGCAAGATCTGGCCGGCACGCTTCAGAGCATCCTCCGCCAGAAGTTCGCGCCTCTGGCAGTCGTGGTCGTGGACACCACGGGCGACGATGCCATCGCCGGCATGACCGCTACGTACACGAAGCGCGATGGCCGGGTCACCTTCCAGGCCTCCGCAGGACTCTCAGCTCCGGCTGCCCGCCTGCTGGCGGTGGAAGGAGCGACAACCCGGTGGGTGATGTCCCTGAGCGCCGGAGATGTTCTCGCTCCGGGTGCAATGGATGCGGCTATCAAGTCCCTCAAAGCCAGCCGGTCGGATCTGGCGGTCGGAACGGTCGGGGTGCGCAAAGGTACGAAATTCGTCACCCCGGCGGCACAGAGCGCCGTCCTCGGTACCGAGAACCTGACCACGACGCTCGAACACTCACCGGGCCTCGCCGGCGACCTGTACCTCAGCAACAAAGTCTTCACGAGGTCCTTCTGGCTCGAGGAGCTCGCTGGAATCGAATTAGACGGCGAGCTCTGGCAGGCCGAGGTTGTACGAACCGCCTACCGGCGAGCAGAGAACATCGACCTGATCCCCCGCAAGGTCAGCGACGTCGTCGGTGACCGCGGTGGTGACACACTGACCCGTGAACAGCTGTGCAGCACGGCGATCCTCGACGAATACCTCCGTCGGACGACCCGGGTCCTGACCGCCGATTCCGTCAGCTCTTCACCGGAACTGATGGGGCGACTGCTCACGCGTCTGCTCGGTGAGGATCTCTTCCCGTTCTACGAGGTCGTGCCCCGCACGGATGACGCCCACTGGTCCCTCCTGGTCCGCGGCGCACAGGCATTGGCTGCACTCGGACCGATCGCCTGGCACGATATCCGCCTGCACAATCGGCTCATCCTCGCGGCGGTGCTCGACGACAACCGCGCCGATGTCGTTGCCATTTGCGATTCGCGCAGCGACCTCGGATCGACTTTCGCCACGACGTCCGACGACGGGATGCTCCTGGCTCAACCGCCGTACCTGCCTGAGCTGGCAAGGCAACCGGCGAAGGAACTGCTCGCCTGCCAGGACGTGGATCTCAGAGTCACAAGCAAGATCACCGAACTAGCGTGGAACGTCGATGGCAGCCTCGAGATCACCGGGCATGCCTACATCCCGTCGATTGATCCGATGAACGCGGCGCTGAGCATCGAGGCTGTCGTCATGGACCCGAACGGCGCCGAGGTTCGCACGCTCGTCGTCGAGCGGCACCGGGATCCCCGTATCGACTGGGACGCCAATGACAACTGGACGAGTTACGCGGACAGCGGCTTCTCGGCCCGCATCGATCCGTCGATGCTGCTCGCCGATGACGCAACGGCATCATCATGGTGGGTCAAGCTGCGGCTGACGGCCTATGACCGCGTCCTGGAATCGCCCATGACCCGCCGGGAGATGACAGGGGCTGCAGGGTCGGTGCCCATTTCTCCCATCGATGGTGAGTGCCGGGTCGCTGTCGAATTCAAACCTGGGACCGGATTGACGCTGGTGCGGGTCGCGCCGATGTATTCGGCAACGAGCGTCGCCCTCGAGGGGCGCACCCTGACCATCACGGTGGAGGCCCACTCGGCTCCCCTGGCGTCAAAGATCACCGTCGAATGCACGAAGTTGGCCATCAGGAAGACAGCTGTCTGCGTGGACGTCCGGGGCAATGTCGCGGACTACCGCGTCGTCGTTCCACGCCTGTTGGCCGAAGCCTCCCCCCGAGTGGAGCACCAGTGGGACCTGCGACTGGACAGCGGGTTCAAGACGCCCCAGCCGATCGCGTGGCGCCCCGACAGCTTGGCCTTCGAGGATCAGGTCGACCGGACCCGTCGTCTGCGCCTCAAACTCACCGGCTACGGCTTTCTTGCCCTCGAGGAGCGCCGGTACCGCGTCGAAGCGGATAGCGTGATCGTGTCCGACGACGGCCGGTACCTCACTCTCGAGGGAACAGCCGACTTCACGAGTATCCACGCGCCTCGTCTTGTCCTCTCAAGTGGCAAATCGGTCATCGACGCGGACCAGGTGTCCCTGAATGTGACGCGGAATCAGGGCAGCAATCGCTTCGTCGTCCGTTTTCCGCTGATGTCCACTCCGTGGAGCGGCCAGGAAATCGTGCCCGAAGCCGGCGCGTACAGCGTTCGCTATATCCCGCAGAAGTCCGAGGACGACGCGGGGTACTGGATTCCAGCCGCCCCGGCTATGCAGGGCACCATGCCATCGCGCGAGCTTCGCGATGGCCTCGAGGTCGGCTTGAGCAGGACAGCCGTGGCAGGAGCGCTGACCGTCCATTTCCGGCCGCCCCTTGCGCCCGAGGAGCTTGGACGGTTCAATCAGCAATCGCTGCGCGACGCCGTCAGCCAGGCCGATCTGCCGTTGCGCGATGCTGTCCTGTTCATGTGCTTCGGAGGGCGACGGGCCACTGACAGCACCCGCCGCATCTTCGAGGAGTTCCAGCGTCGCGGGGTCACCAGTGACATGTACTGGGCCATCGCCGACTATTCGGTGACCGTGCCGGACGGCGCGCAGCCTGTCCTGATCGGTTCACGACTCTGGTACGAACTGCTGGCCGAGGCGAGACTGCTTGTCAACAACAATAATTTCCCCTTCTACTTCCGGAAGCGGGAGGGTCAGACGTACATCCAGACCTGGCACGGCACACCGCTGAAGAAGCTGGGAAACGACGTCGCACGAACCAACTTCTCGCTCTCCTACTGGAATCTCATGCATCGGGAGGCCGGCTACTGGGATGCCCTCCTCGCACAGAATCCCTATGCGGCCGACGTGCTTGCTACCTGCTTCGGCTTCACCGGACCCGTCATCGCCGAGGGCTATCCGCGCAACGATTCCCTCAAGACGGCCGATGCCGATGCTCGCCGCTCCGCCGTCCGCGACCTCCTCGGGATCGGCGCGGACAAGAAGGCCATCCTGTACGCACCGACCTGGCGCGACGACGCCAAGAACACGTCGAAGCAGTATGAGCTGGTCACCTACCTTGATTTTGAGGCCGCTCAGAAACAGCTGGGTGACGACTACGTCATCCTGCTGCGCGGCCACCACAACATTGCCAGTCAGCGCCAAACCGCCGGCAACCGCTTCGTCATCGATGTCACCGAGTATCCTGAGGTGAACGATCTCTACCTCGCTGCGGACGTCCTCATCAACGACTACTCATCGGTGATGTTCGACTTCTGCGTGACCGGCAAGCCGATCATCTTCCTGACCCCGGACATCGCGCAGTATCGCGATTCCACGCGTGGCTTCTACTTCGATCTCGAGGAGCAGGCTCCGGGGCCGCTGCTCATGACGACACCCGAGGTCGTCAACGCCATCCAGTCCCTGCCGTCCATCAGGATGCGATACGCCGACCGGTACAAAAAGTTCGTGGAGACGTACGCGCCGATGTGCGACGGCTCCGCGACGCAGCGAGTGGTTGACGCGCTTCCGGTCGGTGCCGTGCGCGAGGCACTCCGCACGTAAATCGCTCCCTAGTACCAGACCCGTTCACATTGGAAATCAGGCCGATCGGACTCCCTCGATCGCGCTGACTCACGAGGAGTTTCATGACAAACGGGACAACCCGTCACAACGCCATCCACCGGACGGAAGGCGAACGTGACTGGGTGGCCATCGCGAACGCACTGGCGGCCCACCTGTCCCTTGGCGTCGATATTTCACCGGAGGACCACTTCGAGCTGGGGCACGCGCAGTTCCATTTAGGAAATCTGGAGGGTTCTGCCCGGCATGTCACGGCGGCGCTGGAACTTGATCCGTCGGTACCTCGGTGGCACTACCGACTGGGCTATGTACGGGAGAAGCAAGGACTTTTCACGGTTGCACGGGAGCACTATGCCGAAGCCCTCCGCCTCCAACCGGACCACGATCGTTGGCAGCACCGACTCGCTTCCGTCGCTGCCGAGGCTGATCGACAGCTAGCGGCAGAAAGAGCCGAGCTAGCTGAATCGCAAGCAGTCTTCGCCGAGCGTCGGCTCCTCCTCAAGGAGCGGAAGGCCCCGAAGTGGCAGGAAATTGATGTTCTCACGGCTGGCAAACCCTTCTTCAATAAGGACTCCGAGTGGCTCACTGCACTCGCCGACGCGTTGTTCTTCATGAATCGCCACGCAGAGGCGGCTGAAAACTATGCGGCCGCCGCGCGTCTGGTCCCGGAGAACGCGCAGCTTCACTTCCAGGCAGGCTGGGCACACCATCTGGCAGGCTCGGACCACGTTGTGGAACGGCACTTTGAACAGGCGATCGCGGCCGACAAGGAACTGCAATCCTCGCGGTTCGGAATCGGAGTGTTCTTCCAGAAGAAGGGACAGTGGCGGCTCGCTGCCACACATTACGAAGCAGCCTTTCGCCACAACCCGGCTGACGCGGAACTTGCCTATCACTGGGGCTTCGCCCTGCAGCGCTGCTACGACTGGCAAGGTGGAGCTGGTGCAATCAGGACGGCTATAGCCCTCGATCCGTCGCAGGCGCAGTGGCACTATCGGCTGGGCTTCTCACTCGAACGAAGCGGTAGCTGGTCCACTTCTGCGGATGCATACACGTACGCCCTCTCCCTCTCAGCAGCACCTAACGAATATTGGTCCTACAGGCTCGGCTGCGTCCTGACCCAGGCGGATCGATTCGAGGAGGCCTGCCTGGCCTTCCTAGGTGCGAGAGCCGTCCCGGAGCCAGCGCAGCAGGATCCAGCGTTCGCGGTGAATGCCTACGTCAGCGGTGTCCTGTCGGACGGACTGCGCACCGCGCTATGCGCGCAGACATGGGAGCAATGCGTCCTGCTGGCCCGGTTCGCGGAGTCGCAGGGAGACCAGGAAACCGCAGTTAAAGCATATTGGGCGGCAACGCAGCGATCGGAAAAACACCAGCCTCAACTGTATTTCTCCCTCGGGGCATCACTCTGGCGGATCGGCCGCTTCGAAGACGCAACAGCCGCCCTGCGTGAGACCCGCCTCTTAAAGCGGCCGCACGGAGTCAACACCGCACCCTATCTGAAGGACTCTTCGACGCGGCAGTCCATGATCTACGTAGAGTACCTGGAGACACTTTCGATCCAAGAGGACGTCATCCTCTATGAGAGCAGCCAAGGCAATTCAGTCGGCTGTAACCCGCTCAATATATTTCGGGCTGTCCTCCACGACTACCGGTTCAAAGACAAGACCCATGTCTGGGTCGTCAATCACCGTGCGAGGATCCCGGAAGAACTCCGCGGCTTGCCGAACGTGGTCTTTGCTGCGCGCGACAGCGACCTGTACCTGCGTTACTTGGCCTCGGCTGGTCACCTCATAAACAACAACACGTTCCCCCCCTATTTCACTCGCCGTCCCGAACAGAAATACCTTAATACGTGGCACGGAACCCCAATGAAGACCCTAGGGCGTGACATCAAGGACGGGTTCATGGACTACCGGAATGCCACCCGGAACTTCCTCCACACCACCCATCTCCTGGCGCCAAACGAGTTCACCGCTCAGATACTCCTCGACAAGTACGAGATCTCCGAACTGTTTGATGGTCACGTAGCCGTCACGGGCTATCCTCGAATCGACGCGACCGTGAACTCGCCAGACGAATCGCGCATGCGGCTTCGCCGAAGGCTCGGACTGAATCCTGCGCAGAAGGTCGTTCTATACGCACCCACCTGGCGCGGGTCACTTGCCGACCGGAAACTGGACAACGACCGACTGATATCGGACCTTCGCATGATGGCCTCCTCCGGAGCCCACCTGTTGTTCCGCGGGCATCCCGTCACCGAAGCGCTACTCGATCAAGCTGGCATTGCGGCGCATCTCATTCCGGCCGACATTGATACTAACGACCTTCTTGCGATCATCGATGTTCTGATAACCGACTACTCCAGTGTTGCGTTCGACTTTATGGCCACCGGACGCCCGATCCTGTACTACGCCCACGATCTTGAGGAGTACAGCGAGGCACGAGGCTTGTGTCTAGACATTGCGGCGCTGCCCGGAGAGCTTTGTCGGAACGACATCGAACTGAAGGCGGCGCTGGGCCGCGCACTTACATCCCGCACCAGCGGGGATCGAATTGCTGACGAATTTGTCGGACTCGAATGCGGTGAATCGTCGGAACGAGCGGTGCAGTTCTTTTTCTTTGATTCAACTGAATGGTTGATGCCCCGGATTAATGACGGGCGACAGACCATGTTGATCTACCAGGGCTCATTTATTCCCAACGGAATAACGTCTTCCTATCTCAATCTGACCTCACACCTCGACCCAAGGGATATACAGGTCTTTGTAGCAATCGAGCCATCTGCAATCTCGACGGATGAGCGAAGAATAGAAAAATTTGAACAGAATCCTGCGCACGTGCGGGTTCTTCCCCGCGTAGGGGGACACTTGCTCGGAGCCGAGGAGCGTTGGATTGTCGATAAGTTTAACGCTCAAGGCAACCTGCAGACGGAGGAGCAGTGGAACGTCTATCATGCTGCCTTCGCGCGCGAATTCCGGCGTATGTACGGCACGGCCCATTTCGATGCCGTGGTTTGCTTCGAGGGATACGCCCGCTTCTGGGCGGCACTCTTTGCATCCGCCCCATCGCAATCCGCCACTAAGTCTATCTTTTTGCATAACGACATGCACAACGAATGGTTGCACCGTTTTCGATACCTCGAGTCAATGTTTCGCCTCTACTCCGGCTTCGACGCGCTCATCTCTGTCACTGAAAGCGTTTCTCAAGAGAATAGAGAGAAACTATCGGATCGCTTCGGACTCGATCCGCACAAATTCCGCCACAGCAATAATCTCGTAAACGCCGACGAGACCACTCGGCTGGCGCAGGAGCCAGTACCAGATGATATCGAGGAGTGGATCGGCGACTGCTCAACCCTCTTCGTTACAGCCGGGCGACTCTCCCCCGAGAAAGACCATGCGAAACTGCTCGACAGTTTTGCCGCGCTTTCGCGAGAGTATCCGCAGGTCAAACTCATCATCCTCGGAGACGGACCTCTAGAGAACCGCCTGAAGAGGCAGATCGATCAGCTTGGACTGACGACGACGGTTCTCCTCGCGGGCCTTCGACTCAACCCATTTCCCATCGTCCAACGAAGTGACTGCTTCGTATTTTCTTCGAACTATGAGGGCCAAGGCATAGCGGTGCTCGAAGCGCTTATTTTGCAAGTACCAGTGATTTCCACAGACGTTGTCGGTCCGCGCAGCATCTTACAAGGTGGATTCGGGCTCCTTGTAGAAAACTCGAAAGACGGTCTCACCGATGGCATGTCGAGTTTCATTGAAGACTGGCCGAAGTTTCGCCCGTTCGATTACTCCTCATATGAAGTCGAAGCTCTTCAGACACTTCGCGAGATAACCCTTTCGACTATTCTTGGAGGGGACAAGTGACCGATTTGAAACTGAGCCTCAGCGCTCCGCTCTCAGAGACGCTTGAGGAGTTGGATAAGACACCCGAAGCAGCGAAGTATGTAGAAGTATCCCATGGGTCTATAGGCGTCGAAGGCGAGTCGATCCTGGAAATCGCTCGTCGTTCCGAGGATGCAAAAGAGATTCTTGTGCGTTGCTCAATGGCAGGCTTCTACGTATACCGCAAGACCGAAAAGGAAACACGGTTGGTCAAAGATCACGCTATTGGAGACTTGTGGCACCGTGTAAAGCAAGGGGATTTTTCCGTCAGCTCCGAAGGTTTGGTTTACTCGTACACTAGTCCATTGTGTTCCACGCCGATTCCAAAGCTGCTGGTTATCTTCTCCTCCATGAGTACCAGCATCTACAACAGCAGCATGATGCGCTACTTTGAGCAGAACTTCAAGTCGGCTCAAAAATACATTCCCCAGGACACAGGCGTCTTGCGTATAGCTGATATTGGAGGGGTAGTAGGAGCGTTTTATCTGAACACGCACAGGAATCCTAACAATACGTTGCGGATACAACGCTTACTCAGTGAAATCGCTATTGAGCACAACATTCCGAATTGCAACATTGTTCTCTACGGGGCCTCGAAGGGTGGTACAGCAGCTTTATTTCACGGCATCACCGGGGGGTATAAGTTTGTTTCAGTAGATCCGATCGTTTCAGATGAATACTATGTCGAAGCATACAGGGACTCCCACTTTACGTTGGGTGGGATCTTCAGAGAATCTAAAGATCAGGTTTTTGCACAGTTGATTTCGCATAAGTTGAGATATTCCGACACGAAATTCACTGGTGAAGCCGAAGGATCAGTCATCTTCTCGGAGAGGTCGCCGCAGCATTCGGCGATAATGAAAACATTGGTGAATCGCATCGGGCATCGATTAGCATTCTACAACTCGATCAATCCAGCAATAAATGATCATCCGGATGTGAGCCCGATGACTCTACATTTAGCGACGATGTTGATGAATCAGTTTCTCCTGAATGAACGGCCTTACCCCGGTTTGAGGACGATAATCTGAGCTAGCTTTGTTCCACCTCCGCACTCATTCAAGCGTGCAAAAGCCTGAACACTGCATCCGTGTAATTCCACCGTTTCTCACCCGGTACGTAGAATCGACAATTAGAGATGGCAGATCTCGTTTGTTTCTCCATGCCAGGCCACGGAAGGCGTTGGTAGGATACGAAGCGTAGTTGATGGGACTTGCCGGGCTTATGATCTGCGGGCTCCAGTGGGTACACCGTGGATGCTTGATTCCCGAGCGCTCGCTGATTGCGGCCAGCACTAGCTTGTCGGGTAAAAGGCATCTCACCAATTGGCGTGCTACACACAATATGTACGGCCCCCGCTGCTACCGCTGGCTTCGGTTGAAAGCGCTCTCGCTCGACCTGAGTTTGCGTGATGTTGCAAAGCAGCCATTAGCGACCGATGTACGGACGATCGATGTCGAGTTGACTGTTTCGCCAACGACCGGAGGCTGATTCCGGCATCAGGCTATGCAGTACGGTCTCGTTGAACTCAAGACCCTCCATAGCCTCCGTGGCATGCGACGGCCCTCTTCCGGGAGGCACTATGTGGTTCTCTAAAGCCCCGTTGCGGGAGCCGCTCCAGTTCCTCCCCTAGCAATCCATCGTCGAAGTCACCACTCGTGAACTACTACGTACCTCCACGATTGTGCTCCTCCAGCACTTGTCGTTGAGACGAACCGAGAAGTTAATCCTGTCTGGGCAACGCCAACTTCGACATTGTTGCTTCGTCAACGCACACTACGCCCCTGAAGCAAAGCTCAGCGGGCTCTCCAGTAGGGGCGCAGTATTGGGGCAACTTTGTCGCAGTTCAAGGAGCCGGCCGGCGATAGAGTGCCATGATCGCGTCATGCCCGCTGGGGGCACATTCGTTTTGCGAGGTCTCATTATGCATACGCTCCATAACGCCGTGCGGCCGTTCGAGCCTGTTCTTCTCCACGACGCATCGCCAGTGACCTCCACGTTGCGTGGTGGCGTGGCGACGTCGCAAGCCACGCCCGAAGCGGATGTGGAGACAGTGCGTTCCGCGACATCAATTTATTGCGGCTGCTGAAACCGTCCGTGGGGTGGCGGGACGTCGGACAGTGCTGCTCCTTCTCTCCCAGCTCCTGCTCGCCTCTTCGCGCCTCATCTGGCGTACCTCTGGAATACCTAGCCCTCGAGGAATCATGAAAAGCCCCTTCTCAATCGGTACGGTCCTAACGAGAGCTGCCCGCTTCGTGTCAGCGTTGCTCATTCTTATGCTCATCGCGGGCGCTCAGAGCGCCGCTGCAGCAACCGTGGTTTCGGCTCCCGCAGTCGTCCTGGCTTCTGACGCAGCTCCTTCCGGGCTCGCCTCGCCCTCTCAAGAACTCACGAGTGTGAAGTTGACGTGGAACGCCTGGAGCAATGCGCCGCGCTACCGCATCCAGTTCTCCACCAAGGCCGACATGTCCGGGTCCCTTTACTACCGGTACGGCACGACTAGCGCCACCATCACCGGACTGACGAAGGACACTACGTACTATTTCCGTGTCAGAGCGCTCGACTCCGACAACTCGACTGCGCTTAGCCCGTACTCGGCCATTATCAAGGTGGGCACCAAGACCGATTCGCCGGCACCGACGGGCCTGAAGTTCACCGAGCAGAGCGAATTCGGGATCAAACTCGCCTGGAACGCCTGGAACAATGCACCGCGCTACCGCATCCAGTTCTCCACCAA